>NZ_CP133782.1:5000-672500 GCF_034351645.1 Pseudomonas sp. DC1.2 | reverse complement strand
CCGGCAAACGCAGGTCGCCAGTACGCCAGCGTGTCAGGCGACTACAACCTGATTCACCTGAGTGCCATCAGCGCCAAACTCTTCGGTTTCCCCTGCGCCATCGCCCATGGTTTATGGAACAAGGCCCGGACACTGGCGGCGCTTGCCGATTACCTACCGACAGCGAATATCGAGATTGCGGTGCAGTTTCGCAAACCGGTACGGCTGCCCAGCGAAGTGACGCTGCTGTCCAGCGCGGCGGCCTCCAGCGGTGACTTGCGGTTGGTGGGCGTTGGCGACCTGGAGCACATGCTCGGGCATTGGCGCCCGATTGCCTGAGGTTTTTTTCTGCAGGTCTGTGGCGAGTGTATTGAGACCGTCCTCGCGAGCTTGCGTACACGCGATAACGCGCCATGCCTGACGAAACAGCCAACGATTCACCGCCGTGAACATGATTAATTGTGTGTATATCACTTAAGTTTTTGCCCCGCCTTCACGCCGCCCGTTAAAAACACCACCCATTGATTTACAACGAAATCGCCCCCGAGAAAATCGCTTAGTTACGCCCAAGGTATTAGTCCTTGGGTGGCAATCGGCTACCCCTCTATAAAGTGATTAATACCAACTTGAGAATGGTGAAATAGCGCGCTTGCGCCTGTGATGTCAGCAACGGATGACGGCATTACCGGCGAGGAAACCGGCGGGCCGCCTAAGAAGAAGAACGTTGTAACAGGTGCAAGGAATCTCACTCATGAAAACTCAAGTGTGGTGCAAATCAACAATCGCATTGGCGTTGATCCTTTCTCTCGGCCTGGCCGGGTGCAGCAGCGGCGGTGGCGGTCATCGCAGCAGCGATGGCGCCTCCACCGGCACAACTTCGGGCACCGCCGCAACGGGCTCGGGTAGCTCAGGCGCTACCGGCGGCGCAACCACGGCGGCTACCGGCAACGGCAGCACTGACACAGGCGTTACCGGCACTGGCGGCGTGAGCGGCGGCGTGACTGCTGGCACTGGTGGTACGGGCGCCGGAGGCACCGTCAACCGAGCACTGACCACCAGCAGTCTGGCGTCCGACATGGGATCGCTGCTCAGTAGCGTCGGCACCGGTGTCGGCGATGTCGGCACCTCGCTGACCACCATGCCCGTTGTCGGAGGAGTCGTGCAAAGTGCCCTCAGGACCACCGCCAACGTAGTCGATACCACCGGCGCCGGCCTCACCGATGGTCTCGGAACACTGGGTTCCAACCCTGATGCCTTGAGCACGACGACGGCCACCGTCGGCAATGTCGTCTCCGACGCTGGCACCGGAGTGACCGGCATCAGTAGCAGGCTGGCGACCGCTACCCGCCGTCTTGCCGTCGTCGGCGGCATGGTCACCCAAGTGGCCCCAGTGCTCGGTGGCGTCGGTGACAAAGTCACCATGCTCGGTGACACCTTGACCACCGCCACCAGCAGTGGCCCCGTGGGTTCACTCACCGATGGCATGGGTAATCAAGTGCTGGTGCCAGTGGTGACCCTGGCCGAAGGGCTAAGCGGTAAGGTCGGCAGCGCCTCGGGCATCGGCAACCCCGTCGATGGCGTACTCCATGGCGTCGACAATGCACTCGGCGGGCTGGGCAGCAAAGTGACGGCGGCCGGCAACGGCAACGCGCTCAGCGATACCCTCGGCGGCGCAATGACTAATTCGGGCATTACCCTGGGCACCGCCGGCGGACTCATGGTGTCCTCCGGCGCCGGGAGCCGCGGTGTCGGCACCGGTCTGGGTGGCACCGGACTGCTGCAAACAGTCGGTGGCGCAGTGGTCAACGTCGGCAATGGTTTGAACGCTGGCAGTCACAGCGGCTTGCTCAGCGCCGGCGGTGCCACCCTCGCCGCAGCGGGCAATACCGTGTCCTCACTCAACACCGCGCTCGGTGGCTCCGGGACGTCCAATACCGGAGTCACTGCCTCTTTGGCCAGCCTCGGCAGCGGCGTGGGCGCAGGTCTGACCCCGGTTGTCAGCGGCATCTCCGGCCTGACTCAAAATGTGGGAGCCGCTTCCGGCCTCGGCGCTCCCGTCAGCACTCTGACCAACCAGGTCGGCGGCGCCGTGGGCAGCCTCGGAACCGCCATCGCAGCCAGTAACGCCAACCCTGTGACTGCCGCAATCGGCAACACCGTCGCCTCGACAGGCACTACCCTCGGCGCAGTTGGTGGACTGGTCAGCGGCGGCACCGGCACAACCGGGGGTTTGCTGGGCGGTCTCGCCGGTGGCTTGAGTAGCCGAAAATAACTGAATTGCACCCGGCCTATTCGACGGCCTCACCTACAGCGCCTACGCTTGGTTGAGAGCGGAAAACTCAGATGAGTCTTCCGCTTTTTCTTTAGGAGTTCGACACCCGTGGCGCTGTATGCAGGTCCAGGAACCTGACCCACCGGTTGTTGCGATCTGACCATGGAGTGTCCTATGCGCGTTATAGCTTGCTTGCTGCTAATCACTGTCAGTTCTATCGCCTTCGCCGACACCCTTCCCAGCTTTCTCAATAGCAACCAGACCATTCGCAACCTGCCCGTGCCCAATCTGCCTGCCGACGCCTACCGTCCAACCACGACGCCATTGCAGGTGCCCGAACCCGGTGCCACCCAGACCCAACCGTTAATGATGGGCACCAAGGTCCGCCTCACGAACGTGCAGATAGAGGGCGGAACGATTTACCCGCTCAACGAACTGGCGGCGCTCTTTCAACCGCTGCTGGGGCATGAAACCAACCTCGCCGCAGTGATCGAAGCGACACGCAGCATCACCCGTCGCTATCAACAGGACGGTTACCTGCTGTCCTACGCCTTCCTGCCCCAGCAGAGTTTCGACAAGGGCATGGTCCGCGTGGTGCTGGTGGAGGGCTACATTAAGGACTATCAGTTGCAGGGCGATATCGGCCCAGTCAAAGGCCTGCTGGACAAACTGGTGGCCAAGCTTCAGGCCGAACGGCCACTGACCCGCAAGACCTTCGAGCGCTACACCACGCTGATGAGCCGCATCCCCGGCGTTACCTTGCAGGCGCAAGTGCCCCCCCCTGGCACCACCGACGGCGCGGCCTATCTGATCGTCCAGGCCAGCCGCAAACCGTTCACCAGCACCCTGAGCACCACCGAAGACAATCGCACCGGCACTCAGGCCTTGATCGGGGTGAGCAGTAACTCGCAGACTTCCATGGGCGAACAACTAACACTCAGCGGGCTATTCCCCCCCGGACAAAACGCCGAGCATTACTCTCGCCTGGACTACAACCAGTTCCTCAACGCCGAGGGCACGCAACTGAGCCTGTCGGCCTCGCGCTACCGTGCAGACCCCAGCACTTACCTGCGACTGGACAACGGCCTGGATCTAAAGCCACACCAAGCGGACGATCGCTATTCCATCGGTTTCAGCCACCCCCTGATCGCCTCCCCCAACGAGTTACTCAGCGCCGGTGCGCGGCTTTATGCCGTCAACGACACAACCCGCTACAACGTGATCGGCCTCCCCTTAAGCCTCGAAGAACGCACCGACATCCGCGCCCTCGCGTTCGAAAGCGACTGGCGTAAGACCGATGCCCAACAACTGAGGATCATCAGCGCGGGCGTGTATCAGGGCATCAATGGCATGGGGGCCAACAGCAACAACAGCGCCTACGACCTGGACTTCTTCCGCCTGCGGCTATCAGGGGTGCAAAGCGACAAATTCTTCGACAACTGGCAAGGCGTACTCTCGGCTGCGCTGTATTGGAGCGACGACACGCTGCCCACCAGTGAACGCGCGGTGTTCGGCGGGCAGAACTTCGGTCGCGGCTACCCCGACGACCAAGCGTCCGCAGACAAGGGTTGGGGCGTGGCTTACGAGGTGAACTACAGCTTCCATCGCGACGGCAACTGGCTGCGCGTGTTGCAACCGTATGCCGTGCTGGACCGCGCCAAGACCTGGTTCAACCAACTGCCCGTCCAGGGCAACAACCTGTCCTCGGCGGCTGTCGGCTTGAGGTTTGGCGATGCCAAGTACTACAACATTGCCCTGGAAGCCGCCAAGCCGATGTCCGATGAAGCGCTGGACACGCTAAACAGAAGACCGCGCTACAGCATTAGCTTCAGTTATCAGCTGTAGGTAGGGGCGGCGGTATTGTGCGAAGTGAGATACCCCGCAAAAACAGGTCTGCGGTCAGGCCGCCATCATCAGGTCCAAGCGAAGACCGGACGCTGTGGGCTAAGCATTGGGGTGATTTTTGGGACGCTGGCCAACAGTGTATTGCCGTAAGGGCTAACCCAGATTGACCTTGGGTTGCGGAAACAGATTGTCCAGCGTCTCCAGCAACCGCACGTGATAGATCGGCTTGCGAAACAGATCAAGCACCTGCAAACGCAGCATATCGCTCACATCCTCCATGTCCGCATGCCCCGACGTGACAATCACCGGTAGATGCTCGCGCGAGGTGTGCTCGCGCAACCGCTTGATCAACGACATACCGCTTTCCTCCGGCATGCGCAGATCAGTGATGACCAAAGCGATATCGGGATTGCGCGTCAAATGGTGCAAAGCGAGTTTGACCGACGTGGCGGTAAAGCAACTGAAGCCCTCGCCCTCCAGCAGCTCAGCCAGTTCCAGCAACGCGTCCTCTTCATCGTCAACAAGCAGCAGTTGTTGGCGTGGCGGCGAGGAAGAGTTCATGGGCGACACCTGAGGGCTGAAGGAAAAACCAAGTGTAGTGCGTCATTGATTGAATGCGATGTTCACCCCAATCAGGGCGTTTGCACCGGCGCCGTCTGTGCGGTTCCGCCCAGTGCGACCAACAGATTATTGAAAATCGCCAACAGCTTGGCGCCGACGGGCGTGATGAATACCACGACCACCACCGCGATCATCGCCACCACAATGGCGTACTCGATGGCCGACGCCGCTTCGGTGTTGTTCAGGAAAAAACGCGCGCGCAGCATCAGGTATTCAAAGAGCATGGAAGTTCTCCTTCGTGCCCATGGGCACCCAGGCAACATTAATCCAGCGATCAACCCCAGCCCGAGCGCGTTTTCCTGGGCCACCCATCAGAAACGGCACGTTCGGGCATGTATTGCCAAGAAACGGGCCCGATTATGGCGTGGGTTTGGCAACGGCCGTGCCGCCGAGCGCAACCAGCACAGAGTTGAAAATATTCAAAACCTTGGTGCCAATAGGTGTCACAAACACCACAACTACCACTGCCACCATCGCCACCACAATGGCGTACTCAATCGCCGACGCTCCTTCGGTGCGGTTGAAAAACAGTCGGGCTCTAAGCCACAGATATTCGAGAATCATAGGTCCACTCCTTTGCGCCTGTGGCGCCGATACAACGCTACTGCGACAGTCGTCCTCTGCGCTACCAGAGCATTGTCAACAAACCCCGGGTCAACAACTGTAAGAACGGATTAATCACAAAGGACTAGCCCCCTCGGTAGACGGCAGAAAACGCTGATTAATTGGCCAAACCACCGAAATTAATCAGTTATTTCCTGATCAGTAATGGCGTTTTGTTCTAGATCGACTAGCGTGGAAATAGCGAAATAGTTGCATGTTCAAAGCTGCCTGATGACGAAAAGTCTCGTTAGGAATTACGGATTGCGGAGCAGCGGGAAAGGGAGGCCTTCATGAACAGTCGCATCACGATGGGCCTTGCAGCGGTACTTTTGCTGGGCGCGATTTTTGTCGGTTATTGGGGCTTGGTACTGAGCCGCCAACCCGCACCTGTGGCACCACCGGCTGTTGCACCGAGCGCCGTGGTCAGCGTCGAAAAAACGGTCGCCGTCGCGCAAGACGAGACCCGTCAACCAGTCGTTGTACTCACCCATAACGTGGCGCCTTTCACGGCGCTAACCGCCGCCGACCTCAGCCTTGAGCACCTGCGCAGCGTTCCCGTCGGCAGCCTGAACAGCTTGGACCAAGCCATTGGCCGCAGCCCTTGGCGGCGCCTGAGTGCAGGCACTTGGCTCAACGAAGAAAGCTTCGAGGCCGGCGGCACGCTGGCCCGCATGATTCACCGCGATGAACGAGCCCTTGCCGTGGCCGTGGACGAAGTGATCGGTGCCGCCGGGCAACTGAGCCCCGGCGACTACGTCGATGTGCTGTTATTCCTGCGCCAGGACATCAGCAACCTGCAACAGTCAGCGCAAATCGTCGTCCCTGCCCTGCGCGTGTTGGGAGTGGGCGACCAACTCGGCCTGACCAACGACGGTCAACCCGCCACGCCGGCCTTGAGCGCTGACGACAAACTTAAACAGGACCAGCGCCGGATAGCTGCGCGCACCGTGGTACTGGCCGTTCCCGAACAACTGTTGAGCCGTTTGATGCTGGCCACCCAAGTAGGCACTTTGCGCCTCGCCGTGCGCAGCAGCGAAGAGCAGCGCCTGGCCAAATACTGGTCAGGCGAAAGCGCGTCGCCGGGCAAACTCGAGGCGGCCAACAGTCAATTGTTCCAGTTCACCCAACTGGCCCTCGGCGGTGCCCAGAAAGCCGCGCCCAGCGGCGGCTACACAGGCTCCGCGCGGTCAGCGGTCGAAGTGATACGTGGCAATCAAGTCACCCAGCAAACCCCATGACTGAGCAAGGATGGATGTGCATGCAGAGTCGTTCCACGCCGATGTTCAAACCCGTTTTCTGGGCCTTGATGCTGATGGGACTGCCCGTAGACGCCGCGTTCGCAGTCACCGGTAATTGCGCAGCGCTGGGCCGTTTGCCGCCGGTGATCGAAATCGGCGAAGGGTTGCAGCAGGACGTGCAATCGCCAGTGCCCATCACACGGCTGGCCATCGGCGATCCGAAAATCGCCGACGTACATGCCAACGCCAGCACCTCCTTTTTACTGACCGGCATGGCCCCCGGTGCCACCAGCCTGATGGTCTGGACCGCCTGCGCCAGCGAACCGCGCCAAAGCATGGTGTTTGTTCAGGGCAAGGCGACCACCGCCCTGACCAGTGCCAGCGTGCTGCCGTCCGATGACCCGATGCTGCCGTCACAGGTGCAGACCGACATCCGCTTCGTCGAAGTCAGCCGAACCAAACTCAAGGAGGCCACGGCGTCGTTGATCGGTGCCCGCGGCAATTTCCTGTTCGGCTCCCCCGGCACGCTGCCCAGCGTCGGCGGGGTAACGACCCCCAAACTGCCGGTGGACAATACCCTGTTCAACTTCTCGTGGATCGGCGGCAAGACCATGGCAATTATCAACGCGCTGGAGGGCAGTGGTTTTGCCTACACCCTGGCGCGCCCTAGCCTGGTGGCGCTGAGCGGGCAAAGCGCGAGTTTCCTGGCCGGTGGCGAAATCCCGATCCCGGTGCCCAGCTCCGGCAGTAACAGTGTGTCCATCGAGTACAAGGAATTCGGTATCCGCCTGACCCTGACCCCCACCATCATCGGTCGCAACCGTATCGCCTTGAAAGTCGCGCCGGAGGTCAGTGAACTGGACTTCAGCAACGCCGTGGTCATTGCCGGCACCACCGTGCCGGCCCTGACCATACGCCGCACCGATACCAGCATCTCGCTCGCTGACGGCGAAAGCTTCGTCATCAGCGGCCTGATCAGCACCACCAACAGTTCACAGGTGAACAAGTTTCCAGGCCTGGGTGACATACCGGTCCTCGGCGCTTTTTTTCGCAGCTCCCAAATCAACCGCGAAGAGCGTGAACTGCTGATGATCGTCACCCCTCATCTGGTACAGCCACTGGCAGCCGACGCACAACTGCCCTCGCTGCCAGGGGAAAAACTGCGCAACTACGACCCCAATTTCTATCGCATGTTCTTCCTCGAAAACGGCAACTTCGACAAACGCAGCGGGCTCTCGCAATGAGCCAGAGCCTAAGCCAGACCTTTCTCGCGATCACTCGCAACAGCACCGACCTGGAATGGCTGCAAGGTGCCCTCGCTCCCCTTGGCCAAGTGGTCAGCGCCGGTGGCGGCAGCCTTGACGAATTGCTCGCGCTGGTGGACGTGACTTTCGCCAGCCTGGTGTTCGTCGGGCTCGACCGCGAACACGTAGTGGCCCAAAGCGCGCTGATCGAAGGCGCACTGGAAGCCAAACCAATGCTGGCGATCGTCGCCCTTGGCGATGGCATGGACCACCAACTCGTACTCAATGCCATGCGCGCCGGGGCACGAGACTTTGTCGCCTATGGTTCGCGGGCCAGTGAAGTGGCCGGGCTGGTGCGACGCTTGAGCAAACGTCTGCCGCCCGTCGCGTCGAGTACACAAATGGGCGGCCTGACGGTGCTGTACGGCGTTCAGAGCAATGCCGACGGGGCACTGCTGGCCAACCACATGGCGCTGGTGGTGCAAAAAAGCGGACAACAAACCTTGCTCCTGGACCTCGGCTTGCCCCATGGCGACAGCCTCGCGCTGCTGGGGCTCGAGAGTTCGTTTCACTTCGGTGATGCCTTGCGGCACTTGCGCCGCCTCGACGCCACGCTGATTGACAGCGCCTTCACCATTGCCGAAGCGGGCCTGCGGATCCTGGCGTATGCGCGCGATGACGAGCCGCTGGAAAGCACCAGCGCCGCCGAGCTGTACATGCTGCTCAGTGCCCTGCGCCAACACTTCCAGCACATCGTCGTAAACCTCACCGGCCAGCCGGACAGCGAAGCGCTGCGGACCTTTGTCAGCCACTGCGACAAACTGCTGTGGTACAGCGACCAAAACGTCCTCGACTGCCGGCGCAACCTCGCGGTGCTCAACCGGTGGCGAGAAAAGGGCATGAAACTCGATCACGGACGCTTACTGGTGGACCGCTACTTGAACAACGTCGCACCGGACTCGGAAACCCTTGGCAAGACCTTTAACCTGGAAGTGATTGCCGTGTTGGCCTACTGCCCCGAAGTGCGCCTTAACGCGAAAAACCAGGGCCTGACGTTGTTCGAACTGGCCCCCCGGGAAAAACTCACGCAAAGCCTGCGCACCCTCGGCGCACGATTGGCCAAACGCTCCGAAGGCCTGGTCAAACCCAAGGCCGGCTGGTTCGAGCGGTTGCGGGGCACGCCATGAGCAGCGAAAAACTCTTCGGCGCCACTCAGCGCGGCCCTATCGGTAACACCGACCATGAAGGCCTGAAACTGGTGCTGCACCGCTACATCATTGATGCCATCGAAGAGTCCGGCAAAAACCTGCTGGAGGGTTCACGCCAACAACTTGCGCAGTTCGTCACCGACAAGGTCGCCGAGTACATCGCGCGCCTGCACCTGGCGATTTCCCGCTATGAAATGGAGCGTCTGGCCGAAGAGATCGTCGACGAACTCACCGGTTTCGGACCACTGGAAGTGCTGCTGCGTGATCCATCCGTGACTGAAATCCTGGTCAACGGCCCGCACCGCGTGTTTGTCGAGCGCGACGGCGTGCTGCATCAAAGTGATTTGCGCTTCATCGACGCCCACCATGTCGAGCGCGTGATGCAGCGCATCCTGGCGCCGTTGGGGCGACGGCTGGACGAATCCTCGCCGATGGTCGATGCGCGCCTGCCCGACGGCAGCCGGGTCAATGCGATTATTCCGCCGATTGCCCTTGATGGCCCTTGCCTGTCAATTCGAAAGTTTCGCAAGGACATGCTCAAAAGCAGTGACCTGATGGCGATGCAAACCATCGACCTGGCGATTTTCGAATTCCTCCAGGAGGCCGTTGGCAAGCGCTGCAACATCCTTATCAGCGGTGGCACCGGTACCGGTAAAACCACGCTGCTGAATATTCTCAGCCAATTGATCAACCCCAACGAGCGGCTGGTGACCATCGAAGACGTCGCCGAACTGCAACTGGGCCACCCGCACGTCGTGCGCCTGGAGACCCGCCCGCCCAACGCCGAAGGCCACGGCGAAGTCAAAGCCAGCGACTTGATTCGCAACGCTCTGCGGATGCGCCCGGACCGGATCATCCTTGGCGAGATTCGCGGCGTCGAAGTGCTCGACGTACTCACGGCCATGAACACAGGCCACGATGGTTCGATGAGTACGGTACACGCCAACAACGCCCAGGACGCCCTGCTGCGCCTCGAAACCCTGGTCGGCCTGACGGGGCGCACCGTGGCCGAACGCACCTTGCGACAAATGGTCTGTGCCGCGCTGGACGTGATCATTCAATTGACTCGCCTGCCCGACGGCAGACGCTGCGTCAGCGAGGTGGTGGAGGTGGTCGGCGTGCGCGAGGACATCTATGTCACCAACACACTGTTTCGACTCGACCGACGTACTGGCTTTGGCTTTATGCGCGAGGCGGTCAACCCGGCAGGCGACAAGTTGCGCCGAGAACTCAGCCTGGGATTGGACTGAACCATGAGGCGCTCATCATGCTAGGCCCGATCATTCTGATCCTGGTATGCCTGATGCTGTTGGGACTGTCGATCCGGCTTTTTTTGCAGGGGCTACGCAAAACCGGCAATGAACGGGTGCTCAATCGACTGGCCGAAGGCCAACCGCTGCAAGCGATTGAAAAGGCCTCATGGACCGGCCTTGAACGGATGTTTTTACGCGCAGGGCTGGGGCGTCCAACCGATCGCCTCTGGCTGTGGCTGAGCCTGTGGGGCCTGGGCATGATCAGCGGTTTTATGCTGGCGGACTGGCTCGGCCTGCTGGCCTTGTTACTCGCGCCGCCGCTGGTGCTGCGCCTGTATATCGCCTGGCGCTATCAGCGACGGCTCGTGCGCATGATCGAGCAATTACCGGCGTTACTCGATCACACGGTGCGCAGCCTGAAGTCCGGACGCACGCTGACCGACGCGGTCATGGGCAGCATCGACGCCAGCGATGATCCGCTGAAAAGAGCGATGGGCCGGGTCCAGCGTAATGTGCAACTGGGGGTCAACTTGCCGGAGGCGGTGAACGATTTTGCCGAACTCTATGAACAGGACGAGCTGCGCATGTTTGCCCTGGGCCTGAAGGTCAATCATCGCTATGGCGGCAACGCCAGCGAGTTGCTGGAGAACCTGATCAAACTGATCCGCGAACGCGACCAAGGTGCGCGGCAACTGCGCGCCTTGACCGGGGAAACACGAATGACCGCCTGGGTGCTGGGGTCACTGCCGCTGATTTTGGTCACTTACTTCATGCTGACTAACCCTGGTTACATGCTTGGCATGTGGCACGACTCCGCAGGCCAGACCATGCTCATCGCTGCTGTGTGCTTGCAGGTCTTCGGCTGTCTGGCGCTGTGGCGCATGTTGCGGAGCGTGTGAAATGGTCCTTCTGGCCAGCCTCTTGCTGTTTCTGGGAGCCTTGCTGCTGGTGGTCGGCGACTGGTTGCAAGCGCGACGTCGGGTACGCCAGGTGACCCTGCGCCTGCAAGGTCACCTGGTACGCGAAAATCGATTCGGCAATTGGTTACGGATCCTGGGGAGCAGTAAGTTCGGGCAACGCTCGGTCAGCATTGACAGCGAAACCCAAACCCTGCTCAGCCGACTGGGCTGGCGCCGCGCCCGCGAACGCTCGTTATACGCCGCCTGCCAAGTCAGCACCCCGTTGCTAGCCTTGGGGTTGGGGCTGTTTCTGCAAGAGGTGTTTTTCCCTCATGCGCCCCACGGCTGGCTGGTGCCCATGCTCGCCTCGGGCGCCGGTTATCTGTTGCCCAAGCGACTGTTGGCGTATGCCTCGGGGCGGCGACAGAAAATCATCGCGGTGGAAGTCTCGACCTTCATCCCGCTGCTGCGCATTCTCTTCGAGTCCGGCATGGCCGTGGAGCAGGCGTTGCGAGTGCTCGGCACCGAGGGGCAGAAACTGTTACCGGAGCTGACCAGTGAGTTGCGCCTGATTCTGGCGCGGGTCGACTCTGGCCTGGAGCTCGGCCAGGAGTTGAACAAAGCCTCGGTGATACTGGCGGTGGATGAGTTCAGCGATACCTGCGTGATCCTCCAGCAACTGATTCAGCAAGGCGGCGGGGCGATGAAATCCTTGCTGGCACTCAAGCAGTTGCTCGACGACCGACGCCTGACGTGCCTTCAGGAATACATTTCAAAAATGTCGGCCAAGATGTCCGTGGTGATGATGCTGTTTCTGTTTCCAGCCTTATTGATTGTGCTGGCAGGCCCTGGTTTTACTGCGATTACTCGGGCGTTCGCGCCCTGACGTTGTGTCATGGAGAGAGTTTGATGAAAGCACTGATTGTCGCCGTCAGCCTGATAATGCTCGGTGGTTGCGCCACGGATGGGCAAGCACCCTGGACGACCCTGCTGTCGCCTGGCAGTTGCAGCAAATTAAGTTCCGATCAGGAATTGGCCATCAACCTGGCCGATGACCTGGCCAATGACGGCAAACTGCACGCCAGCCTGGCCAACCTGCAAAGCCTACCCGACGACCTCAGCGAGGTGCGCCTGCGCAAAGCCAAGGTCTATCGCCTGCTGGGGCGCAGTGAAGCTGAGCCGTTGTACCGCAGCTTGCTCGGCAGTTGCCTGTCGGCCGACGCCGAGCAGGGCCTGGGCCAACTGTTCGCCGCCCGTGGCGACTTTGGCCAGGCCCAGGCGCACCTGCAACGTGCCGCACGGCTGGCACCGACTGACGGAAAAATCCGCAATGACTTAGGGGTCGTGTACCTCAACCAACTGAGGCTTGAAGACGCTCGCTTCGAATTTCTGACCGCGATTGAACTCAAGCAAAGTGATCAACTGGCGACGTTGAACCTGGTGACGTTGCTGCTCTATCAGAACAATTGGCAGCAGGCTGCCGAAATCGTCAGCCACTCGCACCTGACCCCGGAGCAATTCACCGACGCTCAGGCCCGTGCCGAAAAACTCAAAGCCGGCAATACCCGTAAACCGGTTGCCAGCGCTCAAGTGGCTGTCGTCACCGAGCCGCAACCCTCACCCCTGAAATGAGTGTCAAGGAGGCTACGATGATCACTTTCAAAGGCGCGTGCTGCCTGAGCGTGTTGAGTCTGCCGTTGGCCGCCCAGGCCATCGATGCTGGCCCTTCGTCGCCCCAGCAACAGGAAACCGAAGATTGGCTGCAACTGCAAAGCCACAACTTGGCCGCCTCCTCCACCCCGCAAACCGCCACCGCCGCCGAGCGCGAACAAGCGTTGCAGCGTTGGCTGAAAAAGTACCGATACGAAATCCCAGACCTCTATGACCCGGATGCCGCAGGGAAAATCGGCGCTAATAAATAGACGGCCGTTAGGGATGAGGCCGTTTTCGCGGCCAAGCCTCAAGAAAAGCCTAGTGAGCGGTCACTTTCTGGCCAATAGCCGCATTGCTCGGTGACAAGGCCAACGCTAACTGCGTGCGGTTGTGCATGTGCGTCAACCGCAACACCTGCGACACATAAAGCTTCACCGTGTTTTCGGTAATGCCCAACTCACAAGCAATCTGATAATTGGTCAAGCCCTTGCCCACCAGGCGGGCCACATCCAGTTGCCTGGGGGACAACTGATTGAAAATCGTCGGAATCTGCACCCGATCAGCGTCACTGAGCCCGTCACCGGCAAGGTCTCTGGAAGAGACCACGGGGCTGCGCCGAACCTTGTCGAGGTCCTGATAAAGATCATCGATAGAGTCGGACAGGCACTGCAACTTCTGATTCAAATGCCCCAAGTCCACATTTTTTTGCCGCTCCTGCAGGGCAATTTCCTGACGCTGCACCCCCTCAAGCAACTCATCCAGGTCAATCGGCTTTTGGTAGTAATCGGCAATCCCCGCGCGCAGGGCCTTGATCACATCCTGCTTGTCGGCGCGGCCAGTGAGCATGATGGCCTCGAACGCCCGGTGCTTGCCGGACAGCCGCTGCAGCTCCTGAACCAACTGGATGCCGTCCAGACCTGGCATGTGCAGATCGCACAGCACCAACCCAATGTCCAGGTCTTCGCTGAAACGCTCGACAGCCTGCTTGCTCGATTCACAAGGAACACAGCGGTAACCGCTGCTTTCAAGAAACTCACACAGTTCTTCGACAATCAGCGGCTGATCGTCAACCACAAGAACCTTCACCGCAGACCTGATTTTATTCACTCGCTACTCCATGCCCAAGTCAAAGCTGACCCTTCCTGTACCGACCGTCATGGGCTGTACAACTAACATTTGAAAGTAGACGTAGTTTTTGACTATGTACATAGAACCAGTGGCGCTGGGCGACTAGTGGATCCAAGCCAGGCTCAGCAGCGTGCCCACCCACACGAACGGGGCAAATGGCGGATTTTTTGACACATCAGGCTCCATATATTGAACATGCGCTCTAAGCCCTTGATGAATATGAGGCCAGACTTTTGGCGCCAGTAGCAACCAGACAATACTGGCCACGCCGGCGCCGATAAACGCGCCCAGCAGGTGATAACCGTCTGTCGCGAGCGCTAACGCTGTCATTAATTTCACATCCCCTGCTACCATGCGCCTCATCGCATAGCCGGGCAAGGTGAAGGCGAGCGCCAGCAAAAATGCCCAGCCACCCTGCTGTGCCTCAGCCCCCAGCCACGTGTTGCCGGTCCACAACAAATAGCCCAGCGCCAACGCCGCGCCCCCCAGCGTCAGCCCATTGGAGATGTGCTGCTCACGGGCATCCTGTGCCGCGCAAAGCGTCAGCCAGATCAATAGGACAAAACTCTGCATCCGCTAAAAACCGTCCGTTTTCGCTGAATGATTCTATGCTGAAATTACACAGTGACCGTCAGGGTAGACGCACTCATGAAAGCAGGCCTCCCCAAAACGCAAAAAGGCGCGGTGGCGATTGAATTCGCCCTCGTGTTCGTGATTTTTTTCGCCGTGTTTTATGGGTTGGTCAGTTACAGCCTGCCGTTGTTGCTGATGCAGTCCTTCAACGAGGCAACTTCGGAGGCGGTGCGTCGCGGCGTCGCGGTGGACCCGACCACCGCCAACTATCAAACGGTCCTGGTCAACACCGCGAACACCGCGCTGCAACAACAACTGTCGTGGATGCCCGCCCCCCTGAACCTGGTCATTGGCGTTGACACAACCACGACCTACAGCACCACCACCGGTACGCTGACCGTCAGCGTGAATTACCCCACCAGCAAATTGAATCAAGTCATCCCGTTTCTGGTATTGCCAGGGGTAGGCACCGTACCCAACTTGCCGACGACCTTAAGCGCCACATCGAGCATGCAATTTTGACATCCAGTGACAACCTCTTCGGCCGCCTGCTCAAGCGCACGCCCCTGGCCGCCGATCCGCCCGAACATATCGCTGCGCAATCCATGGGCCTGCATGTGCAGTTGGACCACGAAGGCCATGTGTTGCAAATTGCCGGACCGCTACGCCTGTTGCTGGCTCAACACGGGCCCCATGAACAGCCGTTGCACCTACACCACTATGTGTTGCCCCACAGCACGCTGCCGCTCGAAGGCCCGCCTGCCGATTGGCAGGGGCAGATGCTGGACTTGGACTTTTCCGGGCTGGGAGACCAGACGCTTCACCTGCGAGGCTGGGTTCAGCCCATGCCCCAAGGGTGGTTGTTGCAACTGATGGACATCGCCGACCTGTTACGCGAACGCCAGCAGGCGCGCAGCCGTGATGCCTGCCAAGGGATGGCCGGACAGATCAGCGAGCAGTTGCGTGCCTGTAGTCTGTCTCGATTGCCAGTGATCGTCGGCGAACAATTACACGCCATCGCCCAGCGCTGGCACCTGCCCTGCGTGGCCCTGGCGTTGCTCGACGAACAGGAACAGGGCTGGCAAATTTACCGCCAGTTCAATGCGCATGACGCCCCGTCTTTATGGCAGGACGGCCAACGATTGGGTACAAGCCTGGACAGCCTGAACGGCACCACTCTCCAGCACCTCGGAGCCCGTCATGGCCTGAATGAACACCTGCGCGTGCAGGCGATCTTCGGCAACGCCGAGGGTTTCGCCGTGCCGTACAGCGATGATCGAGGCGTCGCCGCATGGTTGCTGTGCGGTTTTTATCCGGTGCAGGAGCCTGCGCCTGGCCTGAGTGATCGCGACTGGCTGATGCTGGTGAGTGCGCTGGCCAGTCCTTTGCTCAGTCGCTTGCGTGAACAACAGCATCATCTGCAACTGGAGCGCATGGAGTCGTTGCAAGCACTGCTGGGCACCGGCTGGTGGGAGGCCTTCGATGTCAGTGACGAAGTGTTGCTGGCGCCGTCTCTGGCCAGCGCCTTGGCCTTGAACAATCCCAGGCTGGCGTTCGACGACTGGCTGTTACAGATCCATCCCACCGATCGTGAAGAACTGCGCAGCCGGCTCAAGGCCTTGCAAGAACAAGGCGAGGCGTTGACGCTGTGCGTGCGCCTGCACCGCAGCGACGCGGCACAGAACCCGCGCTGGTACAGGTTGCAGGGACAAGCGATCGGTGCCGGCGAACACCGGCGACTGGTCGGGTTCATGCTAGACATCAGCGATATCAAGAACCAGCAGCAGCAAGCCACCGCCGCGCATGCCCGGCTGGACAACCTGATCGCCAGTTCACCGGCCGTGATCTATGTGCAGCGCTATGTGGAAGGTGCGCTGCTGCCGACATTTTTCAGCGCCAGCCTTCAACCATTGCTGGGCTGGAACCTCAACGACTGCAATGCCCAAGCACTGGCGCAGCGGGTCCACCCTGACGACCGCGACCGCTATTTCGAACGCACCCGGCAACTGCTGCGCGAAGGCACAGTGCGCGCCCGCTATCGCCTGCTCGACAGCCATGGCGATTACCACTGGTTACTGGACGAAGCCAAGCTGCTGCGCGACGACCTCGGGCTGCCGGTGGAAGCTGTCGGCCTATGGCTTGACGTCACGGAAGCGACCCTGGCCGCCGAGCAGGTGAAGCACAGCGAAGAGCGTTATCGAATGCTCGTCGAAGATTCCCCTGCAATGATTTGCCGCTACCGGCCTGACCTGACACTGACCTTCGGCAACCGGCCCTTGGCAACGTATATGGAGTGCGCGCCGGAGCAACTGCCTGGGGTCAACTTGGGCAGCTGGATGTCCGATGAGCAGCGCGAAGCCTTTGTCCAGCGGATCCACCAGCTCAGCCCGGAACGGCCGGTCAACACGGCAGAAATCAGCCTGCAATTACCCGGCCGCGAACATGCATGGTGGGTCTGGTCAGATCGCGGGGTGTTCGACGAACAAGGGCAATTGGTAGAAGTGCAAGCGGTGGGCCGCGACAACACGGAGGTTCGGCGTTCCCAGCAACAACTCACGCAAAGCGCGAAAATGGCCACCCTGGGCGAAATGGCCACAGGCTTGGCGCATGAAATCAACCAGCCTCTGAACGTGATGCGCATGGCCATCGTCAATGTGCTTAAGCGCCTCGGCAATGGCGATATACAAATCGATTACCTGACCGAAAAACTCAACCGTATCGACGCGCAGGTACAGCGCGCCGCCCGTGTGGTGGACCACATGCGGGTATTCGGTCGTCGCTCGGAAATAGAACAGCACCCGTTCAACCCGGCCGATGCGATCGAAGGCACGCTGTCGTTGCTAGCCGAAGGCATGCGCGGTAAAGGCGTGGATTTACGGGTCAGCGAGATCGGTTTTACAGTCCACGTGCGAGGTTACGTGGATCAACTCGAACAGGTGCTGATCAATTTGATGGTCAACGCCCGTGACGCGTTGCTAAGCAAACGCGAGACCGACCATGAGTTAAAACCGTGGATTTCGCTCTACGCCGAGCGCGACGAACGTTATGTCCGGCTGTGGGTCGAGGACAATGGCGGCGGCATCGATGCACGTTTGCTGGAGCGAATTTTCGAACCGTTTTTCACCACCAAACCGGTGGGTGTCGGCACGGGTTTGGGGTTATCGGTGAGCTATGGCATCGTCGAGAACATGGGTGGACGTTTGAGTGTTTCGAACTCGACCGAGGGTGCCCGGTTCTGTATCGAGTTGCCGATTATCCTGGACGTTTAAATCACCAAATAAGCTACGCCGGTCTGGCCGCAAGTCATGTTGGCGCCAACGTCCACGTCCATCAGGTTGATGCCCAGATTATTGAGCAGGTTGTTCAGCAACGGATCAAGCAGTGGGCTCACAAGGTTGGTGATCAACGGCTGGAGAATAGCGCTGACGCCGTTAATAAGACTGCCGCCGCCAGCAACGGCCGCTCCCAGCGGGTTACCCCCCACCGGTTGATAGACAACCAGATTGATACCCGACAGCGTATTGGCGAGGCTGGCCACAATATTGTTGGTCGGGGCCACGGACATAATACTCGGTGGCAGTTTTAGATTCGGCGGCGTCGCGAAGGGCGTGGTACTGGAAAACACCAGATCCTGCGTGTTATTCCCGACGCTGGTATTAGCCATGATTGCGATGCCGCCGGCGGCGAAGGCGGTTCGCGCCGGCCCGCAACTGCCGACGCCTAGTACTTGGTGGCAAGTCCAGATACCGATATCGATCAGCGGCAGCGGCGTGACGGTGGGTTCGGCTAATGATGAGAAGGCGTTCACCGGGTTGATCGTGCCGAGTTTGAGGTCCGCTATCGAGCTGACGGTACGAGCGGTCAGGCTTTTGCTACCGGTGATGCCGCCGACCGGACAGCTGTAATCGGTCACATAGCTGATGGCGCCGCCAGCATCGAGGCTGATGTCGATTTCGGGCGACGGCAGCAATATTGGGTCAAGTTGTTGGCAGCCCGCGCCGAGCAGGCACGCTGCCGAGTTGAGCGTCGCCGCCAGGTTCAGGCCCAGCAGGCCGTTGAGGGTCGGGGTCAATGGCCCTACCAGTCCCAGCACCGCATTGGCCAGGCCAGGCACGCCGGTTAAGACCGGCAGGTTCACCGACAACATCGTGCGCACCTGAGCTGTGCGCACGTAAATACGATTGGGCCCCAGTGGGCTGGCCTTGGCCAGGGCCGGGTCACCGATGGCGGAGAGCTGCGGTGGCTCGATCACCTTGACCCGCACGGTCACATTGACCAGCCCCAGCACGCTGACCGGCAAAGTGGCGGCCACGGCACTGTTGGCGTTGGCCAGTTGCACCACCGCTTGCATCAGTTGCAGTAATTGAATATTGGCGTCCAGCCCCGCCGCGGCAGTGCCGGTTTGCAGTTGCAAAATATCGCCCAGTTTGACCGGGCTGGCATTGATCGCCGCCACTTGCAGATTACCCAGAGCACTGAGCACATCCGCGGTTGCTCCGTTGAGCTGGACCACCGTGGCCGCGGCCTGAATCAACTGAGTGACCGAGGCCTGGGTATTGAGCAACTGGCTGTAATTACCGGCGGTGACGTTGAGGTTGATCGCCAACTGGTTCAAATAGTCGAGCAGGTCGATGTTGGTGTTGAGCAACCCGGTCCAGCCTGCTGTCGTGAGGCTGACGTTACCCCCTAGCAACCCTGAAAACAGCGGATTAAGGATGTTTGACTGTGCCGTGCTGACGCTGACCAGCGTGCTGCGAATACTCAACTGGGCGATGCTCGACTGCGGTTTGGCCGCCACCGCACTGGCATTGAGCTGCGTGTTCAAACTGACCGACGTGCCGCTGAACAGAGCCTGCACTGCCCCGGCGAAACTGGTGGTGAGGCTGCGGCTGGCAACCACTTTAATTGCCACCGACTGAGTGGCATCAACGTTAAACGTGCGCAGGCCGGTGGGTGCAGTCAGCAGCGTGCCGCAGGTGGTGGAGAGGGTGTCATTGGCGTCAACGGTGAAGCCGTTGCGCGTTGCACTTTGACTGGCGTAACTGGCGGCGGTGAGGCCAGGAAGGCACGTACCACCGCGACTGACAGCCTCCAGCGCGGCCGTGTCGACCACGCGCTGCAATTTGCGCTGCTCCATATACAGCCGGCCCGTGTCGATCACCAGCAGCATCAACACCAGCGCCAGGCTCAGCGTCATTGCCGCCATCAAACCGATAGCCCCGCGTTGCCGGGTAGCGCCGCAAATTTGCGAACCGGGCGACATGCCGCACTCCTTTGCCGGCTCATCGCCGAGCGTTGCCTCCATTGATGAAAACAGTGTAGACGCGGCTTGCGCAGGTTGCTGGCGACCCACCTGAGCCGTTATCGAAAGCCCTTTCGGGGCGCCGTATTTATTTTGGTGGGTAGTTAGACAGAATTCGGCTCACCGTTTCACGTATCGCTGTGCTGCGATCCGTCGGGTTCGGCGAGCTGCTGAACAGTTGCTCGTCGCTGCCACGCCACACCAGTTTGCCGTCCTTGCCATCAAGCACATCAATCTGCAGGGTGGCCACTTTGTAGGTGATGTTGCGGGTTTCGTTGTACATCGGTGCGCCCCAGTAACCATTCCACGGGCCGCCCCAACCACCGCCATAGTTGGTGGTCACTTGTTGCTGGCGGTCTTCGACGATCAGGTAGGTTTGTACGTTCACATCACCCTTGGCGCCAGCCGGTGCCGGACGCAAACCTCGCTGATCCAGCTGATCGGCAACCGATTGGCGAATGCGCTGTTCGGTCAGGTCGCTGCGGATCCGTGGATCATCAGGGCGGTATTGCAGCGCAGGTTCTTTCCAGCTCCAACTGCGATAAGCCGCGAAGTCGCGGCTGGCATCAAAATCATGGTTGACCTGATTGCCCGCGCAAGCACTGAGCAGCGCGGCCATAGCCAATAGAGCGAGACGGCGGAACATGGGTTTTCTCCGGTTGAAAACATGAACCTGTGCAGTGCCTCTGAACGGCACAAACTAACTGGGAGGATACGCCGACAGGGCTTTTTCGACAGCTTCGCGGATGGCATCGGCACGCTCACTCTGCTTGCCCTGGTTGGCCGTTTCGGCGCTGGCACTCCACACCGGTTGCCCGGAGCCCGCGTCGAACAGATCGACCCGCACCACTACGACCTGTTCCTGGTAGGTGCGAACAATCGGCACTGTGTTGTACATGCCGTAGCCATTCCCGTAGCGGTTGTAACCGCCAGAGCCGCCGTAACCGTAATCGTCCTGAACCTGACGCAGACGGGTTTCCAGGTGCAGGTCGGCGCTGACGAACACGTCAGCCGGGCGATTGTCATGCAACGGACGCAAGCCACGCTGATCGAGGGCGTTGCCAACGGCTTCGGCAATCTGGGCCGAGTCCGCCCAAGCACTGCCTGGCGGCAGGCGCCCATTGAGCCAGGCCCAACTGCGATAACGTGCGTAGTCGCGCGGCGCCGCCGGGTAGGCACTGCGATCAAACGTGTTGGCCGCCTGCGGTGGTGCCGGCGGCAAAGGGTTGGACGTGGCAATGTACGGGTTGCTGCCCTCGCAGGCCGCCAACCCCAGACAGATCAGCAGTAAACCTGAACGCGCTTTCATTTCGCTCTCCGATCAAACCGGCCGGCAAATCCAGTGCAAGTAACGCCCAAGCCCGGCAAAACCTGGGTGACGGCGGTGCGCCAGTTCCATTTCCAGCAAGTCCACCAGTTCGGCGCGGGCCTGGAATTCTACCGGCATGTAGTCGTGAAAAACCCGCACCCCACTCTGGGTTTCAACCTGCCACAAGCCCTCAAGCTGCGCCGCCAGTTCCCGTGGATCAAGCGGCTGCTGCGGCGTCAGGCTCTGTTTCTCTCCGGCCATGTCATTCTTGCGCATCTTACGAAAATGGCCCTTGAGCAAGTTGCGGTAAATCAGCGCATCGCGGTTGTAGAACGCCAGGGACAACCAGCCGTCTTTCGTCGTCAGTTGATGCAATACCGGCAGGATCGCATGAGGTTCGGCCAGCCATTCCAGCACGGCGTGGCACAGCACCAGGTCGTAAGGTTCGGTGAGTTGGCCGAGCAGTTCCTGCCAGGGCGCCTGAATGAACGTTGCGGTCTGGCCGGCGTCAGCGAAACGTTGGCGGGCGCCTTCGAGCATCGGCGCCGCGGGTTCGGCCAAGGTGACGTCATGACCGCGTTGGGCCAGCCATAACGACATGTGGCCAAGACCGGCGCCGATGTCCAGCACTCGCAGCGGTCGATCAGGCAGGGTTTCGGCCAGGTCGGCCTGAAGCACCGCCAGACGGATTGCGCCTTTGGCACCGCCATAGATTTTTTCGGCGAAGCGGGTCGCCAACTGATCGAAATGACGATCCCCCATCAGCTGAACCGCCGTTCGCTGTCCGCGAGTTTGCTGCGCACCACTTCATTCATGTCCAACCCCAACTCGCTGCACATCAGTAATAGATAGAGCACGATATCGCCGATTTCCTGCCCGGCGTGGGCGAGTTTGTCTGCCGGTAACCGACGCGATTGGTCTTCGGTCAGCCATTGGAAGATCTCCACCAGCTCGGACATTTCCACGCTTGCCGCCATGGCCAGATTTTTCGGGCTGTGAAAGGGCCGCCAGTCATTGCGGTCACGGAGGGTGTGCAGGCGTTCGGTCAGTTCAACAAGGTTCATCGGGCTCTCCTGAAGGCGTATAGCTTCGTGGGGATGGCGGATGAAGGCAAGTGGCGCTGATCGTTGCCCCGCTATGCGCAGGAATCCAGCGAAGGGGCTGCGCGTCCCAAGCGTGTTCGGTAGGGCTTTGACACGCGCTAGCGTAGGAACGATCCAAACCCTCTATGCTTGCAGGGAACTCGGCACCGCGATCAATGGCCAAAGGCTCAGGTCCGGCAACCCTGCCACCTCTTTCATCAGGACACCCACATGCAGGTAGAAAGTTTCTTCGAATGGCTCGGCCAGGCAATCGGTTCGGTCATTCGCTTTATCGTCGACGGCCTCAGTGGCCTATTCACTATCCTTAGCCATGCCGGCGGCAACTTTGTCGAAGGGCTGTCCCGCGCATTGGGCATGGACACGTCGATCATCAGCATCGTCGCGTTGATTCTCGGGCTGATGCTGCTGTGGTCGGCGATTCGAGCGTTCATGAATGCATCGATCATCGCCGGGGTCATCTGGTTGCTGCTGGGCCTGTGGTTGCTGAGCTGGATCATTCACTAGCACCGTCCATTTCATAATAGGTCGCGGCGCCTGCCCGATGTGTCGCTACAATCCTCGCTCCTCCAAGGAGCCCGCATGACCAACCTGATCGCCGACTGGCGCGACCGCCCTACCCATCGCCGGGTCTGGGCGCTCGCTGCGCCGATGATTCTGTCGAGTATTTCCGTACCACTGGTGGCGCTGGTCGACAGCACCGTTATCGGGCACTTGCCCCATGCCCATCAGTTGGGTGCCGTGGCCGTTGGGGCGAGTCTGTATACATTTCTCGCGTGGGCCATGGGCTTTCTGCGCATGGGCTCCACCGGGTTCGCCGCGCAGGCAGCCGGGCGCGAAGATGGGGCTGCGCTGCGGCAGATTCTCTTGCAGGGGCTGTTGCTGTCCATGGGGCTGGCCATTCTACTCGGGGCGCTGGGCGTGCCGCTGAGCGGCGTCGCGCTGCACTTCATGCAACCCTCGGCGGAACTCGACCAGTTGACCCGCGAGTTCTTCCACACCCGGTTGTTCGGCTTGCCGGCAGCTCTGGCCAGTTATGCCTTGGTGGGCTGGTTCCTCGGGACTCAGAACGCACGGGCACCGCTGGCGATTCTGCTGAGCACTAACTTGGTGAACATTGCGTTGAACCTGTGGTTTGTCCTCGGACTGGATTGGGGGGTGGTCGGCGCTGCTCGGGCTTCGGTGATCGCCGAGTGGACCGGCGCACTGGTCGGTCTGGTCCTGACGCGCAAGGCGCTGCGGGCCTATCCCGGCCACATTGCCTGGGCCGCCCTGGCCTTGTGGCAGAGCTGGCGGCCGCTGCTCGCGGTCAACCGCGACATCTTCATTCGTAGTCTGGCGCTGCAATCGGTGTTTTTCCTGATCACCGTACAAGGCGCGCGGCTGGGTGACGCTACGGTCGCCGCCAACGCGCTGCTACTCAATGGTTTGCTGCTGACCGCCCACGCCCTCGATGGCCTGGCCCATGCCGTCGAAGCGCTGTGCGGGCATGCCATCGGTGCTCGCGACCGTAAAGCGCTGCGCCGTTCACTGGTCGTGGCCTGCGGCTGGTCGTTACTGGCAAGCGTGGGGTTTGCCCTGCTGTTTCTGTTCGCCGGACACCTGTTCATTGAGATGCAGACCAACATCCAGAGTGTGCGCGACACCGCATTCGTCTACCTGCCCTACCTCGCCGCCCTGCCCTTGATCGCCGTATGGAGCTACCTGCTGGACGGGCTGTTCATCGGTGCCACCCGCGCCAAGGAGATGCGCAACGGCATGCTGTTAACGGTGCTGCTGTTACTGCCCTTTGCCTGGGCGCTGCAAGGGTTGGGCAACCATGGGTTGTGGATAACGTTTTTGCTGTTCATGTTGCTGCGCAGCCTTACGCTGTCAGCCATCGCCTGGCACCTGCGCAAGAACGACGGCTGGTTTGCGGGCAAAGCTTATTGAGTCGGCGTGTCCCTGACGAAACCTGTCACCTCGTCCAGCACGGGCGCCAGACGACGCATGGGCCGGGACAGCGTTGCCACCAACGTCGCGTGGCTGGTGCGCGAGAAATACAAATCCTGGACCGGCACCCCGGCCTCCCGCAGTTTCTGCGCGAGCCCACCGGTGTTGCGCGTCGGATTGACCAGGTCATCATCCCTTGAGGCCATCAGCAGGGCCGGCGGAGCGCCGCGACTGACGTGATTGATCGGCTGGGACTGCGGGGGTGAGTCGGGCCAGAAAAACACCGGGCGCACGTCACGATTATTGATCGGCAAGAAGTCATACGGCCCCGCCAGGCCGATCCAGCCACTGAGGTCATGTGGCGACATGCCCACCGCGCCCAGCAACGTCGGATCGAGTGCCAGCATCGCCACGTTGTAGGCGCCCGAGCTGTGCCCCATCAAGTACAGCCGCTGGGGGTTACCGGAGAACTGCCGAATATGCTCATGGGTCCATGCCACGGCGCGGGCGCCATCCTCAAGAAACAGGGGGTAACGTACCTGCGGATACAGTCGATAGTCCGCCAGGACCGCGACGATTCCGCGGGACGCCAAGGCCTCGCCGACAAAGCTGTAATCGCTACGTGAACCGCTGTTCCAACTGCCGCCATAAAAGAAAACCACCACCGGGGCGTTTGCCATCGGATGCCGGGGCACATACACATCGAGTTTTTGCCGCGGATCACTGCCATAGGAAATACCCTCCGTCTTGTCGAAGGAGCCTTGCGGAGTCAGCGCATTGAGCATTTTCAGCGGTGAACACGCGGTCAACGCAGCCAACACCACCCCACCTGCTACCAAACTGAACAACCGCCAAATCCTGTTCGCCATCAATGTAAGACCTCATGTTCGGGGTTGATCGTTCTGCCACCCAATGCGCAGTCTTTCGAGGCGTTCCAGTGGGGTTTGTCCGGGCAGCGATTGCATCAGTTCAGCTTGGGGATACTGCAAGCGTAGCCACAACCAGTCATCCAGTACCGTTCGCTCACTGAATCCTTGCGCCAGGCCTTCCTGAAGATGGGACCACAGGGCAGCGTAATCGGTCCCTGTCGATCGACTCCAGTGACAGGCATGTTGCTCAAGCACACAGGTTTGCAATTTTTCCCGCTGACCGGCGCTGAGGTTTTCTTCAATCGCCAACGGACTGACCGCCAGCCCGGGATTGTGCAACTGCTGCCAGCCCTGACTGCCGATGGCCTGATCGGCCCAGGTTCCGCCGAACCAGCACAACTGCCTGATCGGCCCCAGCCAGCGACTCAGCTCAAGCGCATCGCAGGCATCAAAAAAATAACTCGCGGTGTGCGGGTTGTAATAGCTCAACAGGGCTCGGTGATGCAGGCCAAAGGTCACGGTCAGCATGCGGCGCAAATGCTCCAGCAGTGGCAGCGACGGCGCCTCGCTGACCATCAGCAATCCACGCCATGCCTCTGGCTCGCTGAAGCATAGGTCGGCGAGTACCGGGCAGGTGCGCAAATCCACCAGCAACGGCCCATGTTCACGCACGGCGTGCCACTCGGTGCCCTCGAACAGCCAATAGCCTCGGGCATGGGCAAACTCGCGGCGTAACCGGGCCGCTGCCTGCGCAGTTCCCGGCACATCCAGCAACACCCATTGCGCGACAGGGTCACGTGCCTGGAGGGAAATCATGCGACACCACTCTGACCGAGTTGCGTTGCCGCCCGACAGACACAGACGGCCTGCACGCAATGATTGAAACTGCCTCCGCCGGGTAGCAGGCACAGCAGCACCAAGGGCTCACTCGCACGCAGCAGGCCCAGCAGGCCCAGCCCCTCATTTTCTAAACTGACGGGCAACGGGGCGCAAGTCGGCGGTTTGTCGAGCGATGACATGCGGTGAAAAACCCCGGTGATCAGTGGCTGATCCGGATCACCCTCAATGAAATTCACCACCACTTCGCAGCCTGCCGCCAGTGGCGATACACCGTCGTTGCACAGTGAAGGCGCCAAAGACAGCCAGCAGTGGCTCGGCCTAGCGCCTTCACCCTGGTAGAGCCAGTCAAACTGCACGGCAACCGGCCGGGAGGGATCGGGTGGCGACTCATCGACCTCTACCACCCATGCCCTTTGCAGGCTTTGCATGTCGGGCTTCGCACCCACAAACGGGGTGAGGAATGAGGCGCCCCAAGGCACGGCATAAATTCGGTTGTGATAGGCAGGCCTCAACCCCGCGTCCGCTTGATGCTCGACTCGGGTGAGCAGCCAGAGAGCGTTCCACTCGGAACACGGATGCCCGGATAACCCCATTACCCGACCGCTGCGCAGGGTCTCCAGCCCCGTCTGGCCTTCGGCAACCTGCGCGATTTGCGTGGCTTGCGCCTCCAGACAATCGGTTTGCGTGCGTTTCTGCACGTTGAACCGGCACAGGTCGCCGTCCTTGCTCGCGGCCTGAAAGAGCAACGCGTCACCCAGGCAAAAGGCTCTTTCGCCGTCGCCGAAGACCAGGCAGTGCCCACGCAGACGATGTTCGAAGTAGTAATGAAGCCGCTCCTCGGCACACAACCGCTGGAGAAACTGCAAATCCGACTCCCGGTACTGTGTGCAGAAATCACGGGGAGGGTAGTCGTTCGTCAGCTCAAACCGTCGGTCCTTGCCCGCAATACCGTGTTCCCTGAGCACCTGACTGAGTATCTGCGGTACGGAGCGTCCGCTGAACACGCGCTGAGTGAAACGCTGGGATAAAGAAGCCAGTGCTGGCTCCAGTCGCACTCGGCAAAGCCCGGCGCTGGCGCCATGCGCTCGCTGGACGAGTTCATACAAGTGTCCGTGAATACCATTTCCCGCGGCACCGAAATGCAAGAACGCCGGGCGGTACAGCAAACTTGCGAGGTCGAGCGTCAGGTCATTGATCAGCAAATCCACATCGAACAGGAACGGTTCGCTGATGGCTTCACTACCGGTAAAGGCCAAGACCTCAAAGGGGTCAGGCAGACCCGCTATATCCAGACGAAATGAAGGCTCGTTGACTGGATCGAACATCGGCGATTCTCTACAGGAGGGACGGCCGGAGATTCTCGCTGAGAGACAAGGCTGAGTAGAGTGCCGAAGTACAACTTAGGAAATGACCTACACAAAAAGAGGACCGCATCACTTTAATAGTTTGCGATGCCAGGTATTTCATTGAAAAAAAAAGAGGTATCGCATCAGGTTCTCTGAAATTTCCGCAGCAAACGGTACATTTTCAGACAACCCGATGAGAACAAAAACCTATCTCAAGAAGACAGGTAAGACGAGCGGGTCAGGCCCAGACGCAGCGCGTCGAGGAACTGGGTTCGCTCAGCAGGTGTAATGCGTGCACTGGCGCACTTGTCGCGGTAGTGAGTCATCAGCTCTTCCGGCGACAAATGCACGTAGCGCAGCATGTCTTCGATCGTGTCGTGGGTTTCAATACCGGCGTGATACACACTGCCGTCGGCGTTCTGATAGATGTTGACCGAGTCAGTGTCACCGAACAGGTTGTGCATATCGCCCAGAATTTCCTGATAGGCACCCACCAGGAAGATTCCCAACAAATAGTCTTCGCCGTCGTTCAATCCGTGTACCGGCAGGCTGGTTTCGATGCTCTGCTCATCGACGTACTGCTTGATCTTACCGTCGGAGTCGCACGTAAGGTCTTGCAGCACCGCACGGCGCATCGGCTCTTCGTCGAGACGGTGCAGCGGCAGGATCGGCAACACTTGGCCGATGGCCCAAGTATCCGGCAAGCTCTGGAACACCGAAAAATTGCAGATGTACTTGTCGGCGAGCTTGTCGTTGAGTTCGTCGAGCACCTGACGGTGGGAGCGCTGACGGGCCTTCAATGAGTTATGCAGGCGGCGGCACACGGCGAAGTAGCACTGCTCGGCCAAGGCTTTTTCGGCCAGGGTCAACTTGCCATCGGCGTACTGGGTGGCGATGTCGCTCATGTAGTGAGTGGCGCGCCAGTAGGTCTCGGTGACCATCTCGATGTCAGTGGGGCCCAACAGATCGACCAGCCACTGCACGGTTTCCGGCAGTTCTTCCTTGTTATCGATCTGCGGCACGTCGTCGTTATGTTTCTCAACGTCGGTCACCTGGACCACCAGCATGGCATGGTGGGCAGTCAGGGAGCGGCCGCTCTCGGAGAAGATATTGGGGTGCGGCAGGTTCTGCGCATCGCAGAATTCCTTGAGCATCCCAACCACGACACCGGCGTAGTCGTCCATGTCGTAGTTGATCGAACTGGCGTTACGCGAATGCGTACCGTCGTAGTCGACACCCAGACCGCCGCCGACGTCGATATGGTCCACTGGCAGGCCAAGGTTGCGCAGTTCGCCGTAGTAGCGGATCGCTTCCTTGAAGCCGTGCTGGTAATCCGCCAGGTTGGCAATCTGAGACCCCATGTGGAAGTGCAACAGGCGAATGCCTTGATCCAGACCCGCCGCGCGAAAGCGCTCGACTACCGACAGCAACTGCGCCGCCGACAGGCCGAATTTGGATTTTTCGCCACCCGTGTCAGCCCATTTGGACGACGCCAGGGACGACAGACGGACGCGCAGGCCGACCTGCGGCTTGACCTTGAGCGCCGCCGCTTCCTCGATCACCAGACCGACTTCGGATTCTTTCTCGATGACGATGAATACGTTGTGACCCAGCTTCTGCCCGATCAAGGCCAGGCGGATGAACTCGCGGTCCTTGTAACCGTTGCAGACGATGGTGCCGCCCTTGGGCGCCAAGGCCAACACGGCGAGCAGCTCGGGCTTGGAGCCAGCTTCCAGACCGATGGACACGTCCTGGGTGGCAATGATGTTTTCAATCACCGCTTCTTGCTGGTTCACCTTGATCGGGTACAGCGCGGTGTACTTGCTCTGGTATTCCAGACGTTCGATGTTCGCATCGAAAGCGCCGGTCAACTGACGCACGCGGTCTTGCAGGATATCGGGGAATCGCACCAGCAATGGCAAGGACAAGCCGCTTTTACGCAACTGGTCGACTTGCTCGAACAGGTCGATAGGCGAACTGGTCGGACCGTTCGGACGAACTTCGACGCGACCGGCGTCACTGATCGCGAAATACCCGGCCCCCCAATGGCGAATCCCGTAAACGCTGCGGCTGTCCGCAACTGTCCATTGGCTGCCATCGTCTTTGCGTGTGCGTCTTACGGACATTGAAGTCCCCTATAAAGAAGTCATAAAGCGTCGCCTGGGTTCAGGCCGGCGCAGTCTAAAGGATAAAAATGACGATTAGTCTGCGACGAGGGGATAGACCCCGGTTGCAGCGCTGAGTTTAGAAACCGGTCAAAACAGGCTCTGTGAAAACCATGTAGACGACGCCAGGCCAAAATAGAGTCAGGACTGGATCAAGCCGAGGGTGGTTTTCACAGAGGCTGCTAGCCGCCGGACTTCTTCGCTTTGAAACCCTGCTTGATCAGTTCCGCCAAGAGTAGCTCGACATGATCGCCCTGGATCTCGATGATCCCGTCTTTCAACGCACCCCCCGTTCCACAACGCTTCTTCAACGCAGTGGCCAGGTCTTTGAGCGCATCTTCTGCCAACGGCACGCCGGTGATGGTCGTCACCGTCTTGCCACCACGGCCCTTGCTTTCGCGGCGCACACGAGCGACGCCGTCGCCGGCCGGGATAATGGTCTGCTTGCAGACGCAGGCGTCCACCGGTTTGCTGCAATCGGGGCAGTGACGACCTGCGTCAGTAGAAAATACCAGGCCACCAAGGGCGGCGAAGGATGCGGCTTTTTTGGCCACCGGCAATCCTCTTGGGAGGACAAAGACTGATCGCGGCAACTGGGGCAGATGCCATCGACCGCGAAGCCCCACTCAGGCAGGGGCAGCGCTACTGCACCGTACATTGACGGTCCAGTTTTAAAAGGTCGCGCAGTGTAACGGCAAAAAGCCGACTTGCTAAGAGCCAATCGGCGCCAATTTATGCCTCTTTTGCGACGTGCTGTTCACGCGCTCGAAGATAGCGCTTCAACGCGGCCAGAGAGTCCGGGCAATAAGGCTTGTGCGTGATTTCCTGCATGACTTGATCAATGGTGACAAAGCGCGCCTCGAGCACTTCTTCAGGCTGAAGGACCAGAGGCCCGTCCCACACGGCCGAAAACGCCGAACACCACAGGCGATTACCAGTGTCTTCAAAGAAGAAATGGTCATGAGCCGTCAGCTCAACACCGCTCACCCCCAGTTCCTCTTCCAGCTCACGGGCCGCCGATTCGGCGTAGGTCTCGGTCGCAAGCACCATGCCTCCCGCGGCCACATCCCAAAAACCGGGATAGATGGCTTTGCTCAAGGTACGTCGATGCACGCACAGCTCACCGACCGAATTGAACAGCATGATGTAGGTGCCGCGCCCGATCAGCCCGCGCTCGCGCAGGTCACTGCGCACCAGGGCGCCGAGCAGATTGTCCTGCTCGTCGACCCAAGCGATCTGTTCGGCGTCGGAGGCTGCGCGGTGTGCGGCCTCTCGGGTGTTATCGGTCATGGCTCAACCTTGATTGAGCAACTGACGCAGATCGATCACTGCGGCGTTCGCCCGGGAGATGTAATTAGCCATGACCAGCGAGTGGTTGGCGAGGATGCCGAAGCCGCTGCCGTTAAGGATCATCGGGCTCCAGACCGGCTGTTGCGACGCTTCCAGTTCACGAATGATCTGGCGCACGCTGACCGTGGCGTTCTTCTTGGCCAGCACATCGGCAAAATCGACCTCGATAGCCCTTAGCAGATGGGACAACGCCCAAGCCTGGCCACGCGCTTCGTAGAACACGTTATCGATTTGCAACCACGGGGTTTCGACGATTTCTTCGTCAACTTGCGGCACCTGACCTGGAACCACGACTTCGGTTTTCAGCGACGTATTGAGTTTGACCCGACCAACACTCGCCGACAGCCGTTGCGACAGCGAACCCAAGCGGGTGCCGACATCGCCCAACCAGTTGTTGAGGTTGTCAGCGCGAGCGTAGAACAAGGCATTTTTCTGCGCAGGGTCGGACAGGCGCGCCTGATAGCGGCTCAAGGAATTGATACCTTCCTGATACTCCGACTCACTGGACGGCAAAACCCAGCTCTTGTTATCGAAGTTGAAGCGTGGCTCGGCCTTGGCCAAATCGGTATCTTCTGCGGATTGCGACTGCGAACGGGCAAAGTCTTTACGCAAAGCACGCGTCAGGTCACGAACCTGGACCAGCACCCCATATTCCCAGCTCGGCATGTTGTCCAGCCATAGGCCCGGCGGGAAACGGTCGTTGGAAATATAGCCGCCCGGCTTGTTTAGCAACGTGCCAGCCACGGCTTTGAGGGTTTCTACCGTGGTGTACCCGACGACCATCTGTCGACCGTCTTTCTCGGCGGCCATCTGGGCGTTCTGCTGGACCGGAAATAGCGCAGGCTCCTCGCTCCAGTAAATGCCCAGGCCAATGGTCAGTAACAGATAAAGGCCAATCAGAGTGGCCAGTGCCCGACTGAACAACAGGCCACCAAAGTAACTGCGGGTGGCCGATTTCGGTTCAGCGGCACGTTCAGGCGCACTGCCCGCGCGGTTCTTCCAGTCCAGCATGGCGATATCCTTTCAATCACTTGAGTTCGTCGATTCGACCACAACCATACAACAACGTGCCTTTGGCCGGCACCCGCCGTAGGGGTAATCCTGAAAAATTACCGACTCACTGGCCGCAATGGATGCCAATGAACTCAAACGTCCATGCTCGCGCTAGCGCCTATGACCTCCATGGAAATTTGCCGCACTTCGTCCGGCGTAAAAAGATGAGCAATGCCTTCACCATCGGTAGAGCGCTGGACGGCCTGCCCGTCCAAGGTCGCGATGTAACGCTGCCGCTCCAGCGGTTCCCCCGTTACGCTGTCAACGAGACGGAAAATCCTTGGAGATCGTGAGGGCTGGACGGGCGGATTCTTCATCAACAGCATGATTTTTTGATCAAAGGTCCGCACCGGCATCACCCAGTCACCGTAGTCAGCTTCAGGCTTGATCAAACACCACTCACCGCGCTCAACCTGATCAAGCACCTCGCTGTCGATATCGATCAGCAAGCCAGCACGCAACTCGTCGAGGCCTGCGATGGGTGGGTGATCGTGCAAGGCCTGGCGAACATGTTCCACGGCTTCCTCGCTGGAATACGCCTGCTGGCGTTCCCAAGCGCACAGCTGGAACGTATTGATCAGCCTCATGCCTGTGCCTCGGTACTCCACTCATCGGAACCCATGGTCCGGCTGATTTCATGCCGCCAACAGATGCGCCGGTAACTGAAGTGGACCTTTTCCAGCTGAGTCAGGTGAGCGGTGCCGGGGTCCTGACAATGCGGCATGAGTATTTCGGCGCCGATGATCACCGCGTCCTCCAGCTCCATCGTGTAGAAATGTTCCTGCGTGCCGTGAGCCGAGGTGCGATACCACTCGACACGACACTTACTGAGCAGCTCCCCGGAACACAACGCGATATTGATCAGCGGCGAAGACTTGTCGATCGCCTTGGTGATGATCAAGGGCTTGTGCATCCGGCAGCCCGCGCCCGAACCTCTGGGTACAAAAATGCCATGGCTCAGGGCCTGAATCATGATCTGGTCCTCACGCCCCAACTGGTAAATGTTACCCACCGATGCTTCGGTGAAGGCGCCGGCGCTAATAAGACCTTGTGTTTCACCAAGGAGAGTCATGAAGGCAGGGGTTGGCATGGCGGGGTTCCTTGTTACTGGGGTTGGAGGCTAAAAATCACGGGATCGGCTTGGTCTTCGATTTCATCGACAGGTACCCAGGGTTTAGCGAGTGCCAGGCTGATGAAGCAGCGTTCTTCGGTGGGATATCCGGGGGCTTTGAGTCGTCCCAGACGCAGCAGCGTCTGATATTGGTCGCCCACCATTGGGGTGGCGGGATCGCAGGCTCACTCCCGGCTCACTCATCAGCATCGAAAGATGTCCACGGCTTGCCTATCGAGAGGGTAATCAGATAGCGCTCTTCGTTAGGGCGCTTGTCGTCCTTAAAACGGTTCATGTACATCGCAACCTGGTATTTTTCACCCGCCTTCCAGTAGGTTTTTCCGTCCAGGTTTACGTCTTGTAACCGCGTCCGCCATGCCGGTGTGTCGGCAAAGGGCGGATAGATTCTCGGTCCGGCAACCCGCCATCCGCCCTGACGCCACTGCTCCTGCAAATCCAGCGCAACCTTCAAGGCATCATCGAGCAACAGCGGCTCGACTTGGGGGGACATGCGGATGCTTCTAATCACGTTGTCGTCAAATCCAACAGCGAAAAAGCGCGCCAGGGGCGTAACGAATGCGTACTGCGGGTCGATGAAACGCAATCGCGCATCGGTCGCGGGAATACCGGACCAGGAATGCCCGCGTATCAACGGGCTAAAGGAAGCGGAAGAACGCTTGTGCAGGTCTTCGTAGGTACCGCCCATTTCCAGAGCGATTTCAGGATCATCCGAGAGCACGTCAATTGCCCAACACACCGCGAACACACTGAAAATAATCAGCAATGCCTGCCGCCAACCTCGCCCCGCGAGCCACGACAAGGTCATGACTGCCCGCCCCCCGCCGCAATCTCCCGAATAGAGTGTTCCAACGAAGACTGGTTTGCGTCCCGCAACATCTCGTCGAAGCGGGCTGCAGCCCGCAGCACAAAAGGCATTCGTTGATTGATGTCCGACAAGTCTGCCAGCGGGTGGTTATCAAAACCAATGGTGCGGCCATCCTCAACACGCTGGCATTGGCTGGTGAGCGTCAACTCGATTGCCTGGGCCACGCCGGAAGGAAAACCGGTCACGTAGGAGGCATGGTTGCCACGCAGCAAGGCCACCAATTGGCGGTCCTTGTAAATTGCTGGCTGGAGGATGTTGTACTGCTCGTGCCACGCGAGAAGCTCCACGCTGCCGGCCAGATCACCGGACTCTAAAGCCGCAAAGGCTTGCAAAACCTCGGTGTAATCTCGCCCAAAAGTGAGCTTCCCTTGGCCGACCGGCCAAAGCACCGGGAACGTCGGATGCCCGTAAATTCCCGCTCGCGCGCCTAGGCACTGATCCAGTTCCTTGAACCCGCGCTTGGCATAAAAGGCGTGCAGCGGAAAAACATCCAGAAACAAGGTGGTATTACCCAACGCCATCATGTCGTGTACGTGGCGCAATTGTTGTTGCACCAGCGACAGATCTTCCCCTGCTGAGTGGAGATCCAAAGAGGGGAAAGGATTGCGTGCAGCCGCGTCCTTATAGTCGCGCATTGCCTCGGCATGCTCAGACTTCCGGCCGGGCGTATGCAGGCCGAGACCACGTCGTTGGCCAAGCATACGCTGCCGAGTATCACGCTCGTCGCGAATACGTTCGACGCTGTCTGCCGCATGCAGCAATCCGCAGCCGACCTGTTTGGAGGCAAATGCCGCCAGCGCGGCCCATTGAAATCGCGGATCGTGTAGCCACAATCGAGCGTAAGCAGCATTAATCGCTCGATTACGTGCCAGCGAATCGACGATCAATATCCCATTCGGTGCAACAATCTCCTCTGCCTCGCGCTGGTAGTGACGCCAGAGGCCTGAGCACGTAAGAATCGGCACATCAGTGACCAAGGTTTTACTGCCATAAAGCCGCACTTCTTTGCATTCACAGTCAGCCACAGGGGTGCTGTTGTGGCTAAGGCGCTGTTTATCGCAAGGTTGCTCTTTGAAACACAGGGTCATGATTAGTGAACGGCTTCCAGGGGAGTCCCTGAACCCTAACAGCGGCAACGCCAGTCCGAATCATGCCGAAGGAAAATCAGAATTGCCTGACGGACAACACTCTCAAGAGGTAAGGATATTGCGTTGAAACCAATAGGAACGGTCCTGCAACACTCTACGTGCCAGGATCAGTCCGCCAGCGGCCTATTAAACAATACCTGCCAGTCACAAACTGAATGATGTCGCTTTACATATTATTGATATACGACACTCATACGACCGAAAAGAACTGCTAGCATAGAGCCACCAGTCGATCTCAGCATGCACCCTAACTAGTAGTCAGGATATGACCGAGCCAGAAGACCCCAGCCGTGAGCGCCTCAAGCACCATTTTGCCCAGCGGGTAATTCATCAAGCACGTCAAATTCTTGAGATATGGCAGCGCCTGCAACGCAGTGAGTGGTCCACCACCGATTTGTCCGAACTGAGCGAGGCTAACCTGCGCCTGCTGCGCTTTGCCGAGCGCTTCGAACAACCGGAACACTGTCAACTGGCGCGCCATATCGGCCAATCGCTAGAGGCCGTGGACGCTAATCGCGGACGCTTGAGCAGCGGCCTGATCACCGACCTTAATCGCTTGATGCAGCGCCTGTCCCGCACCGGTCTGCGCCATGGCGATCATCTTGATCAAACCTTCCTGCCGCCCCTGCGCAAGCCAATCTACGTGATGCTGCAGGATCATGACCGTGCCGAGCGCCTGGCCAAACAACTGGAGTTCTTCGGGCTCAGCGCCCAGTCCCTCGACAGCGTCGCAGCATTTCGCGCCTCAATGGTCGAGCGCCTGCCAGCTGCAATCGTCATGGACGTGGACTTCAGCGGCACGGGGATTGGCCTGAAACTGGCTGCCGAAGCCCAGGTTGGTCTGGACGAACCGTTGCCGCTGCTGTTCTTCAGCCTGCATGAAACCGACACCCCTACCCGACTCGCCGCCGTGCGCGCCGGTGGCCAGGAGTTCCTCACCGGCACCCTCGAAGCCTCGAGCCTGCTGGAAAAAATCGAAGTCCTGACCTGCGTCGCCCAGTACGAACCTTATAAAGTGCTGATCATTGATGACTCACGAGCCCAGGCCTTGCACACCGAGCGCCTACTGAATAGCGCCGGCATCGTCACCCGAACCTTGATTGAACCGATCCAGGCCATGGCCGAACTGGCGGATTTTCAGCCTGACCTGATCATTCTCGACATGTACATGCCCGCCTGCACCGGCACCGAATTGGCGAAAGTTATCCGCCACAATGATCGTTACGTCAGCGTACCGATCATTTACCTGTCGGCCGAAGACGATCTGGATAAACAGCTCGACGCAATGAGTGAAGGCGGCGACGACTTCCTGACCAAGCCGATCAAGCCACGACATCTCATCACCACCGTGCGCAACCGTGCAGCTCGGGCGCGTAACCTCAAAGCAAGAATGGTTCGCGACAGCCTCACCGGTTTGTACAACCACACCCACATTCTGCAACTGCTTGAGGACTGCACGTTCCGCGCCCGCCGTGAGAACAAGCCACTGAGCTTTGCGATGCTCGACATCGACCATTTCAAACGAGTCAACGACAGCCACGGCCATCCGATGGGCGACCGGGTGATCAAAAGCCTGGCGCTGTTCCTCAAGCAACGACTGCGCAAAACTGACTTCATTGGCCGCTACGGCGGTGAAGAGTTCGCCATCGTCATGCCAGACACCGATATCGAATCGGCCCACAAGGTACTCGACGAAATCCGTCAGCGCTTTGCCGAGATTCACTACCCGGCCCAGCCACAAGATCTTTGGTGCACATTCAGCGCCGGGGTCGTGGACCTGCGCGAAGACTCCGACAGCCTGATGATGGCCAGCCAAGCGGACGAGGCGCTGTACCGCGCCAAAGATGCGGGACGCAACCGCGTACAGGCGGCTAGGCAATCAAAGCAAAGTGCCACCTTTTCACCGGAATCCACTGGTTCGGTCATAACGCTGTAACACAAACGCAATAAATTCAGGCGCTTACCATTCTGCCGTTGGTAGACCCTTTATGCGCCTGAAGCTGCTGACCAACCTCAACACCCTCCTGCTCGTCGCCGTGTGCGTGGCCCTCAGCGTCACACTCTGGTGGTCACAAAAAGCCCTGGAGCGGCCCTATCTGCTGATGGAACGTTACCTCAGTCTGTCTCAGCAGTTTCAAAATCAAGTGGCGCGCAACGTCGAGGACTACTTGTCCAGTGGCGATGCCTTGCGCCTGAGCAGCGCCAGTCAGGCGATAGATGGCTTGCAGCAGGAACTCAGTGAACTGCCGACAGCATTGGGCGACACCTTGCGCCCGAGCCTGTCGAGCCTCGAAACGTTCAGCAAAACCGATCTGCTGGCCGCCGGCAAACTCGCGGGTGACCCGCAAGCGCTGCTGCTGCAAGCCGAGCGAGAATTGGGCGCCAGTCTCGATCAACTCAGCCAGTACGCCATCAGCAATGGTGCGTACCTGACACCGTTACTCGCCGCGTCCCAACACTTGGGCAAACTGTCCCTGGCCCGAGACAAACTGGTCAGTAGCGGTCGCAGCGAACTGGCCGCCGATGTCGAGCGCGAAGTGGCCAGCATTCGCTCTCAGGCCGAACAACTGGACGCCCTGCCGCTGCTAGGCGTCAGCGCGAGCACCGAATCGAACACCGGTGATTTCGCGGCAATGATGGGCCTGGAGAATACCGAGAAAACCCTTACCGAAGACGCCGGAGTGGGTCTTAAGCGCGAACTCAATAACTTGCTCACGCGCTACCCAGCCGAGCTGAGCCGCACTCGCGAGCAGATTCAAAAGCGCGCCGACCTCAGCGCTGCAACTCACCTTAAAATCACCGCCGTACAGCAGGCCATCGCTGGCCTGGAACCGGTGGTACGCGCCCAACACGGGCAGATACAGAGTGAAGTTCGGCTGATTCAGGGGGTGATGATTGGCCTGATACTGCTGATCGCCCTGCTGATCGATACCTTGCAGCGGCGCCTGGCACGGACGCTGACCAATCTGGCACCGGCGCTTTCAACTTGGGCCGAGGGCGACTTCAGCCGGGATATTCAACTGGGCGCGACCAATCGCGAACTGCACGACATTCAAGCGTCGCTCAATCGCTTGCGCGCCTATTTGGTGGACTTGGTGGGGACCATTCGCCTCAACGCTGAACAGGTCGCCGGCAGCAGCCGCACCCTGGCAGAACTGAGTAATGATCTGCACAGCGGCGCCGAACATCAGGCCGGTGATACGGCATTGATACGCGATTCCCTCGGCGAACTGGAAGCCACCATTCAACAAGTAGCCGGCGATGCCAGCCACGCCGCCGAAGCCAGTCGCAACGCAGGACTGGCGGTAGAGCAAGGCCAGAAGGTGATCGGCCTGAGCCTCACAGGGCTGCATGCGCTGGTCGGTGAAGTGCAGGGCAACGCGCAGATGATCGAACACTTGGCCGAGGAGTCGGCCACCATCGGCGGCGTGCTGACGGTGATTCGCTCGATCGCCGACCAGACCAACCTGCTGGCACTAAACGCAGCCATTGAAGCCGCCCGAGCCGGAGAAATGGGCCGAGGCTTTGCAGTAGTGGCCGAAGAAGTCCGCTCACTGGCACAACGCACCGCCGGCGCCACGGCCGAGATCCAGACCTTGATTGCCGGGCTGCAAACGGCGGCCCGGCAATCAGTGGAAGGCATGCGCGCGCAAGTCGAACACGCCGAGGCCACGGCCAATCAGGCCCAAGCAGCCGACGGCGCACTCGATAAAATCGTTGGAGCGATCCAGACCATTGCTGACACCGCCGCGCGCATCGCCGACGTCACCGCCCAGCAGAGCGGCGCCGTCAGCGAAATCCGCGATCACAGCGAGCGGATTCACCAATTGGGAGGAAATAACTTGCTACGCATCGGCAAGGGGCGCGAGCAAGGGGAGCACTTATTGGTGTTGGGTGGACGTTTGCACACGGCTGTTCAAGCATTCCGCGTCTGACACACCGCTTTCGTGATCAATGCGGCCTACTTCGCCGAACGTGTTGCGAAGGCAAATGACCGGATTTAATCACCCAGTCACATAATTCGCGCAAACATCGCCCATCGTGTTGGCTATTGCATAGAACTGGACAGTCATAAACGCTTTGCGGCATAGTCGCCGGGTTCTGACAATTGCACACAGATAACAAGGAACAGCGGATGGCTACGCTACTGGTTCTGCACGGACCCAACCTGAACTTGCTCGGCACCCGTGAACCGGGCACCTATGGCGCTACGACACTGGCGCAGATCAACCAGGACCTGGAACGCCGTGCGCGTGAAGCCGGCCATCATTTGCTCCATCTGCAAAGCAACGCCGAGTACGAATTGATCGACCGCATTCACGCCGCGCGCGGCGAAGGTGTGGACTTCATTCTGATCAATCCAGCAGCTTTTACACACACAAGCGTCGCATTACGTGACGCGCTGCTGGCGGTGAGCATCCCATTCATCGAAGTGCATTTGTCTAACGTGCACAAACGCGAACCTTTCCGCCATCACTCTTACTTCTCCGACGTAGCGGTGGGAGTGATCTGCGGCCTTGGCGCCAGCGGTTATCGACTGGCCCTGGAGGCCGCCCTGGAACAGCTTGAAAGACAGGCAACAGCTTGAACAACAAGCGTTACGCCCCTGACCGACCCTTGGGAGTTGATGATTCATGGATATCCGTAAAGTTAAGAAACTAATCGAATTGCTGGAAGAGTCCGGCATCGACGAGCTCGAGATCAAGGAAGGCGAAGAGTCCGTACGCATCAGCCGTCACAGCAAAACCCCGGCTCAGCAGTACTACGCACCGGCCCCCATGCAAGCACCGGCGCCGGCGCCAGTTGCTGCCGCCCCGGTTGTCGCCGCTGCTCCAGCCGCACCTGTTCTGAACGGCACCGTGGCCCGTTCGCCGATGGTAGGCACCTTCTATCGCAAATCTTCACCAAGCTCGCCGTCCTTCGTTGAAGTCGGCCAGACCGTGAAGAAAGGCGACACCCTGTGCATCGTCGAAGCGATGAAGATGATGAACCACATCGAAGCTGAAACCAGCGGTGTGATCGAATCCATCCTCGTCGAAGACGGCCAGCCGGTTGAGTACGACCAACCGCTGTTCACCATCGTTTGAAACGCGGAGAAACTTTGATGACTGCGAAGTTGGAAAAAGTTCTGATCGCCAACCGCGGTGAGATTGCGCTGCGGATTCTGCGGGCCTGCAAAGAGATGGGCATCAAGACTGTCGCCGTGTACTCCACGGCCGACAAAGAGCTGATGCACTTGGGCCTGGCGGATGAATCCGTCTGCATCGGTCCGGCATCCGCGGCAAAGTCTTACCTGCACATTCCGGCAATCATCGCCGCAGCTGAAGTGACCGGCGCCACTGCCATTCACCCTGGCTACGGTTTCCTTGCGGAAAACGCTGATTTCGCCGAGCAGGTCGAGAACTCCGGCTTTGCCTTCATCGGTCCTAAAGCCGACACCATTCGCCTGATGGGCGACAAGGTTTCGGCCAAGCACGCCATGATCGCTGCCGGTGTTCCAACCGTTCCGGGTTCTGACGGCCCACTGCCGGAAGACGAAGAAACCGCGCTGCGCATTGGTCGCGAAGTCGGTTACCCGGTGATCATCAAAGCCGCTGGCGGCGGCGGTGGTCGCGGTATGCGCGTTGTGCATAAAGAAGAAGACCTGATCTCTTTCGCAAAACTGACCCGCACCGAAGCAGGCGCGGCGTTCGGCAACCCGATGGTTTATCTGGAAAAATTCCTGACCAACCCACGTCACGTGGAAGTCCAGGTGCTTTCCGATGGCCAGGGCCACGCTGTCCATTTGGGCGACCGCGATTGCTCGCTGCAACGTCGTCACCAGAAGGTTCTCGAAGAGGCGCCAGCACCGGGTATCGACGAGAAAGCACGCCAGGAAGTCTTCGCACGCTGCGTTAAAGCCTGCATCGACATCAACTACCGTGGCGCGGGCACGTTCGAGTTCCTGTACGAGAACGGCGCGTTCTACTTCATCGAAATGAACACGCGCGTTCAGGTGGAGCACCCGGTTTCGGAAATGGTCACCGGCATCGACATCGTCAAGGAGATGCTCAGCATCGCCGCAGGTAACCCACTGTCGTTCACCCAGGATGACGTTGTCATTCGCGGTCATGCACTGGAATGCCGGATTAACGCCGAAGACCCAAAAACCTTCATGCCTAGCCCTGGCACGATCAAGCATTACCATGCCCCAGGTGGCAACGGCGTTCGCGTCGATTCGCACCTGTACAGTGGCTATGCCGTTCCGCCGAACTACGATTCGTTGATCGGCAAGTTGATCACCTACGGCGCAACACGTGAAGAAGCCATGGGGCGCATGCGCAATGCGCTGGACGAAATCGTTGTCGACGGGATCAAGACCAACATCCCGCTGCACCGCGACTTGGTCCGCGATGAGGGTTTCTGCAAAGGTGGAGTCAACATCCACTACCTGGAACACAAGCTGGCTGGCCAGCATTAAGATGTGATCCAACCAACAAAGCCGCTTTCGAGCGGCTTTGTTGTTTCTGGCCAGCAGCAGCGGCAGTCTTCTACACCACGTTCACACCAGTTTTTTGAAGGCGAGTCTATTGAAATACTCGCTCCAGGGATCATACCCACCCCTACCCTGCTCAAGGCTGACGGCCTGACGGGCAGACTCGCGTAGTGCCTCGCTCCCCAAAAACAAGCTCTTGTCTAACAGGCTGGTGACCAGCATGTGAATTCTTGGCGAGGTGTAAGATTGCGGCACACCCAGCGTGCTGGCATCAGGTAACGAGTCATGGGCAGAAGGCCAGAAATTATCAATTTTTTCGTGCCAGACGCGCGCACTGACCTTGTTTCGGGGAAGGCTTCCAAGGGTGTAAGCCTGCAAATCGACAGGCCAAGATCGAGCCCTCAGCGTTGAGTTGAACTGCGTGCGGCGCAAGTCAGCGTGCTCGACAACCCTAATCAGCCCAGGAAAAATCTCGAAGGCTCGATCTTGAAAGGCCGGATGCTCGCACCACACAATGACGCCATAACGACTCAGCGGTTCAGCTCGCGAAGCACCTGGCGCTGTGTCACTCAGGGTGTACAACTCCAGCGACCCGTACTCAAGCAATTGCCGGTGAGGCAGGCTTAAATTGGCGATCTCGTACTGGATGGAGTTCACATAAGCCGAGTGCAGCTCGTCAAGCCTGAGATTAAAAGCATCGCCGTGCAGCTTACTGACAGCGGTCAGCCGATAAAAACGCTCGGCCATTCTGCTGTAATCAACACCTTCTACCATGGACCGCCACGCACTCGACCCCGCCGTCAATTGCCCTGCCATGTGTAAGTCAACGAACGACACCTTCTGCTCAGACGGCGTGCCCCCCTCATCAGCGACGGCAGTCAATATCTCCTGATCCAGATAATCATTGTCGGGAAAGACCCAGCGCAAATCATTCAAGGCGCGCGCTCTACGGCTGGGAAACTGCAAATAAAGCACTTCCACAGACCTCAATACCGTCGTTCGCTGCTCGAGAAAAGCGCCTCTCGCCGCATTGAATTCGTCTGATGTAAACACTTCCTTGTTCCCCAGCAACACGCCGTTAGCGCTAGCCCAATCGATGAGCGGACCGCTAAACGCAACCTGCCGCCAGAGCGCAGGCCTGAGATCGTAGCCCTTGACCCACGTCATGATGTTGTCGAACGTTAGCCGAAGCGATAACCCCGTGTACTTCGACTCCAGATAAGCCACCAGATGCTTGAAGGTCACCCACACCTGGGAACACTGGTAAGGCATGGCATCGGGAATCTTGCGCACCAGGAGCTCCGGCGCAACGCCAGCCAGCAAAAGATGAGTCGCCAGAGGAGCCGTCGCGACACTTATGCCGGTGCTGTTTGCGAGTGCGGACTCAATCCCCAGCACCACTGCGGAACAACTGGCGCCCCAATAGCGCTTGTCGACCAGATTAATCCCCGCGACGCTATTGCGCAGCGTCCCCGCCAGAGGGTCAAGACTGAGGATCAAGGCCACCAGCACGAGCGACTTGAGCCTGCTGCGCGTCGCGGCATCGCCAACATCCTGATCAGGAAAGCCCACAAGGGCCGACAGAATTCCCGCCAGTCTTTGCGCCCGCTTCCTGGCGAACAGACAGGCCAACAACAAATGCGCCTCGGCCCGAATACTGGATGGGGACTTACCAGCGATCAAGTCCCCGGCCAGGTAGTCAAATAACGTGCCCTCGACACCCGACATTAATTGTTCGGTCGCACCGATCAACTGGCGACGCTGAAAATCCGACAGTAACGCCACTGGCGTCACCGGGTTCACATCCCAGTGATAAAGACGTCGAACAACCTCGGGCATAAACGGCTCGGAAGCACCCGACATCGACGGACTCGCCGCATCGGATCCAGACGAGAGCACGTTCCAGTAAGAGACCGAAAGTTGCACGCGTAAGGACTCGGATAGAACGAGCAGGGCCAGCCTGCGAACCTGTTTTACCGTAGTTGGCAGCTTGAAATTGTAAAAACTGAGCATCTGCGCAAGGGAAATCCGGCCGTTGCTTCTCAGCTCGCCTCCTGCCCGACTGGCGATCAATGCAATCAACGGCATCCCGCCTGACAATCGCTCTACCGCCAACACAGCGTCCGTCAGGCGAACCCAGCGACCGTCCACCGCCATTGCACCAAGGTTGCCCGAAGAACTGAGCAATACGTGACTGTCAGGGGCGACCGACAGGGCCGTCCGAATCGATTTAAACTCATCCAGACCGTTCAATTCCTGAAGGCCTCGACTGCCGATTTCCACTAGGTCGTACAAGGGCGAATCAATATCACTTTCAATCATAAGCGACGTGATATCGACTGTTTCGGCGTCCTCTCGCGCCTCTGCCTGGGCTTCCAGTGCAAGCCACAACCGATAACGATTGTTCAACAACGCGATGTAGCGCAGATGCTTGACGAGCTCGGGCACCGAATGCGCAGCCGTCTCCACATAGGGTGCAAAGGGCGATGGCAACTGACGTAAACGATCAACAAGCAAGCGTAAAGCCGCCTCGTTCAGCGGCCGCTCCCACCCGTAGGCCTGCAACACGGCGGCGACACTGAAACGCCCATCGGAGTAAACATCCGCCCCCAGCTTTCGGGCATGAAGCGCCAGCCCGCGAATGTCCGCATCGACATCCGGCACGGCAAGCCTGTCGCGCGCCACCGGTCGAGGCAAGGAGTTAGAACCGACCTCGATCAGAGTTTGCTCGGCGAAGGAGAAGAAGTAATAGACGTCTGAGGACTGCTCGCCCTGGGCCAACTTATCCGTGACATCGTGCAGCCACAACAGTGCGGCATTCATCGTATTGGCGAGCATCGAGCCAGAGGTCAATTCGACGCGTCGTCGATACACAGCCAGCCAGTCGAACGCTTGGGAACTGTCCGTATCAACCGACAGAACCTGTTCCAACTCGTCAGCCACCCGCCTTAGGTCATGCGCCTGCTCTGCCTGCTCGACCAGAAAAGCACCTCGAGCACAGCCACTGCTATCAATCGCCGCAAACCTAAAGCGCCGCCGCAACTCGTCCCTCATCACGTAAGCCTGAGCTCGATTGACCGGTAACGGGTAACCATAGAAAGCCAGGGTCGGCGCCAACGGATAGGCACCTTCAGCAGTGCGAGTTGGGTCCCCTGCTACGGATATGTGGCCGCAGGCCGGGTCGATGACCATGCTGGCGGCGATGAGGGGCTCGGCGATCTCGCGCCAACCCGAATCATCTTCCGGCGTGAAGACTTTCGCGGTGGAAACGCCCCCCTTGACGCTATTGGCTTCAAGCACCCCACCGCGCAACAGCACGCTGTCGAACACCAACTCATGGCGGGCCAGCCATGCCAGAAATTCCGGGCGTGCAAGGGCTTTGGAGTACACACCCAGCCACTGCCCCAACATGCTCGACGGCGGCACGTTGATCGTCGGCGACATTACGAACGTAATGGCCTGTAGGGTAATCGCAGCCGACAGGGTATCGACCAACGCACGCACCAACGCATCGTCACCCTGCGCTCGCATGGCCTGACGAGCAGTAACGCGCGGCATGTCGATATCCAGATAACTACTGCGTGGCGCCTGTGCAACAAACTCTTCATCCATGAACAATCAAACTCCGCGGTTTGGGCACTCCAACGACTGAAGCCCCTTTCATCTATTAAATACTCAGGCAATCGCCCGCCAGTACCAATGAGACGGCTCCCTAACGAACGCGGCCTGAATCGGTCAATCGCGTAGGACACCGACCTCAGATGTGGGTCAACCTGGCATGAGGGCCACAGCACAAACCGCCCGAAACCGTGGTAACCCGGTCGTCTTCTGCACCGTGCTCGCGTAAACTTGCGCGCTTCTCGCAGCCCGCTAGGCTGCAATCAATATTTTTCAAAGGTGCCCGCCATGCCTTGGCTGCAAGTCCGTCTCGCCATCAGCCCAGAACAAGCCGAAACCTACGAAGACGCCTTCCTTGAGGTAGGCGCCGTATCGGTGACCTTCATGGACGCCGAAGACCAGCCAATCTTCGAGCCGGAACTCAATACCACGCCGCTGTGGTCGCACACGCACCTGCTGGCCCTGTTCGAAGGTGGCACCGAAGCCGCCACCGTACTGGCCCACCTTGGGCTGTTGACCGGCAGCCCGCTGCCAGAGCATCACAGCGAAGTCATTGAAGATCAGGACTGGGAACGCAGCTGGATGGACGGTTTCCAACCGATGCGTTTCGGTCAGCGTCTGTGGATTGTTCCGAGCTGGCACGCCGCGCCTGAGCCAGACGCCGTAAACCTGTTGCTGGATCCGGGCCTCGCGTTCGGCACCGGCACTCATCCGACCACCGCGCTGTGCCTGGAGTGGCTCGATGGGCAGGACCTGAAAGGCTGTAACGTGCTGGACTTCGGCTGTGGCTCGGGGATCCTGGCGATTGCCGCACTGTTGCTGGGCGCCAGGGAAGCCGTGGGCACCGACATCGACGTGCAGGCTATCGAAGCGTCACGCGACAACGCCGGGCGTAACAACATTGCCGAAGCGCTGTTCCCGCTGTACCTGCCGCAAGACCTGCCGCAGGTCAAAGCCGATGTACTGGTCGCCAATATTCTCGCCGGACCGTTGGTGTCCCTGGCGCCGCAATTGTCCAGCCTGGTCAAACCCGGCGGTCGTCTGGCCCTGTCCGGCATCCTCGCCGAACAAGGTGAAGACGTCGCGGCAGCCTATGCCCAGGACTTTGATCTGGACCCGATTGCCAATCGAGATGGCTGGGTGCGCATCACGGGTCGTCGGCGCTAGAATGAGCGCCTGCATAATCCGGATCGCCGCATGACCGATAGCTTCGTCACCCAATGCCCGCATTGCCAAACCAGCTTCCGCGTCAGCCATGCTCAATTGAGCGTGGCCCGCGGAGTGGTTCGTTGCGGCTCATGCTTGCAGGTGTTCAACGCCGCCAAACAGCTGCTTGAGCAACGGGCCGGCAAGGAAGCAGTCAAACCGGTTGCTCCGGCGGTCGTCCCTCCCCCTACGCAGCGAGCCATCAGCCAGAAGCAATGGACCGCCGCCGAATTGGACCTGGATGGCCTCGACCTGGATCAAGAGCTCGCCCGGCTTGAACAGCGGGAAATCCAGCCTACCACCGAATTCGGCCGACACCGTGAAGACAGTCTGAGCGCGCGTCGCGACAGCATCGAGCACGACCACGAACCCTGGTCTGACAGCCTGTTCAGTGAGTCAGCCGTAGACCGCGCCCTGGCCAGCGGAACCGCTGCCGCAGCGCAAACGACAATAGACTCGGGCAAACACTTGCGCACCGAGCCCTCGCTGTCGCTGGACCCCATGGATCTGGACGAAGAACCTCAGGTGCCAAAGTTGCACCTGCACGACCCGATCGACACCTCCACCCAGCACAGTCACCTGTCGACCACCGACGACATTGACGATGACCTGCCTGCGATCGAGCCCCTGCGCAAAAAACGCGAACGCCCTGAACCAGGCGGGCGCGCCGAAGCGTTGCAGGACCTGACCGACGATCCACTGCAACTGGACTGGCAGAAACGCCGCTCCCCTTGGGGACGACGCTTTTTCTGGCTGGTATTGATTCTGCTGAGCGCTGGCGCGCTGGCTGGCCAGTACATCGCCTATCATTTAGACGAGTTGGCTCGCCAGGACCAATACCGTCCATGGTTTCAGCAACTGTGCCCGCAAATCGGCTGCACCGTGCCGTCCAAGGTCGACATTGCCAAAATAAAAAGCAGCAACCTGGTGGTGCGCAGCCACCCGGACTTCAGCGGGGCGTTGGTGGTCGACGCGATCATCTACAATCGTGCGCCTTTCTCCCAGCCGTTCCCTTTGCTGGAACTGCGCTTTTCCGACCTCAACGGCCACCTGATTGCCAGCCGTCGCTTCAAGCCTGGCGAATACCTCAACGGCGACCTTGAAGGCCTGTCGGAAATGCCGCCGCAGACGCCGATTCACATCGCGCTGGACATCCTCGATCCTGGCCCAAAAGCGGTGAACTACAGCCTGAGCTTCCATTCGCCCGAGTGAAGGACTTCAGTGTTGCAGCATTGGCGGCAGTTTTCTGGCTGTGCCCGCGCGCACCAAACCGCTGGCGATAACAGAATAACTGTTCAGATTTTATCCAATTCAGCCTTTATCCAGTCATCGAGAGCGGGTATCATGCCAACCCTTTTTCGAACTCTCATGATCCGGCCCCACAACAGGGAAGTCCTATGTCGGCGGTACGCATCGGTCCATACACATTGCACAACGGCTTGATTCTCGCCCCCATGGCGGGCGTCACCGACCAGCCCTTTCGTCAGCTGTGCAAGCGACTGGGCGCAGGGCTGGTCGTGTCGGAAATGGTCACCAGCGACATGAGTTTGTGGAACACCCGCAAGTCGCGGATGCGCATGATCCACGAAGGTGATCCCGAGCCCCGCTCGGTACAGATCGCCGGCGGTGATGCGCAGATGCTGGCGGATGCGGCACGGGCCAACGTCGAACTGGGCGCACAGATCATTGATATCAACATGGGCTGTCCGGCAAAGAAGGTCTGCAACAAGGCCGCCGGTTCCGCCCTGTTGAAGGATGAAGCATTGGTGAACGAGATCCTGCAGGCTGTCGTGGCTGCGGTTGATGTTCCGGTCACGCTAAAGATCCGCACCGGCTGGGACCGGAGCAACAAGAACGGTCTGACCGTGGCGAAGATCGCCGAACAGGCAGGCATTACGGCGTTGGCGGTGCATGGCCGCACCCGTGCCGATCTCTACACAGGCGAAGCCGAGTACGACACCATTGCCGCGATCAAGCAGGCGGTGTCGATTCCGGTATTCGCCAACGGCGATATAGATTCACCGCAGAAGGCCCGATACGTGCTGGACGCGACCGGTGCCGATGGCCTGCTTATTGGCCGGGCCGCCCAGGGGCGGCCCTGGATTTTTCGTGAGATCGATCATTTTCTGCGGACGGGAGAGAAACTCCCGCCACTCGAACTGATCGAGGTGGAACGCATTCTGCTAGAGCATCTGGCGGCGCTGCACGTCTTCTACGGAGACGTGATGGGTGTACGCATTGCTCGCAAGCATGTGGGCTGGTATCTCGCAACCCTGCCGGGCGCCAGGGAGTTTCGTGCCCATTTCAATCGATTGGATGGTACGCAAATACAATGCGCCAGCGTTCGGGAGTTCTTCGCCGAGCGTTACAAGAGCCTGGCAGGGGACGGAGAAGGGGTGGCCGCATGACGATGATGACCGAGACTTTAGTGAGTGGAACAACACCCGTGAGCGACAATGTGAATTTGAAACAGCACCTCAATACGCCGAGCGAAGAAGGTCAGACCCTTCGCGGGAGTGTCGAGAAGGCGCTGCACAATTATTTCGCCCACCTTGAGGGCGCTGCCGTCACGGATGTGTACAACCTGGTGCTCTCCGAAGTCGAGGCGCCCCTGCTCGAAAGCGTGATGAACTACGTCAAGGGCAACCAGACCAAGGCCAGCGAACTGCTCGGACTGAACCGGGGCACGCTGCGTAAAAAACTCAAGCAGTACGATCTGCTGTAAGCATTCAATCAAACCAGAAAGGCGCCCACGTAAAACCGGTCGCCTTTTTTGCTGACTCCTTTGCTTTTGATGGAAATTGAAATGACCGACCAGACCACCCGCCTGCCGATCCGTCGCGCATTGATCAGCGTTTCCGACAAGACCGGGATCCTCGAGTTCGCCAAGGCGCTTGAAGCGCTGGGCGTCGAGATTCTCTCCACAGGCGGAACGTTCAAACTGCTGCGCGACAACGGCGTTGCCGCAGTGGAAGTCGCGGATTACACCGGTTTTGCGGAAATGATGGACGGTCGTGTCAAGACCCTGCACCCAAAAATCCATGGTGGGATCCTGGGTCGTCGCGGTATCGACGATGCCATCATGAACGAGCACGGCATCAAGCCGATTGATCTGGTTGCGGTCAACCTGTACCCGTTCCAGGCCACCATCAACAAGCCTGGCTGTGACCTGCCAACCGCTATCGAAAACATTGATATCGGCGGCCCGACCATGGTCCGCTCAGCCGCAAAAAATCACAAAGACGTGGCCATCGTGGTCAACACCAGCGATTACGCCAACGTCTTGGAAAGCCTCAAGGCCGGCGGCCTGACCTACGCTCAGCGTTTCGACCTGATGCTCAAGGCTTTCGAACACACCGCGGCCTACGACGGCATGATCGCCAACTACATGGGCACCGTAAATCAGGCCGCTGACACCCTCAGCACCGAAGGTCGCAGCGAATTCCCGCGCACCTTCAACAGCCAGTTCGTCAAGGCTCAGGAAATGCGCTACGGCGAGAACCCGCATCAGAGCGCGGCGTTCTACCTGGAAACCACGCCGACCGAAGTGGGCATCGCTACCGCGACCCAACTCCAAGGCAAAGAGCTTTCGTACAACAACGTCGCCGACACCGACGCCGCGCTGGAATGCGTGAAGAGCTTCGTCAAGCCGGCTTGCGTGATCGTCAAACACGCCAACCCATGCGGCGTTGCCGTGAGCCTGGACACCGAAGGCGGCATCCGCCAAGCCTACGAACTGGCCTACGCGACCGATACCGAATCCGCGTTCGGCGGCATCATCGCCTTCAACCGCGAACTCGACGCTGAAACGGCCAAGGCCATCGTCGAGCGCCAGTTTGTCGAAGTGATCATCGCGCCCTCCGTGAGTGACGAAGCGCGTGCCATTGTTGCGGCCAAGGCCAACGTGCGCCTGTTGGCCTGCGGCGAGTGGTCGGCTGATCGCGCCGCTGCCTGGGATTACAAACGCGTCAACGGCGGCCTGCTGGTGCAGAGCCGCGACATTGGCATGATCAGCGCCGATGACCTGAAAGTCGTGACCAAGCGTGCCCCGACCGAACAGGAAATCCACGACCTGATCTTCGCCTGGAAAGTCGCCAAATACGTTAAGTCCAACGCCATCGTCTACGCCAAGAACCGTCAGACCATCGGTGTCGGCGCGGGCCAGATGAGCCGCGTGAACTCCGCCCGTATCGCCGCGATCAAGGCTGAACATGCCGGATTGCAGGTGGCGGGCTCGGTGATGGCCTCCGACGCGTTCTTCCCGTTCCGCGATGGCTTGGACAACGCGGCCAAGGTCGGCATCACTGCGGTTATCCAGCCAGGCGGTTCGATGCGTGATAACGAAGTGATTGCTGCGGCCGACGAGGCCGGCATCGCCATGGTCTTCACCGGCATGCGCCACTTCCGTCACTGATACGACGCGCCCACAGAAAAGCAGCATCAGTGCTGCCTCCAGAATTAGCGTCATCCGAGGTTTTTGAAATGAATGTTTTGATCATTGGCAGCGGTGGCCGTGAACACGCCCTGGCCTGGAAAGTAGCTCAGGATCCACGCGTACAAAAGGTCTTTGTTGCTCCGGGCAACGCCGGCACCGCCATTGAAGCCAAGTGCGAGAACGTCGCTATCGACGTACTGGCCCTTGAGCAACTGGCCGATTTTGCCGAGAAAAACGTCTCCCTGACCATCGTTGGCCCGGAAGTGCCATTGGTTGCCGGCGTTGTCGATCTGTTCCGCTCGCGCGGTCTCGATTGCTTCGGTCCGACCGCTGGCGCAGCCCAACTGGAAGGTTCAAAAGCCTTCACTAAAGACTTTCTGGCACGCCACAAAATCCCCACGGCCGACTACCAGAACTTCACCGAGATTGAGCCGGCCCTGGCTTACTTGCGTGAGAAAGGCGCACCGATCGTGATCAAGGCCGACGGCCTGGCCGCCGGTAAAGGCGTGATCGTCGCCATGACGCTGAGCGAAGCCGAAGACGCAGTACGCGACATGCTCGCTGGCAATGCATTTGGCGACGCCGGCTCACGCGTGGTGATCGAAGAGTTCCTCGACGGTGAAGAAGCCAGCTTCATCGTCATGGTCGACGGCAAGAACGTATTGCCGATGGCCACCAGCCAGGATCACAAGCGCGTCGGCGACGGCGACACCGGTCCGAACACCGGCGGCATGGGGGCTTACTCACCCGCACCCGTCGTGACGGCTGAAGTCCACAAACGCGTCATGGACCTGGTGATCTGGCCAACCGTGCGCGGGATGGCCGATGAAGGTAATGTCTACACCGGATTCTTGTACGCCGGTCTGATGATCGACAAGGCAGGCAACCCGAAAGTCATCGAATTCAACTGCCGTTTCGGCGACCCTGAGACCCAACCGGTGATGCTGCGCTTGCAGTCGAGCCTGGTATTGCTGGTCGAAGCAGCCTTGGCGCAAGCCCTGGACAAGGTTGAAGCGCAATGGGATCCGCGCCCAAGCGTCGGCATCGTGCTGGCCGCGGGTGGCTACCCAGGTGACTACGCCAAAGGCGTGATCATCAACGGTCTCGACGCAGCGGCAAGCCTCGAAGGCAAAGTCTTCCATGCAGGCACTGCGCTCAAGGAGGGTCAAGTGGTGACGGCCGGTGGCCGGGTACTGTGCGCCACGGCCATGGGTGCCAGTGTTGATGTGGCTCAGCAACAGGCTTACGCATTGGCGGCAAAGATCGATTGGGAAGGCTGCTTCTACCGCAAGGACATCGGCTACCGGGCTATCGCCCGCGAGCGTGGTGAACATCAGGAATAAGCTATCCATTCGGCTAGGCGAGGACCACAGGTCCTTGCCGCGCGATTGCGACGCCGCGCATAGTTATATTCTGGCATCAACCTACGAAGGGATTTCGCCGTGCGCTGGCTCAGGATTGCCATAGGCTTCACCGTCACGCTGCTGACCTTGCTCTGCATGCTCCCGGCACTCGCCGCGCAGGGCAGTGGCTGGTCGGTATTGCTCGACGAACAGGGCGACCTGCAGTTGAGCGACATCCGCTCCGCGCGCTACATCAATCAATTCAGCCCCATCGAACTCGACCGGCTCACTGCGGCCGAACCCGATGGCGCCTTGTGGCTACGCTTTAAACTGGCTCCCGGCAAGCACGAACAGTTACTGCGAGTGTTCGCGCCGGACCTGGCACACCTCAACCTGTATGTGCTGGACGGCGACAAACTGGTCGAGCAAACGGCCAGCGGCACCAAACAACCCCAGACTGAGCGGCCATTGCCCAGCAATGATTTCATGTTGCCGCTGCCCCAAAGCGACAAGCCTCTCGAGATTTATCTGCGTCTGGTGTCCGAGCATCAGTTACGGCCATACATTACGCTTCAGTCGGCGGTCATGACCGCCGCCAATCAGAACCTGACACTTGTCTATGGCCTGCTCTTCGGCTGCATCGCCATGCTGATCCTGCATAACCTGACCCGTTACGCTTACACCCGTTCGCGCAGCAGCCTCTGGCTGGCAGCCTGCGAAAGTCTGCTGCTGCTCAGCTTGGTCCTGCTGTTGAATGTGGCGGGGCCGTGGTTGCCCGACTGGCGTGCCATCCAGACGCCGGGGGCCTATTTGGCGTTGCTGTTGACGGCACCCTGCGGCCTGATGTTTGCCTACCGATTTTTCGCACCGCTCGGCCCGCACCCGCTGAACAAGCTGCTGCTGGGGGATATTCTGTTCATCGTCGTTTGCGGCCTGCTCTTGCTGTTCGTTAATACGCTGCCGCTGAACGTCATCACCTACGCCCTGGTCGCACTCGCCGGCCTGAGCATGCTGTTCGTCAGCGCCTATCACTGGCATAAAGGCTATCGCCCGGCCCGGCTCTTCGTGGCAGCCATGGTGGTGTTCAACATCGGTACATTGATCATCTTGCCGGCACTGCTCGGGCTGACCCTGGTAGCACCGCAATGGCTGATCATCACGTTGCTCGCCTTTATTTGCATCAGCGGCCTGTTGATGAGCATTGCACTGGGAGAGCGCCAACGCAGCATCACCGAAGACCGCTTCAGCATCAGCCGCGACCTTGCCGCCAGCAACGCCGAGATCAACGCCAAGGCCGAATTCCTGGCGAAAATCAGCCACGAAATCCGCACCCCGATGAACGGCGTACTGGGCATGACCGAACTGCTGCTGGGTACGCCCCTGTCGGTCAAACAACGCGATTACGTGCAAACCATCCACAGCGCCGGCAACGAACTGCTGACACTGATCAATGAGATCCTCGACATCTCCAAGCTCGAGTCCGGGCAGATCGAACTCGACGATGTGCAATTTGATCTCAATGCCCTGATCGAAGACTGCCTGAGCATTTTCCGCGCCAAGGCTGAACAGCAAAATGTCGAACTGATCAGCTTTATCCAGCCCCAAGTCCCAAGGGTGATCAGCGGTGACCCCACACGCCTGCGTCAGACCCTGCTGAGCCTGCTGGAAAATGCACTCAAGAAAACCGACGAAGGCGAAGTCCTGATCGTCGTCGCCCTCGACGAGCGCAGCGCTAAATCGCGCTTACGCATTGCCGTACAGGACAGCGGCCAGCCGATGGACACCGAAGAACGCGACGCGTTGATGCACGCCGAACTGCACAGCAAGAACTTCCTCTCGGCCACCCGCCTGGGCGGCAACCTGGGGCTGGTCATCGCCCGTCAGTTGATTCGCTTGATGCAGGGTGAATTTGGTATCAAGAGCGGCGCCAGTCAGGGCAACACCTTGTGGCTGACCTTGCCGCTTGACCCCGACCGTCTCGAACACCCGACCTGCGACCTCGACGGTCCACTGCAAGGCGCACGGGTGTTGGTGGTCGACGATAACGATACGTGCCGCAAGGTGCTGGTGCAGCAGTGCAGCGCCTGGGGCCTTAACGTCAGCGCCGTGCCATCGGGCAAGGAAGCGCTGGCCTTGCTGCGAACCAAGGCTCACTTGCGTGACTATTTCGATGTGGTCCTGCTGGACCAGAACATGCCTGGCATGACCGGTATGCAATTGGCCGCAAAGATCAAGGAAGACCCGAGCCTGAATCACGACATTCTGCTGATCATGCTCACGGGCATCAGTAACGCGCCAAGCAAAATCATTGCGCGCAACGCCGGTATCAAGCGCATTCTGGCCAAGCCCGTCGCCGGCTACACCCTCAAGACCACCCTGGCGGACGAACTGAACCAGCGCAGTAAAGGCCAGATAACCTCGCAACAACAACCTGGCGGCGCGATAGCACCTATAAAAGTGCCGAGCGATTTCCGTATTTTGGTGGCGGAAGACAACACCATTTCGACCAAAGTGATCCGCGGCATGCTGGGCAAGCTCAACCTGCAACCGGACACCGCCAGCAATGGCGAAGAAGCGTTGCAGGCGATGAAAGCCCAGCGCTACGACTTGGTCCTGATGGACTGCGAGATGCCGATTCTCGATGGGTTCTCCGCGACTCAACAACTGCGCGCCTGGGAAGTCGGCAATCAGCGGATACGCACGCCGATTGTCGCGCTGACCGCGCACATTCTTGCAGAACACAAGGAGCGTGCGCGCCAGGCAGGCATGGACGGACACATGGCCAAACCGGTCGAACTGTCGCAGTTACGTGAACTGATCGAACATTGGGTAGCTCAGCGCGATCAACAGAACCGAATCACCGTACCGACCTCCTGAGCCGACAGACCCCGCAGCGCCTGATAGACTCCCCGTCAATTTCCCTCGCCGCGAGCGTCAATCATGCTCCACGTGTTGTTCAGCGTTTACCTGAAGATGCTGGTGCTCTACAGCCCGTTCTTCGTGTTGTCCTGCTTCATCAGCCTGACCCGTGGCTATTCACGCAAGGAACAACGACGCCTGGCCTGGAAAGTCGCGCTCGCGACATTGGTCTCCAGCGTCTTGCTGTACCTGTTCGGCCGAGTGATTTTCAGCGTATTCGGCATTACCGTAGACGCTTTTCGCATCGGCGCCGGCAGCGTGCTATTCATCTCGGCACTGGCCATGGCCCAGGGCAAGTCCGCCGTGCAGACCGACAATGTGCAGCAGGACGTGACGATTGTTCCGCTGACCATTCCCCTGACCGTAGGCCCCGGCACCATCGGCGCGCTGCTGGTAATGGGCGTCAGCCAACCCCACTGGGATGACAAACTCACCGCCATCCTCAGTATTGCCATGGCCAGCCTGACGGTCGGCGTCGTGCTTTATCTCTCCAATCATATCGAGCGCATCCTCGGCGATCAGGGCCTGCAGATTGTCAGTCGCTTGATGGGGCTGTTCGTCTGCGCACTGGCGGCGCAGATCATCTTCACCGGGGTCAAAGGCTACCTGGTGTCTTGACGCCACCCTGCACAAAGCCACTGTGCCATGCGGACAGTGGCTTTTTTATTTCCAGACAAACAATATAAAGATCACTTTTAAAGTCCATTACTGCATAAGCGAATAAAGTAATAACAACTTCCAACTCAACCACACGCCTACCTATTTAATAAGGCGGCAATTAACATCCCGAATACGCAGTAAAAATGATAGTTTCGCGGCCTTGGATTGTAGATATAAGGACATTCACGTGATAAGAAACATCTTATTACCTTTTTGCACTTTACTGTTGCTGGCTGGCTGCCAGGCTCCATCCACGCCGCTACCTAAAAGTGAGAAGCTGTCCTCCGACAAAGTCGCCAGAATCGCAGCCACTATCGAGCATAAATACCCAACACTCTCCGCAGATATTCGCAGCACGCTGCTGAATACCGTGGTGAGTTCTTTGGACAATATGGTGTTTGTCGAAGGCGGTGAATTTCAGATGGGCGATTTTGGTTGGGTGTTTGACGATGACCCCAGCAACATGTGTGAATGGCCCTGTGGGGTAGAACCGGAGCGGATGGGGCGGATAAGTATGCACGGTGATGATGACTTCGTTCATCCCGTCAAGCTCAGCAGCTATTACTTGTCAAAGTTTCAGACAACGCTGGCGGATTTTGATTTATTTTTTATTGCGCAGGGTAAACCGTTGTTTGATGCGGAATATCGTGAACGAGAAGATTTGAAGGTTAAGCTTTACGCACCAAACCTACCTGCGCCGACAAAGAACTGGCAAGAAGCGAAGGACTACTGCAATTGGTTAGGCAGGCTAAGTGGTTATCTGGTGGATCTGCCTACCGAGGCACAGTGGGAATATGCAGCGCGCAATCGTGGACAATATGTAGCGTTCTCCACCGACAACGGGAGTTTAAATTATGGTCGCAACTTCCCCGAACCTGGTGGAAATAAACGCCGCACCTTTGCGATTGATAGTTTCACCCCTAACCCTTTAGGAATTTATAACCTCTCGGGCAATGCTACAGACTGGGTCAATGATTGGTACGACAAAAATTATTACCGCCATTCACCATTAGAGAATCCTCAAGGCCCTGAAACAGGAACCCTGCGAGTTAATCGAGGTTCAGGTTATGGTGAGAGTCCATTATTGAATGCCAGTACCGTTCGGCGCTGGGCTAATGAATCAATAAAGGGAGAATATATAGCTGGTTATAGCTTTCGCTGTTCCATCCAATCTATTCAGCCGCTATAGGTACGCCAAAAATAAGAGCGCGATCAAACACACCCACTACGCCTTCCAACTCATACAGCCAAACTTAGCGCACATGCCATACCGCAAAAAATGATAGTCTTGCGGCCTTGGCTTATCGGTATAAGGATATTCACGTGACAAGAAACATCTTATTACCTTTTTGCACTTTACTGTTGCTGGCTGGCTGCCAGGCTCCATCCACGCCGCCACCTAAAAGTGAGAAGCTGTCCTCCGACAAAGTCGCCAGGATCGCAGCCACTATCGAGCATAAATACCCAACACTCTCCGCAGATATTCGCAGCACGCTGCTGAATACTGTGGTGAGTTCTTTGGACAATATGGTGTTTGTCGAAGGCGGTGAATTTCAGATGGGCGATTTTGGTTGGGTGTTTGACGATGACCCCAGCAACATGTGTGAATGGCCCTGTGGGGTAGAACCGGAGCGGATGGGGCGGATAAGTATGCACGGTGATGATGACTTCGTTCATCCCGTCAAGCTCAGCAGCTATTACTTGTCAAAGTTTCAGACAACGCTGGCGGATTTTGATTTATTTTTTATTGCGCAGGGTAAACCGTTGTTTGATGCGGAATATCGTGAACGAGCAGATTTAAAATTTAAATTTTACGCACCCAATCTACCTGCGCCGACAAAGAACTGGCAAGAAGCGAAGGACTTTTGCGATTGGTTGGGGGAAATCAGTGAATACCCAGTGGGCCTACCCACCGAAGCCCAATGGGAATATGCAGCACGCAGCCGCGGCCAATACTTAGCGTTTCCGACCGACAATGGCAGCTTAAACTATGGACGTAATTTTCCCGCTCCTGCGGCTGGCGATAATTTCCCCATCGATAAGTTCCCACCCAACCCCTTAGGGCTTTACGGCATGTCGGGTAACGGAACTAACTGGGTGAGCGACTGGTATGACAAAGACTACTACCGTCATTCGCCATTAGAAAACCCGCAGGGGCCTAAAACCGGCACTCAGCGTATCCGCCGAGGTGCCACCGTATCAGAAGATCCCCTGCTCGGTGCCAGCACGGTTCGACGCTGGTCCATCGATCCAGAGCATAGCCAGCACCTACCCAATTCCGGCTTTCGCTGCGCTATTCAATCCGATCAGTCGCTGCAGTCACAAAAAATTAAAAGGGCGCCGTTAAAGCGCCCTTGTTATTTATCCTTTATTTAGGCCAAGCCTTCAAACCGGCCACTGCTCTGTGCCGCCAGCAGCACTTTTTCTTTACGCCAGGCTTCACTGGGTTCCCAGGCCATGCGCGTCGACCGTTCAGATGAATTATTAAACGCCAAACTGTCAACAATTAGAGCTCGATCAAACACACCCACTACGCCTTCCAACTCATACAGCCAAACTTAGCGCACATGCCATACCGCAAAAAATGATAGTCTTGCGGCCTTGGCTTATCGGTATAAGGATATTCACGTGATAAGAAACATCTTATTACCTTTTTACACTTTACTGTTGCTGGCTGGCTGCCAGGCTCCATCCACGCCGCTACCTAAAAGTGAGAAGCTGTCCTCCGACAAAGTCGCCAGAATCGCAGCCACTATCGAGCATAAATACCCAACACTCTCCGCAGATATTCGCAGCACGCTGCTGAATACAGTGGTGAGTTCTTTGGACAATATGGTATTTGTCGAAGGCGGCGAATTTCAGATGGGCGATTTTGGTTGGGTGTTTGACGATGACCCCAGCAACATGTGTAACTGGCCCTGTGGGGTAGAACCGGAGCGGATGGGGCGGATAAGTATGCACGGTGATGATGACTTCGTTCATCCCGTCAAGCTCAGCAGCTATTACTTGTCGAAATTTCAGACAACGCTGAAGAGCGTTGACCTGTTCTTTGTTGTGCTTGGCAAGCCGTTAATAGACGCTGAATATCGTGAACGAGAAGATTTAAAAATTGTGCGGTTTTCGCCTAACCTACCTGCACCGAGCAAAAGCTGGCAAGAAGCCAAGGACTATTGCAGCTGGCTGGGTGAACTCAGTGGTTATCCAGTCGATTTGCCCACCGAGGCCCAATGGGAATATGCAGCACGCAGCCGCGGCCAATACTTAGCGTTTCCGACCGACAATGGCAGCTTAAACTATGGACGTAATTTTCCTCTTCAAGGTAAGGGGCGACCCTTTGCGGTAGATAGTTTCCCCCCTAATCCCTTAGGGATTTACAACATGTCGGGAAATGCTACCGACTGGGTGAACGACTGGTACGACAAGGACTATTACCGTCACTCACCATTGGAAAACCCTCAAGGCCCGGCGACCGGAACACAAAGAATTCGCCGAGGAACTAATGCGGGCGAAAGCCCATTGCTCACGGCCAGTACCGTTCGGCGTTACCCTAACGAGCCCGTAAAGAGCATTCATTTACCCGGTGCAAGTTTTCGCTGCGCTATTCAATCCGATCAGTCGCTGTAGTCACAAAAAATTAAAAGGGCGCCGTTAAAGCGCCCTTGTTATTTATCCTTTATTTAGGCCAAGCCTTCAAACCGGCCACTGCTCTGTGCCGCCAGCAGCACTTTTTCTTTACGCCAGGCTTCACTGGGTTCCCAGGCCATGCGCGTCGACCGTTCAGATGAATTATTAAACGCCAAACTGTCAACAATTAGAGCTCGATCAAACACACCCACTACGCCTTCCAACTCATACAGCCAAACTTAGCGCACATGCCATACCGCAAAAAATGATAGTCTTGCGGCCTTGGCTTATCGGTATAAGGATATTCACGTGATAAGAAACATCTTATTACCTTTTTACACTTTACTGTTGCTGGCTGGCTGCCAGGCTCCATCCACGCCGCTACCTAAAAGTGAGAAGCTGTCCTCCGACAAAGTCGCCAGAATCGCAGCCACTATCGAGCATAAATACCCAACACTCTCCGCAGATATTCGCAGCACGCTGCTGAATACAGTGGTGAGTTCTTTGGACAATATGGTGTTTGTCGAAGGCGGCGAATTTCAGATGGGCGATTTTGGTTGGGTGTTTGACGATGACCCCAGCAACATGTGTGACTGGCCCTGCGGGGTAGAACCGGAGCGGATGGGGCGGATAAGTATGGACGGTGATGATGACTTCGTTCATCCCGTCAAGCTCAGCAGCTATTACTTGTCGAAGTTTCAGACAACGCTGAAGAGCGTTGACCTGTTCTTTGTTGTGCTTGGCAAGCCGTTAATAGACGCTGAATATCGTGAACGAGAAGATTTAAAAATTGTGCGGTTTTCACCTAACCTACCTGCACCGAGCAAAAGCTGGCAAGAAGCCAAGGACTATTGCAGCTGGCTGGGTGAACTCAGTGGTTATCCAGTCGATTTGCCCACCGAGGCCCAATGGGAATATGCAGCACGCAGCCGCGGCCAATACTTAGCGTTTCCGACCGACAATGGCAGCTTAAACTATGGACGTAATTTTCCTCTTCAAGGTAAGGGGCGACCCTTTGCGGTAGATAGTTTCCCCCCTAATCCCTTAGGGATTTACAACATGTCGGGAAATGCTACCGACTGGGTGAACGACTGGTACGACGAGGACTATTACCGTCACTCACCATTGGAAAACCCTCAAGGCCCGGCGACCGGAACGCAAAGAATTCGCCGAGGAACGAATGCGGGCGAAAGCCCATTGCTCACGGCCAGTACCGTTCGGCGTTACCCTAACGAGCCCGTAAGGCGCATTCATTTACCCGGTGCAAGTTTTCGCTGCGCTATTCAATCCGATCAGTCGCTGTAGTCAAAAAAATTAAAAGGGCGCCGTTAAAGCGCCCTTGTTATTTATCCTTTTATTTAGGCCAAGCCTTCAAACCGGCCACTGCTCTGTGCCGCCAGCAGCACTTTTTCTTTACGCCAGGCTTCACTCGGTTCCCAGGCCATGCGCGTCGACCGTTCAGATGAATTATTAAACGCCAAGCTGTCAATAAATCGATTGAATTTATCCTGCTCGTGGCCAACAAGCAGCGCATTAATGCGTTCCAGGCTTTCCATGGCATTGACCTTTTCCCCTTTCAGCGAGCAATGCTCCAGCACTTCGATAAACTGCCGCCAGCGCCGAACTTCGGAGAGCAAAATGACCAAGGCTTTTTCCTGGTTTTCGTTGAAGTGACCCATTCCCCTCGCGGCAACGCCTTCGGTTAGCAGGTAGACCATGGGCCCAATGGTTTCGGGGGGTAATGCGCTCAAGGGGATGTCCTGCCCGCTTACCCGGATGAGCTTATCGCGCTGATGAGCAATCAAATAACGGGCCAGTGCTTCAGCTTCAATCCTTGTGGCTTTTCTGTTGTCCCACCAAGCAAACATTTCTTCGCGACCCAACTCAAACCCCCTGGCAGCCTCCTTCACGGGTGACGTTATCACCTGATACAACCCCGAAGCCAAATAATTAAAAGCCTCCCCCGTCACTCCTAACAGGTGCCGATACTCCACTTGCGCCAAGGCATTACAAAACAACAACGCCAACTGCCCAACCTGCTCAACATCCACCACCGTAGCAAAGCCCCCCCCAGCCCCTGGACCGAACACCAGCGAGCCTTTGCATTCAAACGCCAGCCGGTTATCCGAGATGCTAAGACCAAACTCGCCACTGCCTCCCATCCCCAACGCGGCATTGCCTTCGACCTTGACCGTCGCCAGGCTGATCCAGTTGCTGCTGGCGTTGGCTTGACCGATGACGGAGTGCCCCGTGCCGTGCTTGTCCGGCGCCACCCACTCAAAGGCACCACTGAGGGCGCCCCCACTTTGCGCGCCGGCAAAGGCTTCGCACTTGACGCCGATGCGGCCGTTGGGGCCGACTTGCATACTCGGGGTGCCGAGCAACGCAGTGGCGCCGGATGCGGTTTCGTCGGGTGGACTGGCCCCTATCAAACCGGACACCTGCACCCCGTTAAATTGATGCCGCTGCCAAACGCCTAAACTCCCGTGGTGAACGGTATTTCAGCGCGCTGTGCGGATGCTCCTCGTTGTAATGCTCAAAGGCAATCGTCAGGTTACGCAAGGCTGTTTCCCGGTCAGGTTTGGGCATGTGCGCGACGTAGTCGCGTTTCATCGTTTTGACGAAGCTCTCGGCCATGCCGTTGCTCTGCGGGCTACGCACCGGTGTGGTCACCGGTTGCAAACCGATCTGTCGGGCAAACTGGCGTGTCTGTTCAGCGATGTAGGCCGAGCCATTGTCGCTCAGCCATTGCACCGGGGTGGCAGGCGCCTCTTCACCGAAGCGTTTTTCCACCGCCTCCAGCATCAGATCACGGATATCGTCGCCGCTGTACCCGGTCGGGCTGGCCACCCAACCGATGGCTTCGCGGTCGCAGCAGTCCAGGGCAAAGGTCACGCTCAGCTTGGCGTTATCATCACAGCGAAACTCAAACCCGTCCGAGCACCACCGGGTATCGCTGGTGGCCACGGCAATTCGGCCTTCGTGACGGCGTGCCACACCCGGTTGTTTAATCCGTCGCTCCAGCAGCAACTGATGATCGCGCATGACGCGATAAACCCGCTTGACGTTGATCGGCGCCTGACTCTGCTTTTCACGCCGACGACGCAGCAACCCCCACACACGGCGGTACCCGTAGCTGGGCAGTTCACTCACTTCAGCCTGAATTTCTTCGACCAGTGCGGCATCGTCCAGCGCAGGGCGACGCCGCTCGACCTGAGCATTTGGGTTGAGTCGAACCGTCAATTGCGAGCGCGCTACACCGAGACTTTCACTGATCAGCTTCACTGGTCGTCCCCCGGCAACAAGGGTGAGTGCGCAATCCATTTTCGCGACCGAGCAATCTCCACAGCTTCCTGAAGGATCTCGACCTGCATGGTTTTCTTGCCAAGCATGCGCTGTAGCTCGCGGATCTGCTTGAGCGCATCGGCCAGCTCGGAAGCGGGCACCACGCTCTCCCCAGTACTGACAGCCGAGAGACTGCCGCTCTGATAGAGCTTGCGCCACTGAAACAACTGGTTGGCATTCACGCCATTCTGTCGAGCCACCACCGAGACGCTTTGCCCCGGTTGCAGGCTCTCGCGAACCATGGCCAGTTTTTGCTCCGGGCTCCAGCGGCGACGCCGCTCCTGACCCAAAAGCTCCCCACCCTTATCGTTTCTATTAGTCATATACACAGTCGTTTGCCTATCCCTTATGTTAAGGGGGAAACGGTGTCCTGTCTTTCAGGGGGCTCGTCCATCGGGTTTGTAGTGGGTTGTGACACCCGCCTCGCCCTGTGCCTTGGCCCCGACAAAACACGACAGTTCCAACTTGCCACTGACGCGAAACACGCCCATCGGGTGGACCACTTCCAAGCCCTCGGCGTTGCGGTAGGCCATGTGCGCGACGTACCCGCCCTGACTCGGAAAATACGTATTCAGCGACACCGCCGCTTCCGCCAACGAGAACGCCGCGTTGCCTTTGACACCGACCTCGATGCTGCCTTGCCTGGGGTTCCAACTGTTCACCCCGGCGCTCGCACTGGCGGCAAAGCGCAGCGCGTGGGCTTCGCTGGACACCGCGTAGCGCGCGGCATCGCTCTGATTGGAGGACCACGCCACTTGCTGATGCAGGGTATTGAGCAGGTTGTCTTCTTCACTGGCCCAGCTGCTGATTTTGAGTTCCAGACTGCCCAGCGGCCCGGCTTTGCGTCCTGAGCCGATCGAGTTTTTGATGTCCTTGATCAGGTCGCCGGCCAATTGCTTGCTAAACGTTTTCCCGGCCAACACGCGAGTGCTGACCTGGACATTCCAGCGCGTTGTTTCGCGAAATCGAGCCGGGATGTAGTGCCGTCGCGTCGGGTCACTGAACACCATAACCTCCACCACGGTGAGGCCGGTTCTGGTTTGCTTGCCACGCTGTGTTTCGCCACGGATGCCTTTGCCTTGGTTCAGCGTGGGCGCGGCGTTTTTGGCGTGGGTTGAGCTGTTAACGGGACTGGCTGACCGCTGGGCTGTCAACTGGGTGCGTAACCGGTTGATGTCATGGTCCAGCGCCCGGGTTTTGTTGTGCATCAATTCCGTCCAGTTGGACTCGAAATACTGAGCCCCACCAAAGCTCGGGCGGTAGTCCCGATACCAGTCACGAATCTCCTGCAACTCCCTCAGTTGCCCCTGAAAATCGTTGGCGGTGGTCAGCGGCGCGGCCACCGCGACAGGCCTGGGCTCACGAATCAGTAAGCCGGCGCCTTCAGCCTTGATCGCCCACGCGTCTTTCACGCACGCGGTGCAGGCGCACACAGCGTCGGGGTTTTGCAGTTTATTGCATTGGCTGATGGGTAAAGCGTTGGCTAGATTTTGGTGCAACTCATCCATCAGTGTCTGAACCGCGCTGATTTCCCGCTTCAGTGCTTTGGATTGATCGTCGGTCAAGATATGGAAGTACGGCTCGCCGGTGATGTGAGCGATATCCACCAGTTCTTCCTTGCAGTCCGGCTGGCCCTCGATGGCAGTGCAAGTGAGGCTGTCCGCAAACACCAGCGGCGGCAGGATTACGTTGGGCGCGGCGCTAGCGGGGAGCTTCAACTCCCAACCGGGCCGCAAGTAGTGGGGGTTAGAGATCATCGGGTTGAGCGCCTGAATATCAGCCGCTTTGGCGCCGTGCTGCTGGGCGATTTTGCCCAAGGTGTCGCCGTGTTTAACCGTATAGGTGCTGTTCATTCTTCATCGTCCTGATTCAGAGACGCTCAAGCTCGCTGAGCTTTTCGCCAAGGCCGAGGTCATCACGGGCCAGCCATTCGGCGGCCGGGGAGCGACTCCAAAAGTCATCGCCCTGAATCAGGGCCAGGCGTAGCCAGCGTTCCTGCTCAAGCACGCGTAAATAGCCTGTTTGTCGGGCTGCCAGTAATTGTCGGAACACGAACTCCACGGGTTCTGGCATGGGCAACACGGTTTGATAAGCCTGGGCAAACCGTTCAGCCAGCACCTTCAGACGGAGCTGATCCATCAGATCCTGACGCGTCTGGCTCAGGTGCAACCAGCCGGGCGCTTGAATCTCAGCGTCCACATCAGGGCGAGGATTAGCAAAATGGCGCCAGCCCATTTCGTTGCGCCAGGCGAGGTGGGTAACCGGCCCCATGAACTGCAAACGCTCGGGTTCATTGAGGCTGTTCAACAGCGGCTCCAGCCAGCGCGGGTCAAAAAAGCGCAGTAGGCGGGTACAGGAGTTATCCGTGCGGACCGTGAGCACACAGCGCCAATGCGCAATGGCCTTTGCAAAAGATGGCTCATCGCGCAGATAGGCCACGCAGCCGGCAGGGGTCCGTTCGAGCAGCGCGCTGGCGTACTCGGTCCAGGCGCCAAGCGAAGGCAACAGCAACGCGAACGGTCCTGCGGTTTGCAGTCGGGCATAGGGCGTGTCGTCGAATAGCGGGACACACCGTGCGGAGCCATCAGCGACCGCCTGCTCGATGCGGGCCTGTAAGTCCGAATCGGCACTGGCATCCAGAATCACGCACAGTATTCCCGGTGCGACAGGTGCCTCAAAGGGTGAAGCAATGGCGGTAATCATGCGGATTCACCTGTCGGGTGGGTGGGGCAGTCACTTGTACTGCCAAGCTCGCAACACGGCACAGGCAAGAGCGCGCCAGCCAACGATTGCTGCTGGTAAAACGACAGGCTGGGGAGTGGCAATGGCGTGGGAGCTGACAACGCTGAGAGCATTCCAGGCAACGCCGGCGCGGCGACGACGCCCACCACCGGCGCCCCGCCCTGAACAATGGCCACGCTGCTGAAAATCCCGCTGGCGTTGATCACGATGTGTTGGCCACCGGCTTCAAGCGTCAGGCTCACGTCGGCCTCAACCACCACATTGGCGGCCGTCATATGCGCTTGCGAACCCGCCTGAATCACCAGCGTTCCGGCCACCGTGGTGCTGGCGTTACTGCTGATGCTGATCCGTTCTTCACCGCCGATCACCGTATTGCGCGCGCCTTCGGTGGTGTGCAGTTCGTCGCCCTTGATCAGGCTGGCGCTGTGCTGGTCCACCTGTTCAAAACGGTCGTTGCCGATCAGGCTGTGGCTGTCGCGGGCGATTTGCTCACGGCGGTCATTGCCGATGCGGCTGTCGCTGTCGTTGAGGATCAGTTGCTCGATATCACGCTGGGCCCGCAGGTAGATTTTTTCCTGCCCGGCGCGGTCTTCCAGCGACAGTTCGTTGTAGCCGCCGGTGCGCGGCGAGCTGTGGCTGCGCAATACGGTTTTGGTTTTGTGTTCGGGCAAGGCATGGGCGACGCAGGTGACTTTGTTCGGCACGCAACCGGTGATCAGCGGCTGGTCGGGGTCGCCTTCGAGGTAGGTGACGACGACTTCCATGCCGATGCGCGGGATGGTCACCGCGCCGAACTGCTCGCCCGCCCAACTGGACGAGACCCGTAGCCAGCAACTGCTTTTATCGCTGTTGAGTTCGGCGCGGTCCCAAGGCAGTTCGACCTTTACCCGACCAAACTCATCGCAAAAAATCTCTTCGCCCACCGGCCCGGTGACGCGTGCGGTCTGGCTGACCAGCTGCGCTTGGCGTGGGCACAGCGGCGGACGATAAAAAACGTCCCACGGAATGGCGCTGAACGTATTGCGGTAACCCTGAGTGAAACCCTCTTCGGGTTTGACGTCGAGGGTGATCACCTCTTCGAGTGCTTGTGGCTGTTTCCCAAAGTGCGTAACGCTTAGCAGCAGCCACAGATCGTTGGCGGTTTTACGCGGATGCTCCATCAGGTCAAAAAAGTGACCGCTGCGCAGGGTCGGCTGATCGCTTGTGCCTTGGGCCAACTGATAGTCGGTGCGGTGGCGCTCCAAGGCCTGACGGGCGAGTTGTCTGCCGCGCTTTTCAGTCTGCATCAGCAACGGGTAATCGTAGTCTTCCAGCACCGGGGTGAACTCGGCGCTGAAGCTGTTTTCCAGCAACAGCTGTGGCCGTTTCAGGTCGTAGTCGCGGCGCGTCACGTTGCTGGTACGGGTGCTGAAACGCATGGAAAACTGGTTGACCACCGGGTGCTCCGCGACCATGCCCGAGTCTTGCTGGTAGGGGGTGGCGCCCAGTTTAGGGAAGAAGGTTTGATCGTCGGTGAACACCAACTGATGACCGCCCGATGAATGCTGGTGATGCCACGCGATGCCGTCTTCGGCGCACAAGCGCTGGACGAAATCCAGGTCACTTTCACCGTATTGAGTGCAGTACTCACGCTCGGGGCTGGTGCTGACATGGAAGCTGAACGCATCGCTCAGGATGCCGTGCCCCTTGAGCACTTGCGTGATGATCTGCGGCACCGTCAACCGCTGGAAAATCCGTGGGTTGTGGCTGAACTGCAAATAGTGCAGCGCCGGCACCAGCGTCAGGTGATAACGGGTCAGGCGCTTGCCGGCCTCACCGACCATGACGTCTTCGATGCGGCCGTGAAGGCCTTCGCCGTTGAAGCCAAATTGCAGAAACGCCGGCTGACTGAGCAGGCGTTCCAGATCGAAATCCGGGTGCTCGCTGACCAGCTCGACCTTGATCGCGTACAAGGCGCTGATCGCCTCTGTACCTTCAAACGCGAGCACCTTGAAATCGTGACGAACCGCGGGGATGTGCAGTGTGAAATGCGCCGTATTGGCCGACCCGAACATACGCTTATCCTTAAGCCCAGAGGATATGAAAGCGCGACGTCCAAACCGTCCATGGCCTGTGCTCGCGAAAGAGCCGAGTACGTTAGCAATGGGGAAAATGGATTGATGTAGGACTAATCCAGGAGTTCTGTATGAGCTTTCTGATTTTCAACATGTGCGTCAGGTAGCGAGCGCAAAAATGACCGTGCCTTAAGACGCCCCTGCACACACATAACGTGAAGGGGCGTCAGAAGCCTGCAATCGCGGTTAGGCTGCGCTGCTCGTCATGTCGGCCGAGGCAGCGGCAACAAGGGTGGTGAGTGACAGTCCGACGCTGGCGTCAGCACTGTTGCTCAACTGGCTCACCACACTTGAGGCGGTGAAGGACGGCAGTCCCGCTACCACCAGCAACACCTCACCTCGCACACTGACATCATCGGCATTTACCTGACGCAAGATCAGGGTGCCGCAGGTATCAGGGTCGAAAATCACCAGATGCTCACCGACCAGACTCGCGCTCAAGTCCTGCGCCAACGGCAGGTCCCAAATCAGTTGGCTTGTGATGCTGGACAAAACTGCTGCTGGTCGGCAATCGACAATCACCGACTCCAGCCGCAGCCAAGCGGCACGTGACACATGATAGGTCGTGTTGCCCTGCCCTGCTCGCAGGACCAGCGTGGTGACATCGTCCGGGAGGAAAGGCAGAAGATCGGCGACGACTCCACGTCCTTCGATCGTCAGCACCTCGCCCGTGCGCTGCATGTAGTGCGCGGGCAGGGCGCGGCCGCCTGGATACCTGCGCAGTCGAGCCTCAACATTGTCGTAAAGCACGACGCTGGTACGCTTTTGAGTACCCAGCAGTTCAGCGCTTTGGGGCACTGTTTCGTTCGGTGCCTCGATCAGACGCCCGCTGGCACAGACGAACCATTGCTGCCGGTCGGGCTGCGCCACCGTCAGTAATGCCGCATAGCGATCATGGCCACTCACCAATGCCTTCAAGCTGTCACTCAACGTGCCGCCCTGCGCCTGCACCCACTGTTGATCGACACCGGTAATCAACGCCGGCTCCTTGTCCTGCAACGTGAGTTCAATGCCGTCCCTGCTCGTCGCGCGCAGCCCGGCGTCTTGCGGCCTGACGTCCGCAAACACCCAGCCGGACCACTCCAACTGCGGCGCTGGCAGCGCATCGGCACGCAACAGCTTGGTGCCGCTACCAAACGCTGCCGTCATTTGCGCGGCATCGATAAAGGCTTGGCGGTAGACCCGTCCCCTGGACACATCAAACAGCCAGCCGCCCGTGTTATCCGGCGTCACTCCCAGCAGCCGCACTTCCTCGCGATGCCCAAGGTCCGCGAGCAGCAATCGATTGTCGATGTACCAGGCGCACAACTTGTCATCGTTATGCAAACCGCTCAAGCCCAGCAATGCCAAATGCGGCGACGGATATGCGGTCACCACGGTGCTCAGCTCTGCCGACCATTGCGGCCGGTCCTTGAACCAGGTTTCGGTCAGACCACCGAGTTGCAGTTGCCCTTCGAAGGTGACATTGAAGAACATCCCGCTTTCGGCCAGAACCACGTAAGCCCCCCGAACCTGCGCGACGTCCGTCAGCCGTCCATTTCCCGAGGCCCATAGCCACTCGACCGACAATTTTGGGCCTTGTGGCGTGTGCGACAGCGCTCGCCGACACAGGGAGTGCTTTTCCCGGTCATAGATCAGGAACACATCACCCTCGGCGCCCTGCGGCGTGAGGAGCATCAGTTGCTTCATGCTCTTGATCGAATCGGGCCAGCCGCGCTCGAAATGACGCGTTGTCATCGGATGAATAATCAGCATGTCATGGCCACGTACCCAGACGATGTCCCGTATCGAGGACGCCGGTTTCCAACAGAGTGCAACGAAGGGAGCGGGCTTCCAGTTCGCACCTTTAAATGGGCTGTGTTGCGCTATCGGCCGAGCGTAGTAACTCCCCAGCACCTGACTCCATTCAGTAAGGTTAGGGTGCGCACTGACCAAGTGCTGCATGTTTTGATCCAGGCCGCGGGTCATCGAGCAAAGGAGTAGTTCGTCATCCTTGAGTAGATAAACCAGGACGTCCTCGATCCCGTCTTGATTGTTCAATGTCTGGACAATTTTTATCCCACCACCCGCCACCGTTTCAAGGCTCGAGACGGTGGACACGCTGTTAATCCTGAGCAACAGTTTATTGCGATGATGAATCCACCCGGTGATCACATCGACGGTCCAGACGTCATACCCCTGCGGGTCAAAGAAATAGGCAAAGCCGTTGGTCACCGGTCCCAGCACAGCGTTCTCGCTCTGCGTAATGATTTCATCGCGCACGTACAGGAAACGATCTTGCGCAAGGTCGTAGTAAGCCAACGTGGTACGCGGCTCCTCGGGATCTTCGAACGGGATAACGAATTGATGGACCTGCGTATACGGCATGGCCAGTCGATGATCCCTGGCCAGCCCCCTGAAGTGACTGCGCAAGGCTCTTTCGTCCATGCCTGGCAAGGCGCTCTGTTCAATCACAATCAGTTGCTGATGGGCCAGGTACAATCGGACCACTTCGTTGTCGGCCAGCCGAACCACAATCTCGTGAGCGGCCTTGCCACTGAGCAGTACCTGTAGGCCACCAATCTCAAAGGCCTTGGTGCCCTTGAACACGACATCACGTTCAGTGGCCCAGGTCGCTATTAACACCCAGCGCATGGTCTGTGTGCCGGAGGCCTCGAGTTCAAGACTTACCCCGCGATTAAGCTGCAAGGTACACGGCGCATCGCCACCCTCGACCTGATAGGTCAAAAGGTTGTGCCAATTACTCGGCAATAGCGACACGATCAGCGTGCGCGCCACCTCATCCAGCCGAACCTTAACCACGGTTGGCCGGTAGACCCCGCGCATGCCATTGACGATGTATTCGAAAGCACTCGACCAAAACGAATATAAAAATAGCCAGTCCCCGTCAGGCTTGCGCTTTTCCAGACGACGGGCAATATCGAAACCGCTGTCATGACGCGTGCTCGAACCCGGTAGCCATTTGTAGGTGTAGCCGTAAAAAGCCTTCGGCGTACACGGCAGCATGATGGCGTGCTCAGAAGGGGGATCGAAGGGAGTCGAGGACGGCAAGCCGAGTTCCGAACGGATATCGATCCCGCGCGAATAATCCACGTCATAGTCCGGAACCCCAAAGTGGTTACGTAGGGGGAACAGCTTCGGGCTATCGAACGTCAGGGAGGCGTTGCGTAAATCCACCGACGTGATCACCACCAAGCTGATCGGCAGCCATGCCCTGTCCCTGGCACTCCACCTGTAGCCACCGCTCTTGTAGCCTTGCTCCAGCTCATGGAAAAACCAGCCGACCTGTTTGGCCTCTTCGGCAATCTTGGCAAAACCCTGCGCCAACGCTCCGACTCCAATGGCCAGTCCACCGAGAATCACCGAAAAACCTCCGAGAGCCACCGCTGCCGTGCCCGCCCCTAATGCTGCGGCGCCCAGCCCGGCAGCCGCCAGCAGCGCACTGGCCGAATCAAAGGCCAATTGAGTACCGAATTGCGCAATCTCTACATCGCTCTCGGCCTGGCTCAACTGATAGATATCGAAACCGACATTCGCCAGCGCCAACACCGAACCGACCCCCTCATTCGCGACGTGGCCCAGGGCCTCGCCCAACGCGGTGGACGTGGCCTGAGCGATCAGCCGCTCCTGAGCCAACCCTTGCCGAACCAGTTGCAAGACACTGACCAGATCGAACGCCACACCATGCGCCATCTGTGCATAGTTCACGTAGGCATGCAGACGAACCGCCAGGGTCAGCGGTTTGTCGCCGTCCTCCTGGGCGCGCAGCGCATGCATCAATGCCTGAATGGCAAACCCGGCGTTGAGCGTGTGTACGGCGCCGGCATGGGTAGGGTCGAGCACGTCGACTCTGGGCGCGACCAAACGCGTGAACAACTCCGACAGATAGGTTTTGATCCGCGCCAAGCGCGGATTACTAGAGCTGACACGCACCAGTTCCTCAGGGCTACCGGGCTTGATCAGGCTGATCTGATAATTGCCTGCGGCCGTCTCCTCCAACGTCTGGAACAGCGGGACAAACTGGCTCGACAACCCATGCTCGACTTGAAGCTGACGCGTGGCCTGCTCGATGTGTTCTCCCCAGCCACGACTGTCCAGCGCCATCAAGGAGCGACCCAGTTGCGGGTTGTCCATCAGCGATTGACCCCGCACGCTGGACAGACGACGTCGGCCAGCCGGCATCAAATCGCCAGGCAACTCACCAGGGCTCAACACCTCACGGACATGAAGCCCCGCCGAGGTGGTCATCGACGCAATTTTTGCGCCATCGAGTTCGATTAGCTCGAAGCGCGGCAGGTTGGCCTCTCCATAGGCGGCGTAGTCTGCGGCCATCCCCTGCTGCCCGAAGAATTGTTCCAGCGCACGGGTGAGTACCTCCGTTTGCCCAACCTCGAAAACAGTGATGTTCGGATCATAAAAGTGATACGCCTCCTGTCCACCTTCCACGGTTTTAGCCAACAACATCGCGTGGTTGGCAGAGTTGAGCATCAGAGTGCTGTTGCCCGGTCGGGTTTTCAGGAGGGCTACCGCGTCCTTGATACTCGACTGGCCGTGCGCGATTCCGACCTCGTGGGTAGGTACATCGCGCAGGTGTTCAATGACATGCAAGAACGCCAAGGAGTCTTTGCTGTCTGGCTCAATGACACTGGTATAGAACCGCTCACGCAACGTGGTTCGCGCCTGCGGCCCTTGGGCGAAAGCAGCGGCCATCAGCATCGTCAATGGATAGCAGCGCGCCGCAACCGTGTCGCCAGCGCCCCTCAACAACAGGTCTTGAGGCACCAGCTTGAACGAAAGGCCCTCGATCCCCCCCAACACGGAAGCCACCTTATCTTTGACTCTGCCCCGATACTCGAGCTTGGCGAGCCGTTCGACCCGGGCCACCGTTTGCCCCCACTGACGTAACGTCAGCGACTGCTCGAGGGCCGCCTTTTTCAGATCAAAGGCGACGTCGCGCACACCGACCGGCTCATGACTTTGGCTCTGCAGACCAGCGATAAAAGCAGGGCTTCTGGTCTTTAACAGTTGCTCCTCATAGACCGCATAGCGCTTGGAAACGCCCTGCTTGCTCACCCGGTTGGCCAAGTTATCGAATTCACTGCTGTGAGCCTCGAAGGTGCGATTGTCCAGGCTGTCGAGTCCCAACATCGCGCCGAGCCACAGACGTTGCGCCGGGCTCAACTGCTCGATGACCAATGTGCCTTCGGCCAGGCCCTCGAAGAGGCTATCCATTGAAAGTGCCTGGGTCTTTGCGTCACGTTGCGAGCCCGGCGGCCGCAGCGCCGGATCCTGGGCGAGGATCGCCTGACGCTGGTCAAAACTCAGTGACAGGGGTTTATCGAACACCACGCTGTGATCATGCAGGGTATTCATGGCCTTTAGAAATGCAGGCCCAAGCTCATCGGACAAGTGCTGCAAAATCTCGCTCTTGAGCACGTGACGTCCTTCAATGACAGGCCAGCCGTTCTCAAACTCAACGGTCTGATGCTTGAGCAACGACGCGATACTGCCCCTGTAGCTGACCTTGAAATCCCTGGCTTTCTCATTGTCCAGCCACTCCTCAATCAGGAACGCGTCTTCCTTCCAGGAGTTGTCCTTTCCCTCCTCGGTCATTGTGTTGACCGTCAAGTGTGGGGCAACGCCCCAATGAGTCCAAAGCTCTCGCGACAATTGCGCGGGGAAATGCTGTGTTTGGTATTCACGCATCGCCTCACGCATCGCGGTCGGCCCAGTCAGAAGAATCGTATTTTCACTGCCAGGGCGGATGCCGTCGTCGTAGTAACCGGCAACGGCAACGGCCAGTGACTTCCAGGCAATGTCTTCTTGCGCTGTAAGCAGGCCTAAAGCACCCAGTTTTTTCTCGAGCACCTCCACTGCCAGATCAGCCCGGCGATTAAACTCCAGAGGCAGGATGCCGCGCTCCATCGCCAAAGTGGCCGTGGTGTCCAATAGTGCGTAAGCCATTTTGAAACGCTCGAAAACCACTTTCAATATCGAGGCTTGGGGATGAGCCATCAGAAACGCATTGCTCAGACTGCTGCTTTGGACGACAGCCGCCATCAGGTCGGGGCGAACGAGGCGCTCCACCGGTGGAAAAAAAACACTGGCCAAATCAGGATGGCCCTCGGCAAAACGCGTTAGCGTCACGCGATGCTCTTCAGGAATGAACTCGACATACCGTGTGTACTGGCTCAACAGTGCCTGACGGCTCGGCATCCACTCAGGGTTGTGGTCCAGTAATAACTGCAGAACGCCAGATTGGGCATTCTCGTTCAGGCCACTGATGTCTACACCCCCCATTTTTTCCATAAACGGCGGTAAGCAATCAACGTCTGCGTAAGTTCCACCTTCAGCAAAGAGCGCTTCAATACGCACCACATCCGACGCAGCGGCCAGATTGCCGCGCAACTTCATTTCTCGCTCATAGAGATCACGCAGGTTGAGGGCAATACCTTTTCCGACGGCCAGATCCCGAAGTTCAAGCCCTCGCTCGCCCGCACTAACGATACTGCGCCGGTTAGTCTCGCGCAGGTTTTCAAGTTCATTTTTTTTCTGGCCATAGGCGCTTACCAACAGTTCAATCCTGGCGTCGTCGGCGCTCATCCCTTTTGCGACCGCGTCATTTAGAGACGCATACATCTGCTGTTTCAAGACTGTCGCACGCTCGACATATCGGTCCGCCAACTCATGGTAATCCGTCATCTCCTTGCCATCGGCCAACATCGTATCGGCCTTGGCGGCTTCGACAATAACCCGGTTAGTTTCATACGCGAGCAGCGCATCACTGTCGTACCAAAGTTTCAGAGTGTACTTCTCATCGACCATCACTTTTTGCCAGATATTGATGTAGTCGCGCTGGACCTCCCCCAGCCCTCCACCGAGCCAGACAAAGTGCAGGTTCTTCGGTACTTCAAGTGCGGGCGCCATCATCTGCTCCACACTTGCACTGACCCGCGCCTGGAAGCCATCGATTTTTTCGTAGAGGCCTGTCAGCGCTTCAGCCCCCGGCGCGGCGGGGCTAACCGCAGACTCCGGGTCTGTAGTACGTCGCTTGCGGCCCGCAGGCCCGACCAAAACAGCCAGCGAATGCTTGAGAAGCCCCAAGGGTTCCAGAAGTGCTGGCGAATCCAGCAAACTGATACAGCCGGCGTAATACCTGAATATCTCCGCGTACTGCTCTGTACCTTTATGCGGTTGCAAAGCCCGCTCTAGATCCTGCGACGTAACCAGGTCTGTAAAGCTTATAAGTTGTCCCGAAGCACTCACTATTAATTCATTCATCGACAATAATCCTTTTTGTCTTAAATAACGTTTCACCCGCAGCCGCTCGACCAGAGCACATCAATCAACCGTTGCCCTGTCGCTCGACGCACCCAACTAAACAATTTAAAAACTTAATATAGAAACACAACCCTCACTCATACCAAACCAATCTAATCTGGCTTTCCAGCCAACTCAACTTGATAGAAATTCAATAAATTTCAAAAAACAACCCAACCGCTAAAACTGAAACTTTATATTACTTAAACCTCTCACTTACTTTTGCAAAAAAAACAAAACCAAACCCATCGCAATCGCCTATAACGTGGGGCATGTCCGGCGAACCCCCTATACGGAATACAACAATCTTATTAACCCACAAAGAAATACAGCTACATGCCGCGCTCTTAATTCTTTGCATGCGGCAACGCTATTCCTACAACGACTGTCGAAATCAATGACAAGGTCAAACGCCGAAACAATCCTCTAAGCCATCGCCAGAGCACACCGTTCAACGCACCGGGGCGCAGAGCGCGATTAGCCGCAGACTCGCCGTTAATGCATCGCCGCGCGAGGGCGTAATGACACCTCGTTCATCTGTTCAATGAGAAGACCCAGTTCAGGGCCACCTTGTTTATCAACCCGCATGGCTTGCACCAGGTCGTCGATGGAAACCGTCAGCCAATCCCCAAAGACCATCAGCGTCAGACTCATGGGGCTGCGGGCGATCAGCTCATCATGAGCATTACGAAAGATCAGGCTGTGCCCCGTATCGGGATCGCTTATCAGCAAATGCCCGTGCTGCAAGTCAACCCGCCACGTGTCCTGCACGCCCACTTGCACAACCAGCTCGCCAGGTGCTTCTGTCCCCAGCCGTTCGGTGCAACTGACCACAATGCTGTCGAACTTTGCCCACGCCAACGGCTTGATCCAGCAGCAGGCCGCTCCCGACAAGCCACCGAGCATCAATGTGGTGACCCCGTCAGGTATCAGCGGCAAGAGATCATCGATGACTTGCTTGGGCTTTAGCATCAACATCAGCACCGGTCCATCGCAAGCGAGGTAGTCGAACGGGCCAAAACGTTCGCGCTGCGGCGAAGAACACAGCACGTGACGGGTTAAATCCTGCACCAACGCATCGGTCTCGTTTCTGGCCCCCAGCACCGCAACCGGCTCGTTGAGTAGCGTCTTGTCCATGGCGATAAAGTGCTCCGTCTCGACGACATACCATTGGTGCCGCGCCCAACTGAACACCGCCACGTGCGCAGCGTGCGCATGCTGGCTGAGCAGGTCTCGCAAAGGCTTGCGCAAGGGTTCAAGGGTCGCTGACTGATGAGTCCTGGCCTGCACCCACTCAAGCGCCACGCCCACGATACGGGCGGGCTGAAGGTCCACAAGCTGAAGATGGACATGATCGACAGAACGGGCCTTGAGCCCGCCCGCCGACACACTGACTTCGCTAAACACCCAGTCGGCCCACTCACGGCGCACGGGCGCGAGGACATTAGCGCGCAACAACTGCCTGCTGTTGCCCAGCACCGCGCTCAACTGCTCGGTCGAGAGAAAGTCCTGACGATAGAGTTGACCGCGCGAAGGTTCGAACAGCCACGCCGACTGCTGATCAGGGGTCGGCCCGAGCAACCTGACGTCGCGCTTCGCGCCCAAATCCGCGATCAACAACCGGCCTCCTACCCACCAGGCGTGCAGACTGGAGGTGCCCTTGTCGTTCAACAAGCCCGAGACCGAAAACCGCGATCCCGCGTACTGATCACCCAGCGCAGCCAACGCCTGCGACCACTCGGTGTGGTTCTGTAGCCAACACGCATCGACACTGATGAGCTGAAAACTGCCGTCATCGCTCACCGCGAAGGTCAACCCCTCGGAAGTCGAGGCCAGGTACACATTCTGGTGTTTAACCACCGTCACCGGGCCAGGCAGCGCAAGCTTTTCGAGCAGGGCAGCCGGTCCAGGCGCGTTGGACCCGGCCGCCAGATTCACGGCCTGACGATGCAGATAGAGCGCCTTGTTTGTCGCGTCATAGAACACAAAACTGTTGCGCGAGTGCAATGCATCCGGCTCAAGGAGCACCAGTGCCCCGCGGTCAACGACATCGGTGAACGACCGCGAACCTGGCTGAATTAACAGTCCGTCGCCACTTCGCACCCACACGACAAACGCCGGAAACTGTCCGGGGCGGGTACGCACAGAAACGAAGGTCGCCGGCAACCAGCTTGAGACCCACTGCGAAACACCAGGCGTTTGGTCGTTGTACCGGGCCCGAGGTTCGAGGTGCTCGAAAATCGACGCCAACCCCTCGTGTACAAGGCGTTCAAAATAGCCCGAGGTAGCGCCTGACGCCGGCGCACCGGTTATCGCGCATAACGTCAGCCGATCAGCGCTGAGCCTATAGACCAAATGAAATGTGGGGACACCTTTGATCTTTAGTTTCTGCTCAATTTGCAGGATGCCGGCGCCCAAGTCCTCGCAGGTCAAGGTGGAGGTCGCGTTGGCCGGATTGGCCACGTGATAACGCCGAGTGACCAATCCATTGCGCACATCCACTCGCCAGATCGTTGCGTGCGAAGGGTCATAAAGAAACGCCTGCCCTGCGACAACCGCACCCAACTGGATCGACTTGGCCACGCTGCCGGGAAGATCCCGACCATAGATAAATCGCTCATGGGCACGGTCATACCAAGCGGTGGTATGCACCGGCTGATTGCCGTGGGTGTAGGGCAGCGGAAAATTCAACACCGCCGTATAGGGGCTGCTCAATTGATGTTGTCGCGCGAGCGTCTGCAGGTGGAGGCGCTTTTGTTCGAATTGCTGATCATCGATCACATCGAGTTGGGCAAGCAGCAACCGCCCGCTCGCCCACTCGACCGTATAGACCTGTTTGTCCTTGAGCTGGAGATACACCTCAGCCTTGTCAACGAACCGTATCGCGATCCCCGCGACCGTCAGCGTCTGCACCTCGACGCTGACCTCAGGCGGCGCGACCCAGTCGGCAATCAGAACCCAGCTTGATTTATCGACGAGTTCGCAGGTGCTCAACTCGATATCGACGACACCGGGGTTAAGCACCAGGGTGCAGCGCTCGCCGTGGGTTTCGATGCGATAGGAGATGTGCCCCTGCCACGCGTCAGGGATGTCCGGAACATGGAACAATCGGGTCCGTTCATCCGCCCTTACGGTCACGGTGGTTGCCACGTAAATCGGGTGGAGCTTGTAGACAATGTAGGGGAACGGGTTACTCGCCGTGAGGTAAAACTGTCGCTGCCCCTGAGCATCGAACTCCAGTTTTTTTAAGGTTTCGAACACCGGGTCTTTCCGCTCGGGAAGAAACAAACCCAAGGGGAGCAAACCACTTAACAGCATTTTCGGTGGGTCGTATGCAAGGGGTTGCGAGTCTGAGCCCAAGTGATACCCGTAACCGTAGTAGCACGTCGGCGTGCAGGGCAGCAGCAAACCGGGGGTAAACAACTCGCCACTTTCGCTATCACGCTGTGCAGCGAACGGCGGCAAATTGACCTGCCTGGGCAAGGCCAGGCTTTGACGAATATTGATGGCACGGGCCTTGTTTCCATCGGGTTCCGGCAGGTGAAAGTTGGGCCGGTGGCTGCGATACAACCACTGCGAACCAAACTCGATCCGGTCATTTTGCAGGTCCAGCGTTTCTACAACACTGAGCGGCAAGATCGACACAATCCCCTTCGTGCGCGTGTAGGCCTGAGAGCTGTAGGCGCCACTGAACTGATTGAACGTCTCGGCGATACCCTTGGCCTGATCCTTGATGCGGCCCAGGTTGCCGGCGATCGCCGAGACACCAAACCCTACCCCCAGCAGCGGTACGGCCAGCGCGGCAGCAAAGGCGCCCGCCGTGCCCCCGACCACTGCGCCAAACCCCTCTAGCGCCAAACCACCCAAGTCGAACGCCAACTGCGTTGCGGCGCGGGCACTCTGCTCCTCGTTTTCGGCGTTGGCCAACTCGTAAATATCGAAGCCGACGCCCACCGCAGAAAAGAATCGTCCGGCCCCTGTGGTCGCCGTGCGCTCCAGCAAATGACCGACCGACGCGGCAGCGACAATCGCCCGCTCGCTGGTCCGAACCTGACGCACCAGCCTGACTAACTGCACCGCATCGACGACGACACCGTGAACCAGTTGCGCATTGTTGACATAACCGCGCAGTCGAATCGCCACCGTCAGCGACGACTCTTGCTCGGACTGGCGGTTGTGATCCAGCTCTCGCAGATGACCTAACAGGGCCTGCATTGCGAAAGCTACGTTAAGCGTGTTCGCCCCCGGCTCATTGCTGTGCGGACGCAGCAAGGCCTCGAAGCGCTTGCTCAGAAAATCCCGGACCCGAATGATTCGCCAATCCTTGGTGTAGACCTTGATCTGCGTTTGCGGGTCGTCGAGGTTCACCAGTGACACCTCATAACGGCCATCGGCAAGGGGTTTGGCCGTGTCGAACAAGGGGGCGAAGTTCTTTCCCTCAGCCTGCGGGACTTTCAGCAATTCAGTGCCAATCCGATGAATCTGATTGGCCCAGTAGACGCCGTCCAACTGACTCGCACAGGCCCCCAGTCGCGCGTTTTCCGACAGGGCGCGGGTGCGCTGGGTAGCGTGATGCTTCCACGTATCGACCGGCAGGCCCTCCACAATCATCTGGTGGTGCAGCAATGACTGTACGGAAAGATGCGAGGGTAAAATCTTGCGCGCAATCTTGCTGCCATCCAGCTCAATCACGTTGAACACGGGATGCTCCGGATCCTTGATGGCATACAGCGGCGCCAGTTTGAACGTACTCAAAAAATCGAGCATTGCGCCCTGCATTTGCGGCAGTTGATCAAAGGCGTAGATCCCGAAGTTTGGGTCGTAAAAACGATAAGCATAACGGTCGTCTACCCACACCTTGGCCACCAGCAATGAGTGGTTCTCGGTGTTCAACATCAAGGTGCTGGTGGTGGTTTTTTCTTCCAGGATTTTCATGACCTCAATCAGGCCGGTTTCACCGCGCTTATCGCCGAACTCCGCCATGGGAATGCTGCGCAGCTCGTCAAGGGTCAGCAACAGCACCCCGGCATGCTGAGTTTCAGGGGCTCCGTTGGCGATGGCCATGTTGCCAATCAGTGCCCGCTCAGCCAGCGGCCCCTCGGTCACAGCAGCGGCCATGACCAGCACCAAGGGATAACAACGCCGGCCGGGTTCACCCTCACCGCTGACCAGCAACTGTTGCGGTAACTGGCGGGCGGAGCTGGCACCGGATTTGTGAAAAGACTGTCGGACCTCGCCGGCGGCGTAGAGGATCAGCGAGCGGAATTCGCGTAGGGATACTGCCCTGACCCGCTCGGCATAAGCCTGCCACTGACGCACACTCAAGGGCTCGACAAGCGCGCGGACCTTGAGCTCTGCGGAACCTGAAACACCGTCCTGATCGGGCAGCAATACACTGCCACCCCGGCTTTTCTGGAGGACACGTTCGCAGATGAACGCAAACCGCGCGACCATGCCTCGATCGGCGGTCGCTCGGGCCATCGTCAGAACCGATTCCCAGGCGGCGGCAAAACCCGTGTCATCCAGCGTCTGAGCCTCAAAAATCCCACCCAGCAACACTCGCTGCAAGGGACTCAACTGCTCCAACGGCAACGATCCATGGTCTATGCGGGTAAACACTTCGTTCAGGTAGCCAATCGGTTGTGCGCCCACCGAGGCAGGCAACTCAGTGGCCGCTTGCGCAATGATCAGTGCGCGCTCAGCCGGACCGATGGGCAACGGTCGGTCGAACATCACGTCACCGTTCAACTTATCGTTCATAGCGCGGATAAACGGCTCCCCCAAGGCGTCGAGCAAGGATTGCAACACTCCCGTCAGCAGGACGGGCCGCCCCTCGATCACCGGCCAACCCTGCTTGAACGTCAGGACGTTGCCTTTCAATAGCTCCGGAAGACTGTGGGCATAGCGCGCCGTGTATTTGCCCGCGGCCCAGTTGCTCTGTTCCTTCATGAGCCAGGCGTTAGGGTCGTCAACGTTCTCCGTCCAACTGTGGATCAACTCTTCTTCGGTGGACGCGTTATACCCGGCCTTGAGTTTGAGTGTGTCGCGCACAGACTGAGCACTGACGCCCACCAAGTGTCGCTCAACATATTCGGCAATACCGCTGACCGCCGCCCCGGGACCGGTCAAATCGATGGTGGCCCTTGCCCCGTAACGAAGACCGTCGCTGTGATAACTGACAATGGCGCCAATCACTTTTGCTCGGTATTGCTGTTGTCGAAATGTTGACGTAAAGGGTAATTCAGCGAAGCGCAGATCAAAAACAACCGTCGCCACATCCACCATCTTATTGATATCACTCCAAGCGACACCCGACGTCGTCACTCGTCGCTCAACTTCAATTAAACAATCATAGTAAAACCTCACCGCCTCCATCACGGAGAGTGTCATGCCCGCTTGAGGGTGCGCGATCATATGCGCGTTCATATCATTGGATGTCAAACGCAGTCCGTCGATGGGCGAACGCCGGTCGGCGGGCGCAGTGAATATGTCCAGCACACCGGGAGAGGCCTGTGCAAACTTGAGCAACGCGTCTCTATGTTCAGCGGGAATACTAGAGCGTGAGTCGCCATAACGCGCCTCATTGCGACCGGGCATCAAGTGCTTGTTGTGATCCAACAACAGTTGCAATACGCCTAATTGGGCATAAGTGTCGAATGCGACGACATCAACGCCACCCAGTCTCTGTGCCAGTGGCGGCAAGTAATCCACGTCGCTGTAAGTTCCGCCTTCCAGTGCCAACGCCTGCAAGCGAACCACATCACTGGCCGCCGCGAAGTTGCCCCGGAAACTGATTTCGCGCTCATACACATCCCACAGAAAATGCGCGTTGAATGTGTCGCGAACATCGCGCAAGCGCAGTGCCGGACCGACCATGGCCAAATGACTGTTCACGCAGTTTTGCCTGAACGTCGTGAGGGTTACCTGGTCTTTGCCATAGGCACGCACCATGAGGTCAATGCGTGCATCATCCGCCCTGCCGACCCACTGCGGCTGTTGCAGGTAGGCAAACATCTGTTGCTTGAGCACCAGCGCCCGGTCCTCAATCATCAGGGCCAATTGCTGGGGTGAGGTCGCCTCGGCGCCGCCAGAAGCCATCGCGTGCGCCTTCGCACTCTCGATGATGACTCTGTTCATCTCAAACGCCAGCAACGCATCGCTGTCATACCACAGGTTAAACGCATGACCTTGCTCAGCCATGACCTGCTGCCAGAGGTGGATGTAATCGCGCTGAATGGCCCCCACTTCACTACCGCCAACCCAGACGAAGTGCATGACCCTGGGAACTTCCGAGGCGTTACCGGAGAATATTTCTGCGGTTTTTTCAACGTTGGCCAAATACGCGATCACGTTGCCGTAACTGCGTGTCACGGCAGTGGGCACGGGCTTATTTTTCTTCGAGAGCAATGAATTAAAACGCTCTTTGAACAGACTGACTGGCGCCACCTGCTCCGCACTCAACGCCGTCGCACTGGCGGCGTGATAAGCACGCTCAAGTTCCATAAACTCAAGAGTTTCACGATAATCATGGAAAAAATTAATTATTTCAGGAAAGTCCACAACACTGACGAAACGTTGTCCCTCCGACGTAGAAAAACTCATAGATATATACATCCATTCATATAAGAACACAGACAGGTATCGGCCGTGGAGCGAAGCTCCACTGAACGCCATAGGGGTTTAAATAGCGAAGCGAAAGAGGTAAAAAAACAGCACTACTTAAATAAAAGTCTTTCGCCGCACAAACACACTAGCCGCTAGAAACCTGCCGATTCAACCACAAAGAAATTCAATTAATTTCAAGCGGAAGTTCTTTCATAAAAAATGAAACTTAATGAAACCGAAGCGCTACAACTTTCTGTCGAGCATTGACGGATTGGAAAAACGATAAACAGCAGATGGCGTACCGTCTTGACGCCAAGTAGGCTTCCACCGTGCGGGGTAATGGCTCCCGAGTCCTGGCAGTAGACGACAGGTCACGGGCATAAATCGCTCTAAACGAAAGAAGAAAACTGACAACAGCTGTCGACGTCAGAAACAGATTCAAACGCCGAAACAATCCATGCGAAACGCCGCAGAACAGGTGAGTGAAAAACCCGGCGGCGTTCAATCACGGCGACCCGAACGAGCCGCCGTGAATCGGCTTCAGGCGCCGGGCTTCACGCCATACCAGCGCGGCGTATAGACCCAGTCACCGCCCTCAGCGCGAGGGAAGGTGCAGGTCGTGGAAGAGCCGATCAGCACCATGGTCCGCATGTCCACCTGATCGGGAGTCAACTGACCCAGCGTGGTCACGCGCAAGGTTTGGCCGGGGCGGCCAATATCACGTCCCAACACCACCGGCGTGGCCGGCGTGCGGTGCTGCCCGACAATCTCCAATGCACGCCCCAATTGCCAGGGCCGTGAGCGTGAAATCGGGTTGTAGAAGGCCAGTGCCAAATCGGCCTGGGCCGCGAGGTCCAAGCGCGTTTCGATGATGGACCAGGGCTTGAGGTTGTCCGACAGCGACATCACGCAAAAATCATGGCCCAACGGAGCGCCAGCTTGTGCGGCAGTCGCCAGGGACGCGGACACGCCGGGGAGCATTTGCAGATCAACGGTATGCCAGTCCTGATCGCTGGACTCGTGCAGCGCTTCCAGCACAGCGGCGGCCATGGCGAACACGCCAGGGTCACCGGAAGACACCACCACCACCGACCGCCCCTGAGCCGCCAACTCGAACGCATGCCGGGCACGCTGCATTTCTTCCCGATTGTCGGTGCAATGCAAGACTTGATCGGGACGAAACGGGCCGGCCATGCGCACATAGGTTTCGTAGCCAAGCACGTCGGTGGCCCGCGCCAATTCGGCTTTCACCGCCGGCACCATCAGGTCAGCGGCCCCAGGGCCAAGACCGATCACTGCCAGACGTCCACGAGCGCGACCGATCCGTGCGACCTCCAACGGCGCAGCGGCCAGCGCAATGACCATGCCCTCCTGGCCAGTGATAAGTACCGCGTCAGGCAGCGCATCACGGACCATATCAGTCAGCGTGTCGGCTGGCCTGGCAAAACGCAGCGGCACGCCAAGCGCTAACGCCGCGTCGTGCAACAGCGCATTGGCCATGTACAGGTCGCTGGCCAACAGGCACGCGACAGATTGCACGGCGACCTTGGCGTGATGCAGCACCGCGCGAACAGCGCCTGGCAGATCCGCCGGCTCACCGTTCACCGCCACCACTACGCTGCGCGAATAAATCATCAGTTCATCGGCCGCTGGCGCGCGCTCAGCCGTGCCGATATGGATCGACAACGAGGCCTGAGGATCTTCCGGCAACTGAGCGTGCGCCAGCCAGGGTGCGGCGCCTTCAATGCGCACGCGTTGCCCGGCCAGCAAGTCCGCAACGAAACGCTTGCCCAACGCCAGGTCACCCAGCGTGTAACCATTGGGCGGGTTGAGCAGACAAGTGCCAAAACGCAGTTCGCCACTGGTGGTGATCGCCGCCGCGACGTCGAGCGCTGCGGCGATCTCACGGGCCAGCACGTTCACCCCGCCGAGGCCGCCGAGCAGCGGCACCACGGCGCTGCCGTCTTCGGCCACCGCCAGCACCGGCGGCTCGGCGCCCTTTTCCAGCAACAACGGCGCGAGCGTGCGGATAACAATGCCCGCCGCACACAAGGCGATGATCGGCGTGTTCTGTTGATACAGTTCGCGCAAGGCTGCGCCGAACTCGTGATACGTGCGGTCAGCGCCTTGCACCCGATCGGCAAGACCGTGGATCAGCGCGCCCGGATAACGCTGCTGAATCCTGCGCGCGGTGGCGAGGCTGCCGTTGCCCAGAATGACAATGGCCGGTGCGGCACGGGCGATCAACCCTGCCACCGTTCGCCGGGCACAATGATCAGCGAGAAATACGGCGAAGACATCGGCTCGACCTCATCCATCGGGACGATTTTCTGGTTGGACATGGTTGCCCGTTCGACGTACAGCGCGCGGTCGGCCAAGCCAAGCTCTTGCAGCACCTGCCTGACTTTGAGGAAGTTACGCCCCAGCTTCATGATGACCGCCGCATCCGCATCCGCCAGTCGACGCTTCAGTTCTTCAGCGGGCAGCACACCGGACAACACCGACAGGCTCTGATTGCGATACACCAGCGGAGCACCGAGCACTGACGCGCCGCCGAGCATCGAGCAAACACCCGGCACGACCTCAGCTTCGTAGCGGTCCGCCAGACGATCGTGCAGGTACATATAGGAACCGTAGAAGAACGGGTCGCCCTCGCAGATCACCGCCACATCGCGGCCGGCATCCAGGTGCGCGGCTAGTTGCTCACTCGCGGTATCGTAGAAATCGCTGATCACTTGTTCATAGGACAACGGCGCCGCCAAGGCTTCGGTGGTCACCGGGTACACCAGCGGCAACAGGTGTTGCGCGTCTTGTAGATGCGCTTCGATGATGCCGAACGCATTGCCCTTCTTGCCCTTGGCCACGAAGTACGCCACCACAGGCGACTCGCGCAGCAGGCGCAGGGCTTTGACGGTAATCAATTCGGGATCCCCGGGACCGACACCAAGACCAATCAGACGTCCAGGTGTTTGCATCATTCGATCTCCGTGGCCAGGGCGTTGACGGCGGCCGCGGCCATGGCGCTACCGCCCAGCCGGCCTTGCATGATGACAAACGGCACGCCGCGACTGTTAGCCGCGAGCATCGCCTTGGATTCAGCGGCGCCGACAAAGCCCACCGGAAAACCAAGAATCAACGCTGGTTTCGGCGCACCGGCATCGAGCATTTCCAGCAGATAGAACAGCGCGGTCGGTGCGTTGCCGATCACCACCACACTGCCTGCCAGGTGCGGGCGCCACAGTTCGAGCGCGGCGGCGGAGCGGGTATTGCCCAACTCGCGAGCCAGGTCCGGGACGCTTTCATCACGCAGGGTGCAGATCACTTGATTGTTGGCCGGCAGGCGCGTGCGGGTCACGCCCTCGCTGACCATCCGCGCGTCACACAGGATGGGCGCCCCGGCGGCCAGCGCCTCGCGCCCGGCCTTGCCTGCACCCTCGGAAAATTGCAGACCGTCAATGGCCTCGACCATGCCGCAGGCGTGGATCACCCGTACCGCGAGTTTTTCCAGGTCGGCCGGAATACGTTCCAGGTTAGCCTCGGCACGAATGATCGCGAAGGAATTGCGATAGATCTCCTGACCGTCGCGGATGTAATCAAGCATCAAAAGGGGCTCCGTGAGCGGGCGTCGAGCAAGGCTGCGACCGCTTCAATAGTAAGGTTGCGTGCGTGCAGCGCGCCGAAACCCGGCAGCGCTGCATCGCGAAAATAGAGGTCGTAGTGACCGGATGAAACCGCCAACAAGGTCACTGGCGAGGTGTGCGCGGCCGCGCAGGAACGTGGGCAGCCGGACAGATGTACGTTCAAGACGTGGCCGTAACGGTGCAACAACGTCGCCAGTTGCAACGCATCACCCTTGGTGTCGGCCAGGCCTTTGCCGCAACCGACCGAACCGGTGCAGGCGATCAGGTGCGCCAGGGGATCGTCCGCCCAACAGCGCAGGCCCAAATTTTCCAGGTTGTGAATAACTTCAGCGGCATCGTCTTCGTGGATACTCGGCAGCAGCAGGCTTTGCCACGGCGTGAAACGCAGGCTTGCATCGCCATGCTCACGAGACAGTTGTGCCGCGCCCCGCAGCATGACGGGATTGAGCCGACCCAAGGGCGGGACCGCGCCGACATAGACGCGTGCGGTTTCACGCTGTGGATGCGCGCCGATGTGCAAATCCTGCGCAGAGGTGCAACGCTGCCAATACGCGAGGGACACAAGCGGCACACGCTCAGCCAGTTGAGAGATGAAACCGCCCAACGCCTGTTCGGCTAACAGATGGCGCATGCGCGTCTGCTCCGGCCGCGCCAGGTCGAGGAACAACTCCAACACCGCCACCACCAACGCGTGGCCATCCTCCAGCCTCACCGCACTGACCGGCGTATCTGTAGGGCAACCGGCCAGACCGAAGGCCAACAGGGGCTCGCCGTCCTGTTCACCCGCGCTCAACCACAGGTCATGGTGATGCTCAAGCATCGCCAACCCTTCGCCGCCATCGAGCTGCACGGCGAATTTTGCGCTGAGTTGGTGAAAACGCTCATGGCTTTGCAGGGTCGCCAGAATGTGCTCGGCCAAGGGACGCGTATCGAACGCGCTCTTCGGGTCAATTCCCGCGCTTGGGCTGAGCATCAGGTTACGTACATCGTCACCCGCGGCGGTGCGTGGCCCCAAACCGGCGACCAGCAGGCTATCGATCAGGGCGCTGTGGTCGCCGCCAATGCCGCGAATTTGCAGGTTGGCGCGGTTTGTCGCCTCGATCACGCCGCCCGCAAAGCGTTCAGCCGCGTCGGCGACGGCGATCGCCTGCTCGGCGCTGATTGAGCCGCCAGTCAACTTGATCCGGCAGATACCGCCGTCCAGCGCTTGGACGATACGCAGCAACCCCGGGCAGGCCGAGGGGCGTAAGGCGATGGACATCGGGCGTTCGTTCAAGGAGGCGACCAGCAATGTGGGAAAAGCGCTTCGCGGGCGAAGGCGCGGTATTATGCCTGCTTTGTCGGGCGGCATGAAAAGCCTGCCCGTCGGAACAGTCCGTTTGAGGACTATTTTTAAGGAATATAGATGTCGCCCTGGCTGACAGTAGTGGGAATCGGTGAAGACGGCTTCAAGGGCCTGGGCAAGAACGCCCGTCGGGCTCTGCTGGACGCTTCTCGGATCATTGGCGGTCAGCGACAACTGGATTTGCTGCCCGCTTGCATTCGTGGCGAGCGGCAGTTGTGGCCTAGCCCTTTTACCCTGGCCCTGGTGCTCGAACGGCAAGGCGAGTCGGTTTGCGTGTTGGCCAGCGGCGATCCGATGTTCTTTGGTGTCGGTGCCAGCCTCGCCCGACACGTGCCCGCCGAGCAGATGCGGGTCCTCCCGGCGCCCTCTTCTTGCGCCCTCGCGGCCGCCCGCATGGGTTGGCCACTGCAAGAGGTGGTGACGCTGTCGGTGGTTGCGCGCCCCGTCGCCGCGCTTAACGCGCAGGTGTTCAGCGGCGTGCGGTTGCTGGTCCTGAGCAACGACGGACTGAGCCCCGGCGCCATCGCCGCGCTGCTGCGCGAGCGAGGATTCGGCCCCAGCAGGATGACTGTATTCGAACACCTGGGCGGCCAGGCTGAACGGCGTATTGACGGCCGCGCCAGCGACTGGACCGACCCGGCCATCGCCGACCTGAACCTGGTGGCCATCGACTGCCTCGCCGAACCGGGCACATTGGGCCTTTCGCGCCTGGCCGGGTTGCCAGACACCGCCTTCCGGCATGATGGCCAACTGACCAAGCGCGACATACGCGCCATGACCCTGGCGCGCCTGGCGCCGACACCCGGTGAACTGCTGTGGGACGTCGGCGCCGGCTGCGGCTCAATCGGCATCGAGTGGATGCGCGCGCACCCCAGTTGCCGGGCGCTGGCCATCGAGGCTGATCACGGCCGGCAATTATTGATCGAACACAACCGCGATGCCCTTGGCGTTCCGGGCCTGCAATTGATTCGCGGCAGCGCACCACAAGCGTTGGCCGGGCTCGAACGCCCGGACGCGATCTTCATCGGCGGCGGCGTGACCCGCGAAGGTGTGCTCGATACGTGCTGGGCTCAGCTCAAACCTGGTGGCCGCTTGGTCGCTAACGCCGTGACCCTGCAAAGCGAAATGACCTTGATGGCCTGGCGCGAACAGCACGGCGGCGAACTGACCCGCCTGCATGTTGCACAGGCACAGCCGTTGGGCGAGTTCGACACCTGGCGTCAGGCATTGCCCATTACCGTGCTCGATGTGAAGAAGCTGTTCGATGCGTGACGAAACCGCTGAACAACCGGCGCCGTTGCGCAGCGGCTTGACCACGGGCAGTTGCGCCACCGCCACCAGCCTCGCCGCCGCGCGTTTATTACTGGGCGGTGTGGCAGCGGACGCGGTGCAGATCGTTCTGCCCAAGGGCAAACAGGTGCAAATGCGTCTGGAGTTCTGTCGGCTGATCGTTGACGGCGCCGAAGCCGGAACGATCAAGGACGCTGGCGACGACCCCGACGTGACCCACGGCGCCCTGCTCTACTCCCAGGTTCGCCTGACACCGGAACCGGGCATCCGTTTCAGCGCCGGGCATGGCGTCGGCACCGTTACTCGGCCAGGGCTGGTGCTGGATGTCGGAGAGCCCGCGATCAACCCGGTGCCGCGCAAGATGATCAGCGCGCACCTGACACAGCTGGCGGATGAGCGGGGTTACAGCGGTGGTTTCGAGGTCACGGTCAACGTCGAGGGTGGCGAGGCCCTTGCTTTGAAGACCATGAATCCGCGCCTGGGGATTCTCGGCGGGCTGTCGATCCTGGGCACCAGCGGCATCGTCCGGCCTTTTTCCTGCGCGGCGTACATCGCCTCGATCCACCAGGGTATTGATGTGGCGAAAACCAACGGCTACCTGCACATCGCTGCCTGCACCGGTAACGCCAGCGAAGATACCATGCGCCGGGTCTACGACCTGCCGGAGATCGCCCTGATCGAGATGGGTGACTTCGTCGGCGCGGTGCTCAAGCACCTGCGCAAAGTGCCTGTGGATAAACTCAGCCTGTGCGGCGGCTTCGGCAAAATCAGCAAACTGGCGGCCGGGCACATGGACTTGCACAGTCGGCATTCAAGCATCGACCTGCCGCAACTGGCGGAATGGGCGGCGGCAATTGGCGCGGATGCCTCTTTGCAGCAATCGATTCGCGAGGCAAATACCAGCCAACAGGCCTTGGCCATGGCCAGCGCTGTCGGCATCGCGCTTGGGGATGAAGTATGTCGCCATGCGTTGGCGTTCGCCCGCAGCGTGGTGCCGGCGCAGGTGCTGGTCGAGGTGTTTGCAATAGATCGCCAAGGCGGGATTGTGGGCCATGCAGGCGCTTTTCAATGAAGCGCGTGGTGTTGCTCGGCGGCGTCACCGAAGCCTTGGCCATCGCCAGGACTCTCGGGCCGGAACATATTTACAGCCTGGCAGGGGTCGGCCGGGTGCCGACAGATCTGATCTGTCAGGTGCGTGTAGGCGGGTATGGCGGGGCTGAAGGACTGGCGCAGTTCATACGCAACGAAGGCATTGAACTGCTGCTCGACGCCACTCATCCCTACGCCGCGCAAATCAGTCAAAACGCCGCGACCGCCGCGCAGTTGGCCGGCATCCCGTGCTGGGCGTTGAGACGTCCGGCGTGGCAACCACAGGCGGGGGACGACTGGCGCGAAGTCAGTGACTGGGCGCAATTGATCGAAGCGCTCAAACCCTTCCGTCGACCGCTATTCACCCTTGGCCGCGAACCCTTGCAGCACCTGAACGAAATCCCCCCAGAACAATTCTGGACCTTGCGCGCCCTGGACGTTTATCCCGGCAACGAACGCTGCGAAGTCATCGGCGCCCGTGGGCCGTTTGTGATCGAGGATGAACGTGAACTGTTCGAACGCCGACAGATCGACGTGCTGATCAGCAAAAACAGCGGCAGCACCGCCACCGAACCGAAACTGCAAGTGGCACGGGAGCGTGGACTGCCGGTGTTGGTATTGAAGCGGCCGGTGCTGGCGAAGGTTGAACGAGAGTTTGGATCGGTCGAGCACCTACTGAAAGCCTTGTCAGACCATTCCTGAGATATGCAGAAACATGCGAATTTGCCGGCAATTTTAAGGAAGGAGCCGGCTGTTCCTCTCAATAGCTTCAACCCTCATGAAAGTTATAAAAGCCTTGGGGCTGCGTCTGCATGCCGTTGCTTTCTGAGTTCGCTGCGACACCACACCGCACGCTGTGTTTGTACTTCTCGGTCCTGATCAGGCTAAATAGCCCCGTCTGATCGCCCACTCAACCGGATGACCCCATGTCCCGACAACGGCTCGCATTTGCCTGGATCGCCTGCTTCGCAGTGCTGTTCAACATGCTCGCCATGCCGATGACGGGGGCGATGGCGCAGGCCGCGCAATCGCCCGCCGAACAATTTTTGTGGAGCAATTTCTGTACGTCCAGCGGCACCAAAATGGTCGCGGTTTCCCTGGGCACGTTTGAACAGAAAGCCCCGCAGAACGACGATCACTCCAACATGCAGCATTGCTGGTGCTGCTCAGGCTCTGCGCCGTTAGTAGCGTTGCCGGGGCATGTCCCGCAGCTGTATGTCGTGCGTCTGGAGCCTGATCGAGGCCTGCCGCGCGCCGCCCTCAATGCCCCCACACCGCGCCAGCAATGGCCAAGCCTTAACCCTCGCGCATCCCCTCTGGTGTGATTCCTTCTCGCAATTGACCTGCGTTTTGAATCGTTCTGGAGAACTGCCATGTTAAAAAAAATCGTCGTGCTGGCTGCGCTGATGCTGCCTGCCTGTTTTGCCAATGCCCATGAATACAAGGCCGGGGCACTTGAAATCGCTCATCCGTGGTCGCAAGAGTTGCCAACCAACGCGCCGACCGTTGCCGCTTACTTCGTGCTTCACAACACAGGCAACACCGCCGACCGTTTGCTTAGCGTCGACTCACCGATTGCCGGCCTTGCACAGTTGCACGAGCACGTGATGCAAGGCGACCTGATGAAAATGCAGCAGGTACAGAGCGTCGATGTTCCCGCCGGAGGCACCGTCACCTTCGCGCCGATGGCCTATCACGTCATGCTGTTGGAACTCAAAGACCGCGGCCTGCTGAGCGACGGTAAACGCTTCCCGCTGACGCTGCACTTTGAAAAGTCGGGTGACGTGACGGTTGACGTCGCCGTGCAGAAGAAAGCGCCCGACGGCCTGCAAGAGCATATGCACGCCCAGTAAGCGCTTTCGCTGAAGTGCCCATGGGCGCCTTTTGCGCCAGGCCAGCCGTGCGCCGCCGTCAGCCACTGAGCCTGACTCGCGGTAGCTGGATCAGCCTGTTCGCCATGCTGATGATCTTTATCGGACCGCTGATTTCTCAGTCGATGCCGATGGATCAACACGCCTCGATGTCCATGAACATGCCCATGAGCATGTCGATGGACATGAGCATCGACGCGCAAGGTGAGCCTGCTGAAAAACCGGCTGCGGAGCATTGTCCACCGGACGCCGGACACCACGCACTGTGGGAAAAGTGCGGCTATTGCAGCTTGTTGTTTAATTGCCCGGCGCTCACCGGCAGCCTGTTTTTCGTAACGTTCAACACATTCCACGCCAAAACCTTCACCACACCCGCCACCCGACTGGGCCACGCCCGATCAACCGTCTTCCCCGGCGCACGCAGCCGCGCTCCGCCCATCGTCGCGTAAACCCCAACGTTGATCTCACACGGTTTAGAAGACAGCTACAGCAACCTGTGGCAGCGCGCCTGCTCGCGCCCGCAGGATTGCCTCGGTTGCCGCCCGTGCCGTTTACGTCTGTTCGATGGAAATTGTCATGTCCCGTTTTTCTGCTGACACACACTTGGGCACTGCCCAAGCTTCTTTTGCCCTGAACGAAACCCATCTTCGTTTCAGGCACGCCATCGCCGTTATTTGCGGCGTCCTGCTGACACCCGCAGTACTGGCCGATGAACACGCCGGGCACAGTGAAGCGCTGAGCCCAACAGTGATTACAGCGATCGCGCCCAGTTCACCGCTGACCATCGTCACCGACCCCAAGGACCCGCGCCAACCCGTGCCGGCCAGCGATGGTGGGGATTATCTGAAAACCATTCCTGGCTTTGCCCTGGTGCGCAATGGCGGCACCAATGGCGACCCGGTACTGCGCGGTATGTTCGGCTCGCGGCTGAACATCCTCACCAATGGCGGCATGATGCTCGGCGCCTGCCCTGGCCGAATGGACGCGCCCACCTCCTACATCTCACCCGAAACCTACGACAAACTGACCGTCATTAAAGGCCCGCAAACCGTGCTCTGGGGACCGGGCGCCTCGGCCGGCACCGTGCTGTTCGAGCGCGAGCCGGAGCATTTTGGCGAACTCGGCACCCGGGTGAACGCTAGCGTACTGGCCGGTTCCAACGGCCGTTTCGACAAAGTAGTGGACGCCGCCGCGGGCGGGCCTTTGGGGTACGTGCGGGTGATCGGCAACACCGCGCATTCGAATGATTACAAAGACGGTAACAACGACACCGTGCCATCGCGTTATGACAAGTGGAACGGTGATGTGGCGCTGGGTTGGACGCCGGACGCCGACACGTTGCTGGAACTGACCGCTGGCAAGGGCGACGGTGAGGCGCGTTCCGCCGGAAGAGGCATGGACGGTTCGCAATTCAAGCGCGAAAGCCTGGGGCTGCGCTTCGAGAAATCCAACATCGGCGAGGTGCTGGATAAGGTCGAGGCGCAGGTCTACTACAACTATGCCGACCACGTGATGGACAACTACACCCTGCGCACGCCGTCCGGCACCGCAATGATGTCGGGGCCAATGGCCTCAAACGTCGACCGTCGGACCCTCGGCGCGCGGGTCAAGGCCACGTGGCGCTGGGCCGACGTGCAACTGATCAGCGGCCTCGATGCGCAGACCAACGAACACCGCCAGCGCGGCAGCATGGGCATCGACACCTACAAAGACCTGCCGTACACCAAGGACGCCGAACTCAATAACTACGGTGTGTTCAGCGAACTGACCTGGTACGCCGCCGACCGCGATCGATTGATTAGCGGTGCGCGTCTCGATCGAGCGTCAGCCAAGGATTATCGGCAGAGCACCGGCTCGGGCACAACGACCCGTCCCAACCCGACTGCTGGCGATACTCGCGCCGACACCCTACCCAGCGGCTTCATGCGCTACGAACATGACTTAGCGGACAGCCCGACCACGCTGTATGCCGGTCTCGGCCACGTCGAACGTTTTGCAGATTACTGGGAGCTGTTTTCAGCGAAGTCCGGCCCAACCGGTTCGGTGAATGCCTTCGACTCAATCAAACCGGAGAAGACCACTCAGCTCGACGTCGGTCTGCAATACAAGACCGATGACCTCCAAGCCTGGGCGTCGGGTTACGTCGGCCAGGTGCGTGACTACATCCTGTTCAACTACACCCCGACAATGATGGGCACCCACTCTCAGGCCGAGAACATCAACGCTCGGATCATGGGCGGTGAGGTCGGTGCGGCCTACAAGCTGACGTCCAACTGGAAAGCCGACGCCACGCTGGCCTACGCCTGGGGCAAGAACAGCAGCGACGGCAAGGCACTGCCGCAAATGCCGCCGCTTGATGCACGTTTCGGCCTGACCTACAGCGAAGACAACTGGAGCGCCGGGGCCTTGTGGCGAGTGGTGGCTGCGCAAAACCGCATTGATCAGAACAAGGGCAACGTTGTCGGCAAGGACTTCGACAAAAGCTCGGGTTTCGGCGTGTTCTCGCTCAACGGCGCCTACCGCCTCAATAAAAACTGGAAGGTCAGCACCGGGGTCGACAACCTCTTTGGCAACGCCTACGCGGAGCACCTGAACCTGGCCGGCAACGCCGGCTTCGGTTACCCGGCCAATAACCCACAAGCGATCAACGAGCCGGGGCGCACGCTCTGGACCAAGGTCGATATGAGTTTCTAAAAGTATCGCGGGCGAGCCCGCTCCAGCACACACAGGGCGATACCTGTGGGAGCGAGCCTGCTCGCGAAGGACTGCGCAGCAGTCAACGAACAACATAAGACCCAAGCCAAGCGGAGCACCCTTGATGCAACAACCCAAACCGAATTTCTATAACCTGGCCTGGCGCTGGCATTTTTATGCCGGATTATTCGTCGCGCCGTTCATGGTGATGCTGGCGCTGACCGGTCTCATTTACCTGTTCAAACCGCAACTCGATCCGTTGATGTACGGCAGCCTGATGCACGTCCCGACGGGGCACCACGCCGTCTCCGCCGACCAGTTGCTCAAGCGGGTAAAAGACGCGTACCCACAAGGTCGGATCAAGCAGTACCTGCCGCCGGTCAACGCCGAACGCAGCGCGCAATTTGTCGTTATCAACGCAGGACAAGAGCTGAACGTTTTTATCGATCCGTACCACGGCGATATCCTCGGCGAGCAAGACGCCAAGAACAATCTGCAAGCCATCGCCCGCGCGATTCACGGCGAGCTGATGATCGGCACCGTCGGTGATCGGCTGGTCGAACTGGCCGCTGGCTGGGGCGTGGTGCTGGTCGTGACCGGCGTATTCCTGTGGTGGCCGCGCGGTCAATACGCGGGCATTGTGTGGCCGCGTTTCAGCCGGCGCGGTCGCGTGCTGTGGCGTGACCTGCACGCGGTAACCGGGTTTTGGGGCGCTGCATTTTTGCTGGTGATGCTGCTCAGCGGCATGACCTGGACCGGCTTCTGGGGCAAGCAATATGCCGAAGTCTGGAACCGCTTCCCGGCAGCTATGTGGAACGACATGCCGAAATCCGACGTCGAGGCCCGCAGCCTCAACAGCGCCACACGCCAGACTGTCCCCTGGGCCATGGAAAACACGCCAATGCCGATGTCCGGCGACCATGCCGAACACAGTACCAACGACAGCGCACATGCCCGTCCTGCTGCTCCGACCATCAGCTTGCAAGACGTGCAGAACGTCGCTGCGCAGCGCCATGTCGAGCCGGGCTACAGCATCACCTTCCCGGCCACTGCGACAGGCGTGTTTACCATTGCCGTGTTCGCCGATGACCCGCGCAACGACGCCACCCTGCATGTCGATCAGTACACCGGCAAGGTCCTCGCCGACGTGCGCTGGGAGCAATACGGCAAGGTCGCCCGCGCTACCGAAGTCGGCGTGATGCTGCATGAAGGCAAGATGTTCGGTGCATTCAATCAGCTCGTGGTGTTGTTGATCTGCCTGATGATTGTGCTCAGTGCGGTCAGCGGCGTGGTGATCTGGTGGAAGCGTCGGCCGGATGGCAAACTCGGCGTCCCTGCGCTGCGCCACAACCTGCCGAAATGGAAAACCGGTGTGGTGATCATGCTAGCGCTCGCGGTGATTTTTCCGTTGGTGGGGGCATCGCTGATCGTCGTCTGGCTGTTGGATCGACTACTGCTGTCGCGAATCAATAGGCAAACTGAATCTGCTTCACCTTCCTCATGAAGCAGGCGAGATGCTTAATTTAGAACGATCTGTAGACTTCGCGCGCTGACCGCTTGACCGCCACAAACGTTACTGTATAACACAGAAAACGCCTCTTCGCGGGCAAGCCTCGCTCCTGCAAGGTTATGTCGAACACACATTGGGTGATCGGCCTAAGACCATAGGAGTGGAGCTTACCCGCGAAGGCGTCATCAGCAACAGCCAACATCCAGAGCCAACGCATGACCTCGCTGAACCTCACTCGCCTCACCTGGACTCCCCAGAGCCACGGCCACTGTCATCACCAGTTCCAACTGCGTGACGCCTCGTTGCAGGTGGCCGCCGGTGAGTTTGTCGGGTTAATTGGCCCCAACGGCAGCGGCAAAACCAGCCTGCTGCGTTGCGCCTATCGCTTCAGCAAACCCGACAGTGGCGATGTCCAACTCGATCATCACCACGTCTGGAAGCAATCCTCACGCTGGTGCGCACAACGCATTGCCGTGGTCCTGCAAGAATTCCCCGATGCCTTTGGCCTGACCGTTGCAGAAGTGGTCGCCATGGGCCGCACGCCGCACAAAGGCCTGTTTGACAACGACACACTCGAAGACCGTAACCTCGCCACCCAGGCACTGGAATCGGTCGGTCTCGAAGGCTTCGATGACCACGCTTTCGCGACCCTGTCCGGCGGTGAAAAGCAACGCGTGATCCTCGCCCGCGCCTTGGCCCAGCAACCGCAATTGCTGCTCCTCGACGAGCCGACCAACCACCTCGACCCGCGCTATCAGCTCGAACTGCTGCAATTGGTCAAACGCCTGAAGATCGGCACCCTGGCGAGTATCCACGACCTCAATCTGGCGGCCGCTTTTTGTGATCGGTTATACGTGATCAATCACGGTCAAATCGTCGCCAGCGGCACGCCGACCGAAGTCCTGACCGCCGCGCTGCTGCGCGAAGTCTTCGGCGTCGAAGCGCTGATCGATCAACACCCCCTCCACGGCTACCCCCGAATCACTTGGATAACCCAACCATGACTGTGCGTTTCCTGCTATGCATCGCCCTATTGCTGGGCGCTGCTCAAGCTCGCGCCGAGGCGACGAAATACCCGCTGACCGTCCAGAGCTGCAATCGTGAGGTGACGTTCAAGCAGTCGCCAAAACACGCAGTCAGCCATGACATCAACATGACCCAGATGATGCTCGCCCTCGGCCTGAAATCGCGGATGGCCGGCTACAGCGGCGTGACTGGCTGGAAGTCAGTCACGCCGCAGATGCAGGCTATCCTCGACGGTCTGCCGGAGCTGGCGGCGAAGTACCCCTCGGTGGAAACCCTGCTCAACGCCAACGTCGATTTCTTCTTTGCCGGCTGGGACTACGGCATGCGCGTAGGCGGTGATCTGACACCGCAGACGCTGCAACCGCTGGGCATCAATGTTTACGAACTGACCGAGTCCTGCGCGTTCGTCATGCAACGCCCGGCCGCCACGCTGGACGACACCTACAACGACCTACGTAACCTCGGCAAAATCTTTGATGTGCAAGACCGCGCCACTGCCCTGATCGCCCGGATGCAGGCGCAAGTCGCCGAGGTGCGCAAGGATCTGCCCGTGGACAAACCGAGGGTGTTCCTCTACGACAGCGGCGAGGACCGAGCCATGACGTCTGGCCGCCTCGGCATGCCACAAGCACTGATCGACGCCGCCGGCGGACGCAACATTCTCGACGACGTCGAGGCCAGTTGGACCCGGGTCAACTGGGAGAACGTGGTCGAGCGCAATCCACAGGTGATCGTGATCGTCGATTATGGCGAAGTCACTGCCGAGCAAAAGGAGCAGTTCTTGCTGAAGAACCCAGCCCTGCAAGCAGTGGACGCGATCAAGAACCAGCGTTTCATTGTCATCCCTTATGTCCAGGCCACGCCGGGGATCGATAACGTGTTGGCGGTTGAAACCCTGGCCAAGGGTTTCCACGGCGAATGATCAATCGTCGCTATGCCTTGCTGCTGATTGCCCTCGGTGCGCTGTTGCTGGTGTCGTGTGTGGTGTCTCTGGGTTTTGGACCGGCGCGGGTTCCGGTGGACGTGGTCTGGCGAATTCTGCTGCACAAGGCATTCGGCCTCGGTGAGCAAAGCTGGAGCGCCGGGCAAGAGCACATCGTCTGGCTGATCCGCGTACCTCGCATGTTGCTCGGCGCCTTGGTCGGTGCCGGGCTAGCGCTGATCGGTGCGGTGCTGCAAGCGGTGACGCGCAACCCGTTGGCCGACCCACACCTGCTGGGTGTGACCTCTGGCGCCACGTTGGGGGCGGTGATTGTGGTGCTGCACGTCGGGGAAGTCGTCGGTTTGCTGACGCTGCCCATTGCCGCGTTTATTGGCGCATCAGTGAGCATGCTTATCGTCTTGATGATCGCCAACCGCAATGGCCGGCTGGACAGTGACCGGTTGCTGCTGTGTGGCGTCGCGGTGTCCTTTGTGATGATGGCGATTGCCAATCTGCTGCTGTTTCTCGGTGATCACCGGGCCAGCTCTGCGGTGATGTTCTGGATGCTCGGCGGGCTCGGTCTGGCGCGCTGGGAGTTGCTCGCAGTGCCCGCCGCCAGCGTCCTGCTGGGGCTGGTGCTGCTACTGGGCATGGCCCGGCCATTGAACGCGCTGATGGCCGGTGAGCAAACCGCCGTGACCCTTGGTTTGAATGCCCGTAACGTGCGTTTAAGGGTGTTTTTGATCGCGTCGTTGATGACCGGGGTGCTGGTGTCGATCAGTGGCTCAATCGGGTTTGTCGGACTGATGGTGCCGCACATTGCGCGGCGCTTGGTAGGCGCCGAGCACCGACGATTGCTACCGGCATGTGTGTTGCTGGGAAGCGTTTTCCTGGTGTGGGTTGATGTTGCGGCCCGTACCCTGATCGCCCCGGAAGACCTACCGATTGGTGTCGCTACCGCGGCTATCGGCGGCCTTTTTTTCATCGCGCTGATGCGCCGTCGCTGAGCCGAGGGTGATGAAGCCCCTCGGCACAGTGGCATTTGTTGCAGCGTCGGGCACTTACAACTCGTCGCGTAGACGCCAGTCATCGTGAGACATGATTTCAAGTCTCAACACGGGATCGACCCTCCCACGGGGTCGCCAGAATGTCCCGAATCTAAGCACTTCCAACACCGAGTTCCTCGCCAGCGCCGAAATAAACGCGCTGGGCTTGGGCGCCTTCGCTGTGTATCCCCCCTCCTCGGACCACTTACCTTGGGTATCGAATACCTTGAACTCCCCGCCAGAGTAGTTCGGTTCGTACTTGAGCAACGCACCGTCACGACTAGACAAGTAGTACGCCTGTATCCCGTACCCCCTCATTTTTAACGTATAGGTATAAAACCCGACCTCGCGCCACGACACAAAGTAGAGACGAAAATTGTCTTCCGGCTGCTCGGCCGGCTGATCCATCCCTGTGTGGTAGAACTGGTGAGCGGCGAAAACCTCATAGCCCGATGGCAGTTCTGTCGCAGGTTGCGAGGCGATGAATCTGAAAGTAGTACGGGCGGCAATGGGAGGCGGGGGACCGTCGCGTAGCGGCTCCACCGGCACATAACTGTCTGTCATTGCGTGCTTGAGTACGGCCCCTGTGTACTCCGTCAGGGAAAACGCGTCGACGTGTTTTTGAGCGTACTGCGCCGCATCGTCGGGATGAGTAAAAATTGGCCCCAAGGGCAGGCGATTGTCAGTGTGTGTGGGTAGCGAGGTGCGTAGTCGGTGACGTGGCCCGACGCGGCCCTGACCGAGCCAGTTTTTGCTGCTCACCAGCACATCCAGATCACCGACCGCGACCAAGTGTTGGATATAACCTGAGGCGCTCAGGTTACGGAAGCGTATCTCACGCAGCGTCTTCTGGGCGCCCCCGTAGGTTTCAATCCCGACGGCACTTTCCTTGAGTTGAAACCGCAACAACGCCCCATCGGCGCACGACACATACACCGGCAGACTGAGACGGTCACGGCTCAAGCGCAACATACTGAGCGCGTTGGCCATATCGACAGGCGAGAAAATTCCGGCGAACTGGCTCTCTGAAAACACCGTGCCCGAGGGGTAAAAATCCGGGTTCTCTGGCACGCAAAAATAGACACCCGCAAGACCATAGCGATAAGGGTAGCCATCGATACTGAACACCCGACGGTGGGCGAAGAGGGAGCCATCATCGGTGACCGGTAAACTCGCCACGTAATGGCCGTTGCTGGTGGACTTGAGCACAAATCCGAAGGTCAACGACCGCTTATTGCGTGGCTGTTGATGAACATGGCGCACGGCATCAGCGGGTTGAGTAAATAGCGGACTGAGCGCTGGGTCTTGAGTCGCGCGCTCATAGCTTGTCAACACCTCGCGCGGGAGATTGGGCGCCCAATTCAAAACCCGTCCGGCAACACCCCACAGGACACTGCCAGTGATCACCCAAAAATCAAAAAACATAGCTATGCGTTTGACATAGTCACTGGGCGCCAGCTCGCCACTGCGCAATTTTTTTTCCACCGGGCTTTGAAGCCAGTCTTTTTCAGCCCGATCGGGAACCTGATGTTCAGCGACAAGAGCCGATATATCGCGCGGTTGCAGACTGAGCAAAGCCCCGTCAGGGGCCAACAAATAGTGGGTCAAGTGGCCATATGGCCATTGAACGGCAGTGTTCACCGCGCGGGTTGAAAACATGCAGCAATAGATGTCTTTTTCAACGGACGGCAGCAAAAACGGCAGCTCGGTCGCCGGCTGCGAGTAATAACGGGCAACGACCTTAACCCTGGGCGGATAGAGCCCCTTATCGGTGATCTCATCAGGGAAAATCCAGCTGAGCTGAAAATCGTCTTGCAGAACAACGCGTGGCAAGGTGGCAAAAAAATAGCCATCCTCGCGCATCAAAATAAACCCGCCATACCGTTGGAGACGGGCAGTGCCCACCAAGTCCTGCACGTAGCGAGCGGCATCATCCATGTCAATAAAGACAGGACCCAGGTTATTCCGTTGAAGATTGGCGTAAGGCTGCCAGGCGTTACTGACCCGTCCGAGGCGACCCCAACACGGACTCGTCTGAACCACATCCAGTTCACCGGCATTGGCGACCTTGCGCGCAAAATCGGGCCCGTCGAGGGTGCCACCGCTCAACTTTCGCTCTATATCCCCTGAGCCACTGTCGCCGTCTTGCAGCGTGAATAACGGCGACTCCTTTGCGGGCTGATACTTGAGCAACGCCTGATCGGAGGTCGTGAAATACAACGGCAAACCACCGCCGCTGCTGAAGTACACCGTCTTCCCAACTTCCAGCGCCTGATACAACTCCCTGGGTGGAATGAAGTGACGGGCCGGCCAGTTGCTGGTATCCCCAGAGCAATAGTAGAGCGCCTCGAAATAGAACCCTGGCGGCAAGGAATAAGTGGCCGGAGCCGTTAATGTAAAGAGCGTGGTCAGGGAAAAAAGCGCGGTATTCCAGGTCACCGGCACCCGCTCGCTCATCACATACTCGTTTTTTTCTTCATGTTTGAGAAGAAAGGCAAAGTAACGCTCGGCACCGTCGAGGCTTTGCAAAGCCCACTTACTGGCATCCAGAACCGCGCTATCGGGATCGTTGAACACCGCACCGTAAGTGATCTGACTAGGTTTTGCGTATTCCAGCAGCGCTTCAAAAGGTTTCCAATTAAGGCTTAGTTGACGCGCTGGCCCCCACAACGGATTACCCGCCAACACCCGCAGGCGGCTGACCTCGGCCAACTTGCGCGCGACGTCTGCCGGGGTGTAAGTACCGTTGGCCAGGTTGATGCTGATAGAGCTCTTTCCCGACAGAGACGCTTCAAACCACAGCTCAAACACTTCCTGGCCTGTGCCGGTAGGCTCGAGGACGATCAGGCTGTCTTCAGCACCAGAGAGGTAGCCCGGCAACTGCCGTCGATGGATGCTGTAGGCCTCGAAATCGGCATACATCTGGGCGTAAAGCTCGGCATCCTGGCGTGTCCACTTCATACTTTCGACCAGCCCAACGTCCATCTTCGACAACGCCATATGAGAGCCGAACCAGGCAACTATCTCGTGCCCTTCTGGCAATCCGATCATGGCGCCGCTGCTATCGTTGGGGTAGAACCGCTCGTACCCAAAAGGATTTGCACCGGTCTCCAACAACGCCGTAGCCACGTAACGTTGGTCAGCACGTTTTAAGACAAGAGCGCCAAATTCAGTCTTACGTCGGCCGTTAACCCGCGAATGAAGATGTCGCGCCGCATCGTCGGCGGATAAAAAAGACAGACTCAACTGCGGACGTGCAAAAGTCGCATGGGATATCCAGCCCTGTCCAACGACACCGAGGACATCCCACAGCGGGCTGGTCTGTTCGACGCTCAGCACTCCGAATGCCGCGACACGCCGTATGAATTGGTGTGGAGTTAAAGTCCCGTCGAGCAATCGCTCCTGAGTTCCGTCATCCGTAATCATGCCCGCGGCATTGATTCTGGACAGCCCGAACTCGGCATCACTGCCACTGAACCGGTACTTCAACAGCGCGCCGTCCTTGGTACGCATGTACAGCGAAAGCCCTGTAGAGGCCTGTATCTTGTGCAGAAACTTGTGCACCTGGCCGATGTAACTCGCCAAATCAGCAGGACTGAAAAACTGCTGATACAACCAGGGCTCAATGGTCGGGAATTGCGCGGTAACCGGTCGAGACATATAGAAAATACCGTGCAGGTGAAACCCGCTCGGCACTGAGGGGCCCAGGGGCAACATGGGGAAGGCATTGTCGGGCGGCAAACGGCTACGCCCGATAACCAACGGCTCCGTGGCCAAGTATTCATCGGCTCGGTCATGTTTGAATAAGAACACCAACTGCCGAGTGTTGGGCAGTTGCCTGATACGCGACTGCGCATAGGCCACGGCAAGGTCAGCAGCTGGAAAAACTGGGCTGTTGAGCATCAAACTCATAGGGACGATGGCAACCGGAGTATTCATCGTCCAGCTATCCGGCACGCGGCCCCGTACACCACCCCATAAGCCGTTGGCAATGAGCACCTGCAACTCACCACTCATGGCCAACCGCCGAATCATGCCCTCGAAAGAGCCATCCAGTTCAATCGGCGTGCCCTTGGACCACTGGTTATTCAAAGCCTGGTAAAACAAAGCCTCGATCGAAAAACCACTGGTCAGGTATTTGAGCAATACACCGCCAGGGCCCGACAAATAATGGGCGCGGGCAAATGCCCTGTTCCTGAGCGTGAAGATGATGTCGGGCACTGAGAAAAAGCTGTTCGCGACACTTGCCTGGTCTTTTGTCATCCCTGGGTTGGCAGCAAGAATCTGTGCCTCACTCGATGGATGGGAGTGATAACAGGCATGGCACACGAAGCCTGCCGGAACCTGAAAGGCGCCATGTTCATCCGTTGACAGAAACAGCGCAAAGTCCACGGAAATTTCCTCGCCCTCCTTGGGGACTGTGGCGCGGAATCGACCGTCAGTACCCTGAACGATAACTCCGCCATACTCTCGGTCACGTTGTGCGCCAATTTGCAGGTGTGCCCAACAGGCGGCGTCATCAGCGCTGACAAAGGCAGGTCCTAGCGGCGGGAAAGGTACGGTGTTATTCAACGCGCGTTCTGCGCGCCGGGAAAAATTATCCATCTAGTTACTCACTCGGAAAAAGTAGGCGTTGATATTCGTTGCGCTGAAAACCGCACCGTGCAAAACCTGGGTTGCAAGGGTTGCCGAGGCAATAAAAGCCCGGTCGCTAAACCGTAAGCTCCTGAGCGCCAGGCAGAGCGAGACAAAGGATCAGTTGCTCAATACCGCGCGTTCACGCCATGCATGAATTCAAGGCAAACCAGAGGTATTCAATGTCCGCTTTCACGAACCGTGGGAGGTGGTACATATATATTTTTGATCCGGCGTTTTAATAAGCGATCGGCTGGCTCAGGCCTCTATGCAGGATGAAAAAGGACCTCGGCCCCAGATCAGCGCACGCACCGCACCCCTCTCTGATTTTGGCGCCAAACTGGTGCGTCACTCCTCGTACTCCAAGCCCGGATTTCGCAAAAAACAGGCCACCTCTCTCGTGGGCACAGCCTTTGCACAGGGCTTTTCAGCGTTTGCCTCCACCCATTAAAAAAATCAACTGTTTTGGAGATCGCACCATGAAGCGTCGCAGCTTGATCAAGGCTTTCACACTCACGGCATCTATTGTCGCGATGGGCATGACCTGGACTGTCCAGGCCGCCGAGACCATCAAGGTCGGTATCCTGCATTCGTTGTCCGGCACCATGGCGATCTCCGAAACATCCCTGAAAGACATGGCGTTGATGACCATCGACGAGATCAACGCCAAGGGCGGCGTGAACGGCAAAATGCTGGAGCCCGTGGTGGTCGACCCGGCGTCGAACTGGCCGTTGTTTGCTGAAAAAGGCCGACAACTGCTGACTCAGGACAAGGTTGCCGTGGTGTTCGGTTGCTGGACCTCGGTGTCGCGTAAGTCGGTGTTGCCGGTATTCGAAGAACTCAACGGTTTGCTGTTCTATCCCGTGCAATACGAAGGCGAAGAAATGTCGCCGAACGTGTTCTACACCGGCGCCGCGCCCAACCAACAGGCGATCCCGGCAGTGGAATACCTGATGAGCGAAGAAGGCGGCAGCGCCAAGCGGTTCTTCCTGCTGGGCACCGACTACGTCTACCCGCGCACCACCAACAAGATTCTGCGTTCGTTCCTGCACTCCAAAGGGGTGGCCGACAAAGATATCGAAGAGGTCTACACCCCGTTCGGGCACAGCGACTATCAAACCATCGTGGCCAACATCAAAAAATTCTCGGCAGGAGGCAAAACAGCGGTCATCTCCACCGTCAACGGCGACTCCAACGTGCCGTTCTATAAAGAGCTGGCCAACCAGGGCCTGAAAGCCACTGACGTTCCGGTCGTAGCGTTCTCGGTAGGTGAAGAAGAACTGCGCGGCATCGACACCAAACCGCTGGTGGGTAACCTCGCCGCATGGAACTACTTCGAGTCGGTCGAGAACCCGGTGAACAAGAAGTTCGTGGCGGACTGGAAAGCCTACGCCAAGAAACACAACTTGCCGGGTGCTGATAAAGCGGTAACCAACGACCCGATGGAAGCCACTTACGTGGGCATCCACATGTGGGCACAAGCGGTGGAAAAAGCTAAATCCACCGACGTCGATAAAGTCCGCGAAGCACTCGCGGGCCAGACTTTCGCCGCCCCGTCGGGCTTCACCCTGACCATGGACAAGACCAACCATCACCTGCACAAACCCGTGATGATCGGCGAGATTCAAGCCGACGGTCAGTTCAACGTTGTGTGGCAGACCGACGGCCCGATCCGAGCCCAACCGTGGAGCCCGTTCATCAAGGGCAACGACAAGAAGCCGGACTATGCAGTAAAGAGCAACTAAGCCACTGGGTGTCAGGGCCGGGCACAAAGCCCGGACCTGACGCAAGTCCCCCATTGTCCGCGTAAGGCGACTTTCTATGCGCACCGCCCTTTACCGCTTTCTCCTCGCCATCGCTTTGCTGTTGCCGATGGCCGCCCACGCAGGGGATGCCGAAGACTTTGTCGCGGCCAATCCCGCGCAACAGGCCAAGCTTCTGGAAACCTGGGCCGCGCAGCCCGCCCCGGCCCGTGTCGAACTGATCAACGCCCTGCAACAAGGCGAGTTGACTGTCGATGGCCAACCGAAAACCCTGCGCCTGAATAATCGCCTGCGGGGTCTTATCGACACCGCACTGGCGAGTCACCAATTGCTCGCCGCCGACCCTAAAATCCGTCTGACCGCCGCTCAGCAATTACAGAAAAGCGCGACACCGCCACAGCTTAAATTCCTCGACCAGCAACTGGCTGGCGAAAAAGACGAAAGCGTTCACGCCGCCCTGAGCCTGGCCCTGGCCAACCTGCAATTGGTCGACAGCAACCCCGCGGTGCGCCTCGCCGCCGTTCGTTTGCTCGGGGAAACCGGTGACCCGCTGGCGCGCACGCGTCTCGAAAGTTTGCTGCAACCGGGTGTCGAAGCCGATGCCAACGTGCGCACCGCTGCCGAAACCAGCCTCGCCCAGGTCAAACACAAACTGCTGATTGGCGAGATCCTCGGCGAAGCCTTCAGCGGCATGTCGTTGGGCTCGATTCTGCTACTGGCCGCACTCGGCCTGGCGATCACTTTTGGCCTGCTCGGTGTGATCAACATGGCCCACGGCGAGATGCTGATGCTGGGGGCTTACTCGACGTATGTGGTGCAGCTGATGTTCCAGCGCTTCGCCCCGAACGCCATTGAGTTCTACCCACTGATCGCCTTGCCGGTGGCGTTTTTTGTCACCGCAGCCATCGGCATGGCGTTGGAACGCACCGTCATTCGCCACCTCTATGGCCGCCCGCTGGAAACCCTGCTCGCCACCTGGGGCATCAGCCTGATGCTGATTCAATTGGTGCGGTTGTTATTCGGTGCGCAGAACGTTGAAGTGGCTAATCCGACCTGGCTCTCGGGCGGGATTCAGGTGTTGCCCAACCTGGTGCTGCCATACAACCGGATCGTGATCATCGCTTTTGCGCTGTTTGTGGTGGTATTGACCTGGCTGCTACTAAACAAGACTCGCTTGGGCCTGAACGTGCGCGCAGTCACTCAGAACCGCAACATGGCGGCCTGCTGCGGCGTGCCCACCGGGCGCGTGGACATGCTCGCCTTCGGCCTCGGCTCAGGCATTGCCGGCCTCGGTGGCGTGGCGCTGAGCCAGATCGGCAACGTCGGCCCGGACCTCGGGCAGAGCTACATCATCGATTCGTTCCTGGTGGTGGTACTCGGCGGCGTCGGGCAGTTGGCCGGTAGCGTTATGGCCGCCTTCGGGCTGGGCATCGCCAACAAGATTCTCGAACCGCAGATCGGCGCCGTGCTCGGCAAGATCCTGATCCTCGCGCTGATCATTCTGTTTATCCAGAAACGTCCGCAAGGCCTCTTCGCACTGAAAGGACGGGTGATCGACTGATGAATCAGCCTCTGATGCTCACGGCCACGCAAAAAGCCGGCCCTAAAGTCACGATCACGATTGGCGCGGTGATCCTCGTTTTACTGCTGGCGTTGCCACTGCTGTCGCTGTTGTCGCCCGACAGCGTGTTTCATGTCTCGGCCTACACCTTGACGCTGGTGGGCAAGATTCTGTGCTACGCCATCGTCGCGCTGGCACTGGACCTGGTCTGGGGCTACGCCGGTCTGTTGTCACTGGGCCACGGCCTGTTCTTCGCCCTCGGCGGTTACGCCATGGGCATGTACCTGATGCGCCAGGCCTCCGGCGATGCGCTGCCAGCCTTCATGACGTTCCTGTCGTGGACCGAACTGCCGTGGTACTGGACCGGCACCAGCAGCTTCCTCTGGTCGATGTGCCTGGTGGTACTGGCACCTGGGCTGCTGGCGTTGGTGTTCGGATTTTTCGCCTTCCGCTCGCGGATCAAAGGCGTGTATTTCTCGATCATGACCCAGGCCCTGACCTTCGCCGGGATGCTGCTGTTCTTTCGCAACGAAACCGGCTTTGGCGGCAACAACGGCTTTACCAATTTCCGCACCATTCTTGGCTTCGGCATCACTGAGCCCGGCACTCGTGCGGTGCTATTTTTCGCCACGGTGGTATTGCTGGTCGCCAGTCTGTTCATTGGCTGGCGGCTGGCGCAAAGCAAGTTCGGGCGCGTACTCACCGCACTGCGAGATGCGGAAAACCGCCTGATGTTCTGCGGCTACGACCCGCGTGGTTTCAAGCTGTTTGTCTGGGTCTTGAGCGCCGTGCTCTGCGGTTTGGCCGGCGCATTGTATGTGCCGCAAGTCGGGATCATCAACCCGAGCGAAATGTCGCCGACCAACTCCATCGAGGCCGCCGTATGGGTAGCCTTGGGCGGTCGCGGCACGCTGATCGGGCCGCTGCTCGGTGCCTCAGTGGTCAACGGCATGAAGAGCTGGTTCACCGTGGCGTTCCCGGAATACTGGCTGTTTTTCCTCGGCGCGCTGTTCATCGTCGTGACCTTGTATCTGCCGAAAGGCGTGATCGGTTTGCTGAAAAAAAGAGGTGAACAATGAGAGTCACTGCAACGGCTGAATTCATGCTCGAACCGGCTTTTTTCCCGGTGGAACCCAACAAGGACGCCGGCAGCAGCCGTGACGCGATCGGCCTCGGCCAACGCGTCGGCCCCGGTCTGGATACTCGCCACGGCACGATCCTGACCCTGGAAGACATCAGCGTCAGCTTCGACGGCTTCAAGGCGTTGAACGCGCTGAACCTGTACATCGGCGTCGGCGAATTGCGCTGCATCATCGGCCCCAATGGCGCGGGCAAGACCACGCTGATGGACGTGATCACTGGCAAGACTCGCCCCAGTCACGGCAAGGCCTGGTTTGGTGAAACCATGGATTTGACGCTGATGAGCGAAGTGCAAATCGCCCAGGCCGGTATTGGGCGCAAGTTCCAGAAGCCGACAGTATTCGAAGCCCTGAGCGTGTTCGAAAACCTTGAACTGGCACAGAAAACCGACAAGTCCGTGTGGGCCAGCCTGCGGGCCCGTCTGAACGGCGAACAGAAAGACCGAATTGCCGAAGTCTTGGAAACCATTCGCCTGACGGCCTCGGTCAATCGTCCTGCGGGGCTGCTCTCCCACGGACAAAAGCAATTTTTGGAAATCGGCATGCTGCTGATGCAAGACCCGCAACTGCTGCTGCTCGACGAGCCTGTAGCAGGCATGACTGACGCCGAAACCGAATTCACAGCCGAGCTGTTCAAAAGTCTGGCGGGCAAGCATTCGCTGATGGTGGTGGAACACGACATGGGCTTCGTCGGTGCAATCGCCGACCACGTCACCGTGTTGCACCAGGGCAGCGTGCTGGCCGAAGGGTCGCTGGAGCAGGTGCAGGAAAATGAGCGGGTGATTGAGGTTTATCTCGGTCGCTAGATCCGTAAATACCTTTCCGGTAGCGGCGGGCCTGGCCGTGAAGAGGTCGGCACCTCGAACATGGGGGTGACTGAACCACCGCTTTCGCACGCCAGCTCCCACCGGATGCTGTGTGGAACAGAAGGAATTTTAAAATGCTGCAAGTCGACAAGCTGCACCAATACTACGGCGGTAGCCACATCCTGCGGGGCCTGACGTTTGAAGTAAAAATCGGCGAAGTCACCTGTCTTCTGGGGCGTAACGGTGTGGGCAAGACCACCCTGCTCAAATGCCTGATGGGGCTGTTGCCGTCCAAGGAAGGTACGGTGAACTGGGAAGGCAAGCCGATTACCACCTTCAAGCCGCATCAACGGGTGCATGCCGCAATCGCCTACGTGCCTCAGGGCCGCGAGATCTTTGGTCGTTTGACCGTGGAGGAAAACTTACTGATGGGCTTGTCGCGGTTTCCCGGCAGCGAGGCGAAAGAAGTGCCGGCGTTCATCTACGAGCTGTTCCCGGTGCTGCTGCAAATGAAGCAGCGGCGCGGCGGCGATTTGTCCGGCGGTCAACAGCAGCAACTGGCAATCGGCCGCGCGCTGGCCAGCCGACCACGACTGCTGATCCTCGATGAGCCCACCGAAGGCATCCAGCCATCAGTGATCAAGGAAATCGGTGCAGTGATCAAGAAACTGGCCGCGCGTGGCGACATGGCGATTTTGCTGGTGGAGCAGTTCTACGACTTCGCCGCCGAACTGGCCGATCAGTACCTGGTGATGTCCCGGGGCGAGATCGTGCAGCAAGGTCGCGGAGAAAATATGGAAGCCGAGGGTGTGCGCGGGCTGGTTACGATCTAGTCTGTAGCGTCCTAACGATAATTAGACGATATGAATTTACCTGTCCCCACTGCCCCGTTCACCCCCAGTTGGCACGCTGAACTGGAGCTCGGCTACGCCCGATTCGGCGACAGCACGCGCCCGATTCAGCGCCGGCACAAAGGCCCGTTACGGGTGCAAAAGCACCTGTATGCCGAAGGGTCCGAGGTGTGCCAGCACATCATCATCCACCCGCCGGGCGGGATAGCCGGAGGCGATCGGCTCGATATCACGGCCAGTGTCGGCGCCGACGCTTGGGCGCAGATCACCAGCCCTGGCGCGGCCAAGTGGTATCGCGCCGCCAGTCCCGCGTATCAGCATCTCGACTTGAAAGTGGCGGCCGGTGCGACGCTGGAATGGTTGCCGCAGGAAACCATCATTTTCAGCGCGGCCCAAGCCGAGATCAGTACCACAATCGACCTTGAGGGCGACGCCCGAGTTTTTTACTGGGACGTGGTGGCGCTGGGTCGTCCGGCCAGTGGCGAGCGTTTTGAGCGTGGGCATTTCCAGGCGCAGCTCGATATCCGCCGGGACGGCCAGTTGCTCTGGCATGAACGCCAGCGCATTGTCGGCGGCGACGGGTTGCTGGACTCGCCCATCGGGCTCGACGGCCAACCGGTGTTTGCCACCTTACTGGTGACGGGTGAAATCGCTGACGATTTATTGGAACAGTGCCGCTCGCTGCCCCATCACGTGCGCGGTGATTTGACCCAGTTGCCGGGACTGTTGGTGGCTAGATGCCTGGCCAGTGAAGCGTTATTGGCACGCGGTTGGCTTATAGATTTATGGCGATTACTGCGGCCAGCGTTGCTGGGCAAAGACGCTGTTCCCCCAAGAATATGGAGCACCTGACGCACGCGCCTACAGGGGATGTGTATTTACGGTGCCAAATACCCTTTTAATCTGCCGATATGGATTCCAAATGGACCTGACCCCTCGCGAGAAAGACAAGCTACTGATCTTCACCGCCGGCCTTGTCGCCGAGCGACGTTTGGCGCGCGGCGTGAAACTCAATTACCCCGAAGCCATGGCCTACATTTCCGCAGCCCTGCTCGAAGGGGCCCGTGACGGCCAGACCGTGGCCGAGCTGATGCATTTCGGCACGACCCTGCTCAGCCGCGAACAGGTCATGGAAGGTATCCCGGAAATGATCCCGCAGATTCAGGTTGAAGCGACGTTCCCCGACGGCACCAAACTGGTGACCGTTCACCAACCGATCGCCTGAGGCCGTGCCATGACTTATCTCATTCGCGATGCACTGCACACCGACCTGCCGGCCATCCGCGACATCTACAACGATGCCGTTACTCACACCACGGCGATCTGGAACGACCAAGCCGTTGACCTGGGCAATCGACAGGCCTGGTTCAGCGCCCGGCAATCCCAGGACTATCCGATCCTGGCGATCGTCGACGGTGACAACACCGTGCTGGGCTACGCTTCATTTGGTGACTGGCGGCCGTTCGACGGGTTTCGCCACACGGTCGAACATTCGGTTTACGTGCGCCACGACCAGCGCGGCAACGGGCTGGGCGCGCAACTGGTGGTGCAACTGATTGAGCGCGCTAAAGCGTGCAACAAGCACGTCATGGTCGCCGCGATAGAAAGTGGCAACGTCGCGTCTATTCGCCTGCATGAACGGGCCGGTTTCGTGACCACCGGGCAGATGCCCCAAGTAGGCACCAAGTTCGGCCGCTGGCTGGACCTGACTTTCATGCAACTGACCCTCAACCCAGGCGCGGAGCCGCCGAACGCCAATAAGGAGTGATACTCGATGAACGCCGCCCAACTGCGCCGCGTCAATATTGAAAGCTTTGCGCACTATCGCCAGGGCTTGATTGATTTGCTGTTCGACGCCGTAAAACATGGTGCTTCGATTGGTTTTTTGGCCAACCTCGATGACGCTCAGGCCCACGCCTACATCAATGCGGTACAGGCCGACCTTGAGAACGCAAGCCTGTTGCTATGGGTGGTGGTGCATGAAGAGAAGGTCCTGGCCAGCGTGCAGTTGGGTCTGTGCCAGAAAGCCAACGGTCGTAATCGTGCCGAAGTGCAAAAGCTGCAAGTGCTGCACGAAGCGCGTCGACGTGGCCTTGGCCAACAACTGATGAGCGCCTTGGAACTTGCAGCGCGCCAGCACAAGCGCGGCCTGCTTTATCTCGACACCGAAGCCGGCTCCGCCGCCGAAACCTTTTATCAGTCGCTGGGCTACATCCGTGTCGGCGAGTTGCCCAACTATTGCCAACGCCCGGACGGTCATTACGCCCCGACCGCCATCTACTTCAAGACCCTGGGACAACCCGTATGATTCCTGGCGAATATCAGATCCAGCCCGGCGACATCGAACTCAATGTCGGCCGCCGCACGATCAGCGTGAAAGTGGCTAACAGCGGCGACCGGCCGATCCAGGTGGGTTCGCACTATCACTTTTTCGAAACCAACGACGCCCTGACCTTCGACCGCGCCGCCACCCGCGGCATGCGGCTGAATATTCCCGCTGGCACCGCCGTTCGCTTCGAGCCGGGACAAAGCCGCGAAGTCGAGTTGGTGGACCTGGCCGGACAGCGCCGGGTGTTCGGGTTTGCCGGCAGGATTATGGGTGACCTGTAAGTAATGCGGTGTCTGCAACGGCCCCTTCGCGAGCCTGCTCGCGAACGTGAGCGCCGCGAACGATTTCAAATTCAATAGAATCTCAAGGCGAACGAATGAAGATTTCCCGTCAAGCCTACGCCGACATGTTCGGCCCCACCGTCGGTGACAAGGTCCGCCTGGCCGACACCGAACTGTGGATCGAAGTGGAAAAAGACTTCACCACTTATGGCGAAGAAGTGAAGTTCGGTGGCGGCAAAGTCATCCGCGACGGCCAGGGTCAAAGCCAGCTACTGGCGGCACAAGTGGTCGACACCGTCATCACCAATGCACTGATTATCGACCACTGGGGCATCGTCAAAGCCGACGTGGGCCTCAAGGACGGGCGCATTGCCGGGATTGGCAAGGCCGGTAACCCGGACGTGCAGCCGAATGTAACCATCGCCATCGGCGCCAGCACTGAAGTCATCGCCGGCGAAGGCATGATCCTCACCGCCGGCGGCATCGACACGCACATCCACTTCATCTGCCCACAGCAGATCGAAGAAGCATTGATGAGCGGTGTCACTACCATGATCGGCGGCGGCACCGGCCCCGCCACGGGCACCAACGCCACGACATGCACCTCAGGGCCATGGCACCTGGCGCGGATGCTTCAGGCCGCTGACGCCTTTGCGATGAACATCGGTTTAACCGGCAAGGGCAACGCCAGCCTCCCGGAGCCATTGATCGAACAGGTCAAGGCCGGCGCCATCGGTCTCAAACTGCACGAAGACTGGGGCACCACGCCGGCAAGCATCGACAACTGCTTGAACGTCGCCGATCAATACGACGTGCAAGTGGCGATCCACACCGACACCCTCAACGAGTCCGGCTTCGTCGAGACCACCCTCGCCGCGTTCAAGGGCCGCACCATTCACACCTACCACACCGAAGGTGCCGGCGGAGGTCATGCGCCGGACATCATCAAGGCCTGCGGTTTTGCCAACGTGCTGCCGAGTTCGACCAACCCCACTCGACCGTTCACCCGCAACACCATCGACGAGCACTTGGACATGCTGATGGTCTGTCACCACCTGGACCCAAGCATTGCCGAAGACGTGGCCTTCGCCGAAAGCCGTATTCGCCGCGAGACGATCGCCGCCGAAGACATCCTGCACGACCTCGGCGCGTTCTCAATGATTAGCTCCGACAGCCAGGCCATGGGCCGCGTCGGCGAGGTTATCATCCGTACCTGGCAGACCGCCGACAAAATGAAAAAACAGCGCGGAGCATTGCCAGGTGACGGCGAGGGCAACGACAACTTCCGCGCCAAACGGTACATCGCCAAATACACCATCAACCCGGCGATCACACACGGCATCAGCCACGAGGTGGGCTCGATCGAAGTCGGAAAATGGGCGGATCTGGTGCTCTGGCGCCCAGCATTCTTTGGCGTTAAGCCAACGTTGATCATCAAGGGGGGCGCCATCGCCGCCAGTTTAATGGGCGACGCCAACGCTTCAATCCCGACCCCACAGCCGGTGCATTACCGCCCGATGTTCGCCAGTTACGGCGGCTCGCTGCATGCCACCAGCCTGACCTTCATCAGCCAGGCCGCGCACGAAGCCGGCCTGCCCGAAGCACTGGGACTAAAGAAAAAAATTGCGGTGGTCAAAGGCTGCCGCGAGGTGCAGAAAACCGACTTGATTCACAACGACTACCTGCCAGATATCGATGTCGATCCACAGACCTATCAGGTCAAGGCAGACGGCGTACTGCTCTGGTGTGAACCGGCGGACGTGTTGCCAATGGCGCAACGTTACTTCCTGTTCTAACGGCCAAGTGCTCAGAACAGCCCTGTGTGTGCGGGTCTTCTCCAACACACACAAGGCGTTGCCAAGAGCCCTGTGCCTTGGCGATCAGCTATCGGTTTGTACTGTAAAAGGTACTTCGACCCTTTGCAGTTTTGCCCGGTCCATAGCTGCTTGCGTCAGTTGACTGAGCAGTGCTTTAGACTCTTCTTTAATCGACTGGTTTTGCGCGGCGTACTCTTCATCCGATACCACCAGGCCAACGTCGTAAGCACTTTCCGGCCGGCCCAATTCGGCAGCCACTACCCTGATCCGTTCTTTCAAGTGCGCCCTCTCCTCCGGCGAGCGCTCAGTGCTGGCGGCTCTGTCATCCAGTGCCTCCTTGAACTCATAAGTAGCTTCTACTTTGCGCCGCAGGGCTTTGAAGCGGGCGCGGTTGGAGCGTTGTACAAAGGTTTCCCAAAACGGCTGACTGGCAATCGAGTCACGCAACAGATCGCCCTCCTCCAGCCCCAGCACCCGCTGGTAAGCATCATCGATCATTTGGCGAGTGACACCTGCAATGCGTCGGAATTGCATGCCACGGGCTTGCCAGGGCAGATCAAGTCGTTCTGCAAGGTCCGTCATGAACGCCAGGTGAACCTCGACCACGTCAATACTTCCGGTGACGTCGCCGTTGGCTCCGACCGCTCGAAAAGTCTCGCCCGCCGAAATACGCTGGGCGATATGACGCTCGGCAATTCTCTCTATCTCATCCAGTCGTGATTTACCCTTGGCCAGGTTAACCAGCTCGGACTCAATCAGACCGGCGTTGTCCAACGCATACGCTTCATGGACGAGGACTTTAAGCCCCATCACATTGAACAACTGAGTAGCGCCATCCACGCATTGAGAACGCACCTTGGCCTCGGCAAAAAACGTGGTACGAAGCTCGGTATTTTCGGACATGGCGTCGAGCATTCGCCACACCTTCGCCGTCAGATCGGTGCGGTAAGCGCTGCTGTGTGTGAAGTCATAGGAATGTGTGAGCGTTCTGATCTCGTTGAAAAACTCGAGCGAACCCGACTCAGCCTCTACCGCATTCCAGACAGCCTGTTTTGCCACCCACTGCGGACGCGTAAAACCCGTCTCCCATGCAAGGCTGTCTTGGGTGCCTCGGGGTGGGTAAAGGCGCTCAGGGTCCATGCCAACCGACCGGATATACTCTTTGAGAATCTCCAGGTTTTGCGCGCTCATCCATGGGGGCTGACGACTGAGCAGTGTACGGGCCAGCAACTCGGCATCGGCAGAGCCTCGGGCAACGGAAGGGATGACGGTGAGTACATTGCGTTGCAAGTCCAGATGAAAATGCCGAAACCGAGGCAAATCAAACAGCCCTGGCGGCCAAGTATTTACGCCTGTATCAGACAGGTTCAGCGTGTGCAAATCCGGCATACGACTGATGTCCGGCAGTAAACCCAGTGGGTTCCCGGACAGATTCAACTTCAACAATTGCCTGCGGTCTGCGAGCATCTGCACATCGGCAGAGGTCAGGGCAATCTCATTGGTGGAGAGGTTAAGCTCCGTGAGATGCGGCATCTCGGCAATAATCGGCGGTAACGCACGGAACTTGTTGAAAGCAAGGTCGAGCACACGCACCTTGCGAAAGGGTTGAAGGAAAGCCTGATGGGTATTGGAAAGCTCGGCGTTCCTTAACAACAGCCGCGTCACATGATCGAAGTTGGCTTGCAGCTTGGGCAATGTTTCGAAGTGCGGACCCAATCGAAAATCACTGATGTTCAGTGTCTGCCCGATGTAGCTTCCATCAGGAGCGATGTGCCTCGGTCCAGTGCGCTGCCAACATTGCCTGAGCGACGTAATGATTCGATCCCTCGTCGCTATCTGGTTCACGCCATCGGGGCTCCAGCGAAAACTCACGGTGGGTGATTCCCGCCATTGCTGCAGCGAATTGCACAGCTGATCGAACTCATTTTCAAGTGCTTCGAGCTGAACTCGGTACGGCGACCCTGAGCGATAAAAACGCTCGATGACTTCGTCTAGCTCCACCTCGGTGAACGCAGGGTAAAGATTGCGTAACCGATAGCGGGTGTTTGGACCATCAGGAACATATCGGTAGCCGTCAGCGCCCCCCAGCAACCTCGCAGCCATCGGGTCATAGGCCGGCTGGCGAACAGGCTTCTCAAGCAGAATCGGCGCCAGCTTTTCACGGTCAAGTGGCGAACGATGCACGGCCGCCTTGAGCTGATCACCCTCGTAAATGTGATACCCCAAAGCCGTGCGCTCAGCGTCGGGCAGGGCGTGCAGCACGGCGGCATAAAAGTTATCGGCACCATGTAAATGCTCATCCTGCGAGCCCCGAGTGATGTACCGCCCCTTGTCATCATTGATCAGCACTTTGCGTATCGGCGCATCCACAGGTCCGACACTGGACAGCAGGCGCCCATCAAATTTCAATTCCCGAATTTCGAGACGAACCTCGGGTGACCAGCCTGGCAACGCTGCCAATGTACCCAGCTCAAGCCGTCGCGTATCGGCACCCGCTAACGCCTCCCAATAGAGGCCTTCATAGGCGCGATTCAAGCGCACGCGTTCTTGCACCCGGCGTGCCTGTTGGCCAAGGCGTAGCGGAACCCGTTTGCTGTCCGTCAGTTGCAGCAGATCAGCAGGCTCGGCGTGTTCCACCAGTTCTTGGGCAACGTTTGCCGGCAGTGTTGGAAAGTCATCCATTAACAAACGCACCCCAGGCTCAGTGGGAACCTCACGGCCTTGGCACAATGATTCGAACAAGCGCGCGGTTTGTTTTTTTGCCTGAGTGGCCAACTGATTACGTAACGCCTCGACACGAGCGCTGGTGTCGCTGCCAACCTGCTCGCCCAGCAGCTCACGAATTTCGCCAACGTTCAGGGACTCAATGACCCGAGACGGCAACTGGCCCGCGATCAGTTCCGATCGACTGATTTTGATCCTCATTGGCTCAGCAGCCATTGCGTTACCGTGCATGGAGGAGACGCCTGCCTGATCGTCGGCGGCAAACACTTCTATCGCTCGGGATTCCGGCCAGCGAGGCAGTTCGACCATCAGCGGCGGCAGGAACCCGACCATGTCCTCTGGAACACCACTCATCTTTATTTGCGCGGGGAGTCTTTCTACAGTGACGTAGTGATCAAAGCGCGAGACGCTGTCCATTAATAGCGCGGGCGGCTTTTCGTGTTCGACGTGCAGCCGACGTAGCTGATTCTCATCGAACCCGCTAACGCGGCGAAAATTCGCCAGTATTTCAGGGGACTGAGCGTCCAGCATACTGTTAAGGCGTTGCGTGACTTGATGGGCGTCCCAACTTAGCGGGCGCTCGCTTTCGACCCTCCAGGCCCCGGCACTGTTGTGCTCTACCTTGGGTTGATAGGCATCGTAACGCGTCGGATGCTCGAGGCGATGCTGACCGGTAATCGGGTCTTTAAGCACCCTGTAGTTTTTATTTTGTGCGCGTAACCACTGTTGGCGCTGGTGCTCGTACAACCCCAACCGGTTGGGCTTGGCATCAGGGAGGACGACCTGATGTTCATAGGGCGTCAAGTCCGCCTTCCAAAGTCGGGGCTTGCCATTGGCCAGCGTCACGGGCTTCAGGCTGTCGATCAGCGGGCTGGGCTTGACGGCAACCGCCGCGCCACTCGGCAGCACATGGCCCGTGCCCATCAGCGCCAGCTGGGCAAAATTGATCATGACCCCGGTCAGATGCGCCGCGGCCTCGTCCCTGTCGCCCTGGCTCCACTCTTCGACGCCCTCCAGAAGCTCGGCGGCCATTTGCGCAACCATGAGGCCCAGCATCACCTCGCCCAAACCCGGCACCAGCATTGCGCCAAAGTTGAACACATTCCAGCCAATGTCCAGGTAGCTGGTCAGGCGCTTCCAGCGAGACTTCGCGTCTTCATCGCCGGTGGGAACCGCAATCACTCGTGCATCGGCAATGGCCTGGTCACGTTTGTCCAGATAAAGCGCGCGCCAGAGATCACCTTCCAGCACGTTGGAAATCGGCTCTGCGTTAGGATTCTCCACCGCTGTCTCACGCCACCATGGCCCCATGTCCAGTGGCGCGCGTTGCTGCCAGGTCATCGTGGACAGACGCCCTTTGACCCGAGAAAAAAAAATGCCCTTGTCTTGCTGGGCAACGAACCGGCTGAAAAACGCCTGGTAGTCCGGCTGGCGAAGCTGGCTGATCAGCTCTTTCATAAACTCCACCATGGAGGCGTATTCTTTGATCGGATGCACAGGGTCATCCGGAATGTAGGCAATCAAAGGACCGCTGAGATCGCTTTGCTGATAGATATCGTCGCGGCGTATCAGCGCATCACTGAGACCACGGGGGCCGTTGGCAAAAAAGACCTGCAGCAACTTGAACTTCTCATACGCGTTGTCCGATACCACTGGAATGCGTTGTGACCATTCAAGCCATTGCTTGAGACCGTCCGGCATCAGTTCATCAATGGCCTGCTTGATTCTGGAAGGATCACTCAAGGCACTGAACAATACGATCCCGTGTAACCGAAACCCCATCAGCGACAATCGATGCCTGTGCAGCGGGCGGTCATGGAAGACGATATTGCTGAGACCATCGTGTACCTGTTGCAGTTTGCCGTAAGCATATGAGCCTAGATCACTCTTTAAATACGCCACCAGTGATTCGAGTTTAAAAGCCGCTTTTTCACTGGCGATTGAATCTTGTTCGAGTGAGGCCCTGACACTCGAATCAGCGGGAACCAATATATTTTTTATGTGGGTCTGGTACTGCTGCCCTATGTCTATCTGCCGGCAGAGTGTGGCAATTTTTTTTAATGTCATGCCAGGGATAAGCGTGAGTTCATTACGAAAATTTTTTCGATAAACACCCGTACCACTGCTGAAATAACCCTCGACCGTTTCCGCCGACTCAAAGTTATGCAACGCCGCGTCAAGCAACGTCGACTCACGCAGACGAGTGGCGCCGGTATCGATACCGAAAATCAACCTGTCCGCGACATAAAGCTTCACAGTCAACTGACTAATGTCTTCATCGGTATTGAAGTTCGAACGGATCAACATTGAAAACAGTGGCTTGGCAAAGGCGCCAATGTCCTGCTGAAGGTCTTTAAGCGGCCCCTCCACTTTCGACTGCAGCCGCCAACGTTCATCGATCAGTTGCTTGAGGTAGTGTCGCTGTCCTTCGGAGGTCCGGAGATACCACGCTGGTATTGTTTTTGTTGAGGTATTGGCTCGCAGCAATGACCGCAGTCTGGACGGCGGCGCGTTTTTTATGAGTGTCGGAATTGCCTCGACAATACGTAGCTGATGGAGGCCAGTACGCTTGGGCGATAGATCAGGCTCCTCTGCCACAACTTCAAATCCATTTGATTCAGACATCGCACTTCAACCAAAAATAGCCTTATGAGCATTCAGCTTAAGCGTCACCCCATAAAATAAAAGAGCAAAAATTTGCTGGCTGTCCCCAAAGAACAGAGCGTGACTGTTCGAATATTAAAACGCCGAACATATATAGATAACACCACGACTTAGCGTGAATTTGCTGCGACCGATACCGGCTGTTTTACGGCACGGTAAAGGCGCTATCATGCGACACCTTCACGCCCTCACTGCCCGAGGCTTTCGACCATGCGGTTACCTGATTTCATCGTGCAACACGTGGAGCACATCGTCGACGAGTGGGAGCAATTCGCTAAAGACATTACCCCGGACGACGACCTGGATCGCACGACCCTGCGCGATCATGCCAAGTCCATCCTGCTGGCGGCCGCCCGCGATATGCGCACCGCCCAGAGCGCCAGCGAACAAGCCGCTAAAGCCAAGGGTGAAGGCCCGGAAAAAACTCCTAGCCTGAACGAGGCAGCGGCCAGTCACGGAGAGTTGCGGCACGACGTCGGTTTCGACCTGGTACAGATGACGTCCGAGTTCCGTCACCTGCGCGCGTGCGTGATTCGCCTGTGGGTCAAAAGTCTGGAAGGTCCGGACCTGCAATATTTTCAGGACATGATTCGTTTCAATGAAGCCATTGATGAAGCCCTGGCAGAATCGACTGCCGCGTATGCCGACCAAGTCAACCGCTCGCGAGATATTTTCCTGGCCATTCTGGGGCACGATCTGCGTGCGCCCCTGCAGGCCGTGAGCATGTCCACCGAAATGCTCCTGCGCAAAGCAGGGCTTGAGGGTGATGCGTTGACCTGGACGCATCAGATCAAGCTGGGCGCTCGGCATATGGCGGTGATGGTCAACGATTTGCTGGAGTTGGTGCGCAGCCGCCTGGGCAAGACGCTGCCGGTCGAGCCCGCCCCCATGGACCTGGCCGAGGCCGCGCGCGAAGCCGTCGCCCAAGCCCGCGCCGGCCATCCAGAGTGCCTGTTGCGCTTGTCTGTCGAGGGCGATACCCGGGGGCGATGGGACGCTTCAAGGCTTGATCAGATGTTGCAAAACCTGATCGGCAATGCGCTGCAACATGGCTCGAACCAATGCGAGGTCTGCTTGACCCTGCAAGGCGAGCCTGACAGCGTTCGACTCACTATCCACAACGGCGGCGCACCGATTTCGGACGCCGCCATCGGTACGATTTTCGATCCGCTGGTGCGCAGCACTGACGAAGAGCCAGGCTCACCGAGCACCAGCCTCGGCTTGGGCTTGTTTATCGTCAAGGAAGTGGTGAAAGCGCACCAAGGCACGATTGAGGTCCGCTCCAGCGAAGCCGACGGGACGGTGTTTACCGTGGTGCTGCCAAAAAAGATGTAAAGCCGAGCACCCACGCTGTCGTTTATCGCGAACCTGCGTGTTGCCCCATCAGGCATCGAACGTGGCGGCGTGCCTGATCGCGAAGGCGAACTGAACACGCCACCGGAAAATTCACGCGCTTACTCGATCACCAGCCGTCCCAATCGCTGCTTGAGCATCTGATTTTCGGCGCGCAATTGCTGCACCTCTTCCAGAAGGTCCAGCGCCAGCGCCACGCCTTCCCATTCAAGTTCAAGATCGCGGCGCAACTTGGCGGCGCGCTTGGCCAGCACCAACTCAAAATCGTTGAAGCGCCAATCCTTGGGCTGCGCGCCCTGAGGTTCGAGGATGCCGTGCTCGACAATTTCGATCACGTAGACGTCCGACAAATCGGTCGCCTCACAGAATGCTGCCATGTCCAGTTGAACGATCAGGGGGCTGCTCATGTCGGGCTACTCCTTCTACCGGATCAAAAATTTTCTCGCGGATCGAATTCGGCTTTTTTCGCCAGTTCCTGCCACAACGCCTTGACCTCGTCGTCCGCAGTTTTGGGCATGACGGCCTTGAGTTGCACGAACAGGAACCCGCGCTCGCCGGCCTTGTTCATCAGGCCATGCCCCTTGGCCCGCATACGCTGACCATTCTGGCTACCGGCCGGCACCTTGAGGTTGATCTTGCCAGTCAGCGTCGGCACCGCAACCTCGGCCCCCAGTGCCAACTCCCAGGGTGCCAGCGGCAAGGTGATGATCAGGTTTTCGCCTTCGACATCGAATTTCGGGTGCGGCGCGAAACGAATGATCAGGAACAGGTCGCCATTGGCGCCGCCACCGACGCCTGGAGCGCCCTGGCCCTTGAGACGAATGCGCTCGCCGTCGGTCACGCCGGCCGGGATTTTCACGTTCAGGCTTTTGCTGGTGTTGCTGACATGCTGACCGGCCGCGTTGTACTGCGGCACTTGGAACGTGACCTTCTTCGACTCGTTCGAGAGGGTTTCTTCCAGAAAAACCGCTAATTCCATTTCCACGTCTTGCCCTCGACGCCCGGCGCTACGGCCCGACTGTCCACCCCCAAAACCAGGACCACGGTTGCCGAAAATCGAACTGAAGAAGTCCGAAAAATCGCCCGTGTCCTGTCCACCACCAAAACCACCTGCACCGCCACGACCCTGCCAACCCGGCGGGCCCTGGAACGGTTGGCCGTGTTGGCCATATTTACGCAGGTCGTCGTATTCGGCGCGTTTGTCAGCGCTTTTCAGCGCTTCATAAGCTTCGGACGCGTCCTTGAATTTGGCCTCGGCGTCCTTTTCCTTGCTGACGTCGGGGTGGTATTTGCGCGCCAGTTTGCGATAGGCGGCTTTGATCGCCTTATCGTCCGCCGTCGGCTCCACACCGAGAATCTTGTAATAGTCTTTGAAGTCCATCGAGGGAATCACCATCCGTTATCGATATCGCGCCGCCACCGGCAGCATGCGCTTGTTTTCAGGCGCAGAGTTGACCGATCTCAAGGTTGTGACCGGGCAGCGCATTAGAAGTTTATCGGCAGCGGGCGGCGGTTCTTGCGACCGCCCTAAAGCTGCCAGGCCCAATGCAGACAAGTTTGGGGCGAAGGATAGTCTTTCAAGGCGCGAATAGCTGCGATTTAGCGGATAGTCGGCCTTCGAATCTGCGCCGCACTGGCATACACTGCGCGGCCGTTTTTTAACCGGAACTCGACAGACATGAAAAACGCATCTCCAGCCCGTGCCTGCGGTATCGACTTCGGCACGTCCAACTCCACCGTCGGCTGGCTGCGTCCCGGCATGGAAACGCTGATCGCGCTGGAGGACGACAAGATCACTCTGCCTTCGGTGGTCTTTTTCAACATCGAGGAACGCCGCCCGGTGTACGGCCGGCTGGCGTTGCACGAATACCTGGAAGGCTACGAAGGGCGGCTGATGCGTTCGCTCAAGAGCCTGCTGGGCTCCAAGCTGATCAAGCATGACACTAGCGTTCTGGGCACGGCAATGCCGTTCAAAGACCTGCTCGGGCTGTTCATTGGTCAGTTGAAGAAGCGCGCTGAGGCGACAGCCGGTCGCGAGTTCGAAGAAGTGGTGCTGGGCCGTCCGGTGTTTTTCGTCGACGACGATGAAATGGCCGACCAGGAAGCCGAAAACACCTTGGTCGACGTAGCCCGCGCCATCGGTTTCAAAGATGTGTCGTTCCAGTACGAACCGATTGCGGCAGCCTTCGACTACGAGTCGACCATTGAAAAAGAAGAGCTGGTGCTGATTGTGGACATCGGTGGCGGCACCTCGGACTTCTCGCTGGTGCGCTTGTCACCCGAGCGCCGCACCCATGACAACCGTCACGATGACATCCTCGCCACCGGCGGTGTACACATCGGCGGGACCGATTTCGACAAGCAGTTAAGCCTGCAAGGCATGATGCCGCTGTTCGGCTACGGCAGCCGGATGAAGAGCGGCGCCTACATGCCCACCAGTCATCACATGAATCTGGCGACCTGGCACACCATCAACTCGGTCTACTCGCAGAAATCGACCTTGTCGTTGGGCAGCATGCGTTACGACATCGAAGACACGGGCGGCATCGATCGTCTGTTCAAACTGATCGACCAGCGCGCAGGTCACTGGCTGGCGATGGAAGTGGAAGAAACCAAAATCCAGCTGACCCACGCGCAGAGCCGCCACGTGCCGCTGGATCGCATCGAACCGGGGTTGAGCGTTGAATTGAGTCGAGCGCTGTTCGAATCGGCTATCGACGCATTGCTGGAGCGCGTGCGCAACAGCGTGACCAAGCTGTTGAACGACGCCAACGTGCGGGTTGATCAGGTCGATACGGTGTTCTTTACCGGTGGTTCGAGCGGGATTCCGGCGTTGCGTAACAGCATCTCGGCGATGCTGTCCAAAGCTCACCACGTGGAAGGCAACATCTTTGGCAGCATCGGCAGCGGTTTGGCGATCGAGGCCATGAAGCGTTACGGGTCGATGGACTGATCCAGAACTGATTCGCCCCCCTCGAGAGCCTGCTCGCGAGGGGGGGATCAGGCGACGCATCGCGCCTGATCACACCATTCCAATCTGCTTCAACTCGCTTTTCAGATACGCGTAATAAATCGGCCCAGCCACCACACCCGGCAGTCCGAACGCGGCCTCGAACACCAGCATTGCCAGCAGCAACTCCCACGACTTGGCACTGATCTGTCCACCGACGATGCGCGCGTTGAGGAAATACTCAAGCTTGTGGATAAAGATCAGATAACCCAGCGCCGCCACTGCGACCCAAATCGACAGCGACAGACCGACGATGGTGATCAGCGTGTTGGACATCAAGTTCCCGATCACCGGCAACAGCCCGAGAAGGAATGTCAGCACGATCAGGGTTTTGGTCAGCGGTAGCTTGATGCCGAACATCGGCAGAATCACCGCGAGAAAAATCCCGGTGAAGACCGTGTTCAGCAGGGATATTTTGATCTGGGCGAACACGATGTTGCGAAACGCCTGCACCAACAGGTGCAAACGCTCGAACAGCGCCGCCGCTAACGGCTTGCGTTTGGTCAAGTCTGGCACGCGCTGCAAGGCAATGATCGCCCCCAGGACCATGCCGATCAGCAGGGTCACAAACATGTGTGCCGCATCTTTGCCCACCAACTGCAAATCGCTGAGGTGCTTGCTCATCCACTCGCCGATGGCCACCCGAAACTCGGCGGCGCTGGCCGGCAGATAAACGTCGATGAACGGCGGTAGCTGCCCGCGAGCGCGGTCAACCACGCCCATGAATTTATCGAGGGAGGCGCCTGGATTTTCCGCTTCATGCAGCAGAAAACTGATGGCTCCGGCGAAAATCAACGCCAGCACACTCACCACCAGCGTGCCGAGCAACGCCACGGCGAGCCAGCGAGCACGGCGACCTTCGATCAACCGCTGCAGTTGCGGTGTGAGCATGTTGACCAGTTCGAACACTAACAGGCCGGCCAGCAGGCTAGGCAGCAGTCGCAGCGGCAGTACCAGCAGCAGCCCGCCAAAAATGATCACCCAACTAACCAACAGCAATACGTGACGCTGAGAAAACGTTGGCATACAGCCTCAAAACGAACGGCGTAAAAGGACCGGCAGTCTGCCAGCGTTCCGATGTCAGCACTAGGGATTGTGTAGGGGTCGGGGACTGACGGCTTTTCTCACGGGCCTTATTAATCCCCGTCGCCCGCACATGAGTCCTGCGAACCTGGATCCAATGAGAGCGAGCTTGCTCGCGATGGGGCGATCACCGCACCCATCGTTACCCACTGGCGTTTATTTTTTCTTCAGACAGTCGCTCATGAACGTTTTACGCGCATCACCTTTAAGGGCCTGGGTAGTGGCGGTGGCGTTACAGGTTTTCATCTTTTCTTGCTGAGGGGTCATGGGTTTGGCGGTCTCGGCAGCGGGCGTGGCCTTCAGGCACGTACTCATGAATGTCTTGCGCTCATCGCCTTTGAGGCTTTTGGCGCTGGCGTCGGCGTTGCAGGTGGTCATTTTGTTCTGTTGGGCCGTGGCGGCGAAACCTTGGGAGCAGAGCAGCAAACCGATCATCAACAAAGGGACACGCAACATCTTCATGGAGTTTTCTCCTTGTCGCCGCACCGAGGGGCGCGGCCTCGCCCTGAAGTGTAGCCAACCCTTTTTAAAGTGTTTTGTACCGACGATAGTGTTCAGGCGTGCATCCGGCCTGACGTTGAAACATCGCAATAAACGCCGAGCTGGCGCTATAGCCCATATCGAAAGCGATTTCCTGAATGCTGCGTGGGCTTTCCAGCGCTTCAATCGCAGCCAAAAATCGCAGGCGCTGCCGCCACTCGCCGAAGCTCATGCCCAACTCACGAACGAACTGTCGCGCCAGGGTCCGCTCGCTGACATGGATTTGCTCTGCCCATTGCGCCAAGGGCCGGTTATCCCCCGGCTCGGCTTGCATGGCTTCCAGTATGGCGAGCAAGCCGGGGCTGCTGGCGTAAGGCAGGTAGCACTCAAGGACCGGCGCCTGTTGCAGTTGATCCACCAACACGTGGGCCAGACGCTGATCGGCGTCGTGTTGCGCAATCTTCACATCCCGCGCGGCGAAGTCCTTGAGGATCGCTTTGACAATTTCGCTGATGGCCAACGTGCAGGCCTGCTGCGGCAAGTCGATGCACAACGGCGGCGCCAGGCACACGGCGCGATAGTTGATCGGCTGATTACTGTAGAAACTGTGTTCGGTTTGCGGTGGCACCCACACGGCGTATTGCGGTGGCGACCGGAAACGACTGCCGCCGATGTCCATATGCAGCACGCCCCTGGCTGAATACTCCAGGCTGCCCCACGGGTGACGATGGGCCGAGGCGTATTCATGCGTATCAAAATCGGCGTAGCGAAAATAGACCGGGGCCGGTAGTTCGGTGAAATCGAGCAAGTCGATGTGTTTACTGTTCATGGTGTCCGGAATCAGCGGCAGGTTGTCTGGATCGCAGTATAGGCGTGCATCCAGACAGGTGGATAATCAACGTTCATTAACGTTCTGGTTGCTCGCGATGCAATACGCTTATCCCCTGCTGGCCATTTTCATCTGGGCCGGTAACACCGTCATCAACAAACTGGCGGTCGGCGCGATCTTCCCCGCCGAGATCGGTTTTTACCGCTGGCTGCTGGCAGCCCTGCTGTTCACGCCCTTTATGTTCAAACCCGTGCTCGTCCATTGGCCGCTGATCCGTCCGAACCTGGGCAAGGTTTTTATCCTCGGCGTGCTCGGCATGGCGGTCTATCAAAGCCTGGCGTACTTTGCCGCGACGCTGACCACCGCCACCAACATGGGGATCATCCTGTCGCTGATGCCATTGATGTCGCTGGCCCTGGCAATTGCCAGCCTCGGCCAGCGCCTGACCGCCGGGGCCTTGGTCGGTGCGCTGCTGTCGTTTGCCGGGGTGTTGGTCGTAGTGTCGTCCGGCAGCCTTGGCGCACTGTTGGAACACGGAATCAATCTGGGCGACGCGATGATGCTGGTCGCTACGCTCGCCTATGCGATTTACAGCACCCTGCTGAAAAAATGGCAGCTGCGCTTGCCGCCCCTGGTGTTGCTGTATTTGCAGGTATTGGTGGCGGTCGTGGTGCTGTTTCCGATGTTCCTCGCCTCGGAAAAAACCGGTCTGACCCTGCAAAACATCCCGCTGGTGCTGTATGCCTGCCTGCTGGCTTCGATGCTCGCACCCTTGGCGTGGATGCAGGCCGTGGTGCGCCTGGGGCCAAGTCGGACCACGCTGTTTTTCAACCTGCTGCCGCTGATCACCGCACTGATTGCGGCGGCGGTGCTGCATGAACAACTGGCGATGTATCACCTGGTCGGCGGCCTACTAACGCTGGGCGGGGTGATTTTGTCGGAGCGCTGGACCACGGTGTTGGGCCATAAGGTAAGCGTTGCCTGACTCGACGCCTTCTCGCCAAGACCCGTGACGCGGTCTAAAGGCCTGCTGCTTTTAGCCGCGCCGCATGCTCGACGAATAACCGGACCGGCTCCGCGCCCTTGCCCACCAGCCCCAATGACTGGTTGACGATGTCAAAGTGATCCAGCGGATAGTCATCGCCAATCACCGTCCCGAGGTGCGAGCTGTACCGTCCAACCATCCCGTCGCAATTCCCGGCTTCACGCTCGAAGGTTTTGGCGAACAACCGGCAGCTACGGTTAGTGCCGTCGAACAGGTTGCGGCCTCTATCGGTCTTGCCCGGCTGCAACGTCCCGGACCAGGAATAGTAGCGCACGCCGTTGACCTCCTCCGGCCCCTGCCCGCCCCAAGTTTGGGGCAGGCCCTGTGGGTAACGCTGGTTAAACAGCGCCACGCCTTCGGTCGTCAACGAGTGATGGGAAGCCTGAATATCCACCGGCAGTCTCGGCCCGCGATAGCCGGTTTCCAGAAGACTCATCAGCGCGCCAATCATGCGTAGCAAAACACTCAGCAAACGCCCTTTGGCGCTGTCAGCCGGGTAATGGGTGTGCAGGTAGTCCGCCAACTCCGAACCATGATTGGGGCCGGCCACTGACGTCACCGAAGCCACGCGGTCCGGGCGTTTGGCAGCAGCATAGCGGGCGGTCAGCGCGCCTTGGCTGTGACCGATCAGGTTGACCTTCTCGGCCCCGGTTTCCCGCACAATCTCTTCGATCCGCGCCAACAACTGCTCGCCGCGCACTTCGGTGGAGTTAAGGGGTGAAACCTGCACCGCAATCACCGTCGCTCCACCGCGACGCAACGCCGAAATGATGCCGTACCAATACGGATAGAGCAGCAGCCGGATAAAACCCAGCATTCCCGGGACCAATACCAGCGGGTAGCGCGTAGCGGAACCTTGTGACATGGGCAGACATCCTTGTGGTCGGTGGAAGACGCAAGGCGTGCAAGACATCAGCCAAGCATCGCCATGGAAGATGACAACTCTAGTGTGACAACGCAGCAACCGCGTTGACTGCACCACGCAGGCCAATGTCGGCGATGGGCAAATAACATAAAACTTTTCGCCATGCTCATCACTCACACCTACGTAGCGATCACGGCCTCAGAGGCGTGACGCCAACCGGATTAGCCTCCAGGAGATGAAGATGAGCGACATGCATATGTCTGATGTGAAAACCCTTCGTGAACGAGCCCGCAAGAACGTTGAGAACGGTGCCGTCACTGAAACTTACAGCGCCGACCGTGAAGAAGTGCTGCGCCTGCTCAACGCGTCGCTGGCCACCGAACTGGTCTGCGTATTGCGCTACAAGCGCCATTACTTCATGGCTAACGGCCTCAAGGCGCAGGTAGCCGCCGCCGAGTTCCTCGAACACGCGACCCAGGAAGCCGAGCACGCCGACCGCCTGGCCGAACGCATTGTGCAATTGGGCGGGGAACCGGAGTTCAATCCCGACCTGTTGTCGAAAAACTCTCACGCGCAATACGTGGCCGGTAAAAATCTCAAGGAAATGGTCTACGAAGACTTGGTTGCCGAGCGAATCGCCATCGACAGCTACCGCGAGATCATCCATTACATCGGCGAAAAAGACCCGACCACTCGGCGCATCTTCGAAGACATCCTGGCTCAGGAAGAAGAGCATGCCGATGACATGGCGGACATCCTGAAAGATTTGTAGCGTTTGATCGAAGCAAGCCCACGTCCACATTGGCCCTGTAACACGGTGCCATTGTGGGCGGGTCCGCTCGCGGTGGCGCTGTTACAGGCGCCACCCATTTACCGGGTGGGCTTAACCGTCACCGGTGCCTTGCCCGCCTTCATCTGCTCCAGCAACGGCGCACACTGATTGGGCTCGCCGCCGCTCGGCGCGACGAGCGCCAGCAGCCCGGCCGCCGGCGCGGCAATCACGCCCAGCGCAACCATCCCCGCCCCGCGCAACAGCAACGGTACGGTTTTTACACCGGCATCCGGCTTGATGAATTTTCCCTGCACGTACAACGGCGAACGCAGCGAGATCAAACGCCAGCCTTTGGACTCAGGAGTCACCGTCAGGTCCAACTGCTCAGTGGCCATGTTCGCCGTGCCATCGATATAAATGATCGCGTTCTCGGTATCGAAAACGAAGAGACGCGTGGCCGCCAGGCCCGTCTTGATATCGACGTCCGCCGCCGCACAGTTGATCTTCACTTCCTTGTCGCCAAAGATTTTGCCCATCACATAGTTGCCGACGTTCAGACCGGCCAACTCCATCAACTCCCGGCTAATGGCGCCGTCATTGATTAACATTTTCAGCTTACCGTTGGCCGTGCCGAGCAATTTGGCGATCGAGTTGCCACGACCGGAGAGGTCAGCGTCGCCATTGAGTTCGCCAAAACTGGTTTTCATGGGCTCAAAGGTCGGGAACAACTGCTTCAGTTTGAAACCGCGAGCGGTGAGCCTGGCCTGACCTTCCAGAGGTTCGGCATGGCCATTGAGACGAATCTGCGCATCTAGCTTGCCGCCCGCCACGCCGAAGCGCAGGGGTTCGAGGCTGAGCACGCCGTCGGTGAGCACCAAATGGGTGTAGAGGTCGGTAAACGGCAGCTTTTCGCTGTGGACGATGCGCTTGCCGGTGAACTCGACGTCGGCGTCCATTTCGCGCCAGCGCTCGGTCTTGAACTCTTCAACGGGCAGCACCTTGTCCGTCGGTTGTTTGCTTTCGCCACCACGGGCCTGTTGCTTGGCATTGGAATCGGCCCCGATCAACGGCGCCAGGTCGGCAAACAACAACTGAGCGGACTCCAGCGCACCACTGAGCTTGGGCCGAGGCTGGCTGGCGACATACGCCAGGTTGCCGTGAATGTCGCTGCTGCCGATTTTGCCGTTGAACGCTTCGTAGCGGAACTGCGCGCCGTCTGCGTCATGCAGCTTGGCGATCAGGTGGCCGTCGGTGGCATAAGGTGGCGAGGCCGGAAGGGCCACGCCGGTCAGCGGGTAGAGGTTGGCCAGGCTGCTGCCGGCCAGTTTCAGGCGCAAATCCAGCGCGCCGAGATTCAACGGATCGGTGAGGGTCCCGGCCAGTTCAACTCGGGTGTCGGCGACACTCACTTGGGCCTGAAGCGGAAACGGCTTGGTGGCATCTTGTAGCGCCAGCAGACCGCCAATCTTGCCCTGCCCGCTGAGCTTCTGATCGTGGTATTGACCTTTGATCTTGAAAGCAAAGGCGTAGTCCTGCGGTGCAGCGCCCTTTTCAAGGGCAATTTTCGCCGCTTTGTCACCGACGATATCGCCGAATGGAATCGACTTACCCAACGGATCAATCAGTACATCGAGCTGAGTCTTCAGGCTCTGGTCGTCGAGATTCACATGGCCCTTATCGAAGCCAATGGCGCCAATGTCCACCACCCAACTCGACGGCGTGGCATTCGGGTCTTTGGGGTCGAGTTTGAAGGTCCAGTTGGCGCGACCGTCGGCCAGCCTTTGCAGTTGGGCATTCGGTTCGGTGATATCGATCCGGGGAATCACCACACGCTGGACGATCAAGGCCAACGGCGAAATACGCAGTTCGACGCGCTTAAGCGTGACCATCTGCGGCTGCTTTGACCAGTCCGGGTTGCCCAGGCTCAAGTCCTGCGCGACCACGTGGGGCCACGGCACAAAGGCACGCCAGCCGCCCTCGTCGGGCTCGCGCTGCCAAACCACTGACAGGTCGCCATTGATGGCAAAAGGACGATGCAGCACTTCGGAGACTTTAGCGTTGAGGGGCGGTTTGATCCGGTTCCAATCGAAGAACACGATGACCAGAACCAGGACCACCAGCACCACCAAAAGGCTGGCAAAGGCCCAGGCGAAAATTTTACGAGTGCGCGTCATTGCACAGGACTCCTGAATACGACGTGGCGTCCTGACTACGACGCACGTATGAAACGGTAGGCCAGAACTGGCCCGCCATAGGTTCTACGACTGAGAAATGCGGTGCAGGTTTAATCGAAAGGCCTATCCAGGCGCAAAAACCTCCCGAATACCCGTCGAGCGACTGTTTTAGCGTTACCTCCTACGCCCTTTTGCGAGGCAGTAGTGGGTCAAAAATACCCACTACAGGGCAAAACTGCTCCGCGGAAACGCCCGAGCTAGAGCCTTTCCGCGGAACAATCAATTCTGTTGATTATTACCATTGCGTTTATGAACTTTTATATCGACTTATCGAGAGTAGCATTGCCCTCGTACCCACTTTAACGCCCCCCCAAGGAGCAACCCATCATGAAACGCCAATTACTGCTTAGCCTTACCCTCTCGATGCTTGCCAGCAGCGCTTTTGCTTTGCCAGCCGCTGATCAAGCCACTCCCCAAGTCAAAGACAGCCACTCGGTGTACAGCCAGACCGTCGCTGATGGTGCCAACGGTAACGAACGCCTGAAAGAAAAAGGCCTGATCACTCAGGACGGCTACGACAAGACCCCACAAGGCCAGACCCTTGCCGCTGATGGTTCAGATCGCACACCACAAGGCCAAACCCTTGCCGCTGACGGTTCCGATCGCACACCACAAGGTCAAACCCTTGCCGCTGACGGTTCAGACCGCACACCACAAGGTCAAACCCTTGCCGCTGACGGTTCAGATCGCACACCACAAGGTCAAACCCTTGCCGAAGGTGGTGGTGACCGTGTAATCGAACGCAACAGCGCTTTGAGCTAAGGCCATGAGCGCCCTGAAAAAAGCCCAATCCCCGGATTGGGCTTTTGACTTTATATAAGCCACACGTTTTTCCCCGCCTGACTCCCCGATACTCGTTCGACGCCAGCAAAGCCGATTTGCTAGAGTGCGCCGCTGTCCTGTCCAGAAAACACCCCTTGCGATGCTGTCCCGCGCCGAACAGAAACAACAGACCCGTAACGCCCTGATGGACGCTGCCCGCCATTTGATGGACTGCGGCCGAGGATTCGGCAGCCTGAGCCTGCGCGAAGTAGCAAAAACCGCCGGGATCGTGCCCACCGGTTTCTACCGGCATTTCGCCGATATGGACGAGCTAGGCCTGGTGCTGGTCAGTGAAGTCGGCCAAACCTTCCGCGAAACCATCCGCCTGGTCCGGCATAACGAATTCGTCATGGGCGGCATCATTGATGCGTCAGTACGGATTTTCCTCGACGTGGTCAGCGCTAATCGCTCGCAATTCCTGTTTCTTGCCCGCGAGCAATACGGCGGCTCTCTGCCGGTGCGGCAAGCCATTGGCCGCCTGCGCGAAGGCATCAGCTCGGACTTGGCCGCCGACCTGTCACGCATGCCGAAACTCCAGCACCTGGACAGCAGCGGCTTGCATGTCATAGCCGATTTGATCGTCAAAAGCGTTTTCGCCACCCTGCCGGACATCATCGACCCGCCAGTTGAAGCGTTGCCGGAACATCTGACGCCTCAGGCCAAGATCACCCAGCAGTTGCGCTTTATCTTTATCGGGCTCAAGCATTGGCAAGGGCTCGGGAGCACGGAATAACCAATCACTCTGCCTCACGCTGACGCACGCCACCCCTTGGTGCGCACCCTCCATCAGCGCACCAACTTGACGCAAAATTCTGCAACATCCTGAAACAACCACTAAGCTCCGACAGGGATTTCCTACACCTTGTCCGATTGGCAAGCCCCTTGCTCTAACCTGAGCATTGCCCTTTGCTGGAAGCTTTCCGATGCTGGTGATCCACCGCAGAATCGACTCTCAACCCGTCTGGGCCGCCGAATTGCACCTGACCTTCGAGGCCAGGAGCAAAAGCCGTTTGCGCTGTTTCAGTGCCGAAGGTGAAGACGTTGGCCTGTTTCTGGAGCGTGGTCAGCCGCCGCTGCACGACGGCGAATGCCTACAGGCCGAAGATGGGCGCATCGTGCGCGTCTGCGCCCGCCCCGAACAACTGTTGCATGTCACTTGCGCCAACGCCTTCGAACTGACCCGCGCGGCCTATCACTTGGGCAATCGCCACGTCGCCCTGCAAGTCGGTGATGGCTGGTTACGCCTGCTGGACGATTACGTGCTCAAGGCCATGCTCGAACAACTGGGCGCCAACGCCGACAACATCGAAGCGCCATTCCAGCCGGAACACGGCGCCTACGGCGGCGGTCATCATCATTCGCGGCATGGCGACGAAGACTTTAACTACCCGCCGAAACTGCACCAGTTCGGCGTGCGCTTATGAACCCAGCCTGGGCGCTGTTGCGCTTGGCCAGTCCGCAGTTGCCGATTGGCGGTTACAGCTATTCCCAAGGTCTGGAAATGGCTGTGGATAACGGCCGCGTGACAGATGCCGACAGCGCCCGACGCTGGATCAGCGACCAGTTGCTGCTCAACCTGGCCCGCTTCGACGCGCCGTTGCTGCTGGCCCATTGTGTGGCCGCCGCAGACGACAACTGGGTCGAACTGCTGCAACGCTGCGAAGAACACCGTGCCAGCCGAGAGACCCGCGAACTGCATCAGGAAAGTCGGCAAATGGGCTATTCGTTGCAGCAACTGCTCAACGGTTTGCCGGAGTTGGATACGCCGGCGCGGGCCTTTCTCGAACAACGTCCCGAACCGCACCTGGCCCTCGGCTGGGCGCTGGCCGCTCGCGCCTGGGGAATAAACCCGCAGGATGCCCTGGCCGCGTGGCTCTGGAGCTGGCTGGAAAACCAATTGGCGGTGTTGATGAAAACCCTGCCGATGGGCCAGCAAGCCGCTCAACGCCTGACCAGCCAACTGCTTGCGTTGTTACAAGAGGCTCAGCAGAACGCCATCCGAATCAATCCAGAACATGTGGGCAGTGCCGCTTTCGGCCTGTCCCTGGCGTGCATGGCCCATGAGCGCCAGTACAGCCGTCTATTCCGTTCCTAGGGCCTGTTATTTTGGCCCTGTTATTTTGGAGAAACACATGAACACACAACCTTTGCGCGTCGGTATAGGCGGCCCGGTCGGCTCCGGTAAAACCGCACTGACGCTGGCCCTCTGCCTGGCCCTGCGCGACCGCTATAACCTGGCCGTCGTGACTAACGATATCTATACCCGCGAAGACGCCGACTTTCTGGTGCGCAATGCAGCCCTGGCACCGGAGCGCATCATTGGCGTGGAAACCGGCGGCTGCCCGCACACGGCGATCCGCGAAGACGCCTCGATCAACCTCGAAGCAGTGGATCAACTGAACCGCCGCTTTCCGGGGCTTGACCTGATCATCGTCGAGTCTGGCGGTGACAACCTGTCGGCGACTTTCAGCCCGGAGTTGTCTGACCTGACCATCTACGTGATCGACGTGTCAGCCGGCGACAAGCTGCCGCGCAAAGGCGGGCCGGGAATTTGCAAGTCCGACTTGCTGGTGATCAACAAGATCGACCTCGCCCCGTTGGTGGGTGCATCGCTTGAGTTGATGGACAGCGACACCCAACGCATGCGCAACGGCAAGCCGTTTGTCTTCAGCAACCAGAAAACCGGCCAGGGCCTGGAAGCAATCATTGCCTTCATCGAACGCCAAGGCTTGCTGACTGCCGCCTGATACCGACTCATTTTTATCAACAAGGAAGCTTATCCATGACTCTGAAACGCATCCTGGGCGCCGCGGCCCTGTTGCTGACCCCGGCCATCGCCTTCGCCCACCCCGGCCATGGCGACAATGGTTTGATGGCGGGTATCAGTCACCCGATCAGCGGCATTGATCACCTGCTCGCGATGGTCGCGGTGGGGTTGTGGGCAGCACAACAGAAAGGTGCCGCTCGGTGGGCACTGCCATGCACCTTTGTTGCCACGATGCTGATCGGCGGCTTGCTCGGTTTTGAAGGGCTCAATCTGCCGGCGCTGGAAAGCGGGATTGCCGCATCGGTGCTGGCGCTCGGCCTCGCCGTGGCTCTGGCCGTGCGTCCACCGCTGGCGGTAGCGGTCGCTGCGACAGCGTTGTTTGCACTGTTCCATGGCGTGGCGCACGGCCTGGAGCTGCCTGACATGTCGAGTCCTTGGGCATACGCCGCCGGATTTGTCGCCGCGACGGCCGCGTTGCATGCCGCCGGTTATGCCGTTGTGCGCGCGCTGCCGCAAGCAGCGGCGCCGCTGGTTCGTTTGGCGGGTGCGGCGTCGGCGGCGACTGGAGTGTGGTTGTTGGCGGGCTAAGCAGCAAAGATCGCTCCCACGCACCGCGTGGGAACGATCAAAGCGCTCACTCTGCTAACATGTCGCGCAATCGCCCCTGCCGTGACGACGCCAGCCAATGCCGCCTGCTTCCCGCTCTGCCTCCCAGCCTGAACTGACCGACCTGTTTGCCAAGGTGCAACAGCACTTCCTGGAGGTGATCGTACCGCTCTGGCAAGGTCCCGGATGGAACGCCGACATGGCGCTGCCTTACGAGGCGCTGGACGCCGAGCATTCGCCGCTACCGGCACAGCGCTATCGAGCCATGGCCTGCGCCCGTCAGCTGTACTTGTTTTCGAGCCTGATCGGCAAAGTCCCGGATGCCGAAACCCGTGCGGCGGCGCTATTCCGTTCCTTGCAGCAGCATTTTCACGATGCCGAACATGGCGGCTGGTTCTACAGCATCGATGCACAAGGTGCGCCGCTGGATCAGCGCAAAGACCTCTACACCCACGCCTTCATCCTGTTCGCCTGCGCTCATTACTGGCACAAGGTCCGCGAACCGTTGGTCGAATCGGCGCTCAACGCGGCGCTGGAGGTAGTGGCTCAGCACTTTGCCTTAGGCGACGGCCTGTATGAAGCCAGCCTGGATCGTGACTGGTCGTCGCTCACCTCCGGACCGCTGCAAAATCCATTGATGCACCTGGCCGAAGCGTTTCTCGCCACGCTGTCGGTACGTGAAGACACGGCAGTACAAGAGGCATTGATCGAGTTGTGCACCGCCATGCACAAGCGCTTCATCGACCCGCAACAGGGCGTGTTGATGGAGAAACCGCTGGGGTCTGTGGATAACTGGTTCGAACCGGGCCATCAATTCGAATGGTATTTCCTACTGGAATCTTCGCCGTTGCTGCGTGACAGCAAACTGCATCGGTCCTTGAGCCAGGCGTTCAGCCACACCGAGCAGTTGGGGGTGGTCGAACACAATGGCGCCGTTCGAGCCATGCTCGATCTGGAAAGCGACCCACGCCGTCCTCGCGACAGCACCCAGCGCATCTGGGCCCAGGCCGAATACCTGCGCGCCTTGACATTGCAACCTGACAGCGCAGCGGCGGTGTTGCGCCAATTGCAGGCGCTACAGCAGCGTTTTCTGCATGCGGGTGGCTGGTACGAATGTCGTGATGAAGAGGGCGAGGTCAGCCGCAAGGACATGCCGTCAACCACGCCTTATCACTTGGCGACCTGCTATCGCGGATTGGCCGACTATCTGCGCTGATCGCCAGGGTTCACCCCTCGATCAGGCAATCCACTTGCGGTCCCCGGTAAAGCTGATGGTCAGCCATCGCGCCGTGTCCGCGGGGCCCAGCTTCGCGGAAATCTGCTCACGCAACACATCCAGTTGCCCCACGCTCGCCAGTCGGTAGTCCGTTGGCAACACCACATGAATTTCGATAAACCGCGCCCGACCGTGCTTCTGCACATAGGACACGTAGTCGTCGAAACCCTGTTCGAGCTTCATCGCGTCCATCACCTGACGAACCTTGTCGTCGAGTTGATCCGGAGCAATGCCCAGCACGTCGCGCAGCGCAGGGCGCAGGATCTTGAAGGCCGGCGCCAGCATGCTCAGGCCCAGCAGAATCAGGATCAATGGGTCGACAAATACCGCCCACTGGCCGTATCCCTGGGACTTCAGCAGCAGCGCGGTCAGGAAACTGATCAACAGGCCGACAGAGAGCATCGCGTCCACCAGCCAACTGATGTTGTCGAACTGGATCAGCGTTGACTTGAGCTTGCGATTGCGATGCCGGACGTAGAAGAAATAGCCAAACTCGACGACGGTAAACACCGCCGCGTAAATGATCACCAAACCCAGCTCAATGTCGCGTCCACCATTGATGATGCCGAACACACCGTTAAGGCAGGCGTAGATGGCAATCAAAAACAGGAAGCTGCCTTCGATCAGCAGCACCATCGGCTCCAGATGCCAGAAGCCGAACTGGAAGCGGTGGTTACTTTCTTTAGCAATGAGTTTGGCGGTAATAAGCATCAAGACCTTGATCAAGGTCGCGATCAACGAGAAAAAACCATCGAAAAGGATGGATTGGGAACCAGAAACAAAACCAGTGACAATCCCTGCGATTGCGACAGCGAACATCAGGACAGTCGATTGTTTGAGCAGCGACTGCTCACCTCGGTTACTCACGTAGCCTCCTCTAAAAACCTTGAACACCGCAGGCTGCGGTGAGGTTGTTGGAGGAGGAGTCTAGCGTATGAGCGCTTTCGCCTTCCTGAACGCATTCGCGATGCAAGCCCGCGCCCACAAGGGTCAGGTAATCCCTGTGGGCGCGGGCTACCGCATGGGGGGCACGACTCAGTCTTAAGCCTTGCCGCCATTGCGCTCAATTGAAAAACCAGCCCAGGTCTGGCTCACCGGCATCAATTCCAGGCTGTTGATATTGATGTGCGCAGGCGCATTGAGCACCCAGAAAATAGTGTCGGCGATGTCTTGCGGCTGGATCGGCTCGGCACCCGCGTAGGTGGCGTTGTAACGGTCCTGGTCACCGGCAAACCGCACCAACGAGAACTCGCTCTCACACAGGCCCGGCTCGATGTTGCTGACCCGCACGCCTGTTCCTTGCAAGTCGCAGCGCAGGTTCAGGGAAAACTGTTTAACGAACGCCTTGCTCGCGCCATACACGTGGCTGCCGGGGTACGGGTAGTTGCCGGCGATGGAACCTAGGTTGATGATGCCCGCCCCTCGACCGTGGGCGATCAGGCGCGGCAACAGCAGACGAGTGCTGTACATCAAGCCTTTGATGTTGGTATCGACCATGGTGTCCCAGTCGTCCAGATCGCACTTGGGCGCCGGATCAACGCCCAGCGCCAGGCCAGCGTTGTTAATCAGCCCGCGCAGTTTGGCGAAGGATGGCGGCAGGTTAGCGATCGCCTCCTCCATGGCCTTGCGATCACGCACGTCCAGCACCAGGCCGTGGACTTCCGTTTGCTTCGATAGCTCGGCGCACAGCGCATCAAGGCGCTCTTCACGACGACCGGTCAGCACCAGTTTCCAGCCTGCCTCGGCAAAACGCCGGGCACAGGCTTCGCCAAAACCAGACGTCGCGCCGGTAATAAACAGGGTGTTGGACATCGTGTTCTCCTTGCTTCGGCTGATGAGCAGCCATTGGAATAGAAAATCAGCGGCCAGCATGCCCGGCCCGGAGCACAGCGGCAACCGGGTCTTGTTGCTTCGCCCCTAGAGCGTGCGAGTGCAGGCGATCTGCGCGAAGCTGCCACCATTGAGCGTGACCACCGTGGCGCTGGTCTTTTCGATTTCACTCGGGGGCGTCAGGTGCAATTGCCTGGCGGCCGCCTCGGCGTCCTGCCAGAGAATTTCCTTATAGTTCACGTACCCCGAGGCCTCGCCGCCACCGGTAACGATGCGAATGGTGCTGCCTCCCGGCCGGTAGTAAACGGTGGTACTGGCCCCGGTGCAGACATAGGCAAACTCTTTTTGCGCGCTGGGTAACAACGTCCCCGCCAGCGCCCCCACCACGCTGTACAACACGCCGGCGACCAGAAAAATACCCGCCAGCCCTGCCACCACCGCGACCCAGCCGGAATACGCCCCAAAGCGCGACCCCACAAGAGGGGCAGGGTCTCTCGACGCCTCGGCACTCACTTCAACCGTTGGCGCCAGCGGCGTGATGAGTACCCTCTGCGGCGCCATCACAGCAGCGCTGGGCGGCGACGGCATTTGGACATTCGCCACATCGACACTCGGCACCCACAGCCGACTGATCTGCGGCCTCGGCAAGCGGGCACGCTGACGTCGGATAATCCGCGCCTGAAGCACCACGAAGACTGCACATAGCAGCGGCACCACTTGATTGAGCGCAGGCGACTGGCTATTGATCCAGCCGACGACGACCGGGTCGCCCACCGCGATATCTCCTGCCACATAGCCCAGCAACGCCGCCCCCACCGACACCAGCATCGGCTGACGCTGTAATAACCCGGCAATCTGCACGCTGCCGAACATCAACAACGGCACACTCAACAGCAACCCCAGCAGTAGATAAAAAACACTGCCCTGAGCCACCGCCGCCAACCCGACCACGTTGTCCATGCTCATGATCAGGTCGGCCGTCAGCACGGTGAGCACCGCCCCGCCCAAGGTCGAAAGCGCACCGGCAGGCAACTCGCCTTCCTCGTTCGCTTCGTCCTCGATCAACAGCCGAATCGCGATCACCAGCAACAATACCGCGCCGATTAGCTTGAGCCCCGGCACCAGCAGCAACCACCCTGCCAGGGTCGTGAGCAGTACCCGCAGGATAATGGCGCCGCTGGTGCCGATCATGACGGCTCGCTTGAGTTGGTCCGGCGGCAAGCCGCGACAGGCCATAGCGATCACCAGCGCATTGTCCCCGGACAGAATCAAATCCAGCAGGAACACTTCAAAAATCATACTCAGCGCATGCAGCGCACCGTCAAATAACATCGAGGGGTTTCCCGGCAAGAACCTTTGTCATCGCAACCTCATCCCAGCGACCCGCAGAGCCCGGCATACAACCCGAGTACCGAAGTCAGCGTGAAAATAACGGCGACCACCCGTGCATAACGCCCACGCAAGCGATGCTCCGGCGGCAGAACGCTGCGCGCGAGCAAGAATAACAACAGCAAGATCAGCGGAATCAGCAGGGCATTGAGCACACCGACCGCAATCGACAGGCGGATCAGGTTCACCCCCGACGCCACCAGCAAGGCCCCGCCGATCAGCAACAATGCAAAAGGGCCGTAGAACCAAGGCGCGTCCAGCGGGTGTTGCTCCAGCGAATGACGCACGCCCAAGGCCTCGCCCACGGCCCACACCGCACTCAGACACACCACGATGGTCGCCACCAGCGCACCGCCGGCTAACCCGATGGCAAACACCAACTCGCCCCAGGTAGGCCCGATCAACGCGCCAAAGGCCTGGCCGATCTGGGCAATACTGTCCAGCCCCGCCGCGTGCCCGCCGAGGGTGGCGGCAGCGGCAATCACGATCGACGCCGTCAGCACCTGGCAGAACACCGCCCCCACCAGCGTATCAATGCGCGCGATGGGCAAATGCGTGGCATCCAGGCCTTTGTCGATCAACGCCGATTGTTGATAGAACACAGTCCACGGCATCACGCTGGTCCCCAGATTGGCGGCCAGCAGGTACAGATAGTCGGGATTATTCAAGGGCATGCGGGCAAGGTCATGCAGTATCTGGGGGATGTCGGGCTGCGCCTTGATCGCCATGACCACGAAGGCCAGGCCGAACATGCCCACAGCGAGGGTCACCCGTTCGACCGAGCGGTACGAACCGGTCAGCACCATGCCGAGGATGAACACCACCAACGTCAGCAGAATCAACCAGCCGGGAATTGCGAACAGACTGCCGGCACCGACCAGCCCGCTCATTTGCGTCAACAACGAACCAAAACAGCTGAGCAACAAGACCAGCGCTGTGACCGCCGCCAGCCCGCGACCGAAGTGTTGACGCACCAATTCCACGTAACCTTTGCCGGTACACAACCCCAGCCGGACGGTCAGTTCCTGGGCCATGAACATCAACGGCACCAGCAGAAACTGCAGCAACAACAAACGGTAACCCCACTGCGCACCGCTTTGCGCCGCCGTAATCACACTGCCGGCTTCGGTGTCCGCCATCATCACCACCAGCCCCGGCCCCATCGTGGCAAGTAGCCGGGTCAGGCGCCGCCTGAACGCAGGGGGGTCCGCAGAGAGATCACTCATGGCTCCGGCTACCGCTCACCGGGCGTTACCGGTCCGCTTTGAAACTGCTTGAGAAATTGCGCGTCGGGCGTCAGCACCAACATTGGCTGACTCTCAGCCAATGCCTGGCGATACGTCTGCAACGAGCGGTACAGCTTGTAAAACCCAGGGTCTTTGTTGAACGCCGCCGAAAGAATCTGGTTGGCTGCCGCATCCGCCTCACCGTGGGTGATCGCCGATTGACGCTGGACCTCGGAGAGCAGAACTGTGCGATCACGATCCGCCTTGGCCTGGATCTGCTGAGCCCACTCAAACCCTTGCGCGCGCAGCTCCTTGGCTTCGCGTTGACGCTCGGACTTCATCCGGTCGTAAATGGCCTGACTGGCCTCCAGCGGCAGATCGGCGCGGTGCAGGCGCACTTCCGTCACCTCAATACCTAATGCACGGGCCTTGTCGGCAACGTCTTTCTCGATAATTGCCACTTCTTGCTGTCGGGCGGGCGACAACAATGAACGCAGCGAAATCTCGCCCAACTCTCGTCGCAGCGAAGAACTGACCATTTGCGTCAGTTGCGCGTTGGCCTGTTCCAGGGTTCCCACGGCCTGATAAAAACGCAACGGGTCACTGATCCGGAAACGGCTGTAAGTCTCGACCTCGATGCGTTTCTGATCGCCCAGAATGACTTGCTCAGCCGGCGAAGCGAGGGTCTGCAAGCGACGGTCGTAGAACACAATCGAATCGCTGAACGGCACCTTGAACTTCAACCCTGGCTCACCGGCCACGCCCATGGGGGCGCCGAAGCGGATGACCAGCGCCTGCTGCGATTCATCAACCACATACGCCGAAGCCACCAACGCCCAGAGCCCGAGCGCGGCGCTGACGAACGCCAGTCGTTTGATCAGGCGGCTCATGGGCGGACCTCCTTGGCTGCGGTTTTGACCGGCTCGCTCAACGGCATGTAAGGCACAACCCCCGACATCCCTTTGCCGGAGGAATCGATAATGACCCGAGAAGCCTTTTTCAAGACTTCATCCATGCTTTCCATGTACAAGCGCCAAGCGGTAACGTCTTTCGATTGCACGTAACTGTTGTAGACCGAGAGAAAGCGCTTAGCCTCGCCTTCAGCCAAGTTCCCGACCTGAGCCTTGTAAGCCTCCGCCTCCTGGGTAATGCGTGAGGCGTCACCGCGAGCGCGGGGGATCACGTCATTGGCGTAGGCTTCGGCTTCGTTACGGGCGCGCTCTTGGTCGGCTCGGGCCCGCTGCACGTCGTTGAACGCATCAATCACTTGTGGTGGCGGATCGACCCGTTGCAGTTGTACTTGCGTGATTAGAATCCCGGCCTGCTCGCGGTCCAATAACTGCTGTAATAAATCACGGGTTTCATCGGCAATTTGTGCGCGCTTATCTGACATCACCGCCTGAATCGGTGTGCGCCCGATGACTTCGCGCAGCGCACTTTCCGCCGCAAGTTTCACCGAACGTTCAGGGTCACTGATCTTGAACAGGTACAAGCGAGCGTCCTTGATACGCCAGAACACCGTGCAATCGGCCTCGACGATGTTCTCGTCGCCGGTCAGCATCTGTTTGTCGCGAGCACCATTGCTGGCCGCGCTTTGGCTGCTACCGCTGCCCAGTTGCAATTGATTGACCTGGGTAATCTTGGGCAGCAACACGGTTTCGATGGGAAATGGCAGGTGATAGTGCAGGCCAGACTCGGCGGTCTGCTGCCAGCGGCCAAAACGCAGGACGATGCCCTGCTCGTCGGGCTGAACCTTATAGATACCCGAACTGATCCAGGCCAGAAACATCAGGCCGCCGATCAAGGCCAGACCTCGTCCACCGAGGTCCATCACCGCCAGGTCATAGCCGATTCGTTGGCGCAACCGGCCCATTGGGCTGGAGGGCTCTGCCGGAACAAAAGCGGGACTATCGGTCATGCAGTTGCTCCAGGTCTTCCACTGACAAAGACCCCACCGGCTGTGGGGCAATGCGCGCAGAGTATCCGAACGCAAAATCAGCAAAATGAAGATTTATTCATCTAAGCTGTACAAAAAACGATCACCTGCCGCCAGCCCTTGCTACAACTGGCTTGTAGCCATGTGCGCGCACGTTATCCACAGGCAGGTCCACAGTCTTTGGGGGCAAGTGCAAAACACCTCGCCCCCGCTATCCACAAGGCTTTGCGGGCACATCAGAAACTTTTTTGCTTGACCGTCGACACCCTGCAGTGTAGCCCAAGGCAAATTGCACGATTGAACGGTCAAACCGGCGATGGCGCCGAGCCAGCAACCACGGCCATCAGCGGAGTCTTTCCAGAGTTTAACCACAGACTTATCCACAGGCTCGCGACACCGATTTAGGAGCGTTTTCGCCCACAACAAAAAGGTTGACAAAGTCAGGTCAAGATCAGCAAAAAACGCCTGATCAAAAAACAATCAATCGCCTGAAAGCCACGTAAACAAAGGCACTCAGCCAGCTACTCCCATGTTATTCACAGCCAGCTCCACAGCAAACGGGGACAAGTCAAAAGCGTGACAAAACAACTATTTGCAGCGGCTTTATGTCGCGGTTTGAGAGCATGTGAATATTGTTTTCCACAATTTCCGGAAAGCACACAGAAACACCTGTGGAGGATAAATACAGAAGCGATCCTGCGCTCTACCACAGCGGATTCGCGGTGCCTTTGAGGTGTAAAAAAGCCCCGGCGATGGCTCGTCGGGGCTGTGGGTATTTCGTGGGGGTGGTTAGTGGCCGCCCAGATAAGCGTTGCGTACCTCCTCGTTCACCAGCAGCTCCTTACCCGTACCGCTGAGGCGAATCTCGCCGTTGACCATCACATACGCCCGGTCCGACAGCTTGAGCGCGTGGTTGGCGTTCTGCTCGACCAGGAAGATTGTCATACCGGTGGCCGCCAGCTCTCGCAGGGTGGCGAAGATCTGTTTCACCACGATCGGCGCCAGACCCAGGCTCGGCTCATCAAGTAGCAGCAACTTGGGCCGACTCATCAGCGCGCGGGCAATGGCGAGCATTTGCTGCTCGCCGCCAGACATGGTCATCGCCCGCTGGGTGCGCCGCTCCTTGAGCCGTGGAAACAGCTCAAACATGCGCTGCATGTCTTCGGTGGCGTGCTTGTCACCGATGGGAATAGTGCCCATCAGCAGGTTTTCCTCGACGGTCATGTCCGGAAATACCCGGCGCCCTTCCGGCGACTGGGCAATGCCGTTGGACGCAATGTAGTGGGACGATTTTTCGGTAATATCGACGCCGCGATAAATGATCTGACCGCCAGCGGCGCGAGGCTGACCGAAGATCGACATCAACAGGGTCGACTTGCCGGCGCCGTTGGAGCCGATAAGGCTCACGGTTTCGCCTTCATTGATGTACAGCGAGACTTTCTTCAGGGCCTGAATCGGCCCATAGAACACATCCAGCTCTTTCAATTCGAGGATCGGTTGACTCATACCAGCTCCTCTTCGTCGGCGCCCAAGTAGGCAGCAATCACTTTCGGGTCGTTGCGAATCGCTTCGGGCCCGCCTTCGGCGATGACGTTACCGTGGTCCAGCACCACAATGTGATCGGAAATACTCATCACCATGCCCATGTCGTGTTCGATCAGCACCACGGTCAGATCATGCTCGTCACGCAGCAGCCTGATCATCGCGCTCAGCGCTTCGGTTTCCTGAGGGTTGAGGCCGGCGGCCGGTTCGTCGAGGCAGATGATCTGCGGCCGGGTACACATGGCCCGGGCGATCTCCAGACGGCGTTGCTGGCCGTAGGACAGTTCACCGGCCAAACGGTTGGCGCAGTCCACCAGATCCACCACTTCCAACCAGTAGAAGGCGTGATCCAGGGCATCGCTCTCCGCCTTGCGGTAACCCTTGGTGTTGAGGATACCGGCCAGCATGTTGCGGTTGACCCACATGTGCTGAGCAACCAACAGGTTCTCCAGCACGGACATTTCCTTGAACAGGCGAATGTTCTGGAATGTGCGCGCCAGGCCAGCGCGGTTCACCAGGTGCGTGCCGCCGAACATTTTGTAGTACAGCCGAGTGGCGAAGTTTTTCGGCGAGACGAAATCAGTCAACTTGAACGATTCGCCCAATAGCTGAATGACGTTGGTCCGCTCGCCACGTACATTGAGTTCGATCTTGCCGCCGGAGGCTTTGTAAAAGCCGGTCAGGCAATTGAACACCGTGGTCTTGCCGGCACCGTTGGGGCCGATCAGGGCGAAGATCGAGTTGCGTTTGACCTTCAGGCTGACATCGCTTAATGCCTTGATGCCGCCAAAGTGCATCATCAGCTTCTCGACCGAGAGTACGACTTCGCTCATGGCGCTACTCCTTTACGCGGGGTCACGCCGGTACGGCTGATGCGAATCAAGCCGCGCGGTCGCCAGATCATCATCAATACCATCAGAATGCCGAACAGCAACACCCGGTACTCGGCAAAGCTGCGCAGCAGTTCCGGGGCGACAGTCAGTACGAACGCCGCGATCACCACGCCGATGGTCGAACCCATACCACCGAGCACCACAATGGCCAGGATCAGCGCCGATTCGAAGAACGTGAACGAGGTCGGGTTGACGAAACCTTGATACGTGGCGAAAAACACCCCGGCCAGACCCGCGGTTGAAGCGCCGAGGGTGAACGCCGAGAGCTTGACCAACACATGGTTCAAGCCCATCGAACGGCAGGCGATTTCATCTTCACGCAATGCTTCCCAGGCCCGACCAACCGGCATACGGGTCAAGCGGTGCTTGATGTACAGCACGGCCAACACCACCAGGAACAACACCGCGTAGATGAAGTAGTACTTCACGTCCGGGTTGTAGGCGATACCAAAAAACTCGTGAAACGGTATTCCGCCCTCTTTCGCTCGCTTGCCGAACTCCAGGCCGAAGAACGTCGGCAGTGGCGCGGGCATGCCATTCGGGCCACCGGTCAGGGATAACCAATTGTTGAGAATCAGCCGAATGATTTCACCGAAGCCCAGGGTCACGATTGCCAAGTAGTCACCGTGCAGCCGCAAGACTGGAAAGCCCAGAATGCACCCGGCCATTGCTGCCGTAATCGCCGCCAGCGGCAGCACCGTCCAGAAACCCAGCCCCAAATATTGATAACCGAGTGCAAGGCCGTAGGCGCCGATGGCATAAAACGCCACGTAACCCAGGTCGAGCAGACCGGCCAGGCCGACCACGATGTTCAGGCCCAGACCCAGCAATACATAGATCAATCCGAGAATCACCACGCCCAGCAGGTAGGAGTTGGAGAAAAACGGGAAGACCACGGCAATCACGATCATCAGCGGGATGACCCAACGTAGCTGGGATTTGTAATCAGGTGCCAGTACGTGAACGCCGGAACCGGTGGTCTCGAAACCTTCGAGAATGTGCCGCCCTTTGGGGGTTTGCAGGAACAGGCTCAGGGCAAAGCGTCCGACCATGACGATGGCAACCAGCCAGGCCACTCGCGTCGGTTGCAGATTAAAGCTGTAGCCATCCAGCACAATGCCAACAATCGGGCCGAACACAATCAGGGCAATAAGGCCGGCAAGAATCGCGTCAACCAGGCTTCTTTTGATATCAATGGTTTTTTTAGTGGTTGAAGACATCGTTTACACCTTCGACACAAGAGGACGGCCGAGCAGGCCTTGGGGCCGAAAGACCAGAACCAGCACGAGCAGCGAGAAGCTGAAAACGTCTTTGTAATCCGAGTTGACCAACCCGGAGAACAGCGACTCGGAGATCCCGAGAATAATCCCGCCAAGCATGGCGCCGGGCAACGAGCCAATACCGCCAAGTACCGCCGCAGTGAACGCTTTGATGCCAATGACGAAGCCGGCGTAAAAGTCGAACGTGCCGTAGTTCATGGTGATCAGTACGCCGGCCAGAGCCGCCATCGCTGCACCAATGATGAACACGTAGGAAATCACCCGGTCGGTGTTGATCCCCAGGATCGAAGCCATCTTGCGGTCTTGCTGAGTAGCACGGCACATGCGGCCAAGCTTGGTGTACTTGATGACGTAGGTCAGCAGGGCCATCCCGGCGAACGCTGCAACCAGAATGAAGATCTTGGTGTAGGTGAGCTGGACGAAGCCGGTCCCGACTTCAACTCGCCATGCGCCTGTCAGCAGTGTAGGCACCCCTTGTTGACGGGCGCCTTGGGCAATCTGTGCGTAGTTTTGCAGGATCAGGGAGATACCGATGGCGCTGATCAGCGGTGCCAGTCGGGTGGAGTTACGCAGCGGTTTGTAAGCAACACGTTCGATGACCCAGCCATACACCGCGGTGACGATGATGGTGAAGACCAGTGTGCCGAGCATCAGCAGAGGGAAGGATTCAATACCGAAGTAAGCCAGCAGAGCCAGACTGATCGCCGCGAGGTACGCAGAGATCATGTAAACCTCGCCGTGGGCGAAGTTGATCATGCCGATGATGCCGTAGACCATTGTGTAGCCGATGGCGATCAGGCCATAGACCGACCCGAGGGTCAGACCGTTGACCAGTTGCTGCAGGAAAATACCATCCATAACGCAATCTCACGCATTTGAGAGACTGCACAGAAGCGCATTGCAACGGACCGGGGTTCAGCCGCCGACGTAACACGGTAGTGTGCAGCTCTACGAGAAAAGACAGGTACTGCACGGACATGTTCTTTGACTGCCCGGCGCACAAGGCGCCGGACAGATCAGCAGTTCATATCACTTCTGTTTTTCCAACTGGTGATATTTGCCGTCTTTGTCCCACTGGTAAACCACGTAGTCGGAGACTTTCAAGTCGCCCTTGGCGTCCCAGGTCTTCTCGCCCATCACGGTTTTGACCGGGTGTACTTTCAGCCATTTGGCAGCGTCTTCGCCCTTGTTGGATTTGGCGCCGTTAAACGCGGCAGCCAGTGCCTGAACCGAGGCGTAGGCGTAGAGGGTGTAGCCTTCAGGCTCGGTACCGGCCTTGCGGAAGGCGTCTACCACGGTTTTGCTTTCTGGCAGCAGACGCGGGTCGGCGCCGAAGGTCATCAGCACGCCGTCGACGTATTGCGGGCCGCCAGCGGTGGTCACCAATTCATCGGTCACGATGCCGTCATCGGACATGAATTTCACGTCTTTCAGGCCTTCGGTACGCAGTTGTTTAACCAGTGGACCAGCCTCTGGGTGCAGACCGCCGAAGTAGACGACATCGGCGCCAGCGGCGCGGATTTTGGTCACCAGGGCACTAAAGTCTTTCTCGCCGCGAGTCAGGCCTTCGTAAATAACCGGGGTCACGCCGCGCTTGATCAACTGCGCCTTGGTGGCGTCAGCGAGGCCTTGGCCGTAGGTGTCCTTGTCGTGGATAACCGCGACTTTCTTACCCTTGAGCACGTCGACAATGTAGTCGCCAGCCACGATGCCTTGCTGGTCGTCACGCCCGCACATACGGAACATGGCGCTCAGGCCGCGCTCGGTAACTTGTGGGTTGGTGGACCCTGGAGTGATCGCAATAATGCCCGCTTCGTCGTAGATCTCGGAGGCCGGGATGGTCGAAGAGGAACAGAAGTGACCGACGACGCCGGCGACTTTCTGGTTGGTGAGGTCTTTGGCGACCGTTACAGCCTGTTTCGGTTCGCAGGCGTCATCGCCCTTGACCAGTACAATTTTTTCCCCGTTGACGCCGCCTGCTGCGTTGACCGCATCGGCCGCAGCCTGTGCCCCCTTCATGTACTGCTCGCCAAATGCCGCGTTGGCGCCTGTCATAGGACCCGCCACACCGATTTTCACATCAGCCTGTGCAAACGCAGAAACACCCAATGCAGCTGCCACTGCGAGGGCCAGAAAGCCTTTCTTGTAAAACGTCTGGGACATGAGGTGGTGCTCCGAGGTTTTTTTTAGTTGGCACTGCGACTTCTCTGAATGCTCAGAGCAAGGGCCGTGCCATCGGTTTTTTATTCTGAAAAAAGTCGCTGCCTTATGGTTATTTCGACTGTTTCGGGCCCTTTTTCATTGGGCGTGCAACCGTCTAAACCGCGGGAGGTGAAACCATTTTATGAAAAAGGCGCAACCCGCAAGCGCCATCATTGCAACCGCGGCATTAAACGACGTGCAACCAGCCTGTAACAGCCTGCGTCACCGAACTGCACACTGCTGGTGCGGGACTGCTACAACCCGCACCATTACAGGCTAGTCGCTACGCCGGAAAGCGCTGCTTCCAGCAACAAAAATCAACAATCAAATAACGATCCGCAGGCACTGGCCTGCGTGATACAGCGAGAAACCGGCCTCGTACAGGCAGCTGCGCAAGCCGACACCCGCGAGGGGCTGCATCGGTGCGAACGGGATAGGTAGCGCTTGAGGATCGGCGTGACACAGATAATCGGCAAAGGCCTTTCCGACCACAGTGCCGGTGGTGACGCCACGGCCGTTGTAACCGGTGACTGCCACCAAACCGGGCGCCGGCTCGAACAAGCGCATCAGATGGTCCGGGGTAAAGGCAATGCAGCCGGTCCAGGTGCATTCCCATTCCACTGGTTTGAGGTAGGGAAAATAGTGCTGCTGAACGCGGTCCGCCCAAGCTTTCAAAAACCACGCCGGCTTTTGATTGCCGTTGCCAAGACTGCCGAGCAACAAACGCCCCTCCTTGTCGCGACGAATGCTGCTGAGCACCTGCCGGGTGTCCCACGACCCTTGCCCGCCGGGAAGGATTTGCCGGGCAGCGTCTTCGGTGAGCGGTGCCGACGCCACTTGATAGTAATAACCGGGGAAGAAGTTGCGCCGCAGCTCCGTCCAGTCGCCTTCGGTATACGCGTTGGAGGCGATCACCACTTGCTCGGCCAGCACCGAGCCCTGATCGGTTTGTACGGACCAGCGCTGGCCCTGACGTTCGAGTTGGGTGACGGGAGAATGATCGAACAACTGACCGCCGAGGCCAATGGCCGCTTGGGCCAGACCCGAGGTGTAAGCCATTGGATTGAGAGTGCCGGCACGTCGGTCGAGCAACGCGGCGGCAATTTTCTGGGTGCCGGTCGCTTGCTCGCAGGCTTGGCCTGTCAGCAGTTCAACGGGTGCGCCGCGACGTTTCCATTGTTCTTCACGACTGCGCAGATCCGCTTCGCCACGGGCGTTGTGCGCCATGTGCAGCGTGCCTTCGCGACGCAACTGACAGTCGATTTTGTACTTATCCACAAGACTGAACACCAGGGATGGCGCCGCCCCCAGCATGCGGTTGAGCTGACTGCCCACCGCCTCACCGAACCCGGCCTCGATCTCGTCCGGTGGAATCCACATCCCCGCATTGACCAGCCCGACGTTGCGTCCGGAACCGCCATGACCGGCGCGATGAGCTTCAAGCACGCAGACACTTTTACCCTGCTCCAACAAATGCACCGCCGCCGACAGACCGGTAAAACCGGCGCCAATGACGCACACGTCTGCGCTGACTTCACCCTTGAGCGCCCCGTTATCAGGCCTTTGCGGCGTCAGCTTTTCCCACAGACACTCTTCGCGTAACGGCATTGCCAGACTCCAATCAGAAACCTAACCAACACACCTTCAAATGAGGGCGCGGGATTGCCCGCCCCTACAGGGGATCACGGCTCAAATCGACAATCAGTCGAACGTGATCCCTTGGGCCAATGGCAACTCCAGCGAGTAATTCACGGTATTGGTCTGGCGGCGCATGTACCCGCGCCATGCGTCGGAGCCCGACTCACGACCACCTCCCGTTTCTTTCTCGCCACCAAACGCCCCGCCGATTTCTGCACCGCTCGGGCCTATGTTGACGTTGGCAATGCCGCAGTCGCTGCCGACCGCCGACATGAACTGCTCGGCCTCACGCACGTCAGTGGTGAAAATACACGACGACAGGCCTTGCGGCACCGCGTTGTTCAAGCGCATCGCTTCGGCAAAATCGCTGTAACCGACCACATACAAAATCGGTGCGAAAGTTTCGTGGCACACCACGTCGCTCTGCTCCGGCATTTCAACGATGGCCGGGGACACGTAGTAGGCATTCGGGAATGTATCTTCCAACTGACGCTTCCCGCCAAACACCCGGCCGCCTTCGCTCAACGCCTGCTCCAGTGCATCCTGCATGTTTTCGAAGCTGTGCTTGTCGATCAGCGGGCCGACCAGATTGCCTTGCAGCGGATGGCCGATGCGCACTTTGGAATAGGCTGCTTTCAGGCGCGTGACGATTTCTTCTTTGACCGACTCATGGGCAATCAGGCGACGCAGGGTGGTGCAACGCTGACCGGCGGTGCCGACGGCACTAAACAGGATCGCACGCACCGCCATGTCCAGGTCGGCGCTTGGGCCGAGAATCATCGCGTTGTTGCCGCCCAGCTCCAGAATGCTGCGAGCAAAACGTGCGGCAATTTTTGGTGCTACTTCACGGCCCATGCGCGTGCTGCCCGTGGCACTGATCAGCGCCACGCGCGGGTCATCGACCAACGCTTCACCAGCGTCGCGACCGCCAATGATGACTTGGCTCAGGTGCGCAGGCGCGTCACTGAAGTTCTTCAATACGCGGTCGAATAGTGCCTGACAGGCGAGCGCAGTCAGCGGGGTTTTCTCCGACGGTTTCCAGATCACCGGGTTACCGCAGACGAGTGCCAGGGCGGCGTTCCAGGCCCAGACGGCCACAGGGAAGTTGAACGCGCTAATCACGCCCACGACCCCCAGCGGATGCCAGGTTTCACGCATATGGTGGCCAGGACGCTCGGAGGCGATGGTCAAACCGTACAACTGACGGGACAGACCGACGGCAAAGTCGCAGATATCGATCATTTCCTGAACTTCGCCCAGGCCTTCCTGAGTGATCTTGCCGGCTTCCCAGGAGACCAGCTCACCGAGATCAGCCTTGTATTCACGCAGGATATCGCCCAATTGGCGGACCAATTCGCCACGGCGCGGCGCCGGGACCTTACGCCACAGCTCGAACGCATGATCTGCGCGACTGATGTGCTGCTCGACTTCAGCGGCACCTTCCCAGTTCACGTCGGCAATGCGGCTGCCATCGATGGGCGAATGAACCGGCACTTTGCCGTTCTGATACAGGGCCGGGTTCACACCAAGACGATCAAGCAATGCAGCAACCATGGGTCACTCCTCAAGCAAAAAACAGAAAACGTGCAGCCGGAAAATCACGGCTGATCAGACCTGTAGTTGTAGCCGCCCTGAGAGGAGCCAACAAACGACCATTAAGAGAGATATCATTCCGTTTATTCATGCTTCGCATTGCTGGCAACAAAGAAAGAAGAAAAAGGACCACCCATGCTGAATAAACGCTACTTGCCGTCGATCACCGCACTCCAGTGTTTCGAGGCCGTGACCCGGCATTTGAGCTTCACCCGGGCTGCCGAAGAGCTAAACCTGACCCAAAGCGCCGTCAGCAAACAGGTCGCCCAGCTGGAAGAGTTACTACAGCATCTGCTGTTTCGTCGGGTACGCCGACGCTTGCAAATGACCCCTGCCGGGGATTTGTACCTGGTGGAGGTACGAAAAATCCTCACTCAGGTCGAGATGTCGACCCACTATCTGCGCTCCTACGGCGGTGACACCGAAGTCCTGCGCGTCTCGACGCCTCCGACCTTCGGCGCACGCTGGCTAGTGCCGCGCTTGAAAGGCTGGCGCCTGCGCCATCCCTCGATCCATCTGGATCTGTGCAGCGAACAAGAAGCCGACGACTTGCTGCAAGGTCGTAGCGACCTGGCGTTCTACTTCGGCCAAGGCTCGCGACCCGGCACTGAAAGCCTGAAACTGTTTGGTGAAGAGCTGGTGCCCGTCTGCGCGCCAGGTAGCCTACCGGACACGCCGTTTACCGATCCGACACAACTCGCCGATTTGGTCCTGTTGCAAAACGCCTCCCGCCCCCAGGCCTGGCACGACTGGTTCGACAGCCAGGGCTACCACACCGAACACAGCTACCACGGCCCGCGTTTCGAAACTTTTTATATGTGCATCCGCGCCGCGCAAGTCGGCTGCGGCGTGGCGCTGCTGCCACGATTCCTGGTGGAAGAGGAATTAGCCGACGGCAAACTAGTCATTCCCTGGCAACATCCGATGCCCAGTTGCGACGCGTATTACCTCGCCTACCCGGAACACTCGGCGGAAGTGCCCAAGGTGCGAGACTTTGTAAAGTGGATGCTGGAGCAGATCGACAGCCCTGATACGCCGCACACTTGAAGCCTCACATAAACCCTGCGGGAGCGAGCCTGAACGGAGCATTTAACGTTGATGTCGAGTGTGATACCCCCTTCGCGAACAGGCTCGCGCCTACGGGATCGGCTTCGCTTAAAAAATCGCTGGCAATAACCGCTACAGATATGCGCCACTAGCCTATTGACTGATATTGCTGACACGTCGTTGCCACAGGCCGCGACCAGCCTGGAGAACCCCCGTTATGAGCGAGAGCGTATTTGGCGATCGCATCGTGCAGAACCTGCTCGACACCGACTTTTACAAACTGACGATGATGCAGGCAGTGCTGCACAACTACCCGAACGTGGAAGTCGAATGGGAGTTTCGTTGCCGTAACAGTGAGGATTTGCGCCCGTACCTGGCGGAAATCCGTTACCAGATCGAGCGCCTGGCAGAGCTAAGCCTGAGCGCTGACCAGTTGAGTTTCCTGGAGCGCATCAGCTTCATGAAGCCGGACTTCCTGCGGTTTCTCGGTTTATTTCGCTTCAACCTGCGCTATGTCCACACCGGTATTGAAAACGGTGAACTGTTCATCCGCCTGCGGGGACCGTGGCTGCATGTGATTCTGTTCGAAGTGCCGATGCTGGCAATCGTCAGCGAGGTGCGAAACCGCTACCGCTACCGTGAAGTCGTTCTGGAACAAGCGCGCGAGCAGCTGTATCGCAAATTCGACTGGCTGACTGCCAACGCCAGCAGCGACGAGTTGTCCGAGTTGCAGGTCGCTGATTTCGGCACTCGCCGGCGCTTTTCGTACCGTGTACAGGAAGAAGTGGTGAACGTGCTCAAGCACGATTTCCCCGGACGTTTCGTCGGCACCAGCAACGTGCATCTTTCCCGTGAGCTGGACATGAAGCCACTGGGGACCATGGCCCACGAATGGATCATGGCCCATCAGCAACTCGGCCCACGGTTGATCGACAGCCAGATTGCCGCCCTCGATTGCTGGGTTCGCGAGTATCGCGGTTTACTCGGGATCGCCCTCACCGACTGCATCACCACCGATGCTTTTCTCGGTGATTTCGACCTGTATTTCGCCAAGCTCTTCGACGGTCTGCGCCACGATTCCGGTGATCCGGTGCTGTGGGCAGAAAAGGCAATCGCCCACTACCACAAGCTCGGCATCGACCCGATGAGCAAGACGCTGGTGTTCTCCGACAGCCTGACATTGCCCAGGTCGCTGGAGATATTCCGCGCGTTGCGCGGGCGAATCAATGTCAGTTTTGGTATCGGCACCAACCTGACCTGCGATATTCCGGGTGTCGAACCGATGAGCATCGTGCTTAAAATGACGGCGTGCAACGGCCAGCCCGTGGCAAAGATTTCCGATGAGCCTGGCAAGACTCACTGCAAAGATCCTAATTTCGTCGCCTATTTGCGACACGTTTTCAAAGTACCTGCCCTTTCCAGCGTTTCAAGCAAGGAGTGAATTCATGCAAGCCGTACAGCGTGAGATTGCTGAGCAGCTCAAGGTTCAACCGCCGTTTGCCGACCAAGCCGCCCTCGAGGCGGAAGTCGCCCGGCGGATTAGCTTTATCCAGGATTGCCTCGTCAACTCCGGGCTCAAGAGCCTGGTGCTGGGCATCAGCGGTGGCGTCGATTCGTTGACCGCCGGGCTGCTGGCGCAACGGGCCATACGCGAGCTGCGTGAGCGCAGTGGTGACAACAGCTATCGCTTCATCGCCGTGCGCCTGCCTTACGAGACACAATTCGATGAACACGACGCCCAGGCATCGGTGGACTGCATCGCCCCGGACGAGCGCCATACCGTGAACATCGGCCCGGCCGTCAAGTCCTTGGCCAATGAAGTGGCTGCCTTCGAAGGCAAACACGCGGTCTCGGTGGATTTCGTGCTCGGTAACACCAAAGCGCGGATGCGCATGGTCGCCCAGTACACCATCGCCGGCGCAGCCCAGGGTCTGGTGATTGGCACCGACCACGCCGCCGAAGCGGTGATGGGGTTTTTCACCAAGTTCGGTGACGGCGCCTGTGACCTGGCACCGTTGAGCGGCCTGGTGAAAAACCAGGTCCGAGATATCGCCCGCCACTTCGGCGCACCGGAGTCGCTGGTAGAAAAAGTCCCAACCGCCGACCTCGAAGACCTGTCGCCCGGCAAGCCGGACGAAGCATCCCATGGCGTGACCTATGCCGAGATCGACGCGTTCCTGCATGGAGAGCCGGTACGCGAGGAAGCATTCAGGATCATTTGTGAAACGTACAAAAAAACGCATCACAAGCGTGAGATGCCGTTTGCCCCATAATTGACACGCTGTGCATGCTGGCGCCATCGCGAGCAGGTTCGCCCCCACAAGGGTCGTGAAGTACCTGCGGCGATGAACACCAATGGTCAAACGTCAGGTACAAAAAAAGCGTCTCGAGTGGACGCTTTTTTTATGCGTTTGATTCGATTACTTCAGGACAACAGCGCCTTTCATCATCGAGTTGTGGCCAGGGAACGAGCAGAAGAACTGGTAACTTTCGCCAGCCGCCAACTTCGATACATCGAAGGTCACCGAGTCTTTCTCGCCGGCTCCAATAATTTTGGTGTGAGCGATGATGCGGTCGTCGCCGTCCTTCAGGTAATTCTTATCGATACCGGCGCTCATACCATCAGTCGCGATGCCCGCCATGTCTGCGGTTTTGCTCAGCACCCAGTTATGACCCATGACGTTTTTCGGCAAGCTGCCGGAGTGGGTCAGGTTCACGGTGAAGGTCTTACAGCTCTTGTCGATGGTGATTTCCTTCGTATTGAAGGACATCTGGTCGGTGGAGTCGACATCGACCTTGCATTCGGCAGCCATCAATTGGCTACTGGCCAGTGTCAGCAGGGATACCGCAACAAGTTTGGCAAACATGGTGAATCTCCAAGGCAGGGTTAACAAATTGCGAATGGACAGAAGACTGCCTGAAATCTTCGCAAGTTCCTATGACTTGAGTCAAAAATTGTATACAACTTTCCAGCTATGACATTCATCGAAACAATCTAACAGCCAGGCGTCTGGCACCACCCTATGCTCAGCCCCATCAATGACCCGGAGCGCCTGATATGTCCCTTAACAGCCTGCTGTGCAGTTTGCTCGCCGCCTACGCCTGTGGTGCAAGCGGTACTTACGAAAAGCCTCATCGCGAGGTTTAACCCTTGGAGCGATGCTTGCCTGCCTTTAACCTGTGGCGATCCTGACCCTGGAGCAAGGCATGTCTATCGCATCCGTTTGTGTATTTTGCGGTGCCAGCACCGGCACCCACCCAGCTTACCGTGAGGCAGCCGTCGCGCTGGGGCGCGCATTGGCCGAGCGCAAGCTGACCCTGGTCTACGGTGGAGGCGCCGTCGGTTTGATGGGGATCGTCGCCGACGCAGCGCTGGCAGCCGGCGGTGAAGTAATCGGGATCATCCCGCAAAGCCTCAAGGACCAGGAAATCGGCCACAGCGGCCTGACTCGCCTGGAAGTAGTCGACGGCATGCATGCGCGCAAGGCTCGAATGGCGGAACTCAGCGACGCCTTTATCGCGCTACCCGGCGGCCTGGGCACACTGGAAGAACTGTTCGAAGTCTGGACCTGGGGCCAGCTTGGCTACCATGGCAAACCGCTCGGTTTGCTGGAAGTGAACGGTTTCTACAGCAAGTTGGCGACATTTCTCGATCATATCGTCGGCGAAGGCTTCGTTCGCGGGCAGCACCGTGACATGCTGCAAATGAGCGAGTCGCCGCAAACCCTGCTCGATGCACTGGACGCCTGGCACCCCTCGGCACCACCAAAATGGACCGAGCAAAAACCCAGCTAACGGCTCGGCATCGATACAGGGCAGAATATGCGCCGCTCAACCTCACCTTCGACCCCAGAGGATCGCCCATGGCTAAACCTAATTATTCCTTCGCCAAACGTCAGAGAGACTTGGCCAAGGAGCAGAAGAAAGAGGAAAAGCTTCAGCGCAAGAAAGCTACAGCTGAAGAAGAAGCAGCAGCACTGAACCCGGATGCAGAAGGTGAAGTGGTAGCAGAACATGATGTTGAAGCACCGAAAGATCAGGCGCCCGACGCCTGAGACCCTCAGGGCCCGATGATCTGATCAGGCCCACCGGATCTGTGTCCAGGGTCAGCAGGTTACCTGCTGACCCTCACAGCCTCTGCTTACCAACACCCGCTTAATCCAGTGGCATCACGGTAACCCGAACTTCGGGATCATGACTGCCGCCCCCTAGAATCACCCCCCGCAACGGCGATACATCGGAAAAATCCCGGCCCCAAGCCAGGGTTATGTGTTCGAGTGCCGGTTGCACATTGTTTGTCGGATCGAAATCGACCCAGCCCAGAATCGGGCAAAACACTGAGACCCAGGCATGAGACGCATCGGCGCCAATCAGTCGCGGCTGGCCGGGCGGTGGCTGAGTCAACAGGTAACCGCTGATATACCGCGCCGCCAAGCCACGTGACCGCACGCAGGCGAGCATCAGGTGAGCAAAGTCCTGGCAGACCCCGCGCCGACGCTCCAGCACTTCGACCAACGGTGTCGCCACCTGAGTCGCTTCGGCATCGAAGGTGAACTCGCTGAAAATTTTCTCCATCAACGCCTGCACCCCTAGCAGCAGTGGCCGCTCAGGTGGAAAACAGCTTTCGGAAAACTCGACAAAATTGCGCTTCAAATGCACATAGGGCGACTCGAAGCGATATCGGCAGGCTTCCATTAATTCGGGGGACAGTGGCTGGCTGCTGTAGGTCAACGCACTGCGGGTTTCTTCCCAGGCAGGCGACAGATTGAAATCCAGTAACGGCCGGGCCAGTACTTCCAATGTCAGCTGGGCATTGACCAACAACTCATCGTGGGGACGCTCGAAGGCCAGGCGGGTCAGGGGATTACCGAACACATCCAGTTCATCACGGCGCGTCGTGGGCTCCGGGCTGATCAGTAGCGCCTGCGCCGTGCAGCGCTGCCACTCACAAGCGCGCGGCCACAAATGCGCGAGTTGCTGGGCCAGGGACACCGGGCTGTCATAGTGATAATGGGTGTCGTGAAAAATCTGGTAATGAGCACTCATCAGACGGACACCGTTCGTTGGCTAACATCATCGACATGGGCAAAATGGCGCAGCGCCAAGCGATCCGAGACTTGCCCACTGGCATCGGCAATCTCTTGCAGCAAATCGGCCAGCCCTTCGATGGCCGCGTGGACACTGGCCTCGCCAAACAGCGAGTTTTCCAGACAGCCGAGATCGAAATGCGCCAGGCGCGCCACCAACTGCGGCAACCCGGCCTCTCGCGGGGCACCAAAATCGTCGTTCAAGCGCTTCAAGGTTCGGGTCACCAATTTCAACTGGAACAGCACCGCGTGCGGGTTCTGCTCGTCTAGCAACAACAGATCGAGAACCGGGATCAATTGCGCCACCGCCAGGTATCGCGAGCGGTAGGTGATGCCGCTGTTACCCAGCTCCAGCAACCATTCAAGACCTGCTTGATCAAAGGCACCGGCGCCACGCAAAAACGCCGCGAGGCTGGCACTGAGAAATTGCAGCCGCTCGATCCGCCGGCCAATCATCAAGAAGCGCCAGCCTTCGTCTCGAGTCATGTCATCCAGGGCAAAACCAGACAGCGCCGCCAGAGACATGACCAGGCGGTTGAGGAAGTCGAGCAACTCGCCAAAGTCCGGCTCTTCGGTTTCAAGTTCCATGGCCTCGCGCTGTAATTCCACCAACGCCTGCCAGTTTTCCCGCGAGAGCTTGCCGCGCACTTGTGAAGCCGCCCACTGCAAGCGTTGCAGGTTGGAGCGCAGGCTGAACGACCAGTCATCGCCAAGCAATGCAGCCAGCAACCGCTCCGGCAAATCGCCTTCATCGGGCAACAAATTCAGGCGCTCGCCAAGATCGACGGCAGCATCAAGGGCCTGCGGGTCATCACCCTCGACATAACGCGCCAACATGATCCGAAGCAGCCGCGCGCTGTTGTCGCAACGTTCGCAGTAACGGCCAAACCAAAACAGGTTTTCCACCACTCGCGACGGCAAGTAAGGATCGCGTCGCACCAGATCGTGAACACCAATTGCGCGCTGGGTTTTCCATTGTTCGCCGCCGGGGGCACGCTCACCAAGCACCCACGTGTCCTTGCTCGCACCGCCGCGCTGCATCGACACCACTTCGGCGTCGGCGTCGGCGGCCACCCGAGTCAAACCGCCGGGCAAAACCCGATAGCCGTCGTGGCTGGCCACTGCATACACGCGCATGCCGATGGCACGGGGTTGCAGTTGCCCGTCTTCGGCTTGCCAGATCGGCGCCTGTGACAACTGAGCGAGTTCTTGCGCAACATAAGCGTAAGGCCGCGCCTGCATGCGCTCGGCTAGCGTCTGACGCTGTTTTTCACTCAGATCGCGGCCAAATACCGGTGCGAAGCTTTGGGAAGGAAACGCGGGTTTAATCAGCAGTTCCGGCAGTTTTTCCAGCGCCTGCGCCAGCACCGGCGCCTCACCGCACCACCAGGTGGCAATGGACGGCAGGATCAGTTCTTCGCCGAATAGAAATTGATTGATCGTCGGCAGAAACCCCAGCAAACCTGGGGATTCCAGCACGCCACTGCCCAACGCATTGGCCACCAGCACCCGGCCCAGCCGCGCGGCCTCGAGCAAGCCAGGTACGCCGAGAGCAGAGTCGGTGCGCAGCTCCAGCGGATCGCAGAAGTCATCGTCGAGGCGCCGCATGATCGCGTGAACCCGTCGCAGGCCGCTCAGGGTTTTCAGGTAAACGGTGGCATCGCGCACCGTCAAGTCGCCGCCCTCCACCAGCGGATAACCGAGCTGGCGGGCCAGATACAGATGCTCGAAATAGCTTTCATTGAAACGCCCCGGTGTGAGCAGCACCACCAACGGTGCTTCGTCGTCACACGGGGCCTGACGGGCCAGGGTTTCCTGAAGCGTGCGGAAAAAACCCGCCAGGTGCTGCACTTTCAGGTCGCGGTACAACTCGGGGAAAGCCCGCGACACGATGGTGCGATTTTCCAGCGCATAGCCGGCGCCAGACGGGGCTTGTGTCCGGTCCGCCGTAACCCACCAACGACCGTCCGGCGTGCGCGCAAGGTCCACGGCGTAGAGATGCAGAAACGCCCCATCGGGCGGCAAGATGCCCTGACAAGGCCAGAGGAAGTTGTTGTGACCAAACACCAGCTCTGCCGGCAACAGCCCCTCGGCGATCAGCCGCTGCGGACCGTAGAGATCGGCCAACACAGCGTTGAGCAAGCGCGCCCGCTGAGCGATGCCGGCCGATAATTGTTGCCATTCATCGGCGTCGATCACATGCGGCAACAAGTCCAATTCCCAAGGCCGATCGGCACCTTTGGGGTCGGCATAGACGTTGTAAGTCACGCCGTTTTCCTGGATCTGTCGGGCCAACAACGCCTGACGCTGCACCAGTTGCGCCGGGGTACTGCGTTGCAGTTGGTCAAATAATCGACGCCAGTGCGGGCGCACGGCGCCGCTCTCGTCGAGCAGTTCGTGGTAGGTGCCCGCCGTCAGCGGGTAGCGGTCAAGCAGGTCAGGCATGGAAAGCTCGGCAGACAGCAAAGAACGGTCAGACTAACGCAGGCTAATGACGCCCGGATATACGAAAAATCCGAGCGTCGTGTAGGGCTTAGAAACGTCGCAAATCGAGTGTCATCGGCAGCTCGTCGTTAATCGTTACATTCGGTATAGGAAGTTTCCCCGGGGTGTGTCCGATTCGGAAGAATCGAGCCATTCTTCGGCTCTCGGCCTCGTTGGCGTTCACCGGCAGGCTGTCGTAATTGCGCCCGCCCGGATGGGCGACGTGGTACTGACAGCCCCCCAGCGAACGCCCCATCCAGGTGTCGAGCAGGTCGAACACCAGCGGCGCGTGAACCGGGATGGTCGGATGCAGGCAGTTGGATGGCTGCCAGGCGCGGAAACGCACACCGGCGACAAACTCGCCGATCCGCCCCGTCGGTTGCAACGGCACCGCAATGCCATTGCAGGTCAGCACATAACGCTGCGGCGGCAAGCCGCTGAGTTTGACCTGCAAACGCTCCAGCGACGAATCCACGTAGCGCACCGTGCCACCGACCGCGCCCTCCTCGCCCAGCACATGCCAAGGTTCAAGCGCCTGACGCAACTCCAGTTCGATACCACTGACAGCGTAATCGCCGACCTTGGGAAACCGGAATTCCAGATGCGCGGCAAACCACTCGGACCGCACCGGATAACCGGCAGCGTTCAGATCGACGATCACATCGGCGAAGTCCTGCTCAATAAAGTGCGGTAACAGGAAGCGATCGTGCAGTTCGGTGCCCCAGCGCGCCAGTTTCGGCGGCGCATAGGGCTCACGCCAGAACCGCGCCACCAGCGCGCGCAGCAACAACTGTTGAGCCAGGCTCATGCGCGCGTGAGGCGGCATTTCGAATGCACGCAACTCGAGCAGACCAAGGCGACCGGTGGCACCGTCCGGCGAGTAGAGCTTGTCGATGCAGAATTCGGCACGATGCGTATTACCGGTCACATCAATCAGCAAGTTGCGCAGCAGTCGATCCACCAACCACGGCGTGCATTCTTCGCCTGGCTCCGGCATTTGCGCAAAGGCAATTTCCAGCTCATACAACGCATCGTTACGCGCTTCATCGACCCGCGGCGCCTGGGACGTCGGGCCGATGAACAATCCAGAAAACAAGTAGGACAAGGACGGATGGTTATGCCAGTAGCTGATCAGGCTGCGCAGCAGGTCTGGACGCCGTAGAAACGGCGAGTCCGCCGGTGTCGCACCACCCAGCACGAAATGGTTACCGCCGCCGGTGCCGGTGTGCCGGCCATCGATCATGAATTTCTCGGTGGTCAATCGGGTCTGGCGCGCTTCTTCGTAGAGAAACTCGGTGCGTTCGACCAATTCATCCCAACTCGCGGACGGCTGCACGTTGACCTCAATCACCCCTGGATCCGGCGTGATGCGGAAGTTGCTCAAGCGCGGGTCACTCGGTGGCTCATAGCCTTCGAGCAACACAGGGCAATGCAACTCCTCGGCAGTGGCTTCGATAGCGGCCACCAGTTCCAGATAATCCTCGACCTGCTCCAGCGGCGGCATGAACAGGTACAACCGACCGTCTCGCGCTTCGGCACAGAACGCTGTGCGAGTCAGCCAGTCAGCGGATTCATCGACCTTCGGCGCGCGCTCATCGGCGACCGCCGGATCGCCATGCTGTTTCAGTTGTGCAGCGTCCGGCAACGCCGGGAAATCCTGGTTCGGATCGGCGGGATTAATGAAGGGATACTCAGCGGCCTTCACCCAAGGCTGCGAGCCCAGCGGTAAGCGATAACCCAGCGGCGAATCACCCGGCACCAATCGGCAATGTTCCTCACGCAAATACCAGCGACCGCTTTGCCATTGATCACCCTTGGCGGTGCGCGCCAGTGGCAAGACCTGGCCGATGACTTTGTCCAGGCCCTGGCTGAAGACTTTGCGCAAACGCGCACGCTCCAACGGCTCTTCCAGACGCGAGTCTTCGGCACTGACGTTCTGCGGCAGGGTGCCTTCGCGCCAGAGGTAATAGAAATTGTCTTCGTAGGCTGGAAACACAAAACGCGCCGGCAGTTTCAAGCGCTCGGCAACACTCGCCAGAAAACGCCCGGCCAGTTCGCCATCAGCCCCGTAGTCTTCCTGCTCATCGGCTACCAGTGCGCTGTTGTGCCAGATCGGTACGCCGTCACGGCGCCAGTAGCAGTTCAACGACCAACGCGGCAACTGTTCGCCCGGATACCACTTGCCCTGCCCGAAATGCACCAGACCTTTGGGCGCGTAATGCTTGCGCATACGCTGAAACAGCTCGGCCGACAGCCTACGCTTGTCCGGGCCGAGGGCAGCGGTGTTCCACTCTTCGCCATCGGGGTCATCAATCGAAACAAAAGTCGGTTCGCCCCCCATGGTCAGGCGTACATCGCCTTCCAGCAGGTCGGCATCAATCTGCCGGCCCAGCGCCTGGATCGCCAGCCACTGGTCTTCGGTGTAGGGCTTTGTGACTCGTGGCGCTTCCCAAATCCGCTCCACGGACATTTCGTGGGTAAATTCACATTCGCATGGCTCCACCAAGCCACTGATCGGTGCCGCTGAGCCCGGATCGGGACTACAAGCCAACGGAATGTGTCCTTCACCGGCAAACAGCCCTGAGGTCGCGTCCAGGCCGATCCAGCCAGCACCCGGCAAATAAACTTCGCACCAGGCGTGCAAGTCCGTGAAGTCCACCTCAGTGCCCGAAGGGCCATCGAGGCTTTTGACGTCAGCGGTCAACTGGATCAGGTAGCCGGAAACGAAACGTGCCGCCAACCCGAGATTGCGCAACAGTTGCACCAGCAGCCAGGCCGAGTCGCGGCAAGAGCCCGAGGCATGTTGGAGGGTGTGCTCGGGGGTTTGGACGCCGGGCTCCATACGGATCAAGTAGCCGATGTCTTCGCTCAAGCGCTGGTTAAGTGCGACCAGAAAATCGACGCTGGGCAGCGGCGTTCGGTCGATACCGTCCAGGTAGGCCTTGAACACCGGGGTCAGAGGCAAAGTTTCCAGATACGGAGCCAGCTCCTTACGCTCATCGGCGGCATAGGCAAACGGGATTTTTTCCGCGTAGGGCTCCAGGAAGAAATCGAACGGATTGAACACCGCCATCTCTGCCAGCAGATCGACTTCGATGCGCAGTTCATTGGTTTTTTCCGGGAACACCAACCGCGCCAAATAATTGCCTTGGGGGTCCTGCTGCCAGTTAATGAAATGCTCCTCAGGCGAGACTTTCAGCGCATAGGACAAAATCCGCGTGCGACTGTGGGCCGCCGGGCGCAGGCGAACGATCTGCGGACCGAGCTCGACAGCGCGGTCGTAGCGGTAGTGCGTGACGTGATGCAATGCGACATGAATCGACACGGCGTGCCTCCTGCGAGCCTTAAGCGTATTGGAAAGCGCGCAAGACTTATGCCATCGCGTAGCACTGGCGCTTTCTCCGGTTGCTTGAGGCAGTACAGCACCAAAATCGGGCAGCGCGAGAAATTGGTTTGAGGGGATTGCACGCAAATGTGGCGAGACACCCAAAATCGTTCCATCGCGAAGCCTGAGAGCGGACAGCAAAACGCCAACCCGAAGGTTGGCGTTCTGTTCAGCTCAAGCGCAGCTTAGCGTGGCACTACCGGCTTACGCGCAGGCTTTGGCCCTTTGCCTTTGGCCGCGTCCTTACGATCCTTCGCTGCCTGCTGGTTGCGGGCGAACGCCGCAGCCTTGGCTTGTTCACGCTTGTCCCAAGGGTTAGCGCCATCGCTGGCACGCGGCGGTAAGCCAGTGTGCTGGGTCAGAATCTTGGTGGTTTTCTCCCCCGCGACTTTATGGCTGCCAGCCGGCGTCGAGTTCTTGCGGCGGGCACTTTGGTAACTGTCGGTCGCCGGCTGGTGCAGCGGGATCAACTGGTTCTTACCCGGCCCGATCAAGTCGGCGCGACCCATGCGGGTCAGCGCTTCACGCAGCATCGGCCAGCCTTTCGGGTCGTGATAACGCAAGAACGCTTTGTGCAGACGACGCTGCTCTTCGCTCTTGACGATGGTTACCGCGTCGCTCTTGTAAGTGACCTTACGCAGCGGGTTCTTGCCCGAGTGGTACATCGCGGTAGCCGTGGCCATCGGCGACGGGTAAAACGCTTGCACCTGATCGGCGCGAAAGCCATTGCCCTTAAGCCACAAGGCAAGGTTCATCATGTCTTCGTCAGTGGTGCCGGGGTGCGCGGCAATGAAGTAAGGAATCAGGTACTGCTCTTTCCCAGCTTCTTTGGAATACTTCTCGAACATGCGCTTGAACTTGTCATAGCTGCCAATGCCCGGTTTCATCATCTGGTTGAGCGGACCTTCCTCGGTGTGTTCCGGGGCGATCTTCAAGTAACCACCGACGTGGTGGGTCACCAGTTCCTTGACGTATTCCGGCGACTCGACCGCGAGGTCATAACGCAGGCCGGAGGCGATCAGGATCTTCTTCACACCTGGCAAGGCACGGGCGCTGCGATACAGCTGGATCAACGACGAGTGGTCGGTGTTCAGGTTCGGGCAAATGCCAGGGAACACGCATGATGGCTTGCGGCACGCGGATTCAATTTCCGGGGTCTTGCAAGCGATGCGGTACATGTTAGCCGTCGGGCCGCCGAGGTCGGAAATGACGCCGGTGAAACCTGGCACCTTGTCACGGATCTCTTCGATCTCGCGAATGATCGACTCTTCGGAACGGTTCTGAATGATCCGACCTTCATGCTCGGTGATCGAGCAGAACGTACAGCCACCGAAGCAGCCCCGCATGATGTTCACCGAGAAACGGATCATGTCGTAGGCTGGAATCTTTTCCTTGCCATACGCAGGGTGCGGGATCCGTGCGTAAGGCATGCCGAACACGTAATCCATTTCTTCAGTAGTCATCGGAATCGGCGGCGGATTGAACCAGACATCGACTTCGCCGTGCTTCTGCACCAGCGCGCGGGCGTTACCCGGATTGGTTTCCAGGTGGAGCACGCGGTTGGCGTGAGCATAAAGAACCGCGTCGCCACGGACTTTTTCAACCGACGGCAGACGAATCACGGTCTTGTCGCGAGTCATCCGCGGGCTTTCGAGAATCTGTACAACCTTGGCTTCTTCCGGATCTTCAACCGGGCCCTTTTCCTGCTCGATGGCACAGGCTTGGGTGTCTTGCGTATTGACATACGGGTTAATGATCTTGTCGACCTTGCCCGGACGGTCGATGCGTGTCGAATCGACTTCGTACCAGCCTTGCGGCGTGTCGCGACGAATGAACGCGGTGCCGCGCACGTCAGTGATGTCTTCGATCTTGTGACCGTAGGACAGACGCTGGGCGACTTCGACAATGGCTCGCTCGGCGTTACCGTAAAGCAGAATGTCGGCGCAGGCATCGATCAGGATCGAGTTGCGTACCCGGTCCTGCCAGTAGTCGTAGTGGGCGATACGGCGCAAGGACGCCTCAATGCCACCCAGTACAATCGGCACGTTTTTGTAAGCTTCTTTACAGCGCTGGCTGTAGACCAGGCTCGCGCGATCCGGACGCTTACCCGCCAAACCACCGGGGGTGTAGGCATCGTCGGAACGGATTTTCTTGTCGGCGGTGTAGCGGTTGATCATCGAATCCATGTTGCCGGCGGCGACGCCGAAAAACAGGTTCGGCTCGCCGAGCTTCATGAAATCGTCTTTGGATTGCCAGTTTGGCTGGGCAATGATCCCGACGCGAAAGCCCTGGGACTCTAGCAGCCGGCCGATAATTGCCATACCGAACGATGGGTGGTCGACGTATGCATCACCGGTGACGATGATGATGTCGCAGGAATCCCAGCCGAGCTGATCCATCTCCTCCCTGCTCATGGGCAGGAATGGCGCTGGCCCGAAACATTCGGCCCAGTATTTGGGATAGTCAAATAACGGCTTGGCTGCTTGCATCATGTCGATAACCGGTGTTGGCTTTCATTGAATTTCGCGGGCGCGGAATATAGCACAAAAAATAACCAATTCCGACCATAGCAGTCGGAAATTGCGGCGCCTGTTTTGTGTGAAGTCTGGAGGCAAAACATAACCCCTGAGTCGAGGGCGTTCCCTGCGACTTACTCGTCGTCGAAGTTATAGCTACCCGGCGCCAGGTTTTCAAAACGGGTGTACTTACCGATAAACGCCAGCCGCGACGTACCGATAGGCCCGTTTCGCTGCTTGCCGATAATGATTTCGGCGATGCCTTTGTGCTCGGTTTCCGGGTGATAAACCTCGTCCCGGTAAACGAACATGATGACGTCGGCATCCTGCTCGATTGCTCCGGATTCACGCAAGTCGGAGTTGATCGGGCGTTTGTTCGGGCGCTGCTCGAGAGAGCGGTTGAGCTGCGACAGCGCAACCACCGGGCAGTTGAATTCCTTGGCCAAGGCTTTCAAGGAGCGGGAAATTTCGGAAATCTCGTTGGTCCGGTTGTCACCGCCAGACCCTGGAATCTGCATCAATTGCAGGTAGTCGATCATGATAAGCCCGACCTCGCCGTGCTCACGCACCAAACGCCGTGTCCGCGCACGCATCTCCGATGGGCTGATGCCCGCCGTATCATCGATAAACAGTTTGCGATCGTTAAGCAGGTTGACCGCCGAGGTCAGGCGAGGCCAGTCGTCGTCTTCCAGGCGGCCGGCCCGGACCTTGGTCTGATCGATCCGACCGAGGGACGACAACATACGCATGATCAGCGATTCGCCTGGCATCTCCAGCGAGTAAACCAGTACGCACTTGTCGCTGCGCAACACGGCGTTTTCTACGAGGTTCATCGCAAAGGTGGTTTTACCCATGGATGGACGACCGGCGACGATGATCAGGTCGGAGGGTTGCAAGCCACTGGTCATGCCGTCCAGGTCGGTGTAACCGGTGGACAGGCCAGTGATCGCGTTGTCGGTGTTGAACAGCGTATCGATACGATCAATGGCTTTGGTCAGCAAATCGTTGACGCTGACCGGACCACCGGTCTTCGGCCGAGCCTCGGCGATCTGGAAAATCTGCCGCTCGGCTTCGTCGAGAATCTCTTCAGCCGTTCGGCCTTCCGGGTTGAAAGCGCTGTCGGCGATCTCGGCAGCGATGCCAATCAACTGCCGCAAAGTGGCCCGCGCGCGGACGATCTGCGCATACGCCTTGATGTTGGCGACAGACGGCGTGTTTTTGGCCAGCTCCCCAAGGTAACCGAGGCCACCGACTTGCGAAGTCTGACCTTCCTTGTCCAATTGCTCAGCCAGGGTCACCACGTCGATGGGTGAGTTCTGGTCAGCCAGCTTGGCAATTGCGCGGAAGATAAGACGGTGGTCATGCCGATAGAAATCGCCGTCGGAGACTTGATCGAGCACACGCTCCCAGGCGTTGTTGTCCAGCATCAAACCACCGAGCACGGCCTGTTCGGCCTCGATAGAATGTGGCGGCACCTTCAGGGCAGCGGTTTGCAGATCGTATTGCTCAGGAGCAGAGATATCGTTCATGGCCACTTGGTTCTTTAGGAAAAGCAGGGGTGTGAAAATCAGGAACTGCAGAAAGACAAAGGGCACGACCTGTAAACAGGATCGTGCCCGATGTTAACCGTCTGACGGGCAAGCCGCCAGCCGATCAAGTGTTGCTTAAGCTGCTACCACGACAACGCGTACGGTGGCTTCAACTTCGGCGTGCAGATGCACGGCTACGTCGAATTCGCCTACGTTGCGGATGGTGCCGTTCGGCAGACGAACTTCGCTTTTTGCAACTTCAACGCCAGAGGCGGTCAGTGCATCAGCGATGTCGTGAGTACCGATCGAACCGAACAGCTTGCCTTCGTCACCGGCGGTGGCAGTGATAGTCACTTCCAGCTCAGCCAGTTGGGCGGCACGGCTTTCAGCCGAGGTTTTACGGTCTGCTGCGGCTTTTTCAAGATCAGCGCGACGCTCTTCGAACGCAGCCACGTTGGCAGCGGTCGCAGCGGTCGCTTTACCGTAAGGCAGCAGGTAGTTACGACCGTAACCAGCCTTAACGTTCACTTTGTCACCCAGGTTGCCCAGGTTGGTGACTTTTTCCAGAAGGATCAGTTGCATGTGAAAATCCTCTTAACTTTTAACCTTCACCGTTCGCGTTGTCGGCGTCTTTCGACGCCAGACGACCGCGAAAATCAATCAGGCTGTCGACAATGGCCAAAACCACCAGTAACGGACCGAGCAAGTGCATGAAAGGCAACAACGTGACGTATATCCCCACCAGCCAGAAACCGGCCAGGCGTTTCTGCGCGACCAGCCCGTGAATCAGAGCCAGACCAGCGAAGAACAGCGGTACGCTGCACAACGGCAACAAGATCAATGCATGTAGCCCGAAAAACGGAGCAACACACATGACGGCCAGCAGCGACAGCGCCACGCTCTTCGGCAATCGGATGGCGCGAAACTCGCGACCGAAACCACCGGGGTTATACAACAACGCCTGCCAATAGCGCCCAAGAATCAGGCACAGCACGCTAAAGACCTGTAGCGAAATCGCTGTTGATATGATCATCAGCGGAACGGTTAGCGCCGTGAGAAACGCTTTCTGGTCTGCCGAGAATTTCTCGTAGACCTCACCCATCGCCAGCGGCAAGACGTTTTCAAACGTCTGCGCCAACGACTCAATGAAGGAACTGAACACAGTCCCCAGACTCACGGCACACAACAATCCCACGGCCATGCTGACCAGCAGCACGCGGCTCCAGGAATAGCCGGCGCGTAAAACCAACGCCAGACTACAAGACCCGACAAGCACCAAGAGGGCTGTCGGGTCTTTCAGGAAGTGCCAGCTCACCAACACTGACAACAAACCCAAACCCAGGACGCTCAAAGCGTCCGAACCGCGCCGCAGGAGCACAAGGCAACCCGCAGCGGCACTCAACCAGAACAACAGCGGCAATGCCGCAGATCCGGCCACAACCAGCGTGGCCTGCACACGCCCCCGCATGATGAATTCAGCTAAGGCGCGCATGCATTCAATCCCTTACTAACTTGTCGACTGCCCGGTCTCAGCGGCCGTGGCTGTCGGTGTAGGCCAGCAGGGCCAGGAAGCGGGCGCGCTTGATAGCGGTGGCCAGCTGACGCTGATAACGAGCTTTAGTACCGGTGATGCGGCTTGGAACGATTTTGCCGGTCTCGGATACATAAGCTTTCAGAGTGTTGAGATCTTTGTAATCGATCTCCTTCACGTCTTCAGCGGTGAAGCGGCAGAATTTACGACGACGGAAGAAACGTGCCATGTAATTGGCTCCTTAAAAGGTCCGTGGATTACTCGTCAGCGTTATCGCTGTTGTCGCTGTCATCACTGTCAACGCCTTCAGCGTCGGAGTGCTCAGGACGGTCGCGACGCTCACGGCGCTCACTGCGGTTTTCTTCAGCCTTGAGCATCTCGGATTGGCCAGTAACGGCTTCTTCGCGACGGATGACCAGGTTACGGATCACTGCATCGTTGTAGCGGAAGTTGTCTTCCAGCTCGGCCAGGGCCTTGCCAGTGCATTCAACGTTCAGCATCACGTAGTGAGCCTTGTGAACATTGTTGATTGCATAGGCCAGTTGACGACGGCCCCAATCTTCCAGACGGTGGATTTTGCCACCGTCTTCTTCGATCAGCTTGGTGTAACGCTCTACCATGCCGCCGACTTGCTCGCTTTGATCCGGGTGGACCAAAAAGATGATTTCGTAATGACGCATGAATGCTCCTTACGGGTTGTAGCCTGCCGCTAACTAAAAAGCGGTCAGACAAGGAGTGAATGACACTTATGGACTTGCGGACGCTAGACACGTTTGTGCCTGCCATCACAGCAAGGGGCGCAATTGTAGAGAAGGGACGGCGGAGGCGCAAGGCAATTGGTGATTATTTGAACAGCTCGCTCGCTCACCATTTTTCGCCTCACCACAAACAACTGTGGGGGCAGACATGCCCCCACAGTTGTTTGTGCAGCAGATCAGGACTTCTTGGCGGTTCCAGCAGCTTTGACGCTACGCTGACGCTGAGCCTCGAACAAGCACACGCCCGTGGCCACGGAAACGTTGAGACTGCTGACACTGCCGGTCATCGGCAAATGCACCAAGTAATCGCAAAGATCACGAGTCAGACGCCGCATGCCGCTACCTTCCGCCCCCATGATCAGGATAGTCGGGCCGGTCATGTCTTGCTGATACAGACTCTGCTCAGCCTCTCCCGCTGTGCCGACAACCCACAAGCCACGCTGCTTGAGTTTTTCCAGGGTACGCGCCAGGTTCGTCACGGCCACCAGCGGAATCACTTCCGCCGCGCCGCAGGCCACTTTTCGTACCGTTGGGGTCAAGGTCGCCGACTTGTCCTTCGGAACAATCACCGCCAGCGCACCGGCCGCATCGGCTGAACGAAGGCAAGCACCAAGGTTGTGCGGATCGGTCACGCCATCAAGCACCAGCAACAACGGCGCGCCTTCGCTGCGATCAAGCAGCTCGTCGAGCATCGCCTCGCCCCAGACCTGGCTAGGACTCACGTCCGCCACAACACCCTGATGCACACCCTCAACCCAGGCATCCAGCTCGCGTCGCTCGGCATTACCGACGGCCACGCGATTTTCGTTCGCCAGTTCGATCAGCGTTTGCACGCGCGGATCACTGCGACCTTCAGCCAGCCAGATCTGCTTGACGCGTTTCGGGTGGTGACGCAGCAACGCTTCTACAGCATGCACGCCGTAGATTTTTTCCAACTGACTCATGACTTGGCCTTTGGTTTACGTGCTCCGCCGCTTTTGGCAGTAGGAGCCGAGCCCGCCTTTGGCGGGCCTTTACGATGTTTACTCGGTTTGGCTGGCTTGCTGCCGGAGGCCTTTTCAGGCGCCGACCGCCCGGTCTTTCCCCCAGACGCCGCTTTACCACCGCTTTTGGCTTCAGACAGCAACGCCTGCTTCATTTCACGGCTTTTGCGCAGCTCGGCGTTTTTTGCTGCCGCGTCGCTCGGGCGATAGGCTTCGACCGCTTTTTCCTTGGCAGGACGACGGCCGGTTTTCGCCGGAGCTGGCTCTGCAGCGGTTTTAGCAGCAGGTGCAGCTGTTTCAGCGCCGCGTTTCTTGCGACCGATCGGTGCGCTGATGGTCTTTTCAGCCATCTCGAAATCGATCTTGCGCTCATCAAGATCGACGCGCATGACCCGCACTTCAACGGTGTCGCCAAGACGGAAGCTGCGACCGGTACGCTCACCGGCCAGGCGATGATGCACAGGGTCGAAGTGATAGTAATCACCCGGCAGCGCAGTGACATGCACCAAGCCTTCGACGTAGATGTCGGTCAGCTCGACGAACAGGCCGAAACCGGTCACCGCGGTGATAACACCCGGGAACGACTCGCCCACACGGTCTTTCATGAACTCGCATTTGAGCCAGTTCACCACGTCTCGGGTGGCTTCGTCGGCGCGTCGCTCGCTCATCGAGCACTGCTCGCCCAACTGCTCCAGGGCCGCCTCGTCATACGGATAGATGCGCGCCTTTGGAATGGTCATCGCACCGGCACGACGAACGTGCGGGGTGTCCATTTTCGAATGGATGACGCTGCGAATCGCCCGATGCGTGAGCAGGTCGGGATAGCGGCGGATCGGCGAGGTGAAGTGGGTATAGGCTTCATAATTCAGGCCGAAGTGGCCCTGGTTATCAGCGCTATACACCGCTTGGCTCAACGAACGCAGCATGACGGTCTGGATCAGATGGAAATCCGGACGGTCTTTGATGCTTGCCAGCAGTGCCTGGTAGTCCTTCGGCGACGGGCCGTCCTTGCCTTTGTGCAGGGACAGGCCAAGCTCGCCCAGGAAGGCGCGCAGCTTTTCCAGACGTTCTGGCGGCGGACCATCGTGAACACGGTACAACGCAGGAATTTCGTGCTTTTTGAGGAACTCGGCGGTGGCCACGTTGGCGGCCAGCATGCACTCCTCGATCAGCTTGTGTGCGTCGTTACGGGTGGTCGGACGGATTTCGGCGATCTTGCGCTCGGTCCCGAAGATGATTCGGGTTTCCTGCGTTTCAAAATCGATCGCGCCACGTACATGGCGAGCCGCCAGCAACACCTTGTACAGCGAGTAGAGCTGCTTGAGGTGCGGCAAAACGTCGTTGTACTCACCGCGAAGCTGACGCGCCTCGGTGATTTTCGGCGTCTCCAACATTGCACTGACCTTGTTGTAGGTCAGACGAGCGTGGGAGTGGATCACCGCTTCGTAGAAACAGTAATCGGTCATCTCGCCGGATTTGGAGATAGTCATCTCGCAAACCATGGCCAGACGGTCAACGTGCGGATTCAAGGAGCACAGGCCGTTCGACAACTGCTCAGGCAGCATCGGCACCACGCGCTCGGGGAAATACACCGAGTTGCCACGAACCTGGGACTCGTTGTCCAGGGCCGAACCTATCTTCACGTAGCTGGAAACGTCGGCAATCGCGACGTACAACTTCCAGCCACCGGAGAACAGGCGCAGCTTGCCCGGCCTGGCTTCGCAGTACACCGCGTCATCGAAGTCACGAGCGTCTTCACCATCAATGGTGACAAACGGCAGATGACGCAGATCGATGCGCTTCTCTTTGTCTTTTTCTTCGACTTCAGGCTTGAGTTTCGCAGCTTCTTTCAAGACCGCTTCAGGCCAGACGTGAGGAATGTCATAGGTGCGCAGGGCGATATCGATTTCCATGCCCGGGGCCATGTAGTTGCCCACAACCTCAACCACGTCGCCTTGCGGCTGGAAGCGTGGCGTCGGCCAGTGAGTAATCTTCACTTCAACAAACTGACCAATCTTCGCGCTGGCGTTGCGGCCCGGAGTGACCAGCACTTCCTGCTGGATCTTTGGGTTGTCCGCGACGACGAAGCCGATGCCGCCTTCTTCGAAATAACGACCGACGATAGTTTCGTGGGCGCGGGATACGACTTCCACGATCACGCCTTCACGGCGACCGCGACGGTCCAGGCCTGAAACCCGCGCAAGGGCACGGTCGCCATCGAACACCAAGCGCATTTGTGCAGGGCTCATGAACAGGTCGTCACTGCCGTCGTCCGGGATCAGGAAGCCAAAGCCGTCACGGTGGCCGCTGATGCGCCCCAGGATCAGATCGAGCTTGTCTACCGGCGCATAAGTGCCGCGACGGGTATAGATAAGTTGAGCATCGCGCTCCATGGCGCGCAGGCGGCGACGCAGGGCTTCAAGCTGGTCTTCTGTGGTCAGACCAAACTCTTCCACCAACTGCTCGCGGCTAGCAGGCGAACCCCGATCGGCGAGATGCGCCAGAATCAGTTCGCGGCTAGGAATAGGGTTTTCATATTTTTCCGCTTCACGAGCGGCCTCGGGATCGAGGGATTGCCAATCGGCCATTAGAGAGTTTTCACCTTGTCTATATGCGGGTTAGTTTGGCATAGGCGTAATGAAACGGGAAATTTCAGGCTACGAGAGCCCTTCTAAAGCCTTTTATTGACGCCCCGATGCTGTTTTAAATACCGTTGGTGAAATATTCCAGCTTTTTTGGATGACAGGGGTTTACAGTTAAAAAGACGCTCCGTATAGTGCGCGCCATCGACGACGCAGACGCGCCGAAGATACTGCCCAGATGGTGAAATTGGTAGACACGCCAGCTTCAGGTGCTGGTGACCGCAAGGTCGTGGAAGTTCGAGTCTTCTTCTGGGCACCAATTTAGAGCTTGAGATTAGATCAATTTCAAAGCTCACACAAAAACCCGCGAAAGCGGGTTTTTGCATTCTAAGCATATGATTTATTAAAACCAAATCAGGGGTTTACAGATCAAAGTGCGCTCCGTATAGTGCGCCACATCAACAGCGGCAACGCTCGCGATAATGCCCAGATGGTGAAATTGGTAGACACGCCAGCTTCAGGTGCTGGTGACCGCAAGGTCGTGGAAGTTCGAGTCTTCTTCTGGGCACCAATTCAAATTTCAGGGCGCGCTCTGAAATTTAACAAAAACCCGCGAAAGCGGGTTTTTGCGTTTCAGACTGCTGAAAAAAATGTCCAATCGCTTGAAGTTGCAGCCTATCGCCACGCGACATTCAATCATTTACACCTGTCGCAGGCGAGCGAACAAACCTATTAGCGGATGACGCATGAAGGATTGCCTGCGCGGCAGGCCTGATTAGCGCACCGGGCTCACTGACTAAGAAGGCGTGCGACGAAGCTGCTAGCCGACAGCTTTCCGCTGCTTTGTAGCTTTCCGCCAGGCTGCACCCATTCCAAGGTATCTATAAAGACGGTTTCCGGTCTTCTTTGCGAGTCTCGGTAAACCTCGGCGACGCCCCCTGCCCCGAAATCAGCATCCCATTGGCCCGCCCGAGTGTGCCTGATCAGATTGACGAAAGACCCATTACGATCATCTCGGGCCAAGGTGACGATCTTCCCGTCTGCCTGCACGACGACACTGGTGTAGGCGCCAATACCCGCGCCAGTCTCCAGCGGACCTCCGTTATTGAACAGGGGGTCCGGGGCGCCGTTGACAAGGATGTTCGCCACAAAGTTGATATCTTGCGGGGAGTACCAACTACTCCCCGCTACTGCGATTGCGCCATTTGGGCCGGCTGCCAACCCGGTGATTTTTGTATCCTCTACGCCGCCTGAAAAGCGGAGAGTGACGGTTCCGTTGGTGCCAAACCCTGGGTTGGGCTGGCCATTGTGCAAGAAGCCCTTCAGGAGCGCTTTTTTTGCGCTTGAACCACCCACCACGAAACCATCAGCAGTGACCAGCAGAGCTTCAAGCTCGGTCGCCGGCAAGTGAATGGGAGCACCCTGCCCAAAGTTAATCAACGCGCCCTGGCTATCGAGTCGCATGATATGGCTGTTGTTTGACAGGTCATAGAACGCCAAAAGAATGTCTCCGCCAGGCAAAATGGAAATACCGCTTATTGGCGCAAAAAATTTTGATACCTGAGCGCCGAGCGAAGTACTCCCGTTGTTACCAAAGTCGCTATCCACCTCACCGACCTGCTTGAATCGGGTGATGAAAGCGCTGCTAGCCTCACCTCGCGCAGTGAGTATCAGCGGCTTTCCGTCAGGCTGTATCGCAAGGTTGTAAATGTCGATATGTTCGGCCACTGCACGCTTGACGACCTTAGCGTTAACGGTAGAGCTCAGTTCGCCGTTAGCGTCATGCTTGACGAACCCATATGGCCATGCGGTGATGATTGACCCAGCGCTGTCTGATCGTGAAATCCCCGCGAAGCCATCATAGAAAATGGTGCCATCTTTTGTGAGTTGATTACCGAAAGTCAGGTCTCGCTGTCCGGCCGTATTTATCACTGCATTGCTCATAAGCAAACCCTTCCGTGAATATGAAGGTATCCACATATGCTCATCAGGGTTTAATTGAGCGACTGCATGGGATGTTGCATTAGGAACCTTCAGGCATGGGGTGAATAGCTGCGAAAAGTGACAGTAGACGGTAGCCCGTTTTTATGTTCGAGAAACCAGCAACCTCATGACGTCAAGGTGCGACCGAGCCCACCCAAGCCAACCGGCGCCTGCAGCCCCCCCAAAAAAACCCTGACATGACGTTAAATTTTTCCCCCGCGCGCGCTGTATTGACGCCCGAATGTGTCTGAGCTGCCGACATCGCCCCCGCGAGCGGCCAGCCCAAACACAGAAGATCTTACGCCCTGAACTGCCCCAGGCTTGCTTTCAACTGCGCCGCCAATCCGTCCAGCACTTTGCCGCTGGCAGTGGTTTCAACCACTGCCTGAGCTGCCTTCTCAGCCTGTGCATGAATGGTTTCAACCCGCCCACGTACCGCTTGCGCGCCTTGCGCCTGATGCGCCGCCGCCTGCGTCGCCAAACCAATCGCCGCATGCACCTGCTCTACCGATGCCTGCACCGATTGCTGTAAACGCGCACTGTCGCGCAACACCAATAGACCTTCGTTGGCCTGACGCCCCGCCAGACCAATCGCCGCCACCGCTTCACGCGCACCTTGTTGCAACGCCACGATATGCGCCTGGATATCACCGGTAGAGCTTTGCGTCTTGCTCGCCAGTGCCCGCACTTCATCGGCCACCACCGCAAACCCGCGCCCCGTCTCACCGGCCCGCGCCGCTTCGATTGCCGCGTTCAACGCCAACAGATTGGTTTGCTCGGCGATGCCATGAATCACCGTCAGCACCACTTCAATTTGCTCACTTTGCTGCGCCAGACGCTCGATAACTTTCGCCCCGGTATCGACCTGACCAGCCAATGCTTCGATCAGACTGCCAACCTTCGCCGAGGTGCGAGTGTTCTCGTCCGTGGCCTGGCGAATATCCACGACCTGTTGCAAAGCGGCCTGCATGGCATGACTTTCAGACTGAGCCTCGTCCGCCATCTGCGACAACGCGCGCAAGCTCTCGGCGACTTCATCGCGCTGCATACCCGCCGCCGCATCCGCCCCCGCATTGCGCAAGGTCATCGCGCCGATTTCCACGCCGGTACGCTGCGCCACATCGCCCGCTTCACGCACGATCGGCTGCAACTTATCCACAAAGCGGTTGACCGCCGAGGCCATGTCGCCAATCTCGTCCTTGCTACTGATCTGCACCCGCTTAGTCAGATCACCCTCGCCTGCTGCCAAGTCATCCATCGCAGCAATCAGCATTTTCAGACGGTTGACCACGCGCCGCCCTAACACTACCGCCAGCAACAGCAACACGCCAAAACCTACCACCGCCAACCCCATGCCGATGCGCCAGCGCAACGTGCCAGCCGCCTCCTGCACGGTACTGGTCGTATTGGCCTTCATTTCAGACGCCGTGGACTGCGCCGACTGCAACCGCGCACGCATCGCCGCGGCACTGTCCGCCGCCGCACCTTTGAGACTGTCGCCAACCAGTTGATCACTGCTGGCAATCAACGCCGAAAAACGCTTATCCAGCGCTGCAAGATCAGTTTCCACCGAGGCGGTAGAAACACCCATCAAGACCTTGCCGATTTCCACGCCATTGGGGTTGATCGAGGCTTCGAGGTAATAAACTGACGGATCGTGCTTCGCTGCATCCAACACCTTGTCCAGCGCACGCTCACCCTGGCCCTTCTCTAGGAGTGCCTTATTGATCGGATTTTCCCGATTGAGGTAGCGCGTCAAGTGCTGACCCGTCGCATCGTCATACACCACGAACAGCACATTGGGATTGCGCTGAGCCCGGCGGGCAAATTCGGACAGGGTCGGGACGTCACTGTCCCACATCGCTCGAGGAGCGACCGAGGCCAGTAACTGCGCCATGTCATTGGCCGATTCCTGCAGATCCTTTTCCAACGTCCCACGCAGTTGCGCCTGCTCATCCTTCAGACGCGAAGACAATCCCGCAGTAAGACGCTGACGAGTATTGCTGGAGAGGCTGTCCAGGCTCGACGTGACTTCACGCCCCGCCTGCTCCAACTCTGCTGAAAGTTTTTGGCTATCGGCGCCTAGTCTCGCGCCGAGATCGGCCTCTAGTGCAGTCACCGTGCTCCGAGTCAGAGCAACAGCTACCAGCACCTGCACCAAAAGGGCGATACCAAGGGTAACGAACACTGGCCGCAACAAACGGCTTTGTAACAGTGAGAGAACGGCCGACACATGAAATCCCTCTGCTTTGGCGCCATTAAATTGATGGCACACTGGAAGCGACGCTTTTAACAAGATCGCAGCAAGGGTCGTGCCGCTCAACAAGCCTAAACGACAAAGGCCCCAATTAAGGGGCCTTTGTGTTTTACATCAACAACTTATTAAGCGAACGGATGACGCAGAACGATGGTCTCGTTGCGGTCCGGGCCCGTCGAAATAATGTCGATCGGCGCGCCTACCAACTCTTCGACGCGTTTGATGTAGTTGCGTGCAGCCTGAGGCAGTTCTTCCAGCGTCTTGGCACCTACGGTGGACTCGGTCCAGCCTGGCATCTCTTCGTACACTGGCTCCAGGCCGATGTAGCTGTCGGCGTCAGTCGGCGCATCAATCACTGCACCGTCCTGATTCTTGTAGCCAACACAGATGTTGATGGTTTCCAGACCGTCCAGCACGTCCAGCTTAGTCAGGCACAGGCCCGAAATACTGTTGACGTCGATGGCGCGACGCAGAATGACCGCATCGAACCAGCCACAACGACGGGCACGGCCAGTGGTAGCACCGAACTCATGGCCACGCTTGGCCAGGAAAGCACCCACGTCGTCGAACAGCTCAGTCGGGAATGGACCCGAACCGACACGCGTGGTGTAAGCCTTGGTGATGCCGAGGATGTAATCCAGGTACATCGGACCAAAACCGGAACCGGTGGCGATACCACCAGCAGTGGTGTTGGAACTGGTGACGTATGGATAAGTACCGTGATCGATGTCCAGCAGGGAGCCTTGGGCGCCTTCGAACATGATGTCTTTGCCCGCACGACGCAGCTCGTGCAGCTCAGCGGTGACATCGAGCATCATCGGCTTCAGCAGTTCGGCATATTCCATGCACTCGTCGAGTGTTTTCTGGAAGTCGATCGCCGGCTCTTTGTAGTAATTGACCAGCACGAAGTTGTGGTAATCCAGCAACTCGCCCAGCTTGGCGGCGAAACGCTCACGGTGGAACAGGTCACCGATGCGCAGACCGCGACGAGCAACCTTGTCTTCGTAAGCCGGGCCGATGCCGCGACCGGTGGTGCCGATCTTCAGCTCGCCACGGGCCTTTTCACGCGCCTGGTCCAGCGCTACGTGATAGGACAGGATCAGCGGGCAGGAAGGACTGATGCGCAGGCGCTCGCGCACCGGTACACCTTTTTCTTCCAGCTTGATGATCTCGCGCAGCAGAGCGTCCGGTGCAACCACCACACCATTGCCGATCAGGCACTGCACGCCATCGCGCAGCACGCCCGACGGGATCAGGTGCAAGACGGTTTTTTCGCCATCGATCACCAAGGTGTGACCTGCGTTGTGGCCACCTTGGTAGCGCACTACGGCGGCAGCATGTTCGGTCAGCAGATCAACGATCTTGCCTTTGCCCTCATCACCCCACTGGGTGCCCAGGACTACGACATTCTTACCCATAACACTTGTCCTCATTCGCGCAAACTTGGTGCCGGCGGCGGCCGGCAGGGAAACTCAAGAAGCCAGCGGCAATACTTGCCACAGCCCGTTCTGCTGAATCAATTGCCGGTCGCAGTCCGCTTCACGGGCGGCGGCCAAAGGTTGCCCAGGCAATGCCTGAACGACACGCTGACCCTCACTGCGCAACTGACAAACCTGCTGCCAGAGTGCCGTATCCGTACTGTCAGGCATCCAGATACCGCCAGACGGTAGCTCGATTTCAGCACGCCCCAGGGTCACCAGGGTTTTTAAATCGGTAGAGAAGCCTGTTGCCGGACGGGCTCGACCGAAGTCGGCGCCAATGTCGTCGTAACGACCGCCCTGGGCAATGGACTGCCCCACACCTGGCACAAACACCGCGAACACCACACCGGTGTGGTAGTGGTAACCGCGCAACTCGCCCAGGTCGAAATACAGAGGCAACTGCGGGAAACGCGTCGACAGACGATCAGCAATCGCCAACAAGTCTTCCAATGCAGCCAATACCGGCGCCGGCGCATTGGCCAGACGCACGCGTGCGGCGCTCAATACTTCAGGACCGCCACACAGATCAACAAGCGCCCGCAGCATGCTCGACAAATCGGCTGGCAGCCCTTCGGTCAAGCTAATGACCTCGTCGATGGCTTTGCGTTGCAACGCATCGAACAACTGCTGTTCGACTTCGCCAGACAAACCGGCGGCGCGCGCCAGGCCACGATAGATCCCGACATGGCCGAGGTCCATGTGGACGTCCGGAACATCAGCCAGTTGCAACATGGCCAGCATCAGGCTGATGACTTCAACGTCGCTACTCGGGCTGGCATCGCCGTACAACTCGGCGCCCAACTGGATCGGGCTGCGCGAGGACGACAAGGCGCGTGGCTGAGCATGCAGCACGCTGCCGGCGTAGCACAAACGGCTCGGGCCTTCGCGACGCAGAGTATGCGCATCGATGCGCGCCACTTGCGGCGTGATGTCAGCACGAAAACCCATCTGCCGGCCCGATTGCGGGTCGATGACCTTGAAGGTACGCAGATCCAGGTCCTGGCCTGCGCCGGTCAGCAGAGATTCCAGGTACTCGATATGGGGAGTCACGACAAACTCGTAACCCCAGCTCTGGAACAGGTCCAACACCTGGCGACGCGCGACTTCAATGCGCGCTGCCTCCGGTGGCAGTACTTCTTCGATGCCATCTGGCAGCAGCCAGCGGTCTACCGTTGCCATTACGCCATTCCCCTATGATCCGGGCGGCCAGCCTTTGGGCGAGCCTTGAGTGAAGCAGAAAATGCATGGTTCATGCGCATAAACCACGCGCATGAACGAAGGGGCGAAAAGCCTTAAATCGGCTTCGCCAAGCACTTTCCTCGAAAAATCTGTCGAGCCATTCAACACGATGTCTTGCAACAAAGCAGCAATCAAACGTGCAGACGCAAAAAAGCCGGGAATTTCCCGGCTGCCGCATCATACACACGTTTTCCTAAAGGATCACCCCGCCGCGGTTTTTAGCCGCCAAGCGGGGATGATTCAGGTCAACGTTGCATCAAGGCTTGGATTTTTCCAGGTAACGGAAGAAATCGCTGCTTGGGTCCAGGACCATGACGTCGGTTTTGTTCGCGAAGCTTTCACGGTAGGCGCGCAGGCTACGGTAGAACGCGTAGAACTCCTGATCCTGACCATAGGCCTTGGAGTAGATCGCAGAGGCCTGGGCATCACCATCACCGCGAACCTCTTCCGATTCACGATAGGCTTCGGCCAGTAACACGCGACGCTGGCGATCGGCGTCGGCACGAATGCCTTCAGCCAGTTCGTTACCCTTGGCGCGGTGGTCACGAGCCTCACGCTCACGCTCGGTACTCATACGCTCGAACACGCTGCGGTTAACTTCTTTCGGCAAGTCGATGGCCTTGACCCGAACATCGACAACCTCGATGCCCAGCTCTTTCTCAGCCATCGCGCTCAGCGAAGCGGTGATGTCCGCCATCAACGCGTCACGCTCACCGGAGACCACTTCATGCAGGGTGCGCTTACCAAACTGGTCGCGCAGGCCCGATTCCAGACGACGCGCAAGGCGTTCGTCAGCAATCTGCTTGAGGCCAGAAGTCGCCGTGTAGAAGCGCTCGGCATCCTTGACGCGCCACTTGGCGAAGGCATCAACCATGACCGCTTTCTTTTCAAGCGTCAGGAAGCGCTGTGTCGGTGCATCCAGCGTCATCAGACGACCGTCGAATTTGCGCACCTGGTTAACGTAAGGCACTTTCACATGCAGACCCGGCTGAACGTCAGCCTGAACCACGCGACCAAACTGCAGCAACACCGCTCGCTCGGTCTGAGCCACGATGTAGAAGCAGTTCCAGGCAGCGATCGCCACGACGACGCCGACAATAAGGGCGATCAGCGATTTATTGCTCATCAGCGACTCTCCCTGGTACGTGCTTGCTGTTGCTGCAGATCAGCGGCTGCACGCGCATTCGCTTCATTGCTGCTGGCTGCCGCGCCAGACGCCGGATTGCCAGCACTGGTGGTGCGGCCACTGTCGATCATCTTGTCCAACGGCAAGTACAGCAGATTACTCTGGCCATTCTTGTTGCCGGTCACAAGCACCTTGCTGGTGTTGGTGAAGACTTCCTGCATGGTGTCCAGGTACAGCCGCTCACGCGTCACCTCTGGAGCCTTGCGGTACTCGGCGACCAGTTTGGTAAAGCGATCACCCTCACCCTTGGCACGGGAGACCGTCTCATCGCGGTAACCGTTGGCATCCTCGATGATACGCTGGGCTTGACCACGGGCTTCCGGCACAACGCCGTTGGCGTAGGTTTCAGCCTGGTTACGCGAACGCTGCTCGTCTTCACGGGCACGAATCACGTCATCGAACGCTTCCTGAACTTCACGCGGTGCCGCTGCGTTCTGAACGTTGACCTGAGTAACGGTGATACCGGTGCGATAGGTATCGAGGAAACGTTGTAGACGCTCCTTGATCTCGCTGGCCATCAACTCACGACCTTCGGTCAGCACCTGGTCCATGGCGGTGGAGCCCACCACGTGGCGCAAGGCACTGTCGGTAGCTTGCTGCAGACTGATTTCAGGCTGATCAACGTTCAGCACGAAGTCTTGCAGGTTGGTGATTTTGTACTGCACGGTCAGCGGCACTTCGACGATGTTCTCGTCTTCAGTCAGCATCTGGCCTTGCTTGGTGTACGCACGCTCACGCGTCACGTTTTCCATGTACTTTTTATCGATTGGCGGGAAGTAGATATTCAGGCCCGGGCCAACGGTTTCGTAGTACTTGCCAAAGCGCAGCACCACGGCTTGCTCCTGCTCGTCGACAACGTACACCGCGCTGTACAGCCAGATGGCCGCCAACACGACCAGGCCGATACCGAGCAGGCCGCCGAAGCCGCCACTCTTGCCCGAACCGCCGCCATCGTCGCCGCGTTTTTTACCACCACCGAACAACCCGTTCAGGCTTTCCTGCAGCTTTCGGAAGGCCTCGTCGAGATCCGGTGGTCCCTTGCGGTCGCCGTTATTGCGGCGTTTGCCACCCCAAGGATCCTGATTATTCGAGTTGCCACCCGGCTCATTCCAAGCCATAGCGCTCTCCATCTGATAAAGCAAAGACGCACCCACGGCGCGCCGACCAATGCTACAGAATGCCTGTCACCACGGCACAACCGCTTTCTCAGGCTTTTATTGCAAAGTGTGTTGCTCGATGAAGTCCGTTGATTGCAGACCTTCGCGGCTCAAGAGTCGATTCAACTCGATCCGTGGTAAGCGAACGGCCAGCAGACAGATACCTTCTTCGTCGTGTTCTTCTTTCTGCACCGCACCGAGTTCGAAAAACTGCGCACGCAGTCGAGCAAAACGTTGCGGTAAGCGCAAGGTGCCTACAAACAAATCATCACCGAGCAACTCGGCCACGGCCTGCTTGAGCAGGTCAAGCCCAGTACCTTCCTTGGCCGACAACCAGACCCGCAGCGGTTTGCCATCGGCATCGCGTTGAATCTGCGGCTCGACACCTTCGAGCAAATCGAGTTTGTTGTATACCTCAAGGATCGGCAAGTCCTGCGCACCAATCTCCCCGAGCACCACCATGACCTGTTCTATCTGGGCCATGCGCTCGGGCTCATGCGCATCAATCACATGCAACAGCAGGTCGGAGTTGCTCGACTCTTCGAGCGTAGCCCGAAATGCCTCGACCAGCTTGTGCGGCAGGTGACGAATGAAGCCTACCGTATCGGCCAGGACGATAGGCCCCAGGTCGTCGAGTTCGAGTCGGCGCAACGTGGGGTCAAGGGTCGCGAACAGTTGGTCAGCGGCGAACACATCGGAGTCGGTCACCGCATTAAACAATGTCGATTTGCCGGCGTTGGTATAGCCCACCAGTGACACTGTCGGAATATCAGCCCGCTTGCGTCCGCGTCGAGATTGCTCGCGCTGGCTACGGACCTTTTCCAAGCGCCCCTTGATCTGTCGCAGGCGAACCCGCAGCAGACGCCGGTCGGTTTCCAATTGGGTTTCACCCGGGCCGCGCAGACCGATACCGCCCTTCTGCCGCTCAAGGTGAGTCCAGCCGCGAACCAGCCGCGTACTCATGTGCTCAAGCTGGGCCAGTTCGACCTGAAGCTTGCCTTCATGGGTGCGGGCACGCTGGGCAAAAATATCGAGAATCAGGCCCGTGCGGTCGATTACGCGACACTCGAAAACACGTTCGAGGTTACGTTCCTGACTGGGCGTGAGGATGTGATTAAAAATCACCAGATCTACCTGTTCGGCTTTGACCAGGTCGCGTAATTCTTCGACCTTGCCGCTGCCAATCAGGTATTTGGCGGTTGGCCGATGACGCGGCACGTTGACAAACGCGACGGTCTCGGCACCAGCCGAAATTGCCAATTCCTGAAACTCCTGCGGATCTTCGCGCGCCTCAGGGTCCTGACCATCCAAGTGAACGAGAACTGCTCGATCACCACCACTGTGGCGCTCAAAGAACAAAGGAGACTCCTATCAGGCGTTACCTGGCTCAGCATCACCTGCTTCGGATTCGGTTGCGCTAGGCAGACGAATTGGACGAACCGGCACTACTGTAGAGATAGCGTGTTTGTAAACCATCTGGCTTACGGTGTTTTTCAACAAGATAACGAACTGGTCGAAAGACTCGATCGTGCCTTGCAGTTTGATACCGTTGACCAGATAGATGGAAACCCCAACTTTCTCTTTACGTAAAGTATTCAAGTAAGGGTCTTGTAGCGAATGCCCTTTTGACATGTGCCGCACTCCTTTAAGGATTCAATATAAAAAATAGGTAAACAGATGGCTTGTGGCCGTCGCACCCCCAAGGATAGACGGCAATTGCAAGGACTCAGCTCAATATGGAGATCGTCCCAAGGTATTTCAAGGCGCGCGGCAGATTGTCGCAATCGAGGCTGTCCAACCAATGTAAATCAGCCCAACTGCGTAGCCAGGTGAACTGGCGCTTTGCCAATTGGCGCGTGGCGATGATTCCCCGCTCCTGCATCTCGGCTTGCGACAGCTTGCCATCCAGGTAGTCCCAGACTTGTCGGTACCCTACAGCGCGTATAGACGGCAACCCCGAATGCAGGTCACTTCTTGTACGCAGGGCTACGACCTCGTCGATGAACCCCTGTTCCAACATATTTGTGAATCTTTGTTTAATACGGGTGTGCAGCACCTGGCGATTTGCCGGAGCGATAGCCAAGTTCGCGACAGTATAGGGCAATTGTTGCAGTCCCGAAGCTGCTGCTTCAGTAGTTTGCGCAGATTGTCTTTCGCGCAGCTCGGTCATGCTCTGACCGCTCAGGCGATAAACTTCCAGCGCTCGACTCAGACGCTGCGGGTCGTTCGGGTGAATTCGCGCCGCGGAAACCGGGTCAATCAGCGCCAATTGGTCGTGCAGCGCTTGCCAACCAAGGCGTGCGGCCTCTTCTTCGATTTGCGCACGAACCTGCGGGTCAGCCGCCGGCATTTGCGCCAGACCTTCGACCAAAGCCTTGTAGTAGAGCATTGTGCCGCCTACAAGCAATGGGATTTTGCCCCGCGCGGTGATCTCGGCCATGGCCTGAAGGGCATCACGACGGAAATCCGCGGCGGAATAGCTCTCGGCCGGATCAAGAATATCGATCAAACGGTGCGGAAATTCGGCAAGGATATCTTTGGAAGGCTTGGCGGTGCCGATGTCCATGCCACGGTAAACCAATGCCGAATCGACACTAATCAACTCGCAGGGCAGCACTTTAGTGAGTTCGATGGCCAGATCAGTCTTGCCCGCAGCGGTCGGGCCCATCAGGAAAATCGCTGGAGGGAGCTGACTCATCAACGACCGCGCAAGAATAGTTTGTCCAGATCGTCCAGCCCCAGTTGGGTCCAGGTCGGTCGGCCATGGTTGCATTGACCGCTGCGCTCGGTGTTTTCCATGTCCCGCAGCAGGCCGTTCATTTCTGGCAAAGCCAAACGCCGATTAGCGCGGATCGCACCGTGACAGGCCATGGTGCCGAGCAGTTCATTGAGGTGCGCCTGAATACGGTCGCTGGTGCCGTACTCCATCAGGTCCGCCAAAACGTCACTGACCAAGCGGTTGGCTTCAGCCTGTTTGAGCAGTGCCGGGATCTGCCGGATGGCCAGGGTTTCGGGGCCAAGGCGCTGTAATTCAAAGCCGAGACGCTGGAACCACGCGATATGTTCTTCCGCGCAATCGGCCTCGCGCTGGCTGACAGCCAGGGACTCCGGCACCAGCAGCGGCTGACCGCTCAGGCCTTCGCTGGCCATCGCAATCTTCAAGCGCTCGTACATGATCCGCTCGTGAGCGGCGTGCATGTCAACGAGCACCAGGCCTTGGGCGTTTTCCGAAAGAATGTAGATGCCTTTAAGTTGGGCCAGCGCGTATCCCAATGGTGGAATGTCGTCCTGCCCGTCGGGCAGGGCTACCGCATTGGCTTCAGGCAACGGTGCGAAAAACTCGCGATAGGCGGCCTGGGCTTCAGCAACCGGCACGCCGGACTGAGGCCGTGCCGTGTACTGATACTGAAAACCGGCGCCAGCGCCTGACCCCGCCGCCGTATTGAACGTCGGCTGCCCTTGCGGCTGCTCCAGCAACGCATTGGCCGCCAGGCGCATTTCACCCTGCGGACCGAATTCTCCAGCATCAATGCCAGTAGGCCGAACAATAGCCGTCGCCACCGGCGCTGCCAGATGATCATCCGGTCGCACATCGCCCAAGGCACGGTGCAGAGTGCCGTAGAGGAAGTCGTGGACCATGCGCCCATCACGAAAACGCACTTCGTGTTTGGTCGGGTGTACGTTGACGTCAACCCCCGCTGGATCAACTTCGAAAAACAGCACGAACGTCGGATGCCTACCGTTGAACAGCACGTCGCGGTAAGCCTGACGCACGGCGTGGGCCACCAGTTTGTCGCGTACTGCACGGCCGTTCACAAAGAAATACTGCAAGTCCGCCTGGCTGCGGTTAAAGGTCGGCAAGCCGACCCAACCCCACAAGTGCAGACCATTGCGCTCGATTTCGATGGGCAGTGCCTGCTCCAGGAAACCCGAACCGCAGATCGCCGCCACGCGCCGGGCACGGGCCGCGTCGTCATGGGCTTCGTGCAGACTGAGGATGGTTTTGCCGTTGTGACGCAAGTGAAATGCCACATCGAACCGGGCCAGCGCCAAGCGCTTGATCACTTCCTGCAGGTGATCGAATTCGGTTTTTTCAGTCTTAAGAAACTTGCGCCGCGCTGGGGTGTTGAAGAACAGGTCGCGCACTTCCACCGAGGTGCCCACCGGGTGAGCCGCTGGTTGTACCCGCGGCGCCATGTCCCGGCCTTCGGTCTCGACTTGCCAGGCCTGATCGGCGTCCTTGGTGCGAGACGTCAGGGTCAATCGCGCCACGGAGCTGATCGAAGCCAGAGCTTCACCGCGAAACCCCAGGCTCATCACCTGCTCGAGGTCTTCGAGGTTACGAATCTTGCTGGTAGCGTGCCGCGCCAGCGCCAGCGGCAGGTCATCGGCAGAAATACCGCTGCCATCGTCGCGCACCCGCAGCAGCTTGACACCGCCCTGCTCCACATCGACATCAATGCGCCTGGCGCCAGAGTCGAGGCTGTTTTCCAAGAGTTCCTTGATCACCGAAGCCGGACGCTCGACCACTTCCCCCGCCGCAATCTGGTTCGCCAACCGCGGACTGAGCAGCTCGATACGGCCAGCGTTCGTCAGCACTTGGTTCATTCCTTGGCCGCCAGTTCAGTGCCTGGGATGGTCAGGGTCTGACCGATTTTCAACTCATCGGTTTTCAGGTTGTTGGCGCTGCGCAGCGTCGCCGGGGACACCTGATAACGCACGGCGATCATCGCCAGCGTCTCGCCCGGACTGACGCGATGGTCACGCGGCCCTTGAGCGATTTTGCCGGAATCACGCAGCCAGGCAATGTAAGTGCCCGGCGGCGGATTCTGCTGGAAGAATTGACGAACGCCGGCGCTGATCGAGCGAGCCAGGGCCTGTTGGTGGCTCGACCCGGACAACTTGGCCGCCTCATTGGCGTTGGAGATAAACCCGGTTTCAACCAGGATCGATGGAATGTCCGGCGATTTCAGCACCATGAACCCGGCCTGTTCGACGCGTTGTTTGTGCAACGGTGTGACGCGGCTGATGTTGCTCAAGACTTTCTGACCAACGTTCAGGCTGGAGGTCAGGGAGGCGGTCATCGACAGGTCAAGTAGCACGCCCGCTAGCATGCGGTCCTTGTCGTCGAGGCTGACGCTGCCGGCACCACCAATCAAGTCGGAACGGTTTTCACTGTCAGCCAACCAACGGGCCGTTTCCGACGTCGCACCGCGATCAGACAAGGCGAACACCGACGCACCAAAGGCTGCGGAGGACGGCGCGGCGTCAGCATGGATCGAGACGAACAGGTCGGCGCCTTTCTTGCGGGCGATTTCGGTACGGCCACGCAACGGGATGAAGTAGTCGCCGGTACGGGTCAGTTCGGCACGGAAGCCTTTCATGCCGTTGACCTGACGCTGCAACTCACGAGCAATGGCCAGCACCACGTCTTTCTCATGCTGGCCGCGCGAACCAGAGGCACCCGGGTCTTCGCCGCCGTGGCCGGCATCGATGACCACAATAATGTCGCGCTTGCCAGCCGGGGCGGGTGGCAACTTCACCGGTGGATCAATTGGAGTGACCGGCACCGGGGCCACGGTCGCGACGTTGGTCGGCGGCGGTGGAATGGGCGCAGCGGCTTCAGCGCTGTCGAACAGGTCAACCACCAGGCGATTACCGTACTGAGCGTTCGGCGCCAGGATGAAGCTTTTCGGGGTGACGGCTTTTTTAAGGTCGATGACCACCCGCAAATCGGTCGGGGTACGCTGGGCCGAACGCATGGCGGTAATCGGCGTGTTGGCAGTGTTGACCTTCAACGGCGCACCGAGGGTCGCACCATTGATGTCGATGACCAACCGATCCGGAGCCGTCAGGGTAAACACACTGTGCTGCACCGGGCCACTAAGGTCGAACACCAGTCGCGTGTTATCCGGCGCCCGCCACAGGCGAACGCTGTTGACCTTCGTTTCGGCCGCAGCGTCGACGGTCACCGCCAAAAACAACAATCCTACGGCAGCTACCATCGCGCGAAAGCGCATACCTGACCCCATCATTTATTTGAATTCCAATGCCAAAGCGGCACACCAAGACTCGCCACGCGAGCCTTGAGGCAAAATTTTCAGCGAACGCCCGCTGTCATGCGGGCTAATGGTAATGGTCAGGTCGGGCTTTGGCAAAAACCCTGCACCCTTCTGGGGCCATTCAATCAAACATAGGGCATCGTCGTCGAAGTAGTCGCGGATACCGAGGTACTCCAGCTCTTCCGGATCGACCAGTCGGTAGAGGTCAAAATGGAAGGCGCGGATGTCGCCAATTTCGTAGGGCTCGACCAAAGTGAAGGTCGGACTTTTTACCGCACCCACGTGCCCCAACCCGCGGATGATGCCTCGGGACAAGGTGGTTTTGCCGGCGCCAAGATCACCTTCAAGAAAGATCAGGCCATGCCCTTGGGTGGTTTGCGCAATGAGTGCGCCGAATGCGCTCATCGCCTCTTCATCAGCCAGGTACAGGGTTACTTCAGACACGGTGCTTGCTCCTCCAACAACTGACGAATGGCCGGAATCAGATCACTGGCCGCCAGACCACGGCCGAACTTACCTTGTTGCTCACCGGCATTGGCGTGCAGCCAGACGGCCAGACAAGCGGCGGCGAACGCGCTCATGCCTTGCGCCAGCAATGCGCCAACCAGCCCCGCCAGCACATCACCCAAACCGGCAGTGGCCATGGCGGGATGGCCTTGGTGACACAGCGCCAGACGCCCGTCGGGACTGGCGATCAAACTGCCGGCGCCTTTAAGCACGACGACAGCGGTGTATTTTTTGCTCAGCGCATGAGCCGCGGCCGGACGATCAGCCTGAACCTCAGCCGTCGATATCCCCAGCAATCGTGCCGCTTCGCCAGGGTGCGGAGTGATCACGCAGTCCTTGGGCAAGCTCACGTGCTCGCTGGCCAACAGGTTCAACGCATCGGCATCCCAGACTTGCGGCAACGCTGCGTTAGCGGCCGCCGACAACAGACTGCGCCCCCAACCGGCCTGACCAAGTCCCGGCCCGACCACCAGCACCGTAGCTTTCTTAAGCAAACCCATCAGTTGATTGGCCGACGACGTACCCAGCACCATCACCTCAGGCAGACGCGTTAATGCCGCCGACACGTGTTCGCTACGCGTGGCCAGGGACACCATGCCCGCACCCGAGCGCAGCGCACTCTGCGCGCTGAGCAGGATCGCACCGCCCAAGCCCCGGTCTCCGCCGATCAGCAGCACATGACCTAACGTGCCTTTGTGCGAGGAGGGCGCACGAGAGGCCAATCGCGGCAGATTACGGGGGGTTAAAAGAAGCGCGCTCAAGGCGACCGCCTCGACCAACGCAGGGTCAGCGTGCAAATCGTTGAAAACCAACTTACCCACCACATCCGCGGCGTCACCCGTGAACAGCCCCAGTTTCAGACCAACGAACGTTACGGTCAGATCAGCCTGAACCGCCGCGCCGAGGATGTGACCGGTATCGGCACACAGCCCCGAAGGGATATCAACCGCGACCACGGGCAACCCGCTGGCATTGATGGCGCCGATGGCCATGACGAAAGGTTCACGCACCTCACCGCTCAGACCCGTGCCCAGCAGTGCGTCCAACACAATGCCGCGAAATTCGGCATCTGCGCTCCAGGCTTGGATAATTACTTTTTCAGAAACGGCTTCGGCATGGGCCAACGCCGCATCACCTTGCAAGCGTTGAGGATCGACCACGCTGAACACCCGCACCGACCACCCGGCACGACGGGCCAATACGGCCACCAGATAACCGTCACCGGCATTGTTGCCGTGGCCGGCCATGACGCTCAATTCGTTAGCCATCGGCCACTGTCGAACGATCGCACGCCACGTCGCCCGGGCCGCTCGCCGCATCAACTCGAAGCCCGACGTGCCGGCCGCGATCAGGCTCGCATCGAGCCCACGCACTTGCGCAGCGCTGTACAGTGCGTCGGGTAAATCATCTTTAGTGTGCGGCATGCGTCTTCGGGCTCCGATGTCTGGCAGAATTATACGCACCTCAGCTCCGGTTTCTCTCGTCTCATGCCCGCTATTACTACAGACCTGCCCGCCCTCGCTCAATCCATCAAGGACTGGGGCCGTGAGCTGGGCTTTCAGCAAGTCGGCATCAGCGGCCTGGACCTCGGTGAGCATGAGCAACACTTGGAGCGATGGCTCGAAGCCGGCTACCACGGCGAAATGGACTATATGGGCGCCCACGGCAGCAAACGCTCGCACCCGGAAGAACTCGTCCCCGGCACCTTGCGTGTAGTTTCCTTGCGCATGGACTACCTGCCCGGTGACACGCAAATGGCACAATTGCTGGCCCAGCCGGAAAAAGCCTACGTTTCGCGTTATGCCTTGGGCCGCGATTACCACAAGTTGATCCGTAAACGCGTGCAGCAACTGGCAGACAAAATTCAGGCGGTCATCGGTCCATTCGGCTATCGCGCCTTCGTCGACAGCGCCCCGGTACTGGAAAAAGCCATCGCCGAAAAAGCCGGACTCGGCTGGATCGGCAAAAACACCCTGGTCTTGAACCGCAAGGCCGGCAGTTACTTCTTCTTGAGCGAATTGTTCGTCGACCTACCGCTGCCGGTGGACCCGGCCCACACCACCGAGCACTGCGGGCGCTGCACCGCGTGCCTCGACATCTGCCCTACCAACGCCTTCGTCGGCCCGTATTTGCTGGATGCGCGCCGCTGCATTTCCTACCTGACCATCGAACTGAAAAGCGCCATCCCCGAAGACCTGCGACCACTGATCGGCAATCGCGTGTTTGGCTGCGATGACTGCCAGATCGTCTGCCCATGGAACCGTTTCGCACGGCCGTCCGCTGAAAACGACTTCAAGCCACGGCACAACCTGGACAATGCTGAACTGGCCGAACTGTTCATGTGGGACGAGGAGCGTTTTCTCAGCAGCACCGAAGGTTCGCCATTGCGCCGAGCCGGCTATGAACGCTGGTTGCGTAATCTGGCGGTCGGCCTGGGCAACGCGCCGTCGAGCATTCCAGTGCTGGAAGCGTTGAAGGCACGGCGCGAATACCCGTCAGAACTGGTGCGAGAGCATGTGGAGTGGGCGCTCAAGCAACACGCGGCGCGTCAAGCCTCGTCGTTATAAACGAACTTGGGCATTTCCCAGTGGAAACGGATCGCCAGCAAACGCAGGAGGAAGCCGCCAAACAGCGTGATCAGAATCGCCTGCTCACCGGGTAATTGCAGGTAGATACAGAGCATGTAACACCATGCCGCGGCGAACGAGACGCTGGCATAGAGCTCACGACGGAAGATCAGCGGTATATCGTTGCAGAAGATATCGCGCAGGATGCCGCCAAAAACCCCGGTGATGACACCGGCGACCGACGCCACCAGCATGCCCTGCCCCATTTCCAGGGCCGTCATGCAACCGATCAAGGTGAATGCCACCAGACCAACGGCGTCGAGCACCAGAAACAGCGAACGCAGGTGACGCATCCACCGGGCAGTGAAGACCGTGAACATCGCCGCTACCGAGGTCAGCACCAGGTATTCCGGATGCTTGACCCACGTCAGCGGGTAGTGGCCGAGCAACACATCGCGCACCGAACCGCCGCCCAGGGCCGTGACGCAGGCGATCAACACCACGCCAAACCAGTCCATGCCACGACGGCCGGCAGACAAGGCACCGGTCATGGCCTCGGCGGTAATGGCGATCAGGTAGAGCATCAGCAACATGGCGGCAGTCCTGGCAGGAAGGCGCGCAGTCTAGCCATTTCGTGGCGGCACCAAAAGAGGGCAATCACACAGTACGGCCGGGCTGACGGCTTCGCGGCGCACCTCGCTTCTACGGTACAGCCCAGAACTGTAGGCGTGAGGCGTGCCCGCGAAGGCGTGATTGCGGACGCCGCCACATCAGAACTTGATGAAGTGCTTGCGGTAGTGCTGCAACTCGGCGATGGATTCTCGGATATCGTCCAGGGCCAGGTGAGTGCTGCCCTTTGTGAAGCTGTCACGCACGTCCGGCGCCCAGCGCGCAGCCAGCTCTTTAAGGGTCGAAACGTCGAGGTTGCGGTAGTGAAAGTAGCTTTCCAGCGCTTTCATGTGGGTGTAAAGAAAGCGGCGGTCCTGGCAGATGCTATTGCCACAGATCGGCGACTTGCCCTTCGGCACCCATTTTTCCAGGAAGGCGATAGTTTCGGCTTCGGCTTCGGCCATACTGATCCGGCTGTCGCGAACCCTCTGGGTCAGACCCGAGCCGCCATGTTGGCGGGTGTTCCACTCGTCCATGCCGGCGAGAATCTCGTCGCTGTGGTGGATAGCAATCACCGGCCCTTCGGCCAAGGTGTTCAGATTACTGTCAGTGACAATGGTCGCCATCTCGATGATGACGTCGGTATCCGGGTTCAAACCGGTCATTTCCAGGTCGATCCAGATCAGATTCTGCGGGTTATGCATACGGCGGCTCCTAGGCAATGCTGCGCAGTTTAGCCTAGGCAACCAGCGGGGCGTGCTAAACTCGCGACCGTTTTATCTAATCGCTGCATTCTTGATACGGAACACCCATGGCCAAACGCCAACTCAATCGTCGTCAAAACTGGCGCATCGAAAAAATTCAGGGCGAGCGCGCTGCCCGCGCCGCCAAACGCGAGTCCTCAGCTGTCGAGGCACTTGAAGGCGGCGACCTGGGCGCGGAACAGACCGGCTTGGTGATCGCGCACTTCGGTGTGCAGGTCGAAGTCGAAGCGCTCGATGGCGAGTTGGCAGGCCAGGTATTCCGCTGCCACTTGCGCGCCAACCTCCCCGCGCTGGTCACAGGCGATCAGGTGGTATGGCGCGCCGGCAACCAGGGCATAGGGGTCATCGTCGCGCAACTGCCACGAAAAACCGAGCTCTGCCGTCCGGACAGCCGCGGCCAACTCAAGCCGGTAGCAGCCAACGTCGACATGATCGTCATCGTCTTCGCCCCGCTGCCCGAGCCCCACGCCAACCTGATCGATCGTTACCTGGTTGCCGCTGAGCACGCCGGAATCCGGCCGCTGTTGCTGCTCAACAAATTCGACTTGATCGACGAGCAGAATGCCCCGGCGCTGAATGCCTTGCTGGCGGTATACCGCACCTTGGGCTATCCGGTACTGGAAGTCTCGGCGCACCACGGCAATGGCATGGAGCAATTGCAGGAACAGCTGGACGGGCGCATCAGCGTTTTCGTCGGCCAGTCCGGCGTCGGCAAGTCATCGCTGGTCAACAGCCTGCTGCCCGAAGTCGAAGCCCGCGTCGGCCCGCTGTCCGAGCTTTCCGGCCAAGGTACGCACACCACCACCACCGCACGGTTGTTCCACTTCCCCGGCGGCGGCGAACTCATCGACTCCCCTGGTATCCGTGAATTCGGCCTGGGCCACGTCAGCCGTGCCGACGTTGAAGCTGGCTTCATTGAGTTCAACGACTTGATCGGCACTTGCCGCTTCCGCGACTGCAAGCACGACCGCGAACCGGGTTGCGCCTTGCTCAAAGGCCTTGAAGAGGGTCGCGTGCAACAGCAAAGGATGAACAGCTACCGCTCGATCATCGCCAGCCTGCCGGAAACCAGCTATTAAACAGACGTGCGCGCCCCCCCGACATCGACGGGGCGGCGCGTCGCTATTTTAGACCTACAAAACCCTCGCCGACTTAAACGCCAGATCACTCTGTAGGGCCCGCTCACAAGTGCCTGTAGGGCATTTCTGTTTTAACGCAAAGCCCTTGCCACCTTCATTCAACTGCCTAAATTCAAGCCCTCTTCGCCCTTTTGGCGATACAGAGGGACGCCCATGCAAACCTATCATTTGTTCATCAGCCATTCGTGGAACTACTCCGACACGCATGACAATCTCGTGCGCCTGCTCAACGCGCACCCGACCTTCACCTTCAAGAATTTTTCGGTGCCACCCGAAAACCCGATTATTGGCGCGAAGACCGACAAGCAACTGGTCGAGGCAATCGAAAACAAAATCCGCCCGTGCTCGGCGGTACTGATCATGGCCGGCATGTATTCCACATACAGCAAGTGGATCAACAAGGAGATCGAGATCGCCAAGCGCATGGGCAAGGTGATCATCGCGGTCAAACCGTTCGGGGCCGAGCGAATCTCCACGGTGGTACGTGACGCCGCACATGCCGAATGTGCGTGGAACACCAACAGCATCGTCAACGCGATTCGCCTGCACACGGCGGTATGAGCATGCGCAAGGGATTGTTCATCGGTATCAACCATTATCAGCATGTCTCACCGCTAAGCGGCTGCAACAACGACGCCATGGCTATGGCGTCGGTACTGGAACGGCATGCCAACGGCCGCCCCAACTTCAGCAGCAAGGTGCTGACCTCCGCCGAGGATGACCTCTCACTGACGGCGATGAAACAGCACATCCAGAGCCTGTTTTCCGGTGATTGTGATGTGGCGCTGCTGTATTTCGCCGGCCACGGTCAGTTCGACACCAGCATCGACGAAGGGCTGCTGATTCCTCAGGACTTTGCGCATGGCGGAGATGGCATTCGCATCAGCGATATCTTGAACTGGGCGGACAACGCCCCGCAGATCAAGAATAAAATCATCATCCTCGATTGCTGCCAGGCCGGCGCCGCCGCCGCGATGCGCGGGTTGCGCGGCGGCAACAGCGTGGTCGGCGAAGGCATGACCATCCTGACCGCCTGCAAGAAAGAGCAGTTGGCACTGGAATCGCGTGGCCACGGCGTATTCACCGGACTGCTGTTGCAGGCCTTGCACGGCGGCGCGGCCAATGTGCTGGGCAGGGTGACTCCCGGCAGCGTGTATTCGTTTGTCGACAATGCGCTGGGCGCGTGGGAACAGCGCCCGGTATTCAAAACCAATGTTTCTCAATTCGTCCCGCTGCGCGAAGTAGCGCCGCTGATTGCTGAAGAAACCTTGCGCAAACTCAAGGACTGGTTCCCCGAACCCAGTTTTGTCTATCCGCTCGACCCCAGCTACGAACCCACCGAAGCCACGTTCGATCCCGACAATGGAGAAATTTTTCAACAACTGCAGAAATGCAACCGCCACAGCCTGATCGAACCGGTCGACGCCGAGCACATGTACTTCGCGGCCATGCACTCCACTGGCTGCCGCCTTACCGCGCTCGGCGCCTACTACCGCGAACTCGCGATCAAGGGACATTTTTGATGCCAGTGTTTATCAGCTACCGCCACATGGATCGGCCGCAAGCCATCGCCATCAACAAACGGCTACAGCAAGCCAACATCAAAACCTACCTCGACGTGCTCGATCCCGAGTCGCAGACCACCGACGACATCACCGGGGTGATCACGCGCAACATCAGCGAATGCACACACCTGTTGGCCGTGGTGTCCGAAAGGACCGCAAATTCCTGGTGGGTACCGTTCGAAATCGGTGAGGCGACCATCAGCAATCGCCGCATCTGCTCGTTCCGGACTGGCCCGGCGGAGCTGCCGCTGTACCTGGATAAATGGCCGAAGCTGAGCAGCGAAAAAGATATTGAGTTCTTTATCGATGCTTACCGGGAAGAAGTGACCAATAAACGCTCGATGACATTGGATTCGGTCAATGAATCCTTGCGCGGCACTTACAAAAAGAACGCCGAACACTTCCACGACCAACTCAAAAATCGTATTCATCGAGGCTTCTGACAGGCCCAAATAAGCCGCGAATATCGCGGCTTCCTGATATTCAAACGGCTGCTTTTTTCCACCTTCCAGCGATGAGCGTCATAGACGTCACACTCGTTGTGAATCAATACATGTGCAGCGTGGGCGAAATACCTCAGGCCATGACGTTTGGCATTTTTCAAACACAGGCACACGACGCTGTCGGGGATGTTACGAGGGGCTTTGAACGCATGTTTCAACACTCATATTTAATGTGTGCCCGAACCTGATCAAAGAACCCGTCCGTAAAAGCCGCATTACTCAAAAAAAAGCGCTGATTATCCTCTTTCAACTCAATAACAAGCGATTTGAAAAATGGGTTTCGCCGAACATGAATCGAATGTATTTCCTCCCTGAGAATCAACTCCTGTCGCTTATAACCAACGGCCTCATCGCGAAACATTAAACCTTGCGGAACAACTGAAATACTCACTTTATGATCACGTTTTGAAAAACTGCTAATCACACTCAACACAATACTCATCAGTATTGACATCCCAATGGGCCACCCTGCCACGTAGCGCCCCAGTGCCCCGTAAGGAAAAAAAATCATCCCCAGCATTGCAAAACTAACAACACAGCTTCCACATAACCAATAGATGTGCGTCAAGCTTGTATAAGGATTCCATGTAGCTCGCATAATTACCCCTTGATCTTCGCAGCAGCCATAGCAACATCGTATTTAGACATGACCGATTGAAAATTTAATTTTCAGCGCACCGCATTAGTTTTAGAGACCGACAGTGCAATCAAATCTAATCGTCACGGTTTTTTTTCATCCTCTAGATCGACAAGACGCGTAATGGGTCCATTGGGCTTGAGCCGCTCGGTTATAACATGGGGCCACACGTTGTGAGAGCGGCGCTTGGCGAAACCGTAGACAAGTTTTTGAATTCGATCCAGGGGGTAGAAAATCGGTTTAAGTATTATTTTTATTGCATCCCTTCCGCTTATGTAGTTTTCGTCTCCACCCTCCTTTTCCATCTGTTCTATTGGTGTAGGTTTCGACATCAAACGGGTGCTAATTTTTTGACGCATTAACAACTGCCTTTTTACAAACGCGTCCGAATCACTGTGATTACCTTGGCCATCGAACCAAGGACCGTTATTCATATAGGCGCGCAGATACTCCCAAAAGCTTTTTTGCAGGTTCAGTGTTTTACCAAAAGGCGTACCAAGACTGATCATCCGTACCATTTCCGGTTGTTGGAATTTCCATACACTAATTTCCAGCGTAGCGTTTTGCATGCTCGCTAATTGAGTATCGACGAGCTGAAACTCATCGACCTCGGCGCAAAGACCATCCCACGGGGCGTGAAACAGAACCCCATCCTGATCGACGTATACTTCGCGTGTACGGCGATTGAACACAATCGGCAGCGGTAAAGGGCGATGGGCTTCCCATACAAATAAAACAAAAAACAAAAGGGTTGTGATTCCCAATTCTACAAGGACACTCTTGTGTATCCCATAGAGCATTAACAGTAGCTCCAGACATAACAGTGCAATTGCCAACCACCCAAAGAAGCCAGCCAGGCGCCCTCGATCCGGTTCGCCCGCATCTTGCAGTGTTAAGTAGTCCTCATTGTGCTCATCGATAATAAATGGGGCTATTGGCTTTTCACCTGTGGGCTTTGCCGCCTCGAGCCTTACGGTGGGTGCAGTGGCGTGGGGAGATGCTGACTTATTAATATCCATACTTATTCCACGATATTCATCGCTGTTAATTTCAGTTCAATCAACGAAAAGCAAATCAGCCTTCGTTCGAAGCTACACGATCCTGCCGATCCTCCAGATCAACAAGACGCGTATTCGGACCGTCGGGTTTCAGGCGTTCAGTGACAACTTTCGGCCACAGGTTGCGGGAGCGGCGCTTGGCGAGGCTGTAGGTGAGTTCTTGAATGCGACAGGTGGGATAGAAGCAAAGATCGAGTACTAAGCCCAAAACATCGATACTGCGCAGATAGTTTTTACCTCCGTTCTCTCGCTTTGCCTGTTTTATCCGCTCCAGTGTCTGTTTGAAGCTGTCGCTCATTCTAGGCCGCACGGACAACTGGCCTTGTACAAATACGTCCGACTCACTGTGATTACCGTACTCATCGAAATAGGGGCCGTTGTTCATGTAGGAGCGGATGTACTCCCAAAAGCCTTTTTGCATCTCCAATGATTTACCGAATGGAGAGCCGAGGCTAACCATCAGAGCGGTTTCCGATTCTTCAAATTTCCACATCCTAATTTCCAGTGAGGCGCTTTGCATACCACCGATTTGAGCACCAACCAATTGAAATTCATTGGCTACGGCGCAGATGCCATCCCATGGAGCGTGATAAAGATTACCTTCATGATAAAAATACACTTCGCGGGTTCGGCGGTTAAATAGAATGGGCAATGGCAAGGGGCGAAGGACTTCCCAAAAGAAAGGCACCAGAAATAGGAACAGGCCTGTAACGAACGTCATATATGTGATGTCGAGCTTGCCTTGCATTGCGCCTAAAAGGCCAAGCCCCACCAAAGCACAGCCCCCTATTCCGCCCAGCACTCCCGTCAGTATTCCTCGATCAGAGTCGCCACCCGCTTGTAACGCCAAGTAATGCTCGGTGTGTTCTTCAGTGATAAACAACTCCATTAGCTGTTCACCCGTCGATTTGTCCGCCGCAAGGATAACTGTGGGGGTAGCACTGTAGCGAGGCGTCTCTTGCGTACTTATATCCATGCTCGTTCCATGATTTTTACCGCGGGTAGCGTCAGTCCTTCTTGTGGTGAATAGATCAATTCCCCCTCAACGTACTTCAAGTCCCGCACTCCATCTTCATGATAAACACGGCGATAAGGAGTGATGCCGGCGGAAACCGGAATGCGGGTACCACTGTGTCGGGAAAAATCTTTACCCGTCCATTCGACCTTTCTTATCTGTTCGGAGTGATAGCCGAGTGTATCGCCCCAGACCTCGACACCCTTGAAGTGAACCATGGCGTCGGACATCTGCACGTTTTCTCCCGGTAGTTTCAGCATTAGGTAGGTGGACGTCACTTGCCCTTGATAGGGATGCATTTCTGCCAACCGGTAGGCATCAAAACTAATGGGAAACAGAGTGGAATACATCTTATCCATGGACAGCGCATAGTCGTGGGACCAAGTGTCGTCTGGACGTATACCGAAGCGGCTGGTTTTTACCCATTTTTCCAGCGACGAGTCCGTGGTATAGAGACGGGCAATGACTCCACCCACAATCACAACAGCGAGGCCCAATAGCTTGGCACCGAGATGGGGTACCACGTTGATCCCTCTGGCAATAGTCGCCACATCTCCTACTATTACAGCGGCTCGCGCCACTCGCAGTTCCCGAAAAGCCTGGACTTGAAGCCTGATACTTGCCAGTGAAGCCCCTACTACCGCCAAGTTCACAGCCATCGTGTCGAAATCGCCTGCTTTGTAGGCTTCAAAGGCGTCGACCCCATAGAGCACAACATCAAATGCTAGAAAGACGCCCTGCGCCAAAGCAGTAGTGGCAGCCCGCCTTAACGCCTTGCTTAAAAGCAGCCGAGATGAAACTGAAGAGTTGCCGCTATGGCGAACGGCTGATGCCCAATCAACCTCTGTTACTCGCTGAAAGACCGCCGCAGCTGCGGCCCCAACACCAATCGCCGCCCCGGCCGTGACAAATACACTTTTGTAGGTCCGCTTTTCAAAAACCTGCTCTCCCGAAGAAACAAAATTCACCCCCGCCACCAACATCAAAATCGACTTGATCGACGCCTTACTCAGCGTACTTTTCACATCAAACACACTGCTCAATTCAACACCGGCCGCCAGATTCACCGGCAACGGTGGCAGCTTGGTACTGGCCGGAACCAAGTGCATGAACGGAATACCGTCAGCCACTCCGCTGACCAGCGGCGCGACATTCAAATGAGTGGGCAATGACTGACGCGTACCCATCAAATCGCTATACCACTCACCTAATTGACGCGGCGTGACGCCCGAAGTCTGGATGCGCTGGTCGCTGCGGGCCAGCGCTGCCGCCAGGTACAAACGCCCCGCCGCACTGCTGGTCTGTTCGCCCTGATGCAATTGCAGCCCCGCCACCGGCGCGATGGACAGAAACAAGGCCTCAATGCTTGAAGCCGGTTTGTGTTGCTTCAGTTTGTCGGCCGTCTGATTGATCGCCCCTGCATAACCGAAAACCCTTGCGAGATTGTTGGTGCCCTCTTGCGCGGCCGCCATGTTGTCGCGAACCACATCACTGAAGTCCACCAGATATTTAATCTCGCCAACACCCAACCGAGATGGCAACCCGAGCAACGCCCAAAGCAGCCAAGGCTTACCGGCCTGGTTACCTTCCAGACTAAAGGTAATGGCCTGAGCCCCAACACTAGTGTTCGCCGGCCCCAAACAAGCAGCAGCAAAATGCAACTCCAGCGCCTCACGAGCAAGCGCTTGAGTTATATCGAAATGACCGCACGCTGTGTCCATGCTCGACGGGCCAGCCACTTGCTGGGTGTTGAACCACGCCACCCAGAGTTGGGCCAGGCGTCGGATATCGGCGGTATATCGATCGTTCTGGATGTCTTGATCTTTCCACGCCCGTTGGAGTTCGTCATAACGGGTGATCGACGGCAGTTGCGTGCTTAGTTGACGGTCGCCTTCGCTCAGTGACTTGATGACATTGGCCATCGCCCACTCTTCAGCGTGATGCTCCTGATAACTGTCGAAAGCCTCCTTACGCACACGCATCAATGCCGCGAGGTCGAGCAGCACGCCCCATGCGTCATCAATGATCGCGAAGGTTTGTTGCTCGCACGCTTTCATCTGGCGCTGCAACTTCAGCCAGTCGGGGGCATGTTCCGTTTCGGGTTCAGTGCTCCAACCGTAGCGCGTCGCATCGTTGTATTCGCCAATCTGCTTGGTGACTGTGTCGACGGGACCACTGAACGGCGCAACGCCCGGCACAAAACTGCGCATGATGCGCTGGCGCACGAAGGGGCTTGTTCTGGCGGATTTGTACTGCGGTTCGCTCCAGCGCACGGGCGACCACACCAACGCGGCAGCATCACCGGCCCTGAGCAACAGATGCGGCTTGACTCGGGTGTCGATCACCTTGCCTGAGCGCGTGGTTTGCGTGAGCTGCGCTTTTTCAATCTCATACTCCACCAGTCTGGGTGGATTGCTCTGCCACACGTACAACCAACCGTCGCGCAACAAACGGGAGGTGTAGTTGAGCGTGTGCGCGGTCAGATCAGGATGCCTCGGGCCCAGTTCGGGAAACTGGCCATTCAGAGCAGGCACGTCATGGGCGCTGGTATCGACAGCGTTTGTGGGGCCCAAGGCATATCGCAGTGGCAGGACTGCAACAAACAGCGGACACGTGCCAAAGCGGCTTTTATCGTGTGTGCTCATGCTTTCCGCTCCGGGCTGGCAGGCAAACCGAGTGCATCCAGCAGCGGCTCAGGCAGAGTGATTTGCGCAGCCAGACCTTTGTTGACCGGTGCCGCGTCGAATTCAGGTGTTGGGTTTTCCCAAGCGCACACCGCTGTATTGCCATGCCGTAGCCAGACGCTATCCACGCCATGCCAAAAACCTGCGGGCCATTGCGCACCGGCCATCCAGGCACGGCTTAGAACAGCGCCATCCGCCAGGCGTAACCAGAACTCACGCTGTTGCTCATCAAAAATGCGTAAGCGACGTTGCAGGATCGATAACAACTGTCGGGCGCTTTGCGCAGAAGCCAGCCACACACCGTGCTGCAAGTCGGAACCGCCCCACCACGCGGCATAGGTTGCGCTGCCGAACGAGGCATTCAGGAGAAACGGGCCCGCGGCACCAATGGGCTCGTAAGCGGTGCCCTTGAATAGCGGCTGAGGTTGGTCCGGGCCGTAGTGCTCGAGGAGCCAATCCATGGCGCTCTCATAGTGGGCACCGTCAAGCAGGAGCAGTCCTTTGTTTGGGGTGGTTGACGTCATGCTGGCGTCCCTTCAGCTTCGTGGCTTTGCTGGGCGGCGTCGCACACCGGGCAGAGGCCAATATTGGCCTCACGAAAGACGATGTCCTGTTTGAGCAGGGCTTCCATAGGTAGGGTGTCAACCCTCACGGACTCAGTCCCCTGCGGCACAACCGACAGCGCAGCCTGAGCAGCCATCCCCACCACCGGCGCCCCGCCCTGAACAATGGCCACGCTGCTGAAAATCCCGCTGGCGTTGATCACGATGTGTTGGCCACCGGCTTCAAGCGTCAGGCTCACGTCGGCCTCAATCACCACATTGGCGGCCGTCATATGCGCTTGCGAACCCGCCTGAATCACCAGCGTTCCGGCCACCGTGGTGCTGGCGTTACTGCTGATGCTGATCCGTTCTTCACCGCCGATCACCGTATTGCGCGCGCCTTCGGTGGTGTGCAGTTCGTCGCCCTTGATCAGGCTGGCGCTGTGCTGGTCCACCTGTTCGAAACGGTCGTTGCCGATCAGGCTGTGGCTGTCGCGGGCGATTTGTTCACGGCGGTCGTTGCCGATGCGGCTGTCGCTGTCGTTGAGGATCAGTTGCTCGATATCGCGCTGGGCCCGCAGGTAGATTTTTTCCTGCCCGGCGCGGTCTTCCAGCGACAGTTCGTTGTAGCCGCCGGTGCGCGGCGAGCTGTGGCTGCGCAATACGGTTTTGGTTTTGTGTTCGGGCAAGGCATGGGCGACGCAGGTGACTTTGTTCGGCACGCAACCGGTGATCAGCGGCTGGTCGGGGTCGCCTTCGAGGTAGGTGACGACGACTTCCATGCCGATGCGCGGGATGGTCACCGCGCCGAACTGCTCGCCCGCCCAACTGGACGAGACCCGTAGCCAGCAACTGCTTTTATCGCTGTTGAGTTCGGCGCGGTCCCAAGGCAGTTCGACCTTTACCCGACCAAACTCATCGCAAAAAATCTCTTCGCCCACCGGCCCGGTGACGCGTGCGGTCTGGCTGACCAGCTGCGCTTGGCGTGGGCACAGCGGCGGACGATAAAAAACGTCCCACGGAATGGCGCTGAACGTATTGCGGTAACCCTGAGTGAAACCCTCTTCGGGTTTGACGTCGAGGGTGATCACCTCTTCGAGTGCTTGTGGCTGTTTCCCAAAGTGCGTAACGCTTAGCAGCAGCCACAGATCGTTGGCGGTTTTACGCGGATGCTCCATCAGGTCAAAAAAGTGACCGCTGCGCAGGGTCGGCTGATCGCTTGTGCCTTGGGCCAACTGATAGTCGGTGCGGTGGCGCTCCAAGGCCTGACGGGCGAGTTGTCTGCCGCGCTTTTCAGTCTGCATCAGCAACGGGTAATCGTAGTCTTCCAGCACCGGGGTGAACTCGGCGCTGAAGCTGTTTTCCAGCAACAGCTGTGGCCGTTTCAGGTCGTAGTCGCGGCGCGTCACGTTGCTGGTACGCGTGCTGAAACGCATGGAAAACTGGTTGACCACCGGGTGCTCCGCGACCATGCCCGAGTCTTGCTGGTAGGGGGTGGCGCCCAGTTTAGGGAAGAAGGTTTGATCGTCGGTGAACACCAACTGATGACCGCCCGATGAATGCTGGTGATGCCACGCGATGCCGTCTTCGGCGCACAAGCGCTGGACGAAATCCAGGTCACTTTCACCGTATTGAGTGCAGTGCTCGCGCTCGGGGCTGGTGCTGACATGGAAGCTGAACGCATCGCTCAGGATGCCGTGCCCCTTGAGCACTTGCGTGATGATCTGCGGCACCGTCAACCGCTGGAAAATCCGTGGGTTGTGGCTGAACTGCAAATAGTGCAGCGCCGGCACCAGCGTCAGGTGATAACGGGTCAGGCGCTTGCCGGCCTCACCGACCATGACGTCTTCGATGCGGCCGTGAAGGCCTTCGCCGTTGAAGCCAAATTGCAGAAACGCCGGCTGACTGAGCAGGCGCTCCAGATCGAAATCCGGGTGCTCGCTGACCAGCTCAACGTGGATGGCGTACAAGGCGCTGATGGCCTCGACACCGTCAAACGCGAGCACCTTGAAATCGTTACGGACGTTAGGAATTTTTAGTTCGAAGTGCGCAACATTGGCCCGCGCGAACATACGCTAATCCTTGAGCTGAAAGACAAGGCGCGAAGCTCAATCCATAGCGGATAGGAGTAGGCGTCAATTGCCGAGCAAGCTAGCAAGGAGGAAGAAAAATTAATGTCAGACACCCCTGCAAAGCCCGTAGGAGCTTTCCGTATTTAAAAATATTACTGGGTGAGGCTGAGGAAGCGGTAATAGTGACGCAGCAGCTGCAAGTGTTTGGATGGAAGCCCCTCCACAAACAACAGGCAAGCCGCAACGTCCCAGAAACAAAAAAGCCACGATCATCGTGGCTTTTTTGGGTCACTGCTTTGGCGGATCCGCAGGCTTGGCGGGTGCGCCCGGTTTCGGCGCAGCGTCCTCGAACAGGTTCAACCGCTCGCGAAGCTCATGGGCTGGCACCGGCTGTTTATCCGCCGGCAAGGCGTTCGGATCCGCAGGCGCGGTCGGCGCACCGGCGGGAGTGTCCGGTGTCGATGTCGGGTCTGCACCTTGCGAACCTTCGATGGCCGCCTGCGCCTTCTTCGTCAGTACGACGATGTCGATACGGCGGTTGACCGGATTGAATGGATGCTCGCGATCGAACAACGCCGACGAGGCGTAACCGACGACCCGCGCCACTTGAGAATCCGGGTAACTGCCGGCAACCAGCGCACGACGGGCAGCGTTGGCACGGTTAGCCGACAACTCCCAGTTACCAAAGTCGCCGGTGCCGGAGAACGGCTTGGCGTCAGTGTGACCGCTGATGCTGATTTTATTCGGCACCGCTTTAATGGTGTCAGCCATGGCCAGCAAGATGTCTTCAAAATAAGGCTTCAGTCGCGCGGAGCCTGAGTCGAACATCGGCCGGTTTTCTGCGTCCATGATCTGGATGCGCAAGCCATTCGGCGTGATTTCGAACAGGATCTGGTCCTTGAACTTCTGCAGTTGCGGGTTTTCATTGACCTTGTTCTGCAGTTCTTGCAACAGCAGTTCCAGACGTTCTTTCTCGACCTGCTCGGCCATGCCTTCGACCTGATCGGTGTCCACTGTCACCTTGTCTGGCTGAGGCTGAGACTTCACCTCGGGGTTCAGGGTGTTTTCCGGCGCGAGCGTCGGTGTGCCGCCCAGGTCAATAATGTAAGGCGTGCCGCTTTCCGAGAAGCCGACCGGGTCCTTGAAGTAACCGGCAATGGCGATCTTCTGTTCCGGCGTGGCCGTGGACAACAGCCACAGCACCAGGAAGAACGCCATCATCGCCGTGGCGAAGTCAGCGAAGGCGATTTTCCAGGCGCCCCCGTGATGCCCGCCAGCGATGCGCTTGACGCGCTTGATGATTATCGGCTGGTTATTTTCCATGACTTAGCGACCGCGAACCGCTTGTTCAAGCTCGGCGAAACTAGGCCGGTGCGCCGGGTACAGCACTTTGCGCCCAAACTCGACCGCCAACGATGGCGGCACGCCGGAAGCCGAGGCCACCAAGGAAGCCTTGATGGCTTCGTAAACGTTCAGTTCTTCCTTGGCATCGTGCGCCAGGGAGGTGGCTAGCGGACCAAAAAAACCGTAGGCCGCGAGAATACCGAAGAATGTACCCACGAGTGCCGCACCAACGTGCATACCAATGGCTTTCTGGTCGCCCTCACCCAGGGAGGCCATGGTCACTACGATACCCAGTACCGCTGCGACGATACCAAAACCGGGCATGGCATCAGCAACACCGTTCACCGCGTGGGACGGATGCTCAAGGTCTTCCTTGAGGCTATATAGCTCCATGTCGAACAAGCCTTCGAGTTCGTGGGGAGCCATGTTGCCGGAGGACATGATGCGCAGGTAATCACAGACAAACGCCGTCATGCGTGTGTCTTTCAATACAGCCGGGTACTTGGCAAAAATCGGGCTCGCCGAGGCGTCTTCGATGTCACCCTCAATGGCCATCATGCCTTCGCGGCGGCTCTTGTTGAGGATCTCGTAGATCAGGCCCAGGACTTCAAGGTAGAAGGTGTGGGTGAAACGCGAACTGAACATGCCCAACGACTTCTTGAGCACGTGCATCGTCATGTAACCGGGGTTGGCCTGCAGGAATGCACCCAGTGCAGCGCCACCAATGATCATCACCTCGAAAGGCTGAATCAGGGCGGCAATCTTGCCGTGGGAAAGCACGTATCCGCCGAGCACGCTCGCGAATACGACAATGATGCCGATTATTTTAGCCATAGGTAGGGGAGCACTTACTGAGTCGGGTTCAAGGTCATATTCGGAAGTTAAAAAATCTCTTCTTCTACTTATCGGCAAAACTGCGCCAGACTATAGCCAGTTCAGGCGAAAAGCCAATTTGGCCCGCTCCGGGCATAGGTAATGCAGACGATGATCGCGTCCAACCATGGCTAACGAAACGAACGTTCCAGCTCTAAAACCGACCACCCTCCAAGGCTGGGTCAAACTACTCGATGCCGTGCGCCTGCCGGTTCCTCAAGCCAGTCATGACCGTGTTTGCAAGGCACTTCGCAATAGTCGCAGTTCTGTGCGCGACATCGCCGACCTCATGCAAGAAAGCCCGGCACTGGCCTTGAGCGTGATTCGTGAGGCAAATCGTCACACCCAGGGCAGCATGACCGAACCGGCGGAAAACCTTGAGGTGGCGATCAATCGCCTCGGTTTGAAACGCACCGAAGAACTGCTCGCCCGACTGCCCGCCAAACCCCTATCCGACATTCCGCTGGCCCTGCGTCAGCTGCAAATGATCAGCCAGCATGCCACCCAACAGGCCAACGGTTTTTTCGCCAGCCGCCTGGCGCGACTGTGGCAAGACATCCACTGGGGCAGCCTGCTGTTTCTTTCGCCGCTCTGGCCGCTGGCTCTGACCCATCCGCACTTGCTTGAAGAGTGGGAATTGCGGGTCATTCACAAGGGCGAATCGGCGCGCAAGGTCGAAAAGCAATTGTTCGGCGTCCGCTTGCTGGAAATCGCCCAGACACTGGTAGACCTCTGGCACCTGCCCATCTGGGTACAGCAGGGCTATCGCGCGCTGCTGGTGAATCAGCGTGAGCTGGTGAAGGTTCTGCGAATTGCCCGCGACAGCAATCACCCGCTGCGCCAGCAAAATAGCCTCGATGATGATCCGAGCCTGCGCAACTGGCTCAATCAACCGGCCAATACCGTGTTGCTGGCCAATGGTCTGGCGTTGTCGGCACAACATGCCTGGGACAGCCCACACAGCCAGCGCTGGCAGTACCTGACCAGCCTCTATCTGCAAATGCCGATGGATCAAGTACAACAGCAACTGCATCAACAGTCGGCCAACAGTGCGCGCCAACACGCCATGCCGGACCTCTGGCACCCGGCGATCTCGCTGCTCTGGCCGTGGGGCACCCACCGCCTCCACGCCGGTTTGCTACCCGCCCCGGCGCCGAGCACAGAAGACCTCGGCAAGTGGCGCAAACAATGTGCCGAGCTGCTGGTGGAGCCGAGCCGTTTCACCAACGCCATGCACTTGACCACCTCCGCACGGGATGCACTGGTCGCCTGCGGCATGCGCCGGGTGATGATTCTGATGGCTGATCGGACTCACGCCAAACTCAGAGTCCATCAGACGGCCGGCCTGCCCAAGGAGGCAGCCGAACTGAATCTGGTGGTCAGCCAGAGCACCGTATTGCAACGCCTGCTCGCGCAACAAGCCCAGGTACGGCTGACCCCGGCCAACAACGCGCAGTTCTCGGCGCTGTTGCCCGCCAGCCTGCGCAACCAGTTCGGCGGCGACCACCTGCTGTTGCGTTCACTGGTCAACAATGGCCGGGTGATCATGATTGTGGCCGCGGATCAGGGCGGCGGTCCGTTCTCGGAAATTACCCTGCAAGCCTTCGGCAAAACGGCGCAGTGCATCGAGAAAGCCTTGCACAGCTTTAGCCAGCGCTAGAGCCCGTGATCACTGAGTGCCTGTCGCACGCTCAGGTGCAACCTGAAGGCTCAGGTCCGCCGTGGCGCGGGAAATAATTGATGACGGGGCTTCATGACGCTGCGCTACAATCCTTCCCTTTGTGCTCTGGAGACCTCACATGCCTGATTTCTCTGGCTTGGCGCTGGTGATCGAGCCGAGCGACCTGCTCAGCCGCCTCGATGCCCGTGAATTGATTCTGGTCGACCTGACCAGCAGCGCCCGCTATGCCGAGGGCCATATCCCCGGCGCGCGTTTTGTCGACCCTAAACGCACGCAACTGGGCCTGCCACCGGCGCCAGGCTTGCTGCCGGCCACGGCCGCACTCGAAGCGTTGTTCGGTGAGCTGGGCCACAACAAGGACGCGGTCTACGTTGTGTATGACGACGAAGGCGGCGGTTGGGCCGGACGATTCATCTGGCTGCTGGATGTCATAGGCCACACCCACTACCACTACCTTGATGGCGGCCTGCTGTCGTGGCTGGCGCAAGACTTGCCGCTGTCCACCGAGGTCCCGACCCCGGTAGGCGGTCCGATGGCTCTGACGCTGCACGACGAACCCACTGCCACCCGCGAATACCTGCAAAGCCGTCTCGGCGCCGCCGACCTGGCGATCTGGGACGCGCGCGGGCCGCTGGAATACTCCGGTGAAAAAGTCCTGGCGGCCAAGGCCGGACATATCCCCGGCGCGGTGAATTTCGAATGGACCGCTGGCATGGATCAGGCGCGCAACCTACGCATCCGTTCGGACATGCCACAGATCCTCGAACAGCTGGGCATCAGCAGAGATAAAGAAGTGATTACCCACTGCCAGACCCACCATCGTTCTGGCTTTACCTACCTGGTGGCCAAAGCTCTCGGTTATCCGCGGGTCAAAGGCTACGCTGGCTCCTGGGGCGAATGGGGCAACCATCCCGACACCCCTGTAGAGATTTAAGTTTTTCAAGGACAGTCAATGAATAAGCGTTTGTTTATCCTCAGCCAATACCTGCTGCCCCATCACTTGCTCTCGCGGCTGGCCGGTTGCATTGCGGAATGTCGCGTGCGCTGGTTCAAAAATGCCTTCACCGCCTGGTTCGCCAAACGTTATCAAGTGGACATGTCCCAGGCCCTGGTCGAAGACCTGACGGCCTACGAGCATTTCAACGCGTTTTTCACCCGCGCCTTGAAAGACGGCGCTCGCCCACTGGACGAAACCCCCGGGGCGATCCTCAGCCCGGCCGACGGTGCCGTCAGCCAACTAGGCCCGATTGAACACGGCCGAGTATTCCAGGCCAAGGGGCACAGTTTCAGCGTGCTGGAATTGCTGGGCGGTGATGCGGCCAATGCCGCGCCGTTCATGGGCGGTGATTTCGCCACCATTTACCTGTCGCCAAAGGACTACCATCGCGTACACATGCCGCTGGCCGGCACCTTGCGCGAAATGGTCTACATCCCGGGCCGAATCTTTTCGGTCAACCAGACCACGGCCGAAAACGTTCCGGAACTGTTTGCCCGTAACGAGCGTGTGGCGTGCATTTTCGACACCGAGCGCGGGCCAATGGCCGTGGTATTGGTCGGCGCAATGATTGTGGCGTCGATTGAAACCGTGTGGGCCGGGCTCGTCACGCCGCCGAAACGCGAGCTGAAAACCTTCCGCTACGACGAAGCCGCCCGTGCGCCGATCCATCTGGAGAAAGGTGCAGAACTGGGTCGTTTTAAGCTGGGATCGACCGCTGTCGTGCTGTTCGGGCCGGATCAAGTGAAGTGGGCACAAGGGCTGGGCGCTCTTTCGCCAGTACAGATGGGACAGGCCTTGGGGTTACCTAACGCCTGATGCCGCGGTCCGAACCCCGCGAACGTCTTCGCGGGGTCGGACATTCCGCTACCGCTACTCTATCTGCCCACGAAAGCCGATCGGCCCTTCATTGGCGTAGGTATTGGTACCACTGAGGTTTTTCCCTCCATCACTGGAGGTCACGCTCAACGCCACAACGTTCTGATTGTCTCGGCCGCCGATGACCCATTTGCCACCCGGATGCCACGGGGCATCATTACCGCCCCACTGATTTTCAACGTTGTACTGGTTCTGACCTGTGCGCTGAGCCTTGAAGCCAATGGGACCTTCACCCGAGTAGGTCATGGTGCCGGTGAAGCTCTTGCCGCCGTCGCCCGATTTGATCTCGATCGCGACAACTTTCTGGTTATCCCGCGCGCCTAACGTCCAGTCTCCACCCGGATGCCAGGGTGCCGAACTCCCGCCCCATTGATTTGCCACTACGTATCTAGACATGAACCTCATCTCCTTGAAGTTGCAAGAGACCTGCGCTATTTAGGCAACAGGCCGCACGACTGTGCGTATCCAGTCGCACGTCTGTCAGATTAGTAGTACGTCCGCCCCTCACCCGTCTGACAGACAAACGGTAAAAGCTCGCAAGTGATACAGTCAGCAAATTCACTGCCCATTGTCCGCTCAGAGTTTGTCTTCGGCATGAATGAGACCAGTCCCTACTTGCTATTACGCGCCCCTATCCCGACACAATCTCGCCTGTCGTTTTGTGAGCCTACCCCCCGCGACCTCAAGCGCTGGATTGCCAACCTGCCCAAAGCCAACATTGGTGAAACCGCCCGCCTGCTCTACCAAGGCCTGGGCGAACTCAATCAATTGCTCACACCCAGTGACAATCGGCTACAGATGCTGGAGCTGTTAAGACCCGAGGTGTATTACGTCTGCAAGCACCTGGAGCGGCATTTTCTGCATCAGGCTATTGTTCTTGATGAACGCTCACGCAAAATCGCCAACCTCTGTCAGGCGCTGCAAAGCCATTTGGCGATTGGCTACAAACAGATCGTCATGCGCATCGCTCCGCGCTTTCGCAAGGACCGTGCGACCCTGCTTACCCAAGCCCTGCAGCGGGCGATCCATTGCCTCAACGGCCCCTTGACCCGCGCGACACAACTGTATTGCCCGGTGCCGGAAGGTGTGTGGCTGGAGCTGCACCAGTTGTATCGCATTGGCTGTGAGCATCAGTTACAAAACCTTAGCGTGCGCGATGAGTTGGCCAGCCAGACGTCGGACCTGAGCATCGAGCAGACCTACGTGGCCGCCCTGCTGCTCGGCGCTTCGCGCTGCAATCAACTGCGCCAGAACCAAATCGCCCGGCTCGCCGAAGTGCTTGAGCCCTGGAGCAAGTGGATTTCGCTGCAACCCGGCAGCGGCGGCAATGAACTATTCGCCGTCGCGCCAGACCTCGACAGCGGGCCGCGCTACCGCAACAAGTTCCGGGCAGAGCAACAGGACGGTTTGCTGGGAATTAGTCCCCAGCCGCTGGTAGTCGCCATCGAGGCTTATCTGCAACAGCCGACCGACACCTCTTTGACCCTGCCAATACCGGCAGGTCTGAGCACAGACACGCTGCAACACTTACATGCCGCCTGGGGCCAGGCCGCCGAACGCAGTTTCCAGCGCACGCCCAGCCAGGGCAGCCTGACCTTGTGCGTGGGCATGAGCGCCTTGCACTTTTATCTGGGCGGACAACGTTCGTTCAGCGACATCCTGAAAAACCCTGCCGTGCGCCCCGCGCAGTTCTCAGCGACCCCAGTGGCCGGCCGCCAAGACAACTGGAGTCAGGCCTTCGACGCCGCGGCACTCGGCAACGCCGACAATATGCTGCCTTACGAAGAAATCGAATACCCGCAGCTTCAAAGCGACGACAGCCAAGAAGCGTCCGATAGCAATCGGCATTTTCCGACCTATGTCCTACCGGTGATTAACCACAGCCCTGGCGGCTATTGCCTGGCATGGCCCGGCGAAGTGCCCGCGGAGCTACAAGCCGGCGAGATGGTGGGTATCGAAGACACGACCGGACAAGGCTGGAGCATTGCCGTGGTGCGCTGGATTCGTCAGGTACGCGGTGGCGGTACGCAAATGGGTATTGAACAAGTTGCGCCGCATGCCGAGCCTTGCGGCCTGCAACTGGTGCGGACCCGGGACGATCACAGTCAGTATCTGCGCGGCCTACTGCTACCGGAAATCAGCGCCATCGACCTACCCGCCACACTGCTTGCCCCGCGCCTGCCGTTCCAGGAAGGCAACAACGTGATGATCAACACCAACGGTACTGAACGCCGCGCCGGACTGGATCGACGAGTGGCAAGCACCAACAGCTTCAACCAGTTTGCCTATCGCTCGCTAGAGACAGCCAAAAGCGAAACCGTCGTCGGGACCGACGCGGTGGTTGCGCAAGAGGATTTTGATTCGTTGTGGAACTTGCTTTGAATCTGTGAGCCCGCTGCCAAGCCTTCACGAACCGCCTCGCGCCCACATTGGATCGATGTGGGCGCGAGGCGTGCTGGCGAAGTCACCGGTTCAGACGATCCGGATGTCAGAGCTGACCATCACGATCGCGCAACCCCAGCAGGTACAGCACGCCGTCCAGACCCAGCGTGGAAATCGCCTGCTTCGCCGACTGTTTCACCAGCGGTTTGGCGCGGAATGCCACACCCAGCCCGGCAATCGCCAGCATCGGCAAATCGTTGGCGCCATCACCGACTGCAATAGTCTGTTCCAGACGCAAGCCTTCCTTGTGGGCCAGCTCACGCAGCAGATCGGCCTTGCGTTGGGCATCGACAATCGGCTCTACCGCGATGCCAGTTACCTTGCCGTCCACCACTTGCAGTTCGTTGGCGAACACGTAGTCGATGCCCAGTTTGGCTTGTAATTGCTTTGCAAAGTAGGTGAAGCCACCGGACAGGATCGCGGTCTTGTAGCCCAGGCGCTTAAGCTCGGCGAACAGGGTTTCGGCGCCTTCGGTCAGGCGCAGAGAGGCGCCAATTGAGTCCAGAACGCTGACGTCCAGCCCTTTGAGCAAGGCCAGGCGTTCCTTGAAGCTTTCGCGAAAATCAAGTTCGCCAGCCATGGCCCGCTCGGTGATTTGCGACACCTGGTCGCCGACGCCGGCAGCCTTGGCCAGTTCGTCAATGACTTCGGCCTCGATCAGCGTCGAGTCCATGTCAAACACCGCCAGGCGCCGGTTACGGCGGAACAGAGAATCTTCCTGGAACGCGATGTCGACGTTCAACTCCTGCGCCACGCTGAGGAACTCGGCCCGCAACGCCTGCGGATCAGCGGCTTCGCCACGCACAGAGAACTCGATGCAGCCCTTGCCCTTGTCGGCCGGAGTGTCCAGCGGCATGCGCCCGGAGAGGCGATCGATGTGGTCGATGTTCAAGCCGTAATTGGCGGTAATCGAGCTCACACGCTGCAATTGCTCGGCGGTTACCTTGCGGGTCAACAGGGTAACGATGTGGCGTTTTTTGCCCTGATTGCCGACCCACTGCTGGTAGTCCTCTTCGGACACCGGCGTGAAACGCACTTGCTGATCGAGCTTGTACGCCGTGAAAAGGATGTCCTTGAGCACCGACTGGCCTGGCTCGGTATCCGGAATTTCAACCAGGATGCCGAACGACAGGGTGTCGTGAATCACCGCCTGACCGATGTCGAGAATGTTCACGCCACCCTGCGCAAGAACGCCGGTAATGGCTGCCGTCAGACCCGGACGGTCGACTCCCGTGATGTTTATCAGGACAATTTCGCGCAAGGCGCACCCCCGCAGGTGGAAAAAAACCGCATTCTACCCACTTTCAGTGACCATCGGGCACCGTGAGCGCTTTGCCGGTCTAGGGCCTGTCGCTATACTGCGCGTCAACTTCACGGACAAAAGAGCCGAGCTCACAGTGAACCGGCCCACGCCAGTAAAAACCGATAACTTCTTTCTGCTGATCTTCCGGGCACTGCGCCATCGCCGTGTACCGATTGCATTACGCATTGCCAGCCATAACGTGATCCTGGTCGCCCTGGCCCTGGTCATTTATGCCTGCGTGATGGGCTTGCAGTTCAAGCAGGCCATGCATGAGCAGGCTGATGCGCTGGGCGAAAGCCTGACCACGCAGACCGCCACTTCGGCCACCGAGCTGTTGGTGTCCAACGACATCCTCAGCCTCAACGTGCTGCTCAACAACCTGACCAAAAACAAGCTGGTGGCCCACGCCGCCATCTACAGCGTGGACAACCGCATCCTCGCCGAGTCCGGCCAGCGCCCCAAGCACAGCCTGTTAGGCGCAGCCGATGGTATGTATGAGAGCAAAATCACCTTCCAGGACGTGACCGCCGGGCAACTGCGCATCAGCCTGGACATGGATCAATTCCAGCAACCGATGACCATCAGTCTGCAAAGCATGGGGATTCTGAGTGCAATTCTGCTGGCCCTGTCCCTGGCCTTGAGTCTGCGCCTGGGCCGGCACATCTCCACGCCGCTTCTGCAATTGCGCGTCTGGCTGCGCAATATCGACGAGTACACCCCGGCCACCGAGCGCCAGGACGAAATTGGTGATCTGGCGCGTCAACTGCACGCTAATTTCGCCCCGGAGCGGATCGAGCCACAGCCTGCACCTGAACCGGAATACGACGACAGCGACTACGCAGACCCCGAAGAACACGAGCCGACCTTCGAAGTGCGTAACCTGAGAGACCCGAGCTTCGATGAAAGCAAACCGGTGGCCGGCCTCAAGCCTGCTCCCCGGCACATCGTCAGCACCGTCGAAGATGACAATGACGACGAAGATCCATTCGCCGACCTGCGCGACGAGTCGGCAGACAACGTGCCAAAACCACTGGTCAAGCCACCGGTTTCGAACGTGCCACAGCACAGCGCGGTCCTGGCCGTGCAGTTAGGCGCTCAGGACCAATTGCGTCGCCTGCCCCGGGCCCGCCTGGAAGAACTGCTCAAGCGCTATCGTGATTGCCTGGACCAGGCCGCCTCGCTCTATCAAAGCGAACTGCACACGCTGAACGACGGCAGTACGTTGATGCTGTTCCACACCGAAGACAGTGGCGATGACTACCTGACCAACGCTATCTGCTGTGGCGAACTGCTGCGAGCACTGGGCCATCAGTTGCAAATCGAAGTCGCCGACAGCGGCATCACCCTGCAATTGCAGCTTGGCCTGACCTTGGGTGACGAGCTGTATGGCCTGAGCCAGATCGACCTGCTGCTGACAGAGTCAGCTCAGGACGCCCTGGCCCTGTCACAACACAGTCGCAACCTGCTGCTGGTAGAGCGCAAGATCAGCGACGACGTGCTGATTCGTCAACGTGCGCGTATTCGTCCGATCGCCAGCCCTGAAGGCGCTTGCTGTGTTGAGCGATTGATGGAGCCTTACCCATCAATGCTGGAGCGGCAACTGGCACGGATGCACGAACGCCGGGCGTAAGCCTTGATACCGAGACAAGCCCGCAGATGATCACTCGCCTGCGGGCTTTTTGTTGCCGGCAGCGCCCCCATTTGATCAGTGCCGTCGCCCTGTGAAAGCGGGGTTGCCCGCGAAGGGGTCAGGACAGGCCATGGAAGTCTCAACCCACAGAAACAACAAAGCCCGCATCTCTGCGCAATGCTGTTCACTTAAGGAAAAACGCCGCTTACCCCTAAATGGAGAAGCGGCGTTTTTCTTGGCTTTCGCTATAGAGTCGGAAATCAAAAACTTCCAGACTACGGCTTAAGTGAACAGCATTGTGCTTTCGGGTGGGGTTTTCATGCTTTCGACGCCGACGGCGCGGCATCTGAAATCAATTCCGAAGTTTTGCAGAAGTTAAGCAAAAACAATGAGATAGGCCAAAAAGACCGATGGTCTGACTGCCGCTTGTGGTCTGGTCGGTTTTACATACCCGGATTTCAGGGTATGTAGAAACAGGAGGGCATGACCAGGTGCGCGAACGATCGATCTTGCTCTCGGTTCAAGCGACAACAACCCTGCCGCATTTCTCCGGTTTGAAACGGAGGATGGTGAAACGGCTGGCGAAGTCGCGTTTCAAACGCGGCTTGGCCATCTGAGGTTTCCCGGTTTCAAACCGGAGAACCTCCGGCACACGATTCAGTATGGTCGCCCTCTACCTACTGCTTGAAACCCGGTAACCCTTTGGACGCTCGCCATTTTTTGACTGTTCCGGTGATGCCTTCTGGCGAGTCGTCTTCTCCATCATCAGGGTAGAAAATTAAGTCTGACCCGGAGGGGTGTTCGCTGATCTTTTCAAAGTGGAACACAAGCGCATCCACTTCTTTTTCGCTGCCCTCACTGCTAACGATGCGCTTGAGCAAGTCTACGAATTCGCTTTCGGTGTAGTCGGAGAAATTTGCTTTCATGGTTGTTTCCGATATTCCTTGTGGATTTCAGCATGTCGCTTAGGCGTCATTACGGAGAGATTGTCAACGTCATAGACCGCGCCGCCATGCTGGATATGTTCGATATGGTGTATCTCATGCCGTGTGTTTTCTCCGTTGCGCTCGGTCTTTGGTGCATATGGTGAGTTCCCTTTCAGCAACAGGGCTTGGTTGTTCGGTTTGAACTGACTAAGCAGCGCGGCATCCCTCGCGACCTCTTCCCAAAACGCCTCTCTGAACCTATCAAAGCTTGAAAATTCCCGCCCGCGCAGCTTATCGGCAATCCGCGTCGGGATCGGCGAACCGAGGCCTGTGCCTGCGCCCGCGAGCCAGATACCGGAAACATCTTTGCCGATACCAGTCACGCCGCCGGGCTCGTAACGGGCGCTCAATGATAGATAGATCGGCGCGATTTGCGGCTGACTCGGAAACCAGATAATCGCGTCTTGGTAATCCGGTGGATAGATCGGATTGACCAAGATTTTTGCAGCGTTTTCGGTTGGCGGAAACACCCACACGGCAGGCTTGAGTGTCACACCTTCCAGTGCCGGAATGCCCATCACTGAGCTGGGGTCTACTGCCGGAGTCCACGTGATTTTGATCCCGTCGCCCATGTCGGCCACCAGTTGGTCGCCTTCAGGCGTGGCGGTAATCACCGGCACTCGCTGCCATTCGGTTTTGGTCCCGGTATAAAAACCGTAGAGGTCCACCGAGCCATCGGGCAACTGTTTGACGTTCAGTCGTACCCGTGTGTTGCCTTCGGTTAATTGGGCGTACTGCTCAGAGGTATAGAACGCACTATCGGCTGAAGTGGTGTTCGGCAGCAGCACGCCAACAAGCACTTTGATATGCGTCGGCGCCATTGCCGCCAAGGTGCCTCCCAGACGTTTGGCCAGCTCCGAAGCGCTGCCCGAGCCGCCCACCCATTGCAGCGCCGTACCGGTAGCCGATGCCGCCCCACTGCCTCCGAGCACCGCATACGCGCCGTAGTCTTTCAGCAAATCGAGCGGCACGTAGCCACCGGGGTTGCTGTAATTAATCTCGCCGTCCGGTAATGCGCACGGCTTGGCGAACACGCAGCCTCTGAGCAGCGGAGATGGTGCTTTTGTAGGCTGAGGTGGTGGTGTTGGTGACGGCGCTAGGCGCAGCCGCTGCCGTTCTGCGACCAGCCTTGCTTGCTCATCCATAGCGCTTGATAACGGAGCGCCTCCTTTTGAGCTTGTGCCGCTTTGGTTCGCGCTCTCCGGGCGTTTTCCATCGTGAAGTCATAACACTGCTCGCAATGATGCCCTTTGTAGTTCCCTGTCGTCATGCCTCGTCATGCCTCGTCATCCTTATCAGTCCGCCGACAAGTCTACTACGAAGGTTTGAAGCTGCGGCGTAACCGTGACGCTAGCCCCACCGAGGGACATGCACGGAATGTCGGCGATACCGTGGAAACCAGAGTGGAAACCTCGACGATGGAAACCATCCAGCCCCCGGCGCTAAGTGCGCATTTTTCTTGCGTACCAGGTTGCGTACCACCGGTTTGCGTATCAGTCGTGTGCCCTTAGATACCTGCATCCCAACTACTGATGCGTGAGCTGTGCCACTCGCGGGCCAGAGCTTCAAATGTATCGTTAGCGGCCACAACTTCGGCGGCCTTGCGCGCCAGCTTTGTGGCCATCGGGTTCTTGCCTTCGGCGGCGTCGGCGCGCAGCTCGCCAGCTTTTGACCTGGCCAGTGCGCCGCTCACTTCCGGATAGCCGCCGAGACCGAGCCAGGACCATTTGCCGTCGGCTTTCTTGTATCGAAGCTCCCACGACTTCTGTCCGTTCGGTTTGACGCGAAAGTACAGACCGGCACCGTCAAGCTCGCGGTAGACGCCTACCTCGGGCTCAAGGCCTGACAGGGTGGTGTCGGCGAGTGGGCGGCGCTTGATTTCTGAGCGCTTCACGTCTTGTATGCCTCGGGTTCAATTTTTCATGAGGCATACACAGGGGCATACACGGTGGGAAGTATAGGGAGAGACAATTGTAGATAGCCAGAAACAAGAAAGCCCGCACTAGGCGCAATGCTGTTCACTTAAGGAAAAACGCCGCTTACCCCTAAATGGAGAAGCGGCGTTTTTCTTGGCTTTCGCTATAGAGTCGGAAATCAAAAACTTCCAGACTACGGCTTAAGTGAACAGCATTGCGCATCTCTGCGGGCTTTGCTTTGGATCACGTCCGGCTTAGAACCTGAACACTTCCATATCAGTACGAATCGGCGAGGCCATCGGCATCTTCGGTTGCTTGCCCTGCTCCGCCGCTGGCGCCGCCGGTTTGGCCGCCGGTTTGCGCGGTACGTCAGCAATCGGCGGCTGATTGGCCAGCGGCTTGAGCGCCACCGATAACTGCTCGGCCAGACGCTGCAGCAATACGCCCTGGGCCTGAACCTGCGCCGCAGTACCAGAGGTATGCGGTTCTTGCAGGTGAATAATGCGGTTATCGCGAACCTGGCCACGACGGTCGATCAGACGCCATTGGGCATCAAGGATGGCCGGTTGCGACTCGCCCGAATCCAGGCGCGTAATTGTCAGCAGAACTTGCACGTCCGGCGCAAAGCCCAAGGTGGCGGGTGCGAGCACAACGCGCTGGCTGTCCAGATGACCGGCGACCTGACGCAGCAACAATTGATCGATATCGGAAGACAGGCTCCCGGCCCAGCGACCATCGGTAGACGCTTGCAAGCTACCATCAGGCTGACGCTGCAACAGGGTTTCGCGTTGCAGGTAATCGGCAATCGTTACCGGCCCCAACAATACCGCCATACCAGCGCTTTGCGCAGGCTGAGCCGGACTTCCGCTGTCCAGCTGATACAGCGACACTGGCTGATGTACGCTGCAACCCGCCAGGCCAAGAACGCCAGCGAGCAACAAAATTAAAGGAAGGCGCAGAGCAGTCATCGTCCCATCCAAGTGGCGGCCTTAAGGCTAACCACAGTAAAAATACTCAATAAATATGAAGAACGCTCGGCCACGCCGACGTTTGAAAGGCCATATCATCCGTGAATATGCGTTCCGACTCCAGCGCCAAAGCGCCGATCTACGCGTTAAATCGTAGATCGAGCGCTCTAGCACGCTTAATTGAGAGTTTCTACCAGTAGTGCATCAACCCGCTGAAAGCCCCTTGGTAACTTGTTGCCACGACGCCCACGCTCACCTTTGTAGTGCTCAAGGTCGTCTGCTTTCAGCGACAAAGTCCGTTTTCCTGCCTGCAACACCAACGTGGCTCCGTCCGGCAGAACCGCGATGTCCGTGACATATTCTTCGCGACTCGCCACCCGCTCACCGGAGATCCCGATGATCTTGTTGCCTTTACCTTTACCTAATTGTGGCAAATCACTGATTTTGAAAATCAGCAGGCGACCTTCGGTAGTGACCGAAGCCAACCAGTTCTGCTCACGATCTGCAACCGCGCGCGGCAGGATCACCTTGGCGTTGTTTGGCAGGCTCAACAGCGCTTTACCGGCCTTATTCTTGGCTTGCAGGTCTTCACCCTTGACCACAAAACCGTAACCGGCGTCGGAGGCGATCACGTACAGCGAATCGTCTTCCGGCATCAGCACGCATTCAAACGTTGCGCCCGGCGGCGGCGTTAGACGACCGGTCAACGGCTCACCTTGGCCACGAGCTGATGGCAAGGTGTGCGCGGCGACCGAATAGCTGCGACCGGTAGAGTCGATAAACACTGCAAACTGGTTGGAACGCCCGGCTGCCAGGGCTTTGAAACCGTCCCCAGCCTTGTAGGAAAGCCCTGTGGCGTCGATTTCGTGACCTTTAGCGGAACGAACCCAGCCTTTTTCCGACAGCACGACCGACACTTTTTCGTTCGGCAGCAGGTCGTGCTCTGTCAGGGCTTTGGCTTCAGTACGCTCGACAATGGGCGAACGACGGTCGTCGCCATAGGTTTCGGCGTCCTTGATCAGCTCGGTGCGCACCAGCTTCTTCAGCTTGGCTTCACTGCCCAGCAAGGCTTGCAACTTGGCTTGTTCCTTGAGCAGTTCATCCTGCTCGGCACGCAGCTTCATTTCTTCCAGTCGCGCCAACTGACGCAAACGGGTGTCAAGAATGTAGTCAGCCTGGATTTCGCTCAGCGCGAACCGTGCGATCAGGCTGGCTTTCGGGTGCTCCTCGGTGCGAATGATGTGAATCACTTCATCGAGGTTGAGGTAAGCAATCAACAAACCGTCCAACAGGTGCAAGCGACGCTCGACCTTGTCCAGACGGAATTGCAAGCGACGACGAACTGTCTGAACCCGGAACTCCAACCACTCGACCAGCAATGCACGCAGGTTCTTCAACTGCGGTTTGCCGTCCAGACCAATGATGTTGATGTTGACCCGGTAGCTCGATTCCAGCTCGGTGCTGGCGAACAAATGCTGCATCAGCGCATCGTGGTCAAAGTTTTTGCGCGCGCCGGGGATGATCACGATCCGGCACGGGTTTTCGTGGTCGGACTCGTCGCGCAGGTCAGTGATTTGCGGAGCCTTGGACGGCTTGGCCTGCATCATCGCCGCTATCTGCTCCAGTACCTTGGCACCGGAGACCTGATGCGGCAGCGCGGTGACGATGATGTCGCCGTCTTCGATGTGATACACGGCGCGCATGCGCACCGAACCCTTGCCGGTTTCGTACATTTTCAGCAGGTCGGCGCGCGGCGTGATGATTTCCGCTTCGGTCGGGTAATCCGGGCCCTGGATGTGTTCACAGAGCTGTTCGACCGTGGCTTTTGGCTCGTCGAGCAAACGCACGCACGCCGTCGCGACTTCGCGCAGGTTGTGCGGCGGTACGTCGGTGGCCATGCCCACGGCAATCCCCGTGGTGCCGTTGAGCAGAATGTTCGGCAACCGCGCCGGCAACACCAGCGGCTCGTCTAACGTGCCGTCGAAGTTCGGCCCCCAGTCCGCCGTGCCCTGACCCAGCTCGCTGAGCAGCACTTCGGAGTAACGGGACAGCCGCGCTTCGGTGTAACGCATAGCGGCGAAGGACTTGGGATCATCCGGCGCACCCCAGTTACCCTGACCGTCAACCAGCGTGTAGCGATAGCTGAACGGCTGAGCCATCAGGACCATGGCTTCGTAGCAGGCCGAATCACCGTGCGGGTGGAACTTACCCAATACGTCACCGACGGTACGCGCCGACTTCTTGTGCTTGGAATCAGCGTCCAGCCCCAACTCGCTCATCGCATAGATGATGCGCCGCTGTACCGGTTTCAGGCCGTCGCCGATATGCGGCAAGGCACGGTCCATGATTACGTACATGGAATAGTTGAGGTAGGCATTTTCGGTGAAGTCAGCCAGTGACCGGCGCTCTACACCGTCCAGGCTGAGATCAAGGGAGTCGCTCATGCGGGCCTCATTATTTCGTGGTCTGGCGCAGCAGCATGGTGCCACCGCGCTGGGTAAATTCAAGTTTGTTCAATGCGCTCATACCGAGCAGCACTTGATCGCCTTCCAGGCCTGGCGCGACCAGCGCGCGAACATCACGCAGCACGATATCGCCCAGTTGCAACCGGTCGATGCGGGTTCGATAACCTTGGCTCAAACCGTTGGCCGTGCTCAGGGTCACCCCAAAGCCTTTATCCAGTTTCAGCCGTTCGGCCAATTCCTGCGGGACCGACACATCGGTCGCCCCGGTGTCCAACATAAAATCCACCGGCTGGCCGTTGATATGGCCGCTGGCGACAAAATGACCCTGGTGGTTACCGACCAGTTTCACTTCGACATACCCTTCGCCCTGCTGTGAGCTGACCACCGCATTAGGGTTTTGCTGACGGTCTTCCCACTGCCCGAAAAACCGCGTCGCCAAAAACAACGCCGCACACCAGGCCAAGATCATGAACACCCGGCCGGCGCGCTTACCTGGTGGTTGTTGACTCACGGTTTGGCGCTCCAGCCACCTTGCGGCGCGGCGAAGCGCCAGACAATCGGCCGGGCCTCGCCATCGGCGCGGGCACCGAAATTGTTGTCGACACCAATCCAGGCACCGTCAGCGTCGATGACCAACGCCTCTTCCAGCCCATAGCTCTGTGAGTAACGACGCTTTTCCTGCAGCAACTCGACGGCGTAGGACCAGCAGCGCTCTACTTTGGCCGTTTGCGGGTCGCGGCGACAGATCTGATAGGCATTGCGCTCAAGCGTAAACAGCTTGCCGTTGAACAAGGACAAATCGGAAAAATCCCTGGGCACGGCTTTAGCATTGGGAAACTGTGCCGGCTGCATTTCCAGCCCGGCTTCGCTCAACAGCACGCAGCCACCGTCGCAGTCCCACACGGTCTGTTTGCGCTTGATCCGCAGCAAACCACGACTTTGACGCTCGGCGGCGAGCCACATTTCATCGCCCGCCGGGTTGATCGCCAAGCCTTCGAACAGCGCATTGAATTGCAAAAGCATGCCGCTGGCCCGTGCTTCGCGAACCAGCATCGGCGATATTTTCAGCCACGACGCAGTCCCGTGCGGCGACACTTGCAGCACGGCCGCGTGGCCTTCGCTGACAATGTAGCGATTACCGGCGTTGTCACAGGAAATGCCTTCGAAATCCAGATCGCCACCGCGCACGAAAGACGCAGCCCAGTTACGCGAACTCAGCCCCAAGGGCAAGCCGCTGTCAGGTACGGGCGGTACCTCGATGCGCACAGTTTCGGCTTTCCAGACCGTGTCGGTGGTGTCGAGGCGATAAATTTGATCATCGTCGCGATCAGACACTGCCCACAGGTCCTTACCGCACAGGGCCAGACCCGACAAATTGCCGCCGCGCATACCGTCCACAGGATGCTCGGACACCAAGCGCAACTGCGGCGCCGGCTCGGCACAGAGCCCAAGCGACGTCAGCAGCAACGCACACGCCAAGGCAAAGCCGAAACGCATCAGCCTAGAACCTCGGCCAGGTTGCCTTTGGATTCCAGCCAGGACTTGCGATCACCGGCGCGTTTCTTCGCCAGCAGCATGTCCATCATTTCTGCGGTAGCGTCGTAATCTTCCAGCGTCAACTGCACCAGACGCCGAGTGTTCGGGTCCATGGTGGTTTCTCGCAATTGCGGTGGGTTCATTTCACCCAAGCCTTTGAATCGGGTGACCTGCGGCTTGCCGCGTTTCTTCTCAGCCACCAGTCGGTCGAGGATGCCATCGCGCTCGGCTTCGTCCAGGGCGTAATAAATCTCTTTGCCCAGGTCGATGCGGTACAACGGCGGCATGGCGACGTACACATGGCCGGCATCCACCAACGGACGGAAATGCTGGACGAACAAGGCGCACAGCAACGTAGCGATGTGCAAACCGTCGGAGTCGGCGTCGGCGAGGATGCAGATTTTTCCGTAGCGCAGTTGGGTGATGTCCGCCGAGCCTGGATCGACACCAATGGCGACGGCGATGTTGTGTACTTCCTGGCTGGCCAGCACTTCGCTGCCGTCCACTTCCCAGGTATTCAGAATCTTGCCGCGCAGCGGCAGGATCGCCTGAAACTCTTTATCCCGCGCCTGCTTGGCCGAGCCGCCAGCGGAATCACCTTCCACCAGAAACAGTTCGGAACGCATCGGGTCCTGCCCGGCGCAGTCGGCGAGTTTGCCCGGCAGCGCCGGCCCCGCGGTGACGCGCTTGCGCTCAACTTTCTTGCTGGCCTTCAGACGACGGCCGGCGTTGTTGATCGCCAGTTCCGCCAGCAGCATGCCGGTTTCCGGGTTGGCGTTGAGCCACAGGCTGAAAGCATCCTTGACCACACCGGAGACAAATGCCGCAGCTTCGCGTGACGACAGGCGCTCTTTGGTCTGACCGGAGAATTGCGGCTCCTGCATCTTCATCGACAGCACGAACGCAATGCGCTCCCACACGTCTTCCGGTGCCAACTTCACGCCGCGCGGCAGCAAGCTGCGGAATTCACAGAACTCACGCATGGCGTCGAGCAAGCCCTGACGCAAACCGTTGACATGCGTACCGCCCTGAGCCGTCGGGATCAAGTTGACGTAGCTTTCCTGCACACTCTCGCCGCCTTCCGGCAACCACAGCAGCGCCCAATCCACCGCTTCTTTATTGCCGGCCAGGCTGCCGCAGAACGGTTCGTCCGGCAGGCGCTCGAATTCAGTAACCGCGTCGACCAGGTAGGAGCGCAAGCCATCTTCGTAATGCCATTCGACTTTCTCGCCGGTGGCTTTGTCCTCAAAACTGACCAGCAGCCCAGGGCACAGTACGGCCTTGGCCTTGAGTACATGCTTGAGACGGCTGATGGAAAATTTCGGCGAATCGAAGTATTTCGGGTCCGGCGCGAAGAACACACTGGTGCCGGTGTTGCGCTTGCCGACGGTACCGATCACTTCCAGCTCGGTGGCCTTGTAACCATTGGCGAAGGTCATCTGATATTCGTTGCCATCACGCTTTACGCGCACCCGGACTTCGGTCGACAAGGCGTTGACCACCGAAATACCCACCCCATGCAGGCCGCCGGAGAACTGGTAGTTCTTGTTGGAAAACTTACCACCCGCATGCAGCTTGGTGAGGATCAGCTCAACGCCAGACACGCCTTCTTCGGCGTGAAGATCCACCGGCATGCCACGGCCGTCATCGCTGACTTCCAGGGAGTGATCGGCGTGCAGGATGACCTGCACCGACGTCGCATGCCCAGCCAAGGCTTCATCGACGCTGTTGTCGATGACTTCTTGGGCGAGGTGGTTCGGCCGACTGGTGTCGGTATACATGCCGGGGCGCTTACGCACCGGGTCGAGGCCCGAGAGGACTTCGATGGCGTCTGCGTTATAAGAGCTAGCGCTGGGAGTGGCCATGGGGTCTCGTCGTCAGTGTTCGTGAAATAGGGGGCAATGATTCACAGTGCGGTGAAATCGATCGACTGATACACATCGGCGCCGATGCTGGCAAAACTCAACATGGCCGGCAATTTCTCGGCAAACCCTTGGAAACCATGGTCGCCGCCGGCCTGGATGCGTAAGGCACAGGCCCGGTAATACTGCTGGGCGAAGCGGTAGTCCAGCGTTTCATCGCCGGTCTGCAACCACACCTGATAGCGCTGAGGATCCTGGGGCGCCGGCACTTCCAGATCGGCCAGGGCCGTTACATGGTCGTGGGTCAGTTCCCAGGTCTCATCGGTATACAGGTTTTTCTGCGCCCCCAGATACCCGTCAAACAGGCGATGCGGACTGACGGCAGGGTTTATCAGCAGGGCCTTGAGGCCATGGCGCTCGGCCAAGTGAGTGGCATAGTAGCCGCCGAGTGAGCTGCCGACCAGCAGAGGCCGACCGAGTTCGCCAATCGCTTGCTCCAGCTGACCGATGGCCTCACGCGGGTGGTGGTGCAGGGCCGGCACTCGCAACTGATCGCTCAAGCCAAGACGGTCCATCACATTAATCAACTGACAGGCCTTTTTCGAGGCCGGGGCGCTGTTGAAACCGTGGATATAAAGGATCGAACCAGACATTTGAGCTCCCTGTGCGTCGGGCAAAGAGCCGCAGTTTACAGGGAGTCTGAGAAATCGGGGATAGCCGATGGCTGGAGACGGCCTATTCTGGGTTAGGCGCTCCGATACCGACGAACCCGGTTATTCCACCCTCGCCATAACGCCAATTGCCGGGGCGTTGCGGAGGGCGAGATCGAGAGGCCGAACGCTTGATCCATCAGTAGCCGCCCGACGCGTAATCAATCTTGAAGTCGAAGCCGGTCACCCGCTCCACAGCCGTCTCCAGTTGCCCATCCGGTAACAACCGCAACCACCGATACCCCGGTGCCTGCTCGCCCACCTTGAAATGCTCACTGCCCGGCTCGAACTGAATGCACGTCGAAGGCGAAGCCATCAGCCGCACGCCATTACGCAACTGATCGAACGCTTGATGCACATGCCCCCACAACACCGCCCGCACTTGGGGGAACCGGTCCAGCACCGCAAACAGCGCCTCAGGATTGCGCAAACCGATAGGTTCCATCCACGCGCACCCGATCGACACCGGGTGATGATGTAAGCACACCAAATGATGCCGCTGGGGCGCTTCGCTCAAGGCGCGCGCCAACAACTGCAACTGCTCATCCTGCAAATACCCTGGCACCGAGCCCGACACCGCCGAGTCGAGCAGCGTGATTCGCCAGTTGCCGATGTCCACCACCGGTTCCAGCAGCGCACTCTGCACTGCGGCTTCAGCCATGACGTGGGGCTCGTCGTGATTGCCCGGAATCCAGCGTGCCGGGGCATCGATGTGCTGCGTCATGTCACGAAACTGCTGATAAGACTCCAGCGTTCCATCTTGAGACAGGTCGCCGCTGGCCACAATCAAGTCGATCTGCGGCTGCTGACGCTTCACCAATTCGATAACGCTTTGCAGGCTGTCACGAGTATTCATGCCCACCAACGTGCCGTTCGCTTCGGCAAACAGGTGACTGTCGGACAGTTGCACCAGCAACGCCGTGTCGGCGGTGGTCAATGTGGATACGCTCGGCAAGGCGTTCTCCCAGGGCTGGATCACGAAAATGGGTAGGTGCCGCAATTATGCTGGGGGACGATCAAAAGAGGAAACCTGTGAACCGGACGCAGTTCACAACGGGACCACTTAGCGAACCACTGCGTACTCGTGCCCGCAGGCCAGGCAATGACTCAGCCACTCTCCCAGGAACAGATTGAGCTGCGCTTTTTCATCCGGCTGGTGCATCGCCGCATTCGGGTAAGGATAGATGCCCCGGAAGCGTCGCGCATGCTCGGCACTGATAACTTCGGCCATGCGCGCGTCGTGGTAGACCTGCACTTCCAGTTGTGGCACCGGCAGCCAAGGCAGGCTGTGCTCCTGACGCACCTGCAAAGTGGTGGTGTAAGGGCAGGCCTGCAGGACTTCCAGCGCGAGGACGCCGAGCATCTGGTCGCCCTGAGTCACCGCAATGCGCCGAGCCGCTGGCTCGTTGCGCATGTCAGGCAGCAATCGCATCAGTCGCGCGTAATTCGCCTCGCAGGAAGCTTGTAGCCCCACGAGGTCCACCCGATAGCGATCGCGCAGCTTGTTTACGACCATAACCCCCTCACTTCAGCACGGTTCAAAGCAAGCCATTGCAAAGCAATGATGCTGGCCGCGTTGGCAATTCGTCCATCGCGCACGGCCTGCAGGGCATCTTCGAGCGCCCAGACCGTCACGCGAATATCTTCCGCTTCTTCTGCCAGTCCATGCAGCCCCCCTACTCCATTGGTATCACAGCGCCCCAGGTACAAATGCACGAATTCGTTACTGCCACCCGGCGACGGAAAATACTTGAGCATCGGCCACAGCGCCCCGAACATCAGCCCAGCTTCCTCCTGCGCTTCGCGGTGAGCAACTTCTTCCGGTTCTTCGTCCTTGTCGATCAGACCAGCGACCAGTTCCACCAGCCACGGGTTGTCGGTCTTGCCCATGGCCCCGACGCGAAATTGCTCGATCAGCACCACTTCATCGCGCTGCGGGTCGTAAGGCAGCACGCACACGGCATCGTGCCGAACGAACACTTCGCGGTTGATCTCGCGGCTCATGCCACCGGCAAACAGTTCGTGGCGCAGCACCACACGCTCAAGCTTGTAGAAACCCTTGAAGCAGGTTTCCCGGCTAACGATATCAACGGTGGTCGGAACAGCGTTGGCAAAATCAGTCATGAACATCCTCGTTTACGGCGAATCCAATACGAGGCTCCAACCTCGACTTCGCGCCATCCTAACGCGCTCGCAACGTTTGATGCAGCCCCTTTCCTGTCAGCGGGATAGACGGCGCGACTGTAAACATCTCTAATTAGCGCAGTGGCGAACGGACGGCTTCGTTGAGAGTCGAAGCCGTAACTTTTCGTCTTCCCCTGGTTTATGAAGGACGCCCATGTCGCTTTTTAAAATCGCCTCAGTGGCCGCAATTGCTTTGACTCTGGGTGCCTGCCAGAGCCTGTTCCAACCCAATTACCTGACGCCGTTGCCCTCCACCAACGACGCCTCGGAACAGCTGAAACCGGGCTGCACCACCCCGGACTGCCCGCTGGTGAACATCGATACCCTGCACTTCCCGACCGAGCCTGCGCTGGATGGCATCGTCGAAAAACGCCTGCTGCAAATGACCCGCACGTCGCCCGATGCCCCCGTGGCACCGACGCTGGCAGCCTACCGCGAACAGTTTTTGCGCGATGCCGCCCCGCGTTACGGCAGCTACCTGCAAGCCAAAGTACGGGAGCAGCATGACGGCTTGGTGATCATTGAGCTGGCCAGTTACCTGGACACCGGCGAAGAACACGGCAAACCCGGCCGTGGTTTCATCAACTATTCGCGCCAGCAGCACAAAGTGTTGAGTGTGGCGGACATGTTGCTGCCGGGGCAGGAGGAGATGCTCTGGAAGGCGGCGCGGGTCACGCACAACAATTGGCTGATCGCCACCCGCCTCGATCAGGAACAGGAATACATCAAGACCTGGCCGTTCCAGAAAACCCCAAACGTGGCGCTGACGTCCGCAGGGGTACTGCTCAAGTACGACGTGAGCACCATTGCGCCATACGCGCTGGGCAATATCGAACTGACCATCCCCTACACACGCCTGAACGGCATTCTCAAGCCTGAGCTGTTTCCCGGCCGTCACTGAAGGCTCGACCGAGCACAAACTGCAGCAGCCCTGCCAGTACCAGAGACGGCAGGGTTGCGCCGATGTCTGGATACAGATTAGCCAGCAAATGATAAGTGGTCACCCCGCCCAGCCAGGCGAGCAACGCCGGCCAGCGCAGCGCCGCTGAAGCCACTTGGCGCCTGCGTTGGCGCAGGATGAAGTGATCCACCAGCACCACGCCGAACAGCGGTGCAAACACCGAACCGATCAACAACAGAAAGTTCTGGTACTGGGCCAAAGGCGCCAGGCACGCAATCAGTGTGCAGATCACGCCGATGGCCAAGGCCAGGTGTTCGACTTTCAAGCGCAACAAAATCCCGCTCGACACGGCGGCCGAATGAATGTCGGCAAAAGCGTTTTCCGACTCGTCCAGCAGGATCAGCAGCAGCGGTATCCCAAGACCGGCACCGGCCAATGCCAGCAGCAAGGCATTCACTTCACCGCTCGGCGCGAACGCCAGGGTGTACGCCACGCCCAGGCTCATCAGCCAGAAATTACCGATGAAGAAACCCAGCGCAGTGCCGCCAAAGACATTTTTCGCACGTTTGCCAAAACGTGAGTAATCGGCAATCAGTGGTAGCCACGACAGCGGCATGGCGATGGCGATGTCAAAACCCACGGCGAACGGCATCGAACCATCACCGGATTTGGCCCACAACGCAGCCAGGTCGGCTTTGGAAAACAGATTCCAGGTCAGCCAGAGGCACGCTGCCAACAGCAGCCAGATGCCCCATTTGCGCAGGATTTTGCGCACGAACGTCAAGGGACCGCTGACGGCGAGCAGGGTGGCGAGTGCGCCGAACACCAGGGTCCAGAGCAGTGGACTGGTCAACAGACTGCCTTCGCTGAACGCACGGGCGCCGAGCAGGCTGGCGGCGTCACGCATGACGATGATTTCGAACGAACCCCAACCGATCAGTTGCAACAGGTTGAGCACCGCCGGCAGGCTCGCGCCATGTTTGCCAAGGCTCAGTTTGAGCGCCGCCATGGACGAAAGGCCCGTGTCGCTACCGATCACGCCAACCGCTGCCAACAGCAGCACGCCGACCAGCGTGCCGAGAAAAATCGCCAGCAATGAACCCGACAGGCCCAGGCCAGGAGCGAGCAAAGCGCCAGTCTGCAACACCATCAGGCCAATGCCGAGGGAGAACCACAGGGAAAACAGATCACGGCCGCCAAACACACGCTTGTCGGTGGGCACCGCGATATCAGGGGAGTAAGTGCTGGTTTGAATGCTCAAGGGTGTTATCTCAGAGGGACATTTGTTGTTGTATTGATCGCTTTCGCGAACAGGCTCGCGCCCACAGGGACGGTGTAAAAAACACAGATCCTGTGTGGGCGCGAGCCTGCTCGCGAAGAGGCCTTTTCAGGCCCCACCCTTTCGGGTCAGATCAAACTTTCTTGTAAAGCTGGCTGCCTTCCTGCTTGAACCGCTCAGCCTGCTCAGCCAGTCCCTTGGCGACTTCGGCATCGACCGTTTCAATCCGTTGGTTGGCCGCGTACTCACGGACTTCCTGGGTGATTTTCATCGAGCAGAATTTCGGCCCGCACATCGAGCAGAAGTGCGCAACCTTGGCCGAGTCCTTCGGCAGGGTCTCATCGTGGTATGAGCGTGCAGTGTCCGGATCGAGGCCCAGATTGAACTGGTCTTCCCAGCGGAATTCGAAGCGCGCCTTGCTCAAAGCATTGTCGCGAATCTGCGCGCCAGGATGCCCCTTGGCCAAGTCCGCCGCGTGAGCGGCGATCTTGTAGGTGATGATCCCGGTCTTAACGTCATCCTTGTTCGGCAAGCCCAAATGTTCCTTCGGCGTGACGTAGCAAAGCATCGCGCAACCAAACCAGCCGATCATCGCCGCACCGATACCGGAGGTGATGTGGTCGTAGCCCGGCGCGATGTCGGTGGTCAACGGACCGAGGGTATAAAACGGCGCCTCGTCACAGCATTCCAGCTGCTTGTCCATGTTCTCTTTGATCAACTGCATCGGTACGTGGCCCGGGCCTTCGATCATGCACTGCACATCATGCTTCCAGGCAATCTTGGTCAGCTCGCCGAGGGTTTCCAGCTCGCCGAATTGTGCGGCGTCGTTGGCGTCGGCAATCGAGCCCGGACGCAGGCCATCGCCCAGCGAGAAGCTGACGTCGTAGGCCTTCATGATTTCGCAGATATCTTCGAAATGGGTGTAGAGGAAATTCTCTTGGTGGTGCGCCAGGCACCACTTGGCCATGATCGAACCGCCACGCGAAACGATGCCGGTGACGCGCTTGGCGGTCAGTGGCACGTAGCGCAGCAACACGCCGGCGTGGATGGTGAAGTAATCAACGCCCTGCTCGGCCTGCTCGATCAGTGTGTCGCGGAACAGCTCCCAAGTCAGGTCTTCGGCCGCACCGTCGACTTTTTCCAGCGCCTGATAAATCGGCACCGTGCCGATTGGTACTGGCGAGTTGCGGATGATCCACTCGCGAGTTTCGTGGATGTGTTTACCGGTGGACAGGTCCATGACCGTATCCGAACCCCAGCGAATGCCCCAGGTCAGTTTCGCCACTTCTTCTTCGATGGACGAACCCAGCGCGCTGTTACCGATGTTGCCGTTGATCTTCACCAGGAAGTTACGGCCGATGATCATCGGTTCCAGTTCGGTGTGGTTGATGTTGGCCGGAATGATCGCGCGACCACGGGCGATCTCGTCACGGACAAATTCAGGGGTGATGATTTTCGGCACGCTGGCGCCGAAGCTGTAACCCGCGTGCTGCACGTCCAGCAACCCAGCGGCACGGGCCACTTCGAGCTTCATGTTTTCGCGGATGGCGACGTATTCCATCTCGGCGGTGATGATGCCTTTGCGCGCGTAGTGCATCTGGCTGACGTTAGCCCCGGCCTTGGCTCGGCGCGGGTTGTTGACGTGAGCGAAACGCAGCTTGGTCAGCTCGGCGTCGGCGAGACGTTCCTGGCCGAAGTTCGAACTCAGGCCGCTCAGGCGTTCGGTATCGCCACGGGATTCGATCCACGGCGAACGAATATCGGCCAGGCCTTTGCGCACGTCGATGATGACGTTGGGGTCGGTGTAGGGCCCCGAGGTGTCGTACACAACGACCGGCGCGTTGATCTCACCGCCGAAGTCGGTCGGGGTCACATCAAGGCTGATTTCGCGCATGGGCACGAGGATGTCCGGGCGGGAACCCTGAACATAGATTTTTTGCGAGCGGGTAAACGGCTGAACCGATTGTTGATCGACTTGGGCAGAGTCACTCAGGTTCGTCGTATTTTTTAGTTTTATCGTCATCACGGGCTCTCCGAACACATCCAGGCAGTGGATTTTTGTCGGAGCGAACCTGTAATCGAATGGACGCACGGGCGCAGGGAAAACCAGCCGTGCTGTGCTCTGTACTCGAGGGGTGTTCGATTGTCGAACAACATCCCGGACGAAGCACAAGAGGACTCGCCGGGTGACGAGAAATCTTGTTCCCTACGCAGGCGCTAACCTGATCAGGTTCAACGGGATCCGAAATTATTCGATCTCAGCCTCATAGCAAGGCACCCCGACAAGAACCCGGCCAGTCTAGACACAACGGCTCAAGAACGCCAACACCGCGGCAAACGCCATGATGAATGGCGTAATTACAGGATTGTTGCCGCCTGCGTGCGCAACTACACTCGCTACGCCGCGCCTTGACGCTGTACGACACAGCGCCGTACCTTTGGCGCTCAAATTATCAGTGTAATTTTTAGGGATGGCCTCATGCTGCGCAAACTCTCACTGGCCCTTGCCGTGTCTTGTGCGTCCAATGGAATGGCCTGGGCAGAAGAAGCGCCCTTATCGACCAAAACCGACCTGGTCAGCGTCTATCAAGAAGCGCTGGACAACAACGCCGACCTGGCGGCTGCCCGCGCTCAATATGGCGCGCAAAAAGAAGTCGTGCCACAAGCCCGCGCCGGGTTGCTGCCCAATATTTCTGGCGGTGCCGAAGTGGCCGATGTGCGCACCTCGATAGATCAACCTTCGGCCATCGCCAACCGCAGCGCCCACTCCTACCAGGCGACCTTGTCCCAGCCACTGTTTCGAGCAGACCGCTGGTTCCAATTCCAGGCCGCCAAGGACGTCAACGAACAAGCTGCGCTGCAACTCTCGGCCACTGAACAAAACCTGATCCTGCAAACCGCCGAAAACTACTTCAACGTGCTGCGCAGCCAGGACAACCTGGCCTCGACCAAAGCTGAAGAAGCCGCGTTCAAGCGTCAGCTCGACCAGTCCAACGAACGCTTCGATGTGGGCCTGTCGGACAAGACCGACGTGCTGCAATCGCAGGCCAGTTACGACACCGCCCGCGCCAACCGGATTCTCGCTCAGCGCCAGGTCGATGACGCGTTCGAAGCGCTGATTACCCTGACCAACCGCCAGTACAACTCGATCTGGGGGATCGTCCATACGCTGCCAATCTTGCCGCCGACGCCTAACGACGCCAAGGCCTGGGTCGACACCGCGGCCAAACAGAACCTGAATCTGCTGGCCAGTAATTACGCGGTCAGCGCCGCTGAAGAAACCCTCAAGCAACGCAAGGCCGGCCATGCGCCAACCGTGGACGCCGTGGCCAAGTATGAGAAAGGTGACAACGATGCGCTGGGCTTCGCCAACCCGAATGCCTTTGGCCAGCCTTACGGCGGCAATGTCGAGCAGCGCACGCTGGCGCTGCAACTGAATATCCCGATCTACAGCGGCGGCCTCACCAGTTCACAAGTGCGCGAGTCCTATTCGCGCCTGGATCAGAGTGAGCAACAGCGTGAAGGCCTGCGCCGTCAGGTGGTGGAAAACACCCGCAACCTGCACCGTGCGGTGAACACCGACGTCGAGCAGGTGCAGGCGCGCAAGCAGTCGATCATTTCCAACCAGAGCGCGGTGGAAGCCACCGAAATCGGTTATCAGGTAGGAACGCGCAACATTGTCGATGTACTTGATGCGCAGCGTCAGCTGTACACCTCGGTGCGTAACTACAACAACACGCGCTACGACTACATCCTCGACAACCTGCGTTTGAAGCAGGCAGCCGGCACGTTGAACCCCGGCGATTTGCAGGACCTGACCCGCTACCTCAAGGCCGACTACAACCCGGACAAGGACTTTCTCCCACCGGACCTGGCCAAGGCGGCAGCGGAACAACTCAAAGCCCGGCCTTAACCGCCAGACGTTGAGGCGCCAGGCTCATGCCTTGTCGATCAAACGCCCCAACCCGTCCAGCAACCGTTGCAGCGCGCCTTGATTGGCGCGCATCACCTTCAACCCCGCCTCGGCCATCCGTTGCGCATCACGCGGCAACTCGAACAACCGCTGCACCGCCACCGCTAGACTTTCTGCATCCTCGACCTCGACCAACGCCCCGGCGTTGCGCAACTGCGCGGCGATTTCAAGAAAGTTGAACACGTGCGGGCCACTCAATACCGGTTTGGCCAGCGCAGCCGGTTCCAGCAGGTTGTGCCCGCCGTTCGGCACCAGGCTGCCGCCGACAAAGGCGCTGTCGGCCAAGGCATAAAGAAACAGCAACTCACCCATGGTGTCGCCCAACAGCACCGAAGTGTTCGCGATCACCGCGTCGCCCGTGGAGCGGCGCACCGTGGCAAATCCCTGTTGCTTGCACAGTTCGAACACCGCGTTGAAACGCTCAGGGTGGCGCGGCACCAGGATCAGCAATGCATCGGGATGATTGGCGAGTAGCTGACGATGCGCCGCCAGCACCACTTCGTCTTCCCCTTCGTGGGTACTCGCTGCAATCCACACCGGGCGCTCCAGCGCTTGCCACTGGCCACGCAGCTCGGCGGCGCGCTGGAGCAGTTGCGGGTCGATGGTCAGGTCATATTTGATTGAGCCGGTCACTTCGACCGCTTCTGCCCGTGCCCCGAGCGAGCGAAAACGCTGTGCCTCGGCCTCGGTCTGTACCGCGAACAGGCTCATCTGCGCCAGCATTGGCTGGGTCAGTTTATGAAAGCGGCCATAGCCTTTGGCAGAACGCTCGGACAATCGCGCATTGGCCAACGCCACGGGAATCGCGCGCTTGGCGCATTGGTGGATATGGTTGGGCCACAGTTCGGTTTCCATGATTACCGCCAGCTTCGGCCGGACCCGATCGAGGAATCGCGCCGCAGCGCAGGGCAAGTCGTAAGGCAAATAGCAGTGCTGGACGCGCGGCTCATCGGCAAACAGCGCCCGAATACGCTCCGAGCCCGTCGGCGTCATGCAGGTCACTGTGATCGGCAACTGTGGATAACGTTGCAGCAAGGCACGAATCATCGGTGCGGCAGCAATGCTTTCGCCCACGGACACCGCGTGTACCCAGAGGCCGCCCGGCTTCATCGCCGGTAGCCCGAGGGAAAACCGCTCGCCAATGCGCTGGGCATACGCCGGCGCCTTGCGCGAGCGCAGCCACAGCCGAATCACTACCAATGGCAGCCCCAGATAAAACAGTGCGGTATAGAGAGTTCTATTCATGGCGCCGGAGTTTATCGGTTTTTAAGCCGATCGCCTGCAAATGCACAGCAAAACGTTCCGCCAGCCAACGCGCGGCCGGGCCCAAGGGCTCATCGCGCCGCCAGACCAGCTCCACCACCAGCGCTGGCGGCGTCCACTCGCTGGCCAGTTCGACCATCAGGCCCTGATAGGCCGGGTATTGCACCACGTGCCGCGGCAGCCAGGCCCAACCGAGGCCACGCACTAGCCATTCGGCCATCACGTAGAAACTGTCAGCCCGCCAAACCTGCGGGCTGGCAGGCTCGCTGCCGGGATAAACGCTGGACTGAGTGGACATCAATAACTGTCGATGCTGCGCCAGTTGCTGGCAGTCCACCGCACGCTGCGTCGCCAACGGATGCCCGACGCCGCACACCGTGACCATCTCGACGCTACCCAGCACCCGGCGCTCAAGCGCCTCAGGTATCTGGTCGTGATAAAACAGCAAGCCTAGATCGGCCTGGCGCTCCACCAACTTACGCGCCACATCGCCTTGGGCGGCGCTGGTCAACTGCACTTCCAGACTGGGGAATTGCTCGGCAAGCGCTTCGAAGCTTTCAATGATTGGCTGATAAGGCATTGCCTCATCCTGTGCCAGGCGCAGGCGAGCTTCCTGGCCACGCATCATCGCCAGTGCGCGGCCGTTCAGGCGTTCGCACTGGCGCAACACTTCTCGCGCCTCCTCCAACAATGCAGCGCCGGCCTCAGTGAGTTTCGGCTGACGGCCGCTGCTGCGGTCGAACAGGCTCACGCCCAAGTCATCTTCCAGCAGCGCAATCGAACTGCTGATCGCTGACTGCGCCTTGCGCTGATCCCGCGCGACGGCGGAAAACGAACGCCGCTCCGCGACACTGACAAACAGGCGCAGGTGTTCCAGACTCCATTGCACGCTCATGACGCAACCTATCTCTATGGAAGATAGGTAATGACTTTACCGCACTTGGTTAATCGCTAAAATGCCGACCTCACCACGCAACGCAATATTTGAGGATTGACCCATGACCGCCTACTACTACTTGGCCATCGCCATCTGCGCCGAAGTAATGGCGACTGTATCGATGAAAGCGGTCAAGGGCTTGAGCACCCCGCTGCCGCTGACGCTGGTGATCATCGGTTACGGCATCGCGTTCTGGATGCTGACCCTGGTGGTGCGCACCGTCCCTGTGGGCGTGGCTTACGCGGTATGGGCGGGCATGGGGATTGTGATGGTCAGCATCGCGGCGCTGTTCATCTATGGGCAGAAGCTGGACGTACCGGCCATGTTGGGGATGGGCTTAATTGTTCTGGGCGTGGTAGTGATCCAACTGTTCTCAAAAACTGCGGGGCACTAACTGCCTGCAATCCGTTGTGGGAGCGAGCCTGCTCGCTGCCACAGTTTGATCACTGACAAATCCCCTCCGCATCGAGTCTGTATACTGCGCCCTCGTCTTGAACACTGAGGTCGTTGCATGCCATCCGTTATTTCCACCGACGTTCTGATTGTCGGCGCTGGTGTCGCCGGCCTCTGGCTTAACGCGCGTCTGCGTCGCCAGGGTTTTTCGACCGTGTTGGTGGAAAGCGCCAGTCTCGGCGGCGGGCAGAGCGTGAAGTCGCAGGGCATCATCCATGGCGGCGCCAAGTACGCGTTGCACGGCGCGCTGACGGGCGCCTCGGAAGCCATCGCCGACATGCCACGGCGCTGGCGTGAAGCCCTCGACGGCGATGGCGAGCTGGACCTGTCAGGGGTGCGCCTGCTGTCCGAAGCGCATTACCTTTGGTCCCCCGGCACGCTCGCCGGCAACCTCACCAGCTTCTTCGCCAGCAAGGCAGTGCGCGGCCGCGTCGATCAGGTCAAGGGCGACCAGCTGCCGCCAGCTCTGCAAGACAAGCGCTTCAAGGGCAAGGTCTATCGTTTGGCCGAATTAGTGGTCGACGTGCCGAGCCTGATCCAGCGCCTCGCAGACCTGGCGGGCGATGGCTTGCTCGCCGGGCAGCAGATCGAACCGCTACTGGAAGGCGGGATTCTGGTCGGGCTGACGGTTGATAAACGCCCGATTCGAGCCCAGCGCATCGTCCTCAGCGCCGGCGCCGGCACAGCGGCGCTGCTCGAAACATTGGGGCTGAGCCAACCCGCCATGCAACGCCGTCCCTTGCACATGATCATCGCCAAAGGCCCAAGCCTGAAACCGCTGTACGCCCATTGCCTGGGGGGCGGTACCAAGCCGCGCATGACCGTGACCACCCACCCGTCGGCCGATGGCCAGTGGGTCTGGTACTTGGGCGGCGACATCGCCGAAGCCGAAGGCGTAGCCCGCGAGCCAGCGGAGCAAATCGCCACCGCGCAAAAAGAGCTCAGCCAGTTGCTGCCATGGATCGACCTGAGCACGGTGCAATGGGCGACCTTGCGCGTCGATCGGGCCGAGCCGTTGCAATCAGGCCTAAGCCGTCCAGACAACGCGTTCCTTGCCGAGGAGGGTCGGCTGCTCGTGGGCTGGCCGACCAAACTCGCCCTCGCGCCGGACTTCGCCGACCGGGTAATCGCCAGCCTTACCCGCGACGGCATCCAGCCAACCCCTCTGGCGCCGTTACCCGACGACCTGCCAAAACCACCGATGGGCATCCCGGCCTGGGAGCAACTGCTGCCATGAGCCAGCCGACCCTGCACGAACTACGTCGCCCGTTGGGTAGCACTGGCTTGATGGTTTCGCCATTGGGCCTGGGCACGGTAAAACTCGGCCGCGACCAAGGCGTGAAGTACCCCAACGGTTTTCAGATCCCTGATGACGATGACGCCCGCCGACTGCTCAAACTCGCACAGGAAATGGGCATCAACCTAATCGATACGGCACCGGCGTATGGCCGCAGCGAAGAGAGACTCGGCCCGTTGTTGCGTGGTCAGCGCCAGGATTGGGTGATCGTCAGCAAGGTCGGCGAAGAGTTCGCCGACGGTCAGTCCCGCCACGATTTCAGCGCCGCACACACACGCCTGTCGGTGGAACGCAGCCTGAAACGCCTGGAGACAGACTTTATCGACCTGGTGCTGGTGCATTCTGACGGAAACGATCTGGCGGTTCTCAATGACAGCGAGGTCTACGCGACGCTGGCCGAGTTAAAATGCGCGGGCAAGATTCGCGGCTTCGGTTTTTCCGGAAAAACCGTCGAAGGTGGATTGAAAGCTTTGGAACAAGGGGACTGCGCCATGGTCACCTACAATCTCAACGAGCAGAACGAGAGGCCGGTCATTGAATACGCGGCGGCTCACGGTAAAGCCATCCTGGTCAAGAAAGCACTGGCCAGCGGTCATGTCTGCCTGAGCCCCGGCGTGGATCCGGTGCGTGCCAGCTTCGAGTTGTTGTTTGAACATCCGGGTGTTGCCAGTGCTATTGTCGGGACCATCAATCCGCTGCACCTCGCCCATAACGTCGCGACCGTTGCCAGGGTCCTACGTAGAAACTGATGCCGCCCACGCGGCCTTAAGCAGGAGCCGACATGCCGCGTACGCTCATAAGAAAGAACCCGAACAACTTCAAGACCCTGCCGCTACATGTCGAAGCGACGCCAGAAGGCCTGAGCTATCAAAGCGTCGGGATGCCGCTTAATTTTTCTCAAACACTGCAACGGCGCCGTCCCGTGACGGTGCCCGACAACGAACGATTTGCCCTTGAGCTGGCAAACCTTGGGGTGTCGGTGCGTCTGACCCTGCACTGGCAGAATCGCGACTACTGGGTGTTAGTGCGCCAACGGCGTCAAGATCGCGGCGACGTGGTACTCAAGCTTATTTCCGGCTACGTACCCGCCCATGAACTGAACCTGCCACTGCACACGGCAATCCAGGAGATTGCTGAGGAGTGCCTGCTGGAAACCCCGGAAGGCTGGCTCAGCGGCCGCTTCAACGACACGTGGCTGCCAGCGCCCTACTCGACCGCGCTGCATTACCGCGAAGCGCTGCCGTTTCGCCTGTCACCGCTCTCGGGCTCGGCGCGACCGGTGCGTTGCGCCAACATGCAATTGATCGAGCGTCCCAGGGCTTACGTGCATTTGCCGACCGCATCGCTTCAATTGATCTACGACTTGCGCCTGGATGTACCGAAGGAAGCCAAATCCCTGAGCCTGTTCCATGTCGATGAACGACTGGAAGGCGACCAATTGGTGGCACGGCTTGATCGCAAGCGCCCGGACTTGTACTTGATGCCCCTGCAGGACGGGCAGCCGATGGCCGAACTCTATACCTTGAAAAAAGATCAGTTGTACCCGGCAAGTACGCGGGGATTGTACTTGGCAGAGAGTTTTGCCCAGCAGGAAGGTTGGCTGGTGCGCGATGAGCGGATTCGCTGGAAGGACTGGGTGCGCCAGCAAGGGCTGGCGCCGCCGGGGAAAGACTCAGGCTTGGCGCGGCTACGTGGGAAAGCCACGCAACTACTGAAAAAGATCGTACCGCGCAAGAAAATCAGCTCTTGATCGACCGTTCCTACGCTTGAGCGTAGGAACGATCATATCAGTCAGTTATTGCGGATCTTCTCGACAATCGCGGTCGTGGAGCTGTTTTCCACCAACCCCAACACTTTCACCGTCCCGCCATAAGCGGTGACGATGTCCGCACCGACCACTTGGTCGATCCCGTAATCCCCGCCCTTGACCAGTACGTCCGGCTTGACCTCGCGCAGCAGGTTTTCCGGCGTGCCTTCAGCGAAGCTGATCACCCAGTCCACCGCGCCCAGCCCCGCCAGCACGGCCATCCGCCGGTCGACACTGTTGATTGGACGACCTGGCCCTTTCAGACGACTGACCGAGGCATCATCGTTGACGGCCACGATCAGGCGATCACCCTGGGCACGCGCCTGCTCAAGGTAGGTCACGTGGCCAGCATGCAGAATGTCGAAGCAACCGTTGGTGAAAACGATTCTCTCTTTGTGCGCACGCGCATCGTCGACCGCCAGCAGCAACTGCTCCAAGCCCAGCACGCCGCGTTCAGAACCTTCTTCGCGCTGAATGGCGCGACGCAACTCAGGGGCACTGATGGCTGCCGTGCCGAGTTTGCCGACCACGATGCCCGCCGCCAGATTGGCCAAGGCCACTGCGTGGGGCAGTTCTTCACCGGCAGCAATCGCTGCCGCCAGGGTCGAAATGACGGTGTCACCAGCACCGGTCACGTCGAACACTTCGCGGGCACGAGCGGGCAGATGCAACGCCGGATGGTCGGGGCGCAGCAGGGTCATGCCGTGCTCACCACGGGTCACCAGCAAGGCGCCGAGGTCGAGATCATGCATCAACGTTGCGCCTTTACTCACCAGCTCGTGCTCATCGGCACACCCGCCGACGATGGCTTCGAACTCGCTGAGGTTGGGCGTGATCAGACTGGCACCACGGTAAATCGAGAAATCCTTGCCCTTCGGGTCGGCCAGCACTGGAATGCCACGGGCACGGGCGGCCTGGATCAGAATCTGATGATTCCTCAAAGCTCCCTTGCCGTAATCGGACAACACCAGGACCTTGATGCCTTCGAGCAACTCATCGACTTGCGCACCCAGTGCCAGCGCGTCCGTGGCGAAAGGCTGTTCGAAATCGATACGCAGCAATTGCTGGTGACGGCTCATGACCCGTAGCTTGACGATGGTCGGCTGATGCGCGATGCGCTGGAAAAAGGCACGTACACCGGCACCCTTCAGGCTATTAGCCAGGCTATCGGCGGCTTCGTCATCGCCGGTCACACCGACCAGCAAGGCCGGAGCCCCTAGGGCGGCAATGTTCAGCGCAACGTTGGCTGCGCCGCCCGGGCGGTCCTCGATTTGCTCGACCTTGACCACCGGCACCGGCGCCTCAGGGGAAATCCGTGAGGTACCACCATGCCAGTAACGGTCGAGCATGACATCGCCGACCACCAAGACAGGGGCTTGATCGAATCGCGGCATGGACAACTTCATGGAGCAACCCACATACAAAATGAACAGGGCCGCGATATTAACACAGGGTTGGCGCTGGCTTGCGCAGCGCCTGCAACAGGATGAATAGACTGGGGTTTCTACTCACTTGTTAAGTAAAACCGCCGAGAGCCGCGCGCAGGCTTCTTCCAGGTTCAGGTTCTGGGTGTCGATCTCGCATTCTGCCGCCAGCGGCGCCTCGTAAGGGCTGTCGACGCCGGTGAAATCCTTGATCCGACCTTGTAGCGCTGCTTGATACAAACCTTTGGTGTCACGTTGCGCACACACCTCGAACGGCGTGCTCACATAGATTTCGATGAAATCACCCTCGGCAAACAAACGACGTGCTGTATCACGCTCGACACGAAACGGTGAAATCGCCGCGACAATCACAATCAACCCGGCATCGACCATCAGGCGCGCCACCTCGGCCATGCGCCGGATGTTTTCCCGGCGGCATTGCGCCCCCATGCCCAAATCGCTGCACAGTCCGGCACGCACGTTGTCACCATCCAGCAAAAACGTGTGAAGCCCACGCTGATTGAGCTGCACCTCAAGGGCGTTGGCCAGCGTTGACTTGCCGGACCCGGACAAGCCGGTCAGCCAGATACAACGCGGACGCTGCGACTTGATCGCGGCCCGGGCCTCATTCGACAGCGACAGGCCGTAGGGGCGGATATCGGGCATAGGCGGGAACATCGGGAGGACTTTATTCATAACCAAGCATCTCGTAGTCACGTTGATACACCCGCCTAACCAGGCGGCGGGTCCGAACCGTACAGAAATCACGGGCAAGCTCAGCGTGACGATGCTGTGAGCTGTTGATATGAGGCAGTACCACAGGGTGCCTCAACTGCTCGCAGACATGCGCAAAGTCGCGCTCCAGATGCTCGTGATAACCCATGAAGTCCAGGGCAAGATGCCCAAGCGAATCGGTGAGAAAGTCCGTTTGCGCTGCGAAATGCAGTTGTCGGTGGATGGTCTCGGGGTGCAGCCAGCGAGCAACGAAATCGTCAAAATCACGGTAGTGACTGACCAATTTCTGCGCCGCTTGATCGCGAGAGCCCAGCTTGTTACTTCGCAGGAACGCGTAAGCCGAGTAGGCCCTTTCGAGGGGGTCGCGAACAAAGGCGAACTTGAAGCTCGCTGCATATTGCTCGGGAAATTGGTGCTCGTACCAATACAACGGGAGATGCCCAGGCCGCCAGCCATCGAACAGGGCTTCGCATACGCTGCTCCCGGCACATTTGGGGACATGAATGAACAGGCACTCATGCTGCTTGAATGCCTGCGCAAAGCGCACGTTGGCAGACAGCGACTTGTTGACCGCCTGCCGATCCACGACCGATAGGCGATCGAGCAGAAAAGCACGCTGCGACTTGGGCAAAAGCTTCCATAGATAACGTTGCAACATCGCAATACCCGCACGAAGGGGTTGTCCCCTCGACTCATGCCAAAGATTCGTGAAATGACTTTAGCAAGCGCGATGCGAAGATTTATTCAAGGTTGGTCAAGAAGAGTAAGTTTTTTGATACAAACCACCGAGCGCATTGCACGCCGGCAGCGCGCGAGGGTGAGCTGGGCTCACCCTCGAAGCCCGTCAGGCAAGGCCTGCAGCCGGAGCATCAATGCCCATGGCGTTCAAACGAGCGTAATAACCGTTCTGCGAAAGAAGCTCAGAATGTGTACCACGTTCAACAATTCGGCCCTGATCCATCACCAGAATCAGGTCTGCCTTCTCGATGGTGGACAATCGGTGCGCGATCACCAGGGTCGTGCGACCACTCATAACCTGATCCAATGCCGCCTGAATGTGGCGCTCGGACTCAGTGTCAAGAGCAGAGGTGGCCTCGTCGAGGATCAGCAACGGTGCATTTTTCAGCAGTGCCCGGGCAATCGCCAAACGCTGACGCTGACCGCCGGAAAGCAATACGCCATTCTCACCAACCTGCGTATCCAGGCCGTCTGGCAACTGCGCGATGAAGTCCATCGCATAAGCGTCTTTTGCCGCTTTCTCGATGTCTTCACGAGGCGCGCCGGCCAAATCGCCATAGGCGATATTGTTGGCCACCGTATCGCTGAACAGTGTCACATGCTGGGTCACTTGGGCGATGTGCTTACGCAGGTTGAGCAGTTTGTAATGCTCCACCTCAACGCCATCGATAAGGATTTCGCCCTTATCGTGGTGATAGAAACGCGGAATCAGGTTGGCCAGGGTCGATTTGCCACTGCCCGAGCGCCCCACCAGCGCAACCATTTGTCCTGGTTCGACCGAGAAGCTGATGTCGTCGAGCACCTTACGATCAGTGTCCGGGTAGGTGAAGCTCAGATTGCGCACGTCCAGACGACCGCTGACCGCATCACGTTCGATGGTGCCGGTATCGACTTCTGGCGGGACGTCCAACTGCTCGAAAATACTCTCGGCACCGGCCACACCTTTCTGGATGGTCGAGCTGACTTCTGAGAGTTGACGGATCGGCTTAGGTAGCAGACCGGCCAACGTAATGTAGGCAATCATGTCACCCGCGGAAGCGTCACCACGCAGGTACAGCACCAGAAACATCAACACTGCCATGGCGGTGTAGATCACCAGTTGCAGCAGCGGCGTGTAGATAGCCCCGGTTCGGGTCATGCGCAGTTGCTTGTCGGTGTTGCCTTGGCTGGCCTCGAAGAAGCGCTTCTCTTCGTAGAGTTCGCCACCGAAGCTGCGCACCACGCGGTAGCCCTGAATGGTTTCCGACGCCACATGAGTCACATCACCCATGGCCGCCTGGATCTTTTTGCTTTGTTTGCGGAATTTCTTGCTCGCGGTGCGCACCATGATGGCGATCAACGGCAGGATCGCAATCATGACCAGCGTCAGCTGCCAGTTCATGAACAACAGCGAAGCGAAGAGGAAGATCACCGTCATGCCTTCACGGATGACGACTTTGATCGCATCGGTGGCCGCCCCCGTGACCATGGTCACGTTGAAGGTGATACGTGAAATCAGATGACCCGAGTTATGCTTATCGAAGTACCGATTGGGCAAAACCAACAGATTATTGAACAGTTGCACCCGCAGGTCATGAACGAGCCCAAGGGAAACCTTGGCCAGGAAGTAGTTGCCCAGATAAGATCCCAGCCCCTGCCATGCTGCGATCAACACGATCAGCAGCGGCACCGCCTGCAGAAGCTGCAAGTCTCGCAGGTAAGGCACCGTCGGAAACAGCACGGCCTCAGGGTTGGAAAGCCCATCGACAAAGTACTTGAGGATGTAGCCGAGCATTGGCTGCGTCGAGGCAAAAATCAGAAAGCCGACAATGCTTATCAGGAACAGACTGATATACGGCCGGACATAGCCGAGCAAACGGAAGTAGATTTTCAAGCTCGAGGGGCTTGCGGAGAGACTGGAGTCGGTCATATCACGCGAATGTCGATAAAAAGGACGCTGACTTTAGCACAGCTTCTCCAGGGTTCTGGCAATCAGCTAAAGGCTGTTATTGTTAGGCGGGTTAACAAGCACCAAATAGCCATCAAACCGAAATGGTTGATCAACTTCAGGATTGAATCACTCAACATGCAACTCAGCGGTCTCAACAGTGCCTCCAATCGAACCTTCGATTTCATTTGTCTGTGGATTCTTCCACTCGGCTATTTCGTGCTTCTGTGCGCCCTGTTCTTTCTGCCGGGACGCAGCCTTCACCACAAACTGTTTTATGGCCTTTTCAGCATTCCATCGCTGATCGCCCTGTGCCTGCACCCGCGCGAGATCAAGGTGTTGCTGCGCGAGCCGGTAGTGATAGCGCTGCTGCTGTTCGTCGTCTGGGCCATGCTGAGCTTGGCTTGGGGGCCACCCGATGAAGAGGGCGCGCTCAACCAGTTCAAGCCGGCATTGCACACGTTGCTGCTGTTCGTCGGGTCCTACCTGCTGGTGCGCTATCGCGGCGAAATCGTCCAGCCCTTGCTGTTCAGCGCCGCGATCGTCGGGCTGATTGCGTCGGTCTACAACCTGCTGATGTTCGACCATGTCTATCAGCCGGGCCTGCGCTTGATCGGCGGCGGCGCGTTTGACAACCCACTGCTCAGCTCCCACGTCTTTGGCTTTTTCTGTACTTACTGGCTGAGCCTAAGCATGACCTGCAAACGTCGAAAAATACTCTGGCTCAGTATTCCGGCGGTGATGATCATGTTTACGGCGGTGATCGCCACCGGCTCCAGAACCCCTCTGGTCGCCCTGACGATGGCGGCACTATGGCTGAGCTTCACTTGCTGGAACCGACGCTCGCTGGTGCTGCTGGGCAGCTTGTTTGTCGGTGGCGCCGCGATCGCCGTGGTGTTTTCACACATGATCATCGAACGCGGTGATTCTTATCGCTTTGAAATCTGGCAACTGGTCTTGCAGCAAATTGCCGATCACCCGTGGATTGGTCATGGCTTCAACGCGGACCTGCACCTCGATCCCGGCATCGGCTATACCCTGCAGGAGCCTCACAGCTTCGCTCTGGGCGTGCTCTATTACGTGGGTATTTTCGGCCTGATCCCCTGGCTGTTTTTTCAAGCCTGGGCCCTGCTTAGCAGTTGGCGCCATCGTCTGCAACCACTCTTTATCATGGCATCGACCTGGCTGGTATTTGGTATCGGCGCAGGCCTGACCGAAGGTGGCGGTATCCTCTCACGGCCCAAGGAGCACTGGTTCCTGCTGTGGATTCCTCTGGCCCTGATTGCCGCGCTGACCATCAAGCAACGCGCCGCCCGCTCGCAGGCCATGCCGATCAAAATATTGACGCCTAACGCTGTGCAGCAGATGACGGCCAATGCTCAAGTGATTGAAGAGGATGGCCTGGGGCCCAAGGTCCTGCGCCTGAACGACGGTACTTTTCTCAAGCTGTTCCGCCGCCGCCGCTGGTACACCTCAGGCCGCTTCAACCCCTACTCGGAGCGCTTTGCCGCGAACAGCGAGCAGTTGCGCGCGCAAGGCATTCCGACACCGCAAATTCTTGACCTTTACCGTCTTCAAGACGGCAGCAGCGCCGTGCATTACTCACCGCTGCCAGGCCACACCCTGCGCCAGGTTCTGCAAGGCATTACCGCTCCGGCAGTGCGTCAGGCGCTGGTAGAACGTTTCGGCAAGTTCATCGCGCAACTGCATGAGCAAGGCGTTTACTTCCGCTCCTTGCACCTGGGTAACGTACTGGTACTGAGCGATGGCGAGTTCGGCCTGATTGATCTCGCCGACCTGCACATCTACCCATCGCCCTTGAGCTTGTCCCTGCGCCAACGCAATCTGCGCCATATGCAACGCTACACAGAGGACCGACGCTGGCTGTTCGAAGAACATTTTGAAGCGCTGCTCCAGGGCTATGCCGTCATGGCGTCAAAATCCGCAGTCAACAATTTGCACAGGCAAGTACTGGCCGCCAGTCATACGGCTCAGGCACACGGATGAGCGAAACCAATCCGCTTATTGCGCTGGTCGCGTACCTGCTGGCCATCGTCACCGCTGCGCTGCTATTGCGCGCCGTTCCGAAAATCGCCCGACACCTGAAACATTCCGGTGAAAGCCGCTATGCCAGCATCGATGGCCTGCGCGGCTATCTGGCCTTCGGCGTATTCGTGCATCACTCGATCATTACCTGGATCTTTTTACGCACCGGTGTCATCGATTTCCCTCCGAGTAATTTCTACGCCCAACTCGGTCAGGGCAGCGTTGCCCTGTTTTTCATGATCACTGGCTTTTTGTTCTGGAGCCGGTTGCTGACCCAGCGCCGTGATCACGACTGGCTGGCATTCGCGGTATCGCGCCTGTTTCGTCTCTACCCGCTGTATTTGCCACTGATGCTGATCGTGTTTTTGTCCGTATTCCAACTGCAAAACTGGGAACTCAAGGAGCCTGGCCTCCGCATTATTGGGCAGTTTTTAGGCTGGCTGACGTTCGAGCGGCCTGACGTCAACCTGTATCCGCGCACCGGCCTGCTGATCTCCAACGTTACCTGGACACTGATTTACGAGGTGTTTTTCTATCTGGCGCTGCCCCTGGCCGCGTGCGTGTTCATTTATCGCCGCCATTGGCTGCAAGTCGTGCTCTGCCTGATCGGCATCTACGCTCTGTACCAGTTGATGGGCTGGGACCACTCGTTGAAAAAACACTTCCTGGCCAGTTTCCTCGGCGGCATCGCGGCGGCGTACTGGGTTCGTCGCCCACTACTTGTAGCGTGGGGCCAGACGAAGTGGGCCGGGGTCATCGCCTTGCTGGCGCTGGTCATTGCGTTTACCGCCTTCAACCGTGCGTTCGACCTGATACCGCTGCTGCTACTTTCGGGGTTTTTCGTCATCGTGGCATCAGGCAATAACCTGTTCGGAGCCCTGAAGCCGCCGAGCATTCGCTGGCTCGGCGAAATCAGCTACAGCACCTACCTGCTGCACGGCTTCCTGCTTTGGCTGCTGGTGCAGCGCTTGCCCCATTTGTTGCCGATCGATACCCGCGAAACCTGGACATTCCTGCCCTTGATGGCGTTATGCGCCTGCCTGCTGATCATCGTCAGCAGCCTGACATTTCTCTACATCGAGAAGCCGGGTATCAACGCAGGCAAGAAAACGCTGCTGTGGATACGTCAAAGAAGGATCAATCAAAAAAATCTGTCGGGGAAAATCGCGCAATAAAGCAGCACGATTATTAGCCCTGCCGCTGTCGGGCATACGTGATAAAGCCGTCGATATCATCGCTGCACAGTTTGTCGGCCAAGCCATACAACTCAGCCTCTGGCCAGTCCCACCAGGCGCTCTGACGGAGCAGCAATCGCTGCTCTTCCGGAAAGCGCCAACGCAGGAAGCGCGCGGGATTACCGCCTACCACTGCGTAGGGCTCGACATCGCGAGTCACCAGCGACCCTGCGGCAACGATTGCGCCATCCCCCACCGTTACGCCCGACAACAGGGTGCTGTTGGAGCAGAGCCACACATCGTTGCCAATCACTACATTGCCGTTGGTGCCGCTGTAACCACCGATGTGCGAGGCCTGAGCAACCATCGCGGGGAATGGAAAAGTGGTCACCCAGTCATCACGGTGATGCCCACCGAGAAAGATCTGCACGCCTTCAGCGATCGAACAGTACGCGCCGATGCTCAGCGTCGAACCCTCCTTCCAGTCATGGACGTGCGGTACGCCATAACTGCCACGGCCGAAGGTGTACTGCGGATATAACAGTTTGAAACGCGCCGCCCCGCGCTCGATTTTCGGCAACGTGCGAATCGCCCGTTTAGCGCGTTTTTCCCGATACCGTTGAATCCAACCCATACCTCAATCTCTTTCCAATGGCGAAAAATACAACCGCCCCAAACCGCGCCAGGTTTTCTTGTTCCAGGCCTTGAACGGAATCTGTGCCAACAGTTCGCGAGCCAGCGTGCGGTCACGGTTGGAGGTTTTGAGGAACATGGAGCTGAGAAACTTGTAACGCACCTCGTCGTACAGCGGATGGTCGCTGAACAATGCGTAGGAGCGCAGGATGTTATCGATCATGAAACGGTGGTTTTTATAGGAGTTGGTGGCGTGTTTGCGATAGCGCGCCATCAGCACATTCAGGCCGTCGATGAAGTAACCGGCGCGGGTGACTTTCAGTTCAATCAGCAGATCTTCCAGACGGATGTTCGGGTCGAAACCGCCCACCTTCTCCAGCGCTTCGCGGCGGATCATCAGGGTCGGTGCCGGGGGATAGGGCTTGCGCTCAAGAAACATGTCATCGAAGTCCAGACGACGAAACGGTACATCGCGGCGCTGCCGCTTCTCAGGGTACAGATTGCCCTCGGCATCGATCAGCTCGATGTTGCCCGCGCAGATGCCGACCTCCGGTTTGCCGTTCATATACGCCACCTGAATGGCAATCCGCTCCGCCAGCATGATGTCGTCGGAACCGAACGGTACGACCAGGCTGCCCGTCGAGCGGGCAATCGCGCCGTTGAGGGTGTTGGTCAATCCCTGATTCTGCTGCACCCGGAAATCAAACCCGTACTGCGCCTGCAACACGTTGATGCGCTCGACACTGTCATCACTGGAGCCGTCATCGATGACCAGTAATTCGATGTTCCGATAGGTCTGGTTGAGGACGCTGAGAATGCTTTCCTCGATATAGGGACCATGGTTGTACGAAGCGATGATGACGGTGACGAGGGGTTGCGCGTCGCTCATGGCTGTTCCTTGCGGGCTTGGTCCAGGCCTGAGTCAATCAGGTTCAAATATTCCTGGCGGAAGACTTCGATGTCGTGCTGCTCCTGCAGATAACGATAGGCCTGCTCGCCCTTGGCCCGGAGTTCGTCATCCGACAGCCCAAGATAATGATCCAGCGCCGTTACCAGGCTTGGTACATCGGCGGGTGTTATCGCCAAGCCGCCCGCACCGCCAATCAGCGGCAACATGGCCGGCACGTTCGAGGCGATCACCGGCAAGTGCCCGCTCATGCCTTCGAGCAGCGCCAGCCCCAAGCCTTCAGCCAGGGACGGCATGGTCCAAATGTCGAACGCACGGATGTACTGCAAAGCAATGTCCTTGAACCCCAGCAGATGCGCCCGCCCACTTAGGCCCAGGCGTTCGATCTCGGCAGCCAGACGCGACTCTTCGCGCCCGGCTCCAATGATCGCCAATTGAGTGTTCGGGTACTTGTCCTTGAGTGCGGCAAAGGCCTGCAACAGATAGGTATGACCCTTGACCGGCACCAGCCGCCCCAGTGCGCCGATCAACCTTACCGACGGGTCGATACCCAGCAACTCGCGGGCCCGCTCACGACTGTGCTGCAAGCCTTCGGCCTGTTCGATGTCGATGGCATTGGTGATTGCGTAAGTGTTTGAGTCGGTGAAGCCACAACCACAGTCCAGCAGGTACTGTTTGACCGCCGGCGATACGCCGACGAAGCGCCAGTGACGATCAATCAGGCGCTGGGTCTGGCGACGCCGGTAAAACCGGTCGTACTCACCAAAACCGTGAGAGATGCCAATGCACAGAGGCACCTTCAACCAACGGTTGAGCATGAGCATCATGTTCACCGGTTTGAATCGGTTGCAGATCACCACGTCAAATTTTTCTGCACGGCAGAACTTATAGAGCTGCCACATTGCCCGCAGGCGCATGCCCTTGAGCGACTTGTCAGAAAACTCGAAATAGACCGAGCGGCCGGCACGACTCACGGCTTCGCCAGGGCCTGGCTTGCCCCGCAAAAACGCGGCGGTCACTTCATAGCGATCACTGGGCAACGCCTTGACGATTTGCTCGGCAAGGTCGGCGAAATCATGGGCTTTTACGTTGTAGTCAGGCTGCAACTGCAGCACCTTTGACCGCTGACTCATAACTCTCCCTGGTGGAAACCAGTAGCATCGATGACCCAGGCCGGTTCAGCGGCGATGCGCTTGACCTCGGCAGGGTCGGGGTGGGGCAACCGAGACCACTCGTTGCGCTTCCAGCAAACGAAGTGGAAATACGGAAACTGGCGATCGCCATCGCGATCATTACTCAAAAAACCGTCCCGCCAATACCAGCGGCAGGGGAAATTGTCCGTGCCGTCATGCCACTTGATGCAACCACCGGGGGTGCTAAAGGCCTCAGTGAACTCGCTGCTGCGGCGCCACGAATTGAACTTGCCCAACAGGTTAAACAACGGTTTGGGGAAATTTTTGCGCCAAATGAAGATACGGCTGAATGCGCCCTCATCCAACGCGTGATGTTCCTGATCGGTAAAGCGCTGTTGCCAACCCTTGATCTGCTTGAACGCTTCACGCTTGCGAGCAGTGTTACGCATTAGGCAAAGGTGCCCTGCGACGCGCCGTTCATGGGTCGAAAACAGGTCAAAACCAGCCAACCGGTCCGAGGGGAAATAATGGCGCAAGTCTCCATACACCAGGTCGATATCGCCGAACGCCCAGAAATCATAGCCTTGCAGTCGATCGGCATGAATATGGCCCAAGGCTGGCTTGATGTCGCAAAGCTTGTAGGCGGCAGTCGGTTGAAAGTCGATGTTCAACCGATGGGACACCAAGGCGCAATAGTCACTGAATGACAGGGCCTCGACGGTCACGTTGGGCGGAAGATTCTCGGGGACGCCACAGTCACTGAACAGTAGCCAGTCGATGTTTGGATTGCGTCTGCAACTTTCCAGATAGAAAGGCATCCAGAACGGCCATTTGCCGAAAAAAGGAATCAGGAAAAGAATACGCGGGCACGTGTTGGTCACAGAATACTCACTGCTGATGCAAAGTTTCCGGCCATGCTAAGCCGCGTTGTGTTTCAGTTCTGCCTGGCGGAGTATTTCACCATAATTCAAAAGCCACAAAAGCTCATGACGCCGGACAGCCTTGCGAAAAAACTCGTTCTCGCCATAAAGAGATGGCTGCCTGCGCGCCAGCAACCGCTGGATCATCCGACGCAAACGACGCTTGAACGGCATCGGTGGTTGCAGGTCATGCATCATGCCCAGCGCCATCGCTTTGTCACGCTGCAATTCCACTGAAAGCGACAGGCAGCAGGGCTGCATCATCACCGTCGAATCGAACGCAGGCGGCAGCGCGACCCCCTGGCCGGCATCGCCCATCGGCCAGCGGTCATTGTCGTGCAGATGGTTGGCGTACCCGAGCAAGGTCGGCTGCCACTCCAGTCCTCTTAGCGCTTCAACGACCGCTTGCTGGGCGCAAATGTGATCAGGGTGCGGATCGAGGGTCGGGTGCGGCAGTACGATCACGTCAGGGCGTGCTCGCAACAGCAATTCACGCAGGTCGGCCAACAAATTGTTCCAGGTCGGCGCACCATCGGCATCGCCGGGCAGGGTAAACGGGTTCAACTGGCGGAACAGTCGCGTGTCGCCCAACTGCGCTTCGCGCGACCCCATCGGCTGAGTTGGCGCGGCCTGCATGGCCGCCAATTGCAGGCAAAAATAGCCCAACTGCACGCAGTTGGATTGCGGCACACCGGCCCAACGCGGCACGGCAATGCTGTCCCAGGCTCGCAAACGGCCCTTGAGCCGCGCCGCTTCAACTTGGCTCAAACCCATCTGCTGATAGTGCTCGGCTTCAATCTCGCCTGCGGTCAGGGTCACAATCCAGGCTTCGTCGGCCTGACTGTACAAACCATACGCCGCCAACTCGGCGTCATCGGCGTGCGGCGCGATCACCATCACCCGCTGACGGTGATAATCCGGTTGTTCGAAGGCCCAGAGCACGGGCTCGCCGAGCAATCGGCAGAAACGCCCGCGCAAACGCAGCTCACCTTTCGACAAGACATGCGCCTGGCCACTGAGGTTCAGGTAGCGCAAGCCGTTGACACCACGTTCAAAGGTTTGCCGGTCCGGGTGATTCCCTCCCAGCAACTCGACCACCGGGTCGATAAAGCGCCCCAGCCAAGTACTCTTTACCCGCAACGCCAGGATCAGCGTGGCGTCGTCGACCAGCATGACGCCTTCATCCAACCGCAGGTGCTCGCCGACCAGATGAACCTTAGGCTGCTGGGTGTAGGGCGCAAAACGGTACTGATAGTCGTCTTTCGGCGAATAGAACAAGTGATCGGCAAACCACGCCTCATGGGCGACCCACCCCAACACCGCAAGTACCAGCGGCAACCACCAGGCCACCAGCACGCCGACGATAATCAGCAGCGCCAGCGCGATCAGCAGCCCGATGCGCTTGTTGCGACGGTGACGCTTGAGCAGTAGCTGTTTGCGGCTCATGGGTTGGCTCATACGGTGAAGACCGGCACAGGATTGCACCAGCGGTCCTTGTATTCACGGTCGGCGCGACCGAAGGAAAACCTCAGGGGTTTATCCAGGGCTCGCGCCTGCTCCCAAGCGCTTTGGGTGTTGAGAAAACTCAACACGCTGCCAGGGCTGAACTCGCGGTTTTGAGGGTCCACGCCGCCATTGATGTACTCAACGCTGATCCACTGCGGCGCTTCGACGCGGTAGACCAACTGAATCGCAATCGGCGCGTCATTGAGGAAAATCACCGAGCCGATCAGGAACTCACGCAGCAGCTCGATCACCTCGCCCATGTGCGCCGCACCGGTAGCGGTAAAGCCCCAACGGCGCAGGAACAGGTCGCAGTAAATCGCCGCCAGCTCACGGCTGGAAAACTCGCTGACCGGGCGTACCACCCCGCCCGCTTCTTCCAGCAAACGCAGCTCACGGCGCTGGTTGTAGCGAAACTTCTTCGACAGTTCTTCGGGAGTACGGGCCATGGCCAACTGCTCGGCCTGTAACTTGATGCCGGTAAAACGGCCTTCGTTGAGTGCCGACAGATAGCGCCCACGGTGACGCAAGGGCGCCTGGGCATCGGCCGCGGCCGGCAGGATCAATTCGGCATTGCCGAGGTCGAACAGGCCTTTTTTTCCGCAGCGTTTGAGCACGTCTTTGGACAGCGCCAGGTCGCGGCCCCAGGTCGGGATCGCGGCTTTGAGTTCGCCGTGCTGCTCCCAGGCCAAGTAGCGCACGGCAATACCCGCCAACTGCGCCAAGCGCTCGACCACTAGCGGGTGCGTCGCGACGCTGCCGCCAAATCGGGCCCAGGCCTGTGCATAAGTCGAAGCGTCAACCGGCACCCAGCCACGCTCGCGCCAGCCTTGAAATCGCTTGAGCATCAGCCCCTCGGCGCCAGATCGATAACGGCCGGCAAACGCCAGAAAGTATCGCGCACCGCCCGATCGCAGAAATGCTCACGCAAGCGATCAAGCATCAGTTCGGCGCACTGGTGACGTTGTTGTTGATCCATCGCCGCCAGATGTTGCAGTCCCTGAGCCATGTGTTCGGCATCACCCAACGGAAACAAGATGCCGACACCTTCAACCACTTCCTTCGCGCCGCCGCATGCGGTGGCGAGCAAAGGTACGCCGGCAGCCATGGCTTCGAGTAGCACCATACCGAAGGGTTCGTGATCGGAACTCAGGGCAAACACATCGAAGGCGCGAAAGTAACGCCGAGCCTCGGGCACCTGACCCAGAAATAACACTCGGTCGCCAATGCCGAGTTCAAGCGCCAGTGACTTAAGGTCCTGCTCCAGGCGCCCGGTGCCGAGAATCGCCAATTGGCTGTTGGCCGGCAACCCTGAGAGCGCCATGGCGAAACCGCGCAGCAGCGTAGCCTGGTCCTTGTCGGGGTGCAGGCGTCCAACATTACCGACCACCCAGGCGTCTGCTGCCAGGCCGAGGGTTTCCCGAGCCTCACGGGTCGATACCTGAGTGACTTGCAACGCCTGCACATCGATACGGTTGTAGAGCGTCTGGATACGCGCCTCTGACCATTTCGGCAGGCAACGCCGCAGGTCGTCGCGCACCGCATCGGAAACCCCAAGCAGGCTCAAGCGCTTGCGAAAAATATGCGCGAACAGTGTGCGAGTGCGGCGCTTGTAATCGCCAAACGCGTGATGCACACCCATCACCGGCAGCGAAGTGCCGAGCAGGGCAATGTAGGTCGGCTTGAAACGGTGCGCGATGCAGAAACTGAAATTGCGCGAGGCGGCGATCTTGCGCAGATCACCGATGGCCCCCAGCTTCAATCCACGAATAGCCTTGGAGCTGTATTCCATGAACAGCACTTCATCAGAAGCACAACCCGCGGCGACTTCGGCATCGGCGGCCCCGGTCAAGAAGACCGTGGTCACCCGATATCCGGTCCCTGCGAACAGGCTGGCGTATTGCCGGGCGCAGTCAAGGAACGGCCCGTCATAGCCGTGACAAAACTGCAGCACATGGCGTTCAGCCGAGCGTGTCATAAGCGTTCGCACCCTCTTTGACCACCAGAATGTCTTCCATGATCAGGTACTGCAGGTCCGAGCCGAAGAACATGTTCAGTGCGTCGGTCGGCGAGCAGATCATCGGCTCGCCACGGCGGTTGAGCGAGGTGTTCAGCGACACGCCGTTACCGGTCAGCACTTCCAGCGCTTTCATCATGTCGTAATAGCGCGGGTTGTATTCGCGCTTGAGCACCTGAGCCCGAGACGTGCCGTCTTCATGCACAACTTCCGGCACGCGGGCCTTCCACTCTTCAGCCACTTCAAAGGTGAACGTCATGAACGGCGCTGGGTGATCGATCTTGATCATCTGCGGCGCGACGGTGTCGAGCATGGACGGGCAGAAAGGCCTCCAGCGCTCGCGGAACTTGATCTGGTGGTTGATACGGTCAGCCACGCCAGTGGCGCTCGGACAACCGATGATCGAACGACCACCCAAGGCGCGCGGACCAAACTCCATGCGTCCCTGGAACCACGCCACCGGGTTGCCATCGACCATGATTTTGGCGATGTTTTCCGGCATGTTCTCGAGCTTGCGCCAGGTTGGCTTACTTGGGTGACGGGCGCACGCGGCGATCACGTCTTCGTTGCTGTACGACGGGCCGAGGTAGACGTGTTCCATCTTCTCGACCGGCACGCCACGGGCATGGGACACGTAAGCCGCCGCGCCGACCGCGGTGCCGGCATCGCCGGACGCCGGTTGCACGAACAGCTCGGTGACGTCGTCACGGGCGATAATTTTCTGGTTCAGCTTGACGTTCAACGCACAGCCACCGGCGAAGGCCAACTTGCCGGTTTCCTTGAGCACGTCGCCCAGGTAGTGGTCGATCATCTGCAGCGAGATCTTTTCGAACAGCGCTTGCATGCTGGCGGCGTAATGGATGTAAGGCTCGTCAGCGATATCGCCTTCACGCTTCGGACCCAACCACTCGATCAGCTTCGGCGAGAAGTAGAAACCTTTGCCCTTCTCTTTGTAGCGACGCAGGCCGATGACGTTGGCGTAGTCCGTGTTAATCACCAGCTCGCCGTTTTCGAAGGAAGCCAAACGCGAGAAATCGTATTTGCTTGGATCGCCATATGGCGCCATGCCCATGACCTTGAACTCGCCGTCGAGCATCTCGAAACCGAGGAACTCGGTGATCGCACCGTACAGGCCGCCGAGGGAGTCAGGATCGAAGAATTCCTTGATCTTGTGGATCTTGCCGTTCTCGCCGTAACCGAAGAAGGTCGTGGCGTACTCACCTTTGCCGTCGATACCGAGGATCGCGGTTTTCTCTTTGAAACCGGAGCAGTGGTAAGCGCTGGAGGCATGTGCCAGGTGATGCTCGACCGGCTCGATCTTGATTTTCTTCGGGTCAAAGCCCAGTTGTTCCAGGCAGAACACGATCTTGTTGCGATAGCGCTTGTAGCGGCGATTGCCCATCAGGATCGCGTCAAGCGCACGGTCCGGGGCATACCAGTAACGCTTGGCGTAATGCCAGCGCGCTTTGCCGAACAAGCTGATAGGGGCAAAAGGAATCGCCACCACATCAACGTCGGACGGCTTGATACCGGCCTGTTCGAGGCAGAACTTCGCCGATTCGTAGGGCATGCGGTTCTTTGCATGTTTATCGCGAACGAAGCGCTCTTCTTCCGCCGCCGCCACCAGCTTGCCGTCGATGTACAAGGCTGCGGAAGGATCATGGCTAAGGGCGCCGGACAGGCCAAGAATCGTCAATGCCACAGGGGTCTAGCCTCTTTAGTCTGCATTCAGGCGCACTGCGCCTCAAAAATTAATGTGCCCTCGCAAGGGGCGAGAGACAGCTAAAGGGCGGGATTATAGCGTAAAGATGGCGGGAATGACCCAGCGCTATTTGCCGCGCCTTAATCCACTGAAGGACCGAGCACCTGCATCGCGAACAGACTCGCTCACACCGTTGATTGGCGTCGAACACCCAATGGACGTTCAACACCAAATCCCTGTGGGCGCAACCTGCTCGCAATAGGCCCGAAGGCCCGACTCAAGCAGCGTTGGTGATGTCTTTAGGTAGACGCTGATCAATGACTTGATACAGCGCACTGCTCTCAGGCCAATTGCGCATAAAGCGCGCCCGATCCCGCGCATACGCCGGAGCAAAGCTGCCCACCGAGCCGTGCTGACACATTGAATCCAGATCAATCAGCGCCCAGCGATCCTGCTGCCAGAACAGGTTATGGCCTTTGAAATCACCATGACTGATGCGCTCGCGAATCAACTCGGCAAACAAATGATCCAGCGCGAGCAACTCAGCTTCGGGCGCGTCCCCGCCCTCAACGTAAGGCGCAAAACGCTCGATGATGTCAGGCCCAGGCAGGTACTCGGTCACCAGATACGCCCGGCTGCGCAGCCACAGAAAACGCTTTTCCAGCAAGGCCAGCGGTTTGGGTGTGGCTATGCCGAGAAACGCCAGGCGATTGCCTTCACGCCATGAGTGCCAGGCGCGGCTGGGGCGCCAGAAGCGTTTGAGCCAGTGGGCAAACCCCTTGATGTTGTAGCGCTTGATGACCAGCGTGCGACCGGCCACCTCAACCTTTCCGACACTTGCCGCACCGCCGGTCTTGTACAAATGGCCCTGATCAAGCAAGGCATCGGCCTGTTCCAGCACCGGCAGCATTGCCGCTTCCTCCTCGCGACGAATCGCCCGCAAGCCAAACGCCCCGCGCCGAACGCCGAAGAGCGTGCAGTCGCGGCCGCACTTGATCAGGAAGTCCTTCAAGCGCCAGCGACGCACCTTATCGATCTGCTTCTGCAAAGCTTCCATGGGCAAGGCGTGCTCGCCGTTGCTCAACAGGTAATACACCAGCAACTCTTCGGTGAACGGCTCAAGAGACTTGGGTAACTGAGCGAAAAACACACCGAGGTTCTCCAGTACCTTGGGGCGCGACAGTGGCTGACCCGGTGTCTCGGCGCAGATTCCGGCGCCATCGATCAAATACAAGCGGCCACGTTGACGCAGCAAGTTGTCCAGATGCAGGTCTTCCTGCCACAAGCCTTTGCGGTGCAACTGGCCAATCGCACCCAGAGCATCGCCCAGTACCGCAGATTGTTCATCCGCCAGCATTGGCAAATACTCGACCTGGCTCCAGGCATCTCCGAGGCTTTCGGCGCCCTCAAGGAAGTCAAAGAGCAGCCAGCCACCCTCGCCGTCCTTGAGGCCGTCAGCCAATAACTGTGGCGTCGTCAGGCCTTGTGCGGCGAGCAAACGAACACCGTCCAGCTCGCGCTGAAAGTGCCGCGCGGCCTTGCTACCCACCAACAATTTGGCCAGCACCGGCCGGCCACGCCAGACGCCGGCACCGACATAGCGTTGCCCCGGCAACACCCGCAACAGGCTTAACAGCTGGAGCTCCGCAGGCCCCGCCGCATCGGCCAAGGAAATATTCAGCGGCAGGCTCGGGGTCCGGCCGGCACTTTTCAGTTCGGACAAACGCATCAGCGCGTCTCCTTTTGACTGCGCCGTGCAGTCAGCCGCGAGACCCAGCTGCGCACTCGCGAGCTGTCCTGCGGTTGAGCCAGATAGGCTGATAGCAACTCGCGCAACTGGGCATCGGTCCACTCGGGCGCCCTGCGCAGCAGCGGCTCCAGGTCCTTGATCCGGTCACGCTGACCGAACAGCAAGGGACGGGTCTTTTCCAGGTCGATCAACTGCGCCTGATAACCATCGCCGCTGGCCTGGAGGAAAATGTGTTTGGGGTAGAAGCAGCCGTGAACCTGACGCACACCGTGCAGGCGCCGCGCCAGTTGCCCACAGGCTTGCAAGATCGCCGTGTGCTGCGTCGCACTCAAGCGGGCCCAGCGCTGCAACAGTGAATCCAGATCGTCCCAGCCGTCCAGCGCACGGGTCAGCAAAATCGCCCGGAACTCACCATTGACCTTGCGCTGACCGAAAAACGCCGCTTGCAGCGCTGGAATACCCAGCGCCCGATAACGGCTGATGTTGCGAAATTCTCGGGAGAAACTCGGCTCGCCAAGCGGTGCGCTAAGGGTGCGTGTCAGGTAATTGCTCTGACGCTTAAGGTAGTAGCCATGGCCTTCAAGGTCCAACCGAAACACACTGCTCCAGCCGCCGTCAGCGGTGTTGGGCTCATCCACCGCCTCAAGCTGTTTGACCCACAAGGCGTCGAACGTACCGAGCTCATGACGCTCAAGCAGCGCACGGTCTTCCGCGGCCAGAAAATCAGTCATTCGCGTCCCTCAAAAAATTTCACCACGTGCCGAATGCGTTGTTTGTCGGTCATGTTGAGCCGAGCGCGCTGGCAGTATTGCAGATAGAAGCGCAGGCGCTGGGTGGCTGACAGGTGATATTTGGCCACTTTATCGAGACAAGCCAAATCTTTGGTAATCCGGTATTTGAGCCAGAAGCCGCGCCAGAAATGACCATTGGGGCAGTCGATCAGGAATAGCCTGGCGGCGTCGTCGATCAGCACGTTGCGCCACTTCAGATCGTTATGGGTGAAGCGCTGGTCGTGCATGGTCCGGGTATAAGCAGCCAATTGTCGGCTGATGTCATTGACCCAGCTACGATCTGCCAGTTTCGGGTCACGACGCTCAGCCAGCGCCGACAGATCTTCTGTCCCCGGTAGCTCCAGGGTGATCATTGCCCCACGATCATAAGCTGCGCCACGACGTTCCAACCCCCAGGCCACGACTTCGGCGGTCGGAATGCCCCATGTGGCAAAACGCTTGAGGTTCTGCCATTCGGCCCTCACCCGAGGTTTGCCCACATAGCGCCGCAAACCTTTACCCGCACTCAAGTAGCGCTTGACGTAATAGTTGACGTCATCGAACTGCACACGAATGACCTCGGACAGCGGATCCTGGGCCAGCAGTTCGCCCTCCAGCGCAAACACTGCATCGAGACTGCCGAACTGTTGTTCCAAATCACGGTAAGCAGGTTCCAGGTTCCAACCCGCCATCAGAGCGCGTCCCCGTATCGCTGTTTACGGGCATAAAGTTTGTTGGCCTTGCCTTCGAGCCAGGCCAGCAGCGACGCTTCTTGCGCCAGAATCTGGCGCAGTGGCTGCTGAAAGTAACCCTTGAGGAAACGCAGCTTGTCGCGTCGTGTGAGGCCGATATCCAGTGCCGAAAAGTACAGCGCGGCGAGGTCTTTGTTCCGCCAGCGGCGAGTAATTGCCGCACGGGTCTGGGCGCGGTGCAGGTCGATCAACGACAGCTTGAAGTCATTGGCCAGCACCGGTTTATCGGTGTGCAACAGGAAGTGGCAGATGTAGCAGTCGCGGTGGTTGACGCCTGCGCGGTGCATCATGCCGGTCATGCGCGCGACCTCGGCGATCAGTGCTCGCTTGAGCATGGGCTCGGGCGGCTGCTTGACCCAGTCGATGCTGAAATCTTCAAGGCTGACAGTCGGGGCCAGCTCTTCGGTGACGATGAACGAGTGCTGGTCCGCCGGGTTGCGGCCCTTCTCGCCATAGGCGACAGCGGTCATGGTCGGCACGCCGACCTCCTGTAGCCGCTGAATGGCTTTCCACTCCTGGCCCGCGCCAAGCACCGGCAGCTTGGCGGTGAGCAGGTTCTTGAAGATCTCGCTCCAGCCGACGCCACGGTGGATCTTCACAAAAAAACCATGCCCGTTGACTTCAGTGCGCAGCGTGCGGCGCGCTTCCAGTTCACGGTAAACCTCGCCCTTGAGGTCCTCGACTTCGGTGAACGCATCGCGTCCGGCCCAAAGGCTCTTGAACGGTTCAGCCAGCATCAACTTCATTGAGCATGCTCCGCCAGAATCACATCGGCCGCGTGCTGCGGCATGCTGTAGAGGTCGGCCGTCTCAGCGAAGGCCAGACCGTTGCGGCTCCAGGCCGCCCTTGCCTGAGCGTCATTCAACATGTCGCTCAGGTACTGCGTGAGCTGCGCCTGATCGAAGGGTTCGTCCAATACCCGGCCAGCATCGGCCTCGGCAATGTAGTGGGCGTAACCACACACAGCGCTCACCAGCACCGGCAACCCGGCCACCACGGCTTCAAGCAACACTGTCCCGGTGTTTTCGTTGTATGCCGGATGGATCAGCAGGTCGGCCCCCAGCAGAAAACGCGGAATATCGCTGCGGCCCCTGAGGAATGTCACGTTGTCGCCAAGGCCCAAAGTGGCGCTCTGTAACTGGAATACTTTGGGGTCGTCCTGGCCGATTACAAACAGCCGGGTGCGTTTTTTCAGTTCGCCAGGCAACGCGGCCAGGGCCTTGAGGCTGCGATCAACGCCCTTGGTCTTGAACCCGGAGCCGATCTGCACCAACAGTAAATCATCGTCTTTGAGGTTGAACTCACGACGAAATTCAGCACGGATCTGGGCGGCATTGGCCGGCGCTCGACGGTCCTGAGAGATCCCCGGCGGCAGCAAATGGAAGCGCGCCAGCGGCGTGTCGTAATGCTTGATGAACAGCGGCTGCTGGACTTCGGAAATCATCAGCACGTCGGTCTTTGCATCCTTGGCGAACACCGCGCGTTCGTACTCGGCAAAGTGCCGGTAACGGCCCCAGAGACGGTACAGCGAGTGACGCAAATTCTGCGCCTTGTCTTCATAGCAGCCATCGGCAGCGTAATAAACGTCGAGACCCGGCATTTTATTGAAGCCGATCAGGCGGTCCACTGGACGCTTGGCCAAGTCGGCCTTCATCCACTCGGTGAGTTTTTCGTTACGTCGATGGTTGAAAAGCGCCTTGACCGGCGCCACCAGCACTTCGAAACCCGGTGGAACCTCGCCCTCCCAGATCAGCGTGTAGACGCGAATTTGATGACCGCGTTGCTGGCACTCCAGGGCGATGCGCATGAAATCGCGCTGCAAACCGCCAAACGGAAAATATTTATATAAGACAAAAGCCAATTGCATCAGCGCTGCTCCTCAGCCAGTAACAACGTGCTCAGTCGGCTGGCGACACGCTGGGGATTCAAACGCGTGAAGCACAGGGGCCACTCGCGTTTCAAGTCAAATTGACGGGCATCTTGGGCCGTCGGTTGGTAGGTGCATTTCTTTTGCAGGCACGGCGCGCAGGAAAAGTCGCTGGCGAGGTGAATCTGCGCTTTGCCGTAAGCACCGGTGAGGCCGGGATTGGTCGGCCCGAACAGCGACAGCGTCGGCACATCAAGCGCCGCGGCCAGATGGCCGAGGCCGGTGTCCACGGCGACGCAAGCTTGTGCGCCGGCCAATACTTTGCCAACACCCGCCAAGTTCAGTTTCGGCAGCACTTCAACGTGCCGAAAGCCGGCGGCGATGCGTTCGGCACGGGCCTTTTCAATCGGGTTGCCCCACGGCAACTTCACCGCAACACCGAGGTGACCGACGCGCTCGGTCAACTCACGCCAATAGGACTCCGGCCAATGCTTGGTGTCCCACGTGGTGCCGTGGAGGAACAGCACGTAGGGATTCTTGCGCGGCAGTTCCACCAGACGCTCAATGTTCAGCCCGTAATCACCGAGACCTTTAGGCAAGTCGTAACCCAAGGCCAACGCGAACAACTGACGCACCCGCTCGACCGCATGCTGCCCACGGCCCACGGCCAAACGGCGGGAGTAAAAACGTGCGGCCATCGGCTCGCGTGCGGAGTGTTTGTCCAGCCCGGCGACGGGAGCTTTTACGTAGCGGGTCAACCAGGCACTTTTCAACAAGCCTTGGGCGTCGATGACCAAATCATATTTAGAGGCGCGGATGCTTTGCTTGAAGCGCTTCCACTCGCCACTTTTGAGGGTCTGCCAGATGTTCTTGCGCCAGCGACGGATGGCCACCGCAATGACTTTGCCCACGGCCGGGTGCCAGGTCGGAATCTCGGCAAAGCCTTCTTCCACCACCCAGTCGAATGTGATGCCGGGGATCGCGCGCGCCGCGTCGGTCAACGCCGGCAACGCATGAATCACGTCGCCCAGCGAGGAGGTCTTAATCAACAGTACCCGCAAGCTAATTGACCTCGACTACAGTGCCCTGCAACCGCTGTAAGGCTTCGGTCACCATCGGCGGCATCAGTTGACGCAGGCAGTTGTAATGCCCGAAGCGGCACGTGCGGTCGAAGCAAGGGCTGCACTCTATGCCCAGGCGCACGACTTCGACGTGCTCGGCCAACGGCGGCGTAAAGCCCGGCGATGTCGAGCCGTACACCGCCACCAAGGGGCGGTTCAACGCCGCAGCCACGTGCATCAGTCCGGAATCGTTGGAGACTACCGCGTCGGCGCAAGACAGCAGATCGATCGCCTCAGCCAGGGATGTGTCGCCGCTGAGGTTCACCGATTCTTCACGCAGGCCAGGAATCAGCCGCGCGCGAATTTCTTCCCCGACCGCGTGATCGTTTTTCGAACCGAAAAGCCACACCTGCCAGCCCTCGCGAATCTTCGCTTCGGCGACTTTGGCGTAGTGCTCGGAAGGCCAACGCTTGGAGATGCCGAACTCGGCTCCCGGACACAGCGCCAGCACCGGGCGATCAAGGGCCAGGCCGAACTTGGCCATGGCCGCTTCACGGGTCAACGGATCGATCTGCAAGGCCGGACGCGGGTAAGGCTTCGGCAGTTCGGCACCCGGCTCGTAAGCCAGGGCCATAAAGCGCTCGATCATCAGCGGATAACGTTCTTTATTCAGCCGGCGCACATCATTGAGCAAACCGTAGCGAAACTCGCCGCGCCAACCCGTGCGTTTAGGGATGCCGGCGAAGAACGGCACCAGCGCCGACTTCAAGGAGTTAGGCAAGAGGATCGCCTGATCGTATTGGCCGGCCAGGGATTTACCGATGCGCCGACGGGTCGCCAGCTCAAGAGCACCGTGGCCCAGCGGGAAGCTCAAGGCCTGACGCACTTCGGGCATGCGCTCAAGAATCGGCCGGCTCCACTCAGGGGCCAGCACGTCGATTTCGCATTGCGGATGGCGCTGTTTGAGGCACTGAAACAGTGTCTGCGCCATCACCATGTCACCGACCCAACTGGGCCCTACGATCAGAATTTTCATGTGGTTTCCAAAAACGAACCGGGGAGGCATACGCCTCCCCGCCTCAAGAATCACTGTGGGAGTCTGTTGGCTCGCGATGAGTTCATCACCTTCAACATAAATGTCGACTGTCACTGCGCTTTCGCGGCAGGCTCGCTTCCACCTTTGAATCTCGTCGCTGCAACTACCGGGGTTCAGCTCAATCCCAGCTCACGCCAAATCCGCAATACCTGCCGTCGCTCATCCGCAAACTGGTCGCCCGCGATCACCCCGGCGTCCTTCTGCAGGGCCTGCCGGTGGGCGGCGGAGCGGTAGGCTTTATAGGCCTCGCGCAGCAGGTGAGCGTCATCGAAGGACATCAGCCCTTCCTGCTCCAACCCTTCCAGAATGCGGATGTTGTCGGTATAGCGCAGCAATGACGGGTGCTGTTGTGACCACGCCAAGGCCGCGTATTGCACCATAAATTCAATATCGACGATACCTCCGGCGTCTTGCTTGAGATCGAACGGCGCCATGGCCTCGAAGGCATTTGCCCCGGTGCCGGCCGCCGTGCTCTTGCTGCCGAGGTTATCGCGCATCTTGGCGCGCATCTCGCTGACCTCCTGACGCAAGGTCGGTAGATCACGCGCCTTGCTGAGGATGGTGGCACGAACCTGCTCGAACGCCTGCCCGACTTCCTGACTGCCCACCAACACCCGCGCCCTTACCAGCGCCTGATGCTCCCAGGTCCAGGCTTCGTTGGCCTGATAACGCGCAAACGCGCCCAGCGAACTCACCAGCAACCCGGACGCGCCCGAGGGCCGCAGACGCATGTCCACTTCATACAACTGACCGGAGTTGGTCTGCGCCGTGAGCAAGTGGATGATTCGCTGCCCCAACCGGGTGAAAAACTGCGCGCCGTCGATAGGTTTGGCGCCGTCGGTTTCCGCCTGTGGATCGCCGTCATGGATAAATACCAGGTCCAGGTCCGAACCATGTCCCAGCTCCAGCCCGCCAACTTTCCCATAACCGACAATGACGAATCCGGGGTCGCACAACGTGCCGTCGGTGCGCAGCGGCGTGCCATATTTAGCAACGGTCTGGCGCCAGGCCAGCGCCAACACTTGTTCAAGGATCGCTTCGGCGAGCCAAGTCAGGTAGTCGCTGACTTTCATCAACGGCAGGCTGCCGGCGATTTCCGATGCCGCCACTCGCAGGCGGTGCGCCAGTTTGAAATGGCGCAAGGCCTCCATTTGCTGTTCGAGGTCATCTTCAGGGATACGCGTCAGGCGCTCACGCAACTCGGCGGCCAGTTCCGGCGCCAATGGAGGCTTGAACAGTCGGCCTTCGTTGAGCAACTCATCGAGCAGCAACGGGAAACGAGTGATCTGCTCAGCGATCCACGGGCTTGCGGCGCACAACGTCAACAAGCGGCGCAGCGCGCCAGGGTTTTCCGTCAGCAGCACTAAATAAGCTGAACGCCGGGCCACCGCCTCCACCAGAGGCAGCACCCGCTCCAACACCAGGTCGGGATTGGCGTGCTCTACCGCCTGCGCCAGCAAGCGCGGGATGAACGCATCAAGACGTTCGCGCCCCAAGCGCTGCATCGCCCGCAACTGCGGACTGCCACGCAGGCTGGCCAAGGCTTTGAGTGCCTTGCGGGCATCGGCAAAACCACCCTCTTCCAATTGACGGCAGGCGGCCTCCTCGTCCTGAGACTCCTCCCATAACGGCAACCACTCGCCGCCGACCACCACTTCAGCTTCAGTGCCCTCTTCTTCGTCGGGATCAGCAATCAACTGCCCAAAGTGCCAGGCCACACGGCCCCGCCAGTACATTAACCGCTCATGGAACGTCGCCCAGTTGGCGAAACCGAGCATGAAAGCGATGCGCGCCTGATCCTGGTCGCCACCCGGCAACATTTGCGTCTGACGGTCGGCAATGGCCTGGATCGCGTGCTCGGTGTAACGCAAAAACTCATACCCATCGCGCAACTCGCCGATCACCGCTGGCGGCAGGTAACCCTGACCTTCCAGGGTGCGCAGCACTTTTAATAGAGGGCGTTGTTGCAGGCTCAGGTCACGACCACCGTGAATCAACTGAAACGCCTGGGCGATGAACTCGACTTCACGAATGCCGCCCGACCCCAGCTTGATGTTGTCAGCCATGCCCTTGCGACGCACTTCCTGCTGGATCAACTGCTTCATCGTGCGCAGCGCTTCGATGGCCGAAAAGTCCAGGTAACGCCGATAGACGAACGGGCGCAGCATGTCGAGCAACTGGGCACCGGCCACTTGATCACCCGCCACCACGCGCGCCTTAATCATGGCGTAGCGTTCCCAGTCACGCCCCTGGTCCTGGTAATACTGCTCCAGCGCGTTAAAGCTCAGGACCAGCGCCCCCGCCGAACCGTAGGGCCGCAGGCGCATGTCGACGCGAAATACAAAACCATCGACCGTCATAGGGTCCAGGGCCTTGATCAGGCGCTGACCGAGGCGAATGAAAAACTCCTGGTTATCCAGCGACCGCTTCACGCCGACCGTTTCGCCCCCTTCGGGGTAAGCGAAAATCAGATCGATGTCCGACGACAGGTTCAACTCCACCGCGCCGAGTTTGCCCATGCCGAGAATAACCATTTGCTGCGGCTCGCCGCTACGCCGACCGGTGGGAACGCCAAATTGCTGGCAATGCCGTGCGTATAACCATTGATACGCCTGATCGATGCTGGCATCGGCCATGTCCGAGAGGTCGCGGCAGGTCTGAACGAGGTCCGCCTGACGCGTCAGGTCGCGCCAGATGATTCGCACTTGCTGGCGGGTACGCTGGCGGCGCAGGGCACGGCCCAGTTCGTCTTCGGTGTCAGCGGCATTTACCGCCGCCGCGATTTGCCCACATAACTCACCGGGGACAAAGCTGCGCTCCAGCTCGCCGGACTGCACCAGCGAAAGCAACATCAAAGGGTCACGAAGGCACTGTTCAATCACGAAATCGCTGGCACCGGCCACGCGGGCAAACTGCGCCCAGCGTTCCGGCGACCAGGTGGACAGACCCTGATCGTCGTCCAATGCGGCGACCGCCATACGGAACGACTGCTCGGCGCGGGTGACAAATGGCAGGAGAATGCCGGGCAGTTCGGCAAGCGAAGGCAGAGTCATGGTCTATCCTTGATCGGCGTGTAAAGGGCTGCATGTAGTGAATTGTGAAAACCCGCTACGTGATGGACTGTCGAACAAAAGTTAGAAATAGCTAAAATATGTTTATTGTTGGCAGCCATCCTCAAGCTTTCACCTTTTTCGATTGGTAAAAGACCAACCTTAGCGATTATTCTCACAACGCAGCCGGAGGCCACAAGCCTTTCATCTGTAGTTTTACTACTCGTCTATACATTCGAAAGGCTGAAATGCCCGAAGATTTGTAGTAAAACTACACGCCGCCGGAACAACCTATCGGCAATCCAAGAATTTATATCGTCTGCCCACAAGGCCAGTCGCAAACTCAGGCAACCGATTCTGGAAGCCTTTCCGCCCTGGAGCAAGCCATGCAAGACCTCGATCCCGTCGAAACCCAGGAATGGCTGGACGCCCTGGAATCGGTTCTCGACAAAGAAGGCGAAGACCGCGCTCATTATCTGATGACCCGTATGGGCGAATTGGCGACCCGTAGCGGTTCGCAATTGCCTTACGCCATCACCACGCCATACCGCAACACCATTCCTGTGACCCACGAAGCACGCATGCCTGGCGACCTGTTCATGGAACGCCGCATTCGCTCGTTGGTGCGCTGGAACGCGATGGCCATGGTGATGCGCACGAACCTGAAAGATTCTGACCTGGGCGGTCACATCTCCAGCTTCGCCTCCAGCGCAACCCTGTATGACATAGGCTTCAACTACTTCTTCCAGGCCCCAACTGAAGAACACGGCGGCGACCTGATCTACTTCCAGGGCCACACCTCGCCAGGCGTTTACGCCCGCGCGTTCATGGAAGGCCGCATCACCGAAGAACAAATGAACAACTTCCGCCAGGAAGTCGACGGCCAGGGCCTTTCGTCCTATCCGCACCCTTGGCTGATGCCTGATTTCTGGCAGTTCCCGACGGTGTCGATGGGCCTTGGCCCGATCCAGGCGATCTACCAGGCACGTTTCATGAAGTACCTGGAAGCCCGTGGCTTCATCCCTGAAGGCAAGCAGAAAGTCTGGTGCTTCCTGGGCGACGGCGAGTGCGACGAACCGGAATCCCTGGGCGCGATCTCCCTGGCTGGCCGCGAGAAGCTGGACAACCTGATCTTCGTCATTAACTGCAACCTGCAGCGCCTTGATGGCCCGGTTCGCGGCAACGGCAAGATCATCCAGGAACTTGAAGGCGTGTTCCGTGGTGCTCAGTGGAACGTGACCAAAGTCATTTGGGGCCGTTTCTGGGACCCACTGCTGGCCAAAGACGTCGACGGTATCCTGCAACGTCGTATGGACGCAGTCATCGACGGCGAGTACCAGAACTACAAAGCCCGCGACGGCGCGTTCGTTCGTGAGCATTTCTTCAACACGCCTGAACTCAAGGCGATGGTTGCCGACTTGTCTGACGACGAGATCTGGAAGCTCAACCGTGGCGGCCACGACCCGTACAAGGTCTATGCGGCGTACCACGAAGCAGTCAACCACAAAGAACAACCGACCGTTATCCTGGCCAAAACCATCAAAGGTTATGGCACCGGTGCCGGCGAAGCGAAAAACACCGCGCACAACACCAAGAAAGTCGATGTCGACAGCCTGAAGTTGTTCCGTGATCGCTTCGACATTCCGGTCAAAGACGACGAGCTGGAAAACCTGCCGTTCTTCAAACCAGAACCAGGCAGCGCCGAAGCCCGTTATCTGAGCGAGCGTCGCACGGCCCTCGGTGGTTTCGTGCCGCAACGTCGTGCGCAGAGCTTCAACATCCCGACGCCGCCACTCGACACCCTCAAGGCCATCCTCGATGGCTCGGGCGACCGTGAGATTTCCACCACCATGGCCTTCGTGCGCATCCTGGCGCAACTGGTCAAGGATAAGGAAATCGGCCCTCGCATCGTTCCGATCATCCCGGACGAAGCCCGTACCTTCGGTATGGAAGGCATGTTCCGCCAGCTAGGCATCTACTCCTCCGTCGGCCAGCTCTACGAGCCAGTCGATAAAGACCAAGTGATGTTCTACCGCGAAGATAAAAAGGGTCAGATCCTCGAAGAAGGCATCAACGAAGCGGGCGCCATGAGTTCCTTCATCGCTGCCGGTACTTCGTACTCCAGCCACAACCAGCCAATGCTGCCGTTCTACATCTTTTACTCGATGTTTGGCTTCCAGCGTATTGGCGACCTGGCCTGGGCCGCTGGCGACAGCCGGACCCGCGGCTTTCTGATCGGCGGCACCGCCGGCCGGACCACGCTGAACGGCGAAGGCCTGCAACACGAAGATGGTCACAGCCACATCCTGGCGGGCACCATCCCGAACTGCCGCACCTTTGATCCAACCTACGGCTACGAGCTGGCGGTGATCATTCAGGACGGCATGAAGAAGATGACCGAAGAGCAGCAGGACGTTTTCTACTACATCACAGTGATGAACGAGTCCTACCAGCAGCCTGCCATGCCGGCCGGTGTCGAGGAAGGCATCATCAAGGGCATGTACCTGCTCGAAGAAGACACCCGCGAAGCGGCGCACCACGTTCAACTGATGGGCTCCGGCACCATCCTGCGTGAAGTCCGTGAAGCGGCGAAGATTCTGCGTGAAGAGTTCAACGTCGGCGCTGACGTATGGAGCGTTACCAGCTTCAACGAACTGCGTCGCGATGGCCTGGCCGTCGAGCGCAGCAACCGTCTGCACCCTGGTCAGAAGCCTCAACTGAGCTACGTCGAAGAGTGCCTGAACGGCCGTAAAGGTCCGGTCATTGCATCTACCGACTACATGAAGCTGTTCGCTGAGCAAATCCGTCAGTGGGTCCCGTCCAAGGAATTCAAAGTCCTGGGCACCGACGGTTTCGGCCGCAGTGACAGCCGCAAGAAGCTGCGTCACTTCTTCGAAGTAGACCGTCATTTCGTGGTGTTGGCAGCCCTGGAAGCACTGGCTGACCGTGGTGACATCGAACCCAAGGTGGTGGCTGAAGCCATCGTCAAGTTCGGGATCAACCCGGAAAAACGCAACCCACTGGACTGCTGAGGAGACACTTTGTGAGCGAACTCATTCGCGTACCTGACATCGGCAGCGGTGAAGGTGAAGTAATCGAACTATTTGTGAAAGTCGGCGACCGAGTCGAAGCCGACCAGAGCATTCTGACGCTTGAGTCGGACAAGGCGAGCATGGAAATTCCTGCGCCGAAGGCCGGTATCGTCAAAAGCCTGAAAATCAAGTTGGGCGACCGCTTGAAAGAAGGCGACGAATTGCTCGAGCTGGAAGTCGAAGGGGACGCAGCTGCGGCCCCAGCGGCCGCGCCGGCGACTAAAGCAGAAGCGCAACCGACGGCTGCCCCGGCCCCGGCAGCTCCAGCGGCCGCGCCTGCTGCTGCCAGCGTTCAGCAGATCCACGTGCCGGACATCGGCTCGTCGGGCAAGGCCCAGATCATCGAGATCCAGGTCAAGGTCGGCGACACCGTGGCTGCCGATCAGTCGCTGATCACTCTGGAATCCGACAAAGCAAGCATGGAAATCCCATCGCCTGCCGCCGGCGTGGTCGAGAGCATCAGCGTCAAGCTCAACGACGAAGTCGGCACGGGCGACCTTATCCTGGCGTTGAAAGTGGCGGGGGCTGCTGCACCTGCTGCGGCCGCGCCAACGGCTGCACCTGCTCCTGCCGCCGCTGCGGCTCCAGCCGCCGCGCCTGCTGCTCCGGCTGCCGACACGGTTCAGGACATTCATGTTCCGGACATCGGCTCGTCGGGCAAGGCCAAGATCATCGAAGTGCTGGTCAAAGCCGGCGACACCGTTGAAGCAGATCAGTCGCTGATTACCCTCGAATCCGACAAGGCAAGCATGGAAATCCCATCGCCTGCCGCCGGCGTGGTGGAAAGCATTTCCATCAAGCTGGATGACGAAGTTGGTACTGGCGACCTGATTCTCAAGCTGAAAGTCAAAGGCGTTGCACCGGCCGCAGCTCCGGCTCAAGCCGCTGCTGCTCCGGCTGCCGCTGCTCCTGCTGCGTCGGCTCCGGTTGCCGCACCTGCCGCACCGGTTACTGCTGCTGTCCCCGTCAAGTCGGGCGCCAAGGTTCACGCGGGCCCGGCAGTACGCCAACTGGCCCGTGAGTTCGGCGTCGAGCTGAACGCGGTCAGCCCAAGCGGCCCGCACGGTCGTGTGCTTAAGGAAGACGTGCAGGTTTACGTCAAAGCCATGATGCAGAAGGCCAAGGAAGCACCGGCCGCTGCTGCTGGCGCAACCGGTGGCGCGGGCATTCCACCGATCCCGGTCGTGGACTTCAGCCGCTTCGGTGAAATCGAAGAAGTGCCAATGACTCGCCTGATGCAAATCGGCGCGTCGAGCCTGCACCGCAGCTGGTTGAACATCCCACACGTGACTCAGTTCGATTCGGCTGATATCACCGACCTGGAAGCGTTCCGCATCGCTCAGAAAGCCGTTGCAGAGAAGGCTGGCGTCAAGCTGACCATCCTGCCGCTGCTGCTCAAGTCCTGCGCGCACCTGCTCAAGGAACTGCCCGACTTCAACAGCTCGCTGGCACCAAGCGGCAAAGCCATCATCCGCAAGAAGTACGTCAACATCGGATTCGCGGTCGACACCCCGGATGGCCTGCTGGTACCGGTCATCAAGAACGTTGACCAGAAGAGCCTGTTGCAACTGGCAGCCGAAGCCGCTGTGCTGGCCGCCAAGGCCCGCGACAAGAAGCTGACTGCTGACGACATGCAAGGCGCCTGCTTCACCATTTCCAGCCTCGGCCACATTGGCGGCACCGGCTTCACGCCGATCGTCAACGCGCCGGAAGTGGCGATCCTCGGTGTTTCCAAGGCAACCATCCAACCGGTCTGGGATGGCAAAGCTTTCCAGCCGAAACTGATGCTGCCACTGTCGTTGTCCTACGATCACCGTGTGATCAACGGCGCCGCGGCGGCACGCTTCACCAAGCGTCTGAGCGATTTGCTGGCGGACATCCGCACCATTCTCTTGTAATACGGCCGCCCTCCTTTACCGGAGGGCCCGCCGCGTTCCACGATTTCCGAGCGCCACGCTCGTACCTCAACCCCGCCAATTTGGCGGGGCTTTTTTTGCCTGGCAAAAAATACCTTCCAACGTCCTACACCAACAGCTTACTTGGCCCACAACTTGAGTCCATTTCAGCTCGATATTTTTTGCGAACTAATAACTAGGCTTATTGGCACAAAGTTCAACACGAACTTTGACACCCTTATCAGCTTAGTTAGCACTACTTCGAACGGATTCGAAAATGTTTAAACCAACTGTCGGCCCTATTATTGGCCATACCACAACTAACCACACACGAATTTTCTTACGCGGCAAACCTCAGAATGATGCATTGGTATTTGCAGGCATTCGTTACCGACCCGTGGGTGATGAACGCTGGACTAAAAGCTTATTTACGAAACTATCGTTCTTGCGCGACATGTCCGACGTCATTGCTTTAAATGATCTTAGCGAAGACACCGAGTATGAATACCAGGCCGGATGGATCAGCCCCATGAGCCCGGCGCACACCGTGGAAACGATTCAGGAGCTGCCGCTGCAATGGCCGCGAGAGATCTATCGTTTTCGCACGCAGTCCAGCAAGGTCACAAGGCCTCGCGCTTATATCGTCGGCTCATGCCGCTACCTGCGGATGACGGCGGGCGTGCCATCGGCGCCACACCTGGGCGATCGTATTTTCGACTCGATCACAACACTGGTGAATCAGGCTGATCCGCCGATCAGCGCTACGCTGATGACCGGTGACCAGATCTATGTCGACGATCTGAACTTCTTTGCTCCCGACCGGGAATACAACGAAATCCTCAGTAAATACCGCGCGGCATTTTCGCAGCCCAACATCTGCAAGTTGATGGCCGGCACGCCGACCTACATGATTCTCGACGACCATGAAATAGAAGATAACTGGCCAGCCAACGCCAGCAAGTCCGACAACGTGTTATATCGAAATGCCATGGGCGCTTATGAGTTATATCAGGCGAGCCATAGCCCGGTTCATGAGCTTAGTGAGAATGGGCAAGTGAATCGCTCCAAGCTTGCACATTACTGGTACCAACTAAGCGAAGGCGATATTGAATGGTTTGTCACCGACAGTCGCACCCGGCGCAAGCTGTCTGGCGAGGATCGGCGCATTCTCGACGAAGAACAGGAACAGGTTCTGCTCAAATGGCTGATCAACAGCCCGGCGCGGGTCAAGTTTGTGGTCACCAGCGTGATGTTCTACCCCGACCGCAAAAGCCATGGCGACGACGCCTGGAAGGCCTTCCCGGAGCAGCGCCTGCGACTGCTGGAGGTGATTCGCAAGCACCGCCTCAAGAACGTCATTTTCGTTTCCGGCGATGTGCATGGCTCCCTGACCAGCCGTCTGACCCACAACGAAGACCCGGACTTCGAGGTGCATACCATCGTTTCTTCGCCGCTGTGCAACAGCAAGCTACTGCCGTACGCCAGCGCATCGACCTTCATCCTCGATCAGCCTTTAGCGCAAACTGCCGCTGGCGACTATCGACATGAACTGACGAGCCAGGTGGTAAGCCAAGACAATTTTGCGCACCTGGTGGTTGAGGCAGAGCAAGTTCGCGTGAATTACCACGATAGGGACGGCAAGCTGCTGCAATCCATCGGCATTGCGCTGCGATAAGCCAAAGTATCTATGGCGAGGGCGCCTACTCCCGTTTGAATGCGAAGCGCTTACAAGCATTTGTGGCCACTGCGCAGCCCGGAGCACGCTCGCTCGCCACAGGACCGTGCTCAATGCCTGAACTTTAAATGAGCAAGCAGTGATCTTTTCGGCTTGAAACATTACTTTTTGCCGCCTACTGGAGAAAATCGTCCTCCTGCCGACACATTCTTATAGCACTTGGCCTTCATCTCCCTTGTCAGTCGGTGCCGCAATGATGCAACCTTGCCGCAGGTAACAGTAAAGAGGGCGAGAGCCCGGCGCGATCAGCATATTCGAAGCGAGTTTCCCCCATGAAAAGCCAACCCGATGCCACCAGCCGTATGGTGGCCGAGGTAGTGACGCAATTGCCTGTGCCCTCGCGGCTCGGCATGCTGCGTTTCGAACGGCTGAACGAAGCAAGCTGGGCGCTGCTGTTTCTGGATCCCAATTGCGAACGACAGTTTGGCCTGCCGGCGGTGGAACTGTGCGCGCTGGTGGGCTCGCCTTACGCCAGCCTGATGGAGCCTGAAGCGCGTTATCAGCTGCATGACGCGATCCAGCAGCAACTGACGGTTGGCCCTCACTATCTGATCCGCTACTCCCTGCACACCGCCGCCGGTTGCCTGAGCCTGCTGGAACTGGGTGAAGCCTACAAACAACACAATCGCCACCTGCTGCGCGGCTATTTGCTGGTGGTGGACGGTCTATTCGAGGGCGAGCCGTTGCTTGCGGCCCTGGACCTGGAAACTCAAAACTCGCGCCTGCAAATCGCGCTGGAACTGAATCAGCGAGCCCAGCAGGAACAACTGCAACATCTGGAGCGAGTGCGCGCTCAGCAGGATTTGATCCTGCTGCTGACCCGCCAGCGCTACAGCAGCAACAATTCCCTGCAAGAAGCCGCCGAGTTGATCACCCGTAGCGCGTGCGATATCTACGAAATCGACTGCGCAAGTTTGTGGAACCTCGACGGCGCCATGCTGGTGCCGATTTCGGCCTATCACCGCGCCAGCCAGGACTACCAACTGCCGGAGCCGATCGACGTCAGCGGCTTCCCGGATTACCTGGAGGCATTGCAAACCAGCCGTGCCATTGATGCGCACAGCGCGTTGCGTGACCCGCGCACTCGGGACATGGCCCAAAGCCTACGCCCGCGTGACGTGAACGCCATGCTCGACGCCAGTATCCGTATCGACGGCCAGGTAATCGGTGTCTTGTGCCTAGAACAAATCGGCGCGACGCGAGCCTGGCAGTCGGACGAAATCGCCTTTGCCGGCGAGTTGGCGGATCAGTTCGCCCAGGTCATCAACAACCACAACCGTCGCGCGGCCACCAGCGCCCTGCACCTGTTCCAGCGTGCGGTGGAGCAAAGTGCCAACGCCTTTTTGCTGGTCAATTGCGATGGCGTGGTGGAGTACGTCAACCCGAGTTTCACCGCGATTACCCAGTACAGCACCGAAGAAGTCCACGGCCAGCGGCTGTCGGAACTGCCCGCACTGGAGAACCTCAGCGAGCTGCTGTTCGATGCCCCCTCGGCGCTGGCCAAAAGTAATAGTTGGCAGGGCGAATTCAAAAGTCGCCGCAAAAACCTGGAACCCTACTGGGGCCAGTTGTCTATCTCCAAGGTCTATGGCGACAATCGTGAGCTGACGCATTACATCGGCATCTACGAAGACATCACCCAGACCAAACTCGCGCAGCAACGCATCGAGCGTTTGGCTTACACCGACAACCTGACCAACCTCGGTAACCGGCCGGCATTTATCCGCAACCTCGACGAGCGGTTTGCCCGGGACAGCGACACCCCGATCAGCCTGCTGCTGGTGGATATCGACAACTTCAAGCGGATCAACGACAGCCTCGGCCACCAGACCGGTGACAAACTGCTGATCAGTCTGGCCCGACGACTGCGCAACAGCCTGAGCCCCAGCGGCAGCCTGGCGCGGTTTGCCAGCAACGAATTCGCCGTACTGCTGGACAACACCGACCTTGAAGCAGGCCAGCACGTCGCCAACCAATTGCTGACCACCCTCGACAAGCCAATGTTCGTCGACAACCAATTGATCAGCGTCACCGGCTCCGTGGGCCTGGCCTGCGCGCCGCTGCATGGCCGAGACCCGCAGACGCTAATGCGCAACGCCGGCTTGGCGCTGCACAAGGCCAAGGCCAACGGCAAGCATCAAGTCCAGGTGTTCACCGAAGCGCTGAATGCCGAGGCCAGCTACAAGCTGTTCGTGGAAAACAATCTGCGCCGCGCCCTGACCCAAAACGAACTGGACGTGTTCTACCAGCCCAAGCTATGCCTTCGCAGCGGTCGCCTGCTGGGGATGGAAGCCTTGCTGCGCTGGAACCACCCGGAAAAGGGCATGATCCGCCCGGACCAGTTCATCAGCGTCGCCGAAGAAACCGGCCTGATCATCCCCATCGGCAAATGGATCGCTCGTCAGGCGTGCCGCATGAGTAAAGCGCTAACGGCGGCTGGCCTGGGCAAATTGCAAGTGGCGATCAACCTGTCGCCCAAACAGTTCTCCGACCCGGACCTGGTGGCCTCCATCGCCAGCATCCTCAAGGAAGAAGACTTGCCGGCGAACCTGCTGGAGCTGGAGTTGACCGAGGGCTTATTGCTGGAAGCCACCGAAGACACGCACCTTCAGCTCGATCAGCTCAAGCGCCTCGGCCTGACGTTGGCCATGGACGACTTCGGCACCGGTTACTCGTCGCTCAGCTACTTGAAAAAATTCCCGATCGACATCATTAAGATTGATCGAAGCTTCATTCACGAGATCCCGGACAACCAGGACGACATGGAAATCACCTCCGCGGTAATCGCCATGGCCCATAACCTGAAACTCAAGGTCGTGGCTGAAGGCATCGAGACCGCCGAGCAGTTGGCGTTCCTGCGCCGTCACCGTTGCGACGTCGGCCAGGGCTACCTGTTCGACCGCCCTATCCCGGGTTCCGAGCTGATCGAGAAGCTCAAACGCTACCCGCGCGGCCCGATTGCCTGACTTGTGGGATAATTCGGCGCCCTTGCGGTCTATGCCTTTACAACTCAACCTGACTGAGAGGACTGATCATGGTCTTGCGCTCGGAAATTCTGGTGAACAAAAACGTGCTCCCGACTAAAGAACAAGCTCTGCCTGGCCGTGAAACCCCAATGACTCTGCCTGAAAAACACTTCGTCCACGACGCCCCACTGCTGGGCCCGTTCGTGACCGATGTGGATTTTGCGATTTTTGGCCTGGGCTGCTTCTGGGGCGCTGAACGCAAATTCTGGCAGCGCGAAGGCGTGGTCAGTACGGTAGTGGGTTACGCCGGTGGCTTTACACCGAACCCGACCTACGAAGAAGTCTGCTCTGGCCTGACGGGCCACAGCGAAGTGGTACTGGTGGTCTACGAGCCGGCAAAAGTCAGCTACGAAGCGTTGCTGAAGATGTTCTGGGAACTGCATAACCCAACCCAGGGCATGCGTCAGGGCAACGACATCGGCACCCAGTACCGCTCGGTGATCTACGCCACCAGCCCGACTCAACTGGCAGCTGCCAAGCACAGTGAACAAGTGTTCCAAGCTGAATTGACCAAGGCGGGCAAAGGCACCATCACCACCGAAATCGAAGAAGCCCCGACGGTCTACTTCGCCGAGGCTTATCACCAGCAGTACCTGGCCAAAAATCCTGAAGGGTACTGCGGGATTGGCGGCACCGGCGTGACGTGCCCGATCTGACGTCCTGATCTGATCGTTCCCACGCTGCGTGGGAATGGTCAGTCAACTCTCGGCGATCAACCAATCCATCTGCCACCCACCCTGGGTCTGCCCAAGTTTCTTGGACAACCACGGCAGCAGCTCGCGCAACTCCTCTTCCAGGCCCCAAGGAGGATTCGCAATCGCCAGCCCTGAGCCATTCAGGCTGTTCGGCGTCTCCAGCGGATGCACCAACAATTCCACTCGCAACAACTTCGGCGCACCAGTACCGGCCAAATCCTGATAAAAACGCCGCAACAGGCGCGGATCTTTCACCGGATACCAGATCGCCGCCACTGTTTGCCGCATCCGTCCCACTGCCTCTTTCAGCGATGCCGCGCAACGCTGCATCTCATCGAGCTGCTCGAACGGCGGATCAATCAACATCAGCGCGCGCTTCTCCTGGACCGGCAACATGGCTCGCGGCACATGCCAGCCCTCGCCCAAGTGAACCTTCACCCGGCGGTCGCCCTTCATGTTGTCTTTGAGCAGCACACCGTCTTCAGGGTGCTTCTCGTTGAGCATGACCCGGTCCTGCGGGCGTGTCAGGCGCCGCGCCAACTCCGGCGACCCAGGGTAATAGCGCAACTGGCCATCCGGATTCATCTCATGCAACACGCGCATGTAGTCAGCGGTCAGCGCCGGCAGGTCCGGCTGATCCCATAACCGCGCAATCCCTTCCAGGTACTCACCGGTACGGCTCGCCTGATCACCTTTGAGGTCATAAAGACCAATACCGGCGTGGGTGTCGAGATAGGCAAACGGCTGTTCTTTGCGCGACATCAGGGCGATGAGGCGGGTCAAAGTCAGGTGTTTGAACACATCGGCGTGATTGCCGGCATGGAAGGCGTGACGATAATTCATGATTGCTCCTGCGAAGGCCGGGAAGTTTACCTTGTAAGGCGCCGGACGTCAGGGATTGCTGGCCGAACGGCGGCGCTACACGACCACACCTCCCGAACGCAATAAAGCCAAGCAGCTCTCGCCCCTACAGGATTGCGCTGGACAGACATTCCTGTGAACTGCAAAAAAACCGCCAGGAGCGAGGCTTGCCCGCTAGGGCGGAACCAATACCCCCAATCTTTGCGCGTAAAAAAACGGCCCGCGTCCAAAAGGAAGCGGGCCGTTTTCATGTTCGGCGAAAGATCAGAGCTTCAGCTCATCCCTATCACTTGTTCAGAAGGTAATCTTTCTCGGCCGCATCAAAGCGCATCAGCATGCCTTTGGTCGGTGCGCCCTGCTTGCTGACGAAGTAGATCGCAAGGCTGGCGAAGATGAAGCCAGGAATGATTTCGTACAAACCCAGCAGGTTGAAGTGTTTCCAGACGATCACGGTGATAGCACCGACCAGAATGCCCGCCAGTGCCCCGTCGCGGGTCATGTCTTTCCAGACCACCGAGATCAGGACCACCGGACCGAACGCAGCACCGAAGCCGGCCCAAGCGTAGCTGACCAGACCCAGCACGCGATTGTCCGGATTCTTGGCCAACGCGATAGCGATCAGGGCCACCAGCAACACCATGGCGCGGCCAACCCATACCAGCTCAACCTGGGAAGCGGATTTACGCAGGAAGCTTTTGTAGAAGTCTTCGGTCAGCGCGCTGGAGCACACCAGTAACTGGCAGCTCAAAGTGCTCATGACTGCGGCAAGGATGGCCGACAGCAGCACACCGGCAATCCACGGATTGAATAGGATTTTCGCCAGTTCGATAAACACTCGTTCGTGGTTTTCGGTCACAGGAGCCGCCAACTCCGGGTGCGCCGAAAAGTACGCAATACCGAAGAAGCCCACAGCGACGGTGCCGCCCAGGCACAGGATCATCCAGGTCATGGAGATGCGACGTGCTTTAGCGATCGACTTGACCGAATCCGCCGCCATGAAGCGCGCGAGGATGTGCGGCTGGCCGAAGTAGCCCAAACCCCAGCCCATCAACGAGATGACGCCGATGAAACTGGTGTTCTTCAGCATGTCGAAGTTGCCTGGATCTTGCGCTTCGATGGCCAGGAACGTGGTGTCAACGCCGCCGGTTGCCAACAGCACGATGATCGGCGTCAGCAACAGGGCGAAGATCATTAGAGTGGCTTGTACGGTGTCCGTCCAGCTCACGGCCAGAAAGCCGCCGACGAAGGTGTAGGCAATCGTCGCCGCAGCACCGGCCCACAGCGCCGTTTCGTAGGACATGCCAAAGGTGCTTTCGAACAGACGGGCGCCGGCCACGATGCCCGAAGCACAATAAATAGTGAAGAACACCAGAATCACAATGGCCGAAATGATCCGCAGCAGGCCGCTTTTGTCTTCGAAACGGCTGGAGAAGTAGTCCGGCAGCGTCAGTGCATCGCCGTTGTGCTCAGTCTGCACGCGCAGGCGACCGGCAACGAACAACCAGTTCAGGTAGGCGCCGACGATCAGGCCGATGGCGATCCAGCTTTCGGAAAGGCCGGACATGTAGATAGCGCCCGGCAAGCCCATCAGCAACCAGCCGCTCATGTCGGAGGCACCAGCAGAAAGCGCGGTGACCACACTGCCAAGGCTACGACCGCCCAAAATATAGTCGGAAAGATTATTGGTGGACCGATAGGCCATGAAGCCGATCAGCACCATGGCTGCGATATAGATCACGAACGTGATCAGGGTTGGATTGCTTACGCTCATTCAGTTACGCCCTGGCTTTGTTTTTATGTAGCGACGAGGTCGTGAAGCCGTAGACACACCACGATGTGTGTTCAGACGGTTTCTGATCTCGTGCATTTATGACTGATGTTTCCCCAGGAAAGCCATCAGCCGGCACACCTGTCTTATTTGATGGGTTGCACCTTGGGCGCGAATCCTATTCAACAACGCAAATAAGGTGCAACCAGTTTCTTGAGAATAAGTTGCACCTACACATTTCCAAACAAAAAAAGACCCTTTTTCGCTCCTTTTCAGGGCGAACAGAGTCTTTTACCCATAAGAAAAGCACCACACCTGGGCGGTCTACGCGTACCGGAATTTAATTCCTGATGAGCTGCTTATTATTCCGACAAAAAAAGGGTTGCACCCGGTTGCACCTCAGCCAGCTCACAGCTAATCTTCCTGCCAGCTGATGCCACGCGGTCGTGGCAAACATGAGGATAAAAATATGGCGACCACCACCCTTGGGGTCAAACTTGACGACCCCACCCGCGAACGCCTGAAGGCCGCCGCGACCTCGATTGATCGCACGCCGCACTGGCTGATCAAACAGGCAATTTTCAATTACCTGGAAAAACTCGAGGGTGGTGCAACCCTGACCGAGCTGAGTGGTTTGACCAAGGATTCCGACGACGCTGTCGATGCCCCGACGGATCATGCCCATCAGTGCTTCCTCGAATTCGCCGAAAGCATCCTGCCGCAATCGGTATTGCGCGCCTCGATCACCGCCGCTTACCGTCGCCCTGAGCCGGAAGTGGTGCCGATGCTGATGGAGCAGGCGCGTCTGCCGGCCGCGATGGCCGAAGCCACCAACAAACTCGCCTCTTCGATTGCCGACAAATTGCGCAGTCAGAAAAGCGCCGGCGGCCGTGCCGGAATTGTTCAGGGCCTGCTGCAAGAGTTTTCCCTGTCGTCCCAGGAAGGCGTTGCGCTGATGTGCCTGGCCGAAGCGCTGCTGCGTATTCCGGACAAAGGCACCCGCGACGCACTGATCCGCGACAAAATCAGCACCGGCAACTGGCAGCCGCACCTGGGCAATAGCCCTTCGCTGTTCGTCAACGCCGCCACTTGGGGGTTACTACTGACCGGTAAATTGGTCGCCACCCATAACGAAACCGGCCTGACTTCGTCCCTGAGCCGCATCATCGGCAAGAGCGGCGAGCCGATGATCCGCAAGGGCGTCGACATGGCCATGCGCCTGATGGGCGAGCAGTTCGTCACCGGTGAAACCATCGCTGAAGCGCTGGCAAACGCCAGTAAGTTTGAAGCGAAAGGCTTCCGTTATTCCTACGACATGCTGGGTGAAGCCGCGCTCACCGAACACGACGCCCAGAAATACCTGGCCTCGTATGAGCAAGCCATCCACTCAATCGGCAAAGCGTCCCACGGTCGTGGGATTTATGAAGGCCCAGGCATTTCCATCAAGCTGTCGGCACTGCATCCGCGTTACAGCCGTGCGCAGTACGAGCGCGTGATGGAAGAGCTGTACCCGCGCCTGTTGTCGCTGACCCTGCTGGCCAAGCACTACGACATAGGATTGAACATCGACGCTGAGGAAGCTGACCGCCTGGAGCTGTCGCTAGACCTGCTGGAGCGCCTGTGTTTCGAGCCACAACTGACGGGGTGGAACGGCATCGGTTTCGTTATCCAGGCCTACCAGAAACGTTGCCCGTATGTGATCGACTACGTGATTGACCTGGCTCGTCGCAGCCGTCATCGCCTGATGATCCGCCTGGTGAAAGGCGCGTACTGGGACAGCGAAATCAAACGCGCCCAGGTGGACGGCCTGGAAGGCTATCCGGTCTACACCCGCAAGGTGTACACCGACGTTTCCTACATTGCCTGCGCACGCAAACTGCTGTCGGTGCCAGAAGTTATCTACCCGCAGTTCGCCACGCACAACGCCCACACCTTGTCGGCTATTTACCACATTGCCGGTCAGAACTATTACCCCGGACAGTACGAATTCCAATGTCTGCACGGCATGGGCGAACCGCTGTACGAACAAGTTGTAGGCAAAGTTTCCGAAGGTAAGTTGAACCGTCCGTGCCGCGTGTACGCACCGGTCGGTACTCACGAAACATTGCTGGCTTACCTGGTGCGGCGCTTGCTGGAAAACGGCGCGAACACCTCGTTCGTCAACCAGATCGCCGATCAGTCGATCTCGATTCAGGCGTTGGTCGCCGATCCAGTGGCCAGCATCGAGCAGATGGCAACAGTGGAGGGCGGCTTCGGTCTGCCGCACCCGCGCATCCCGCTGCCGCGTGACCTTTATGGCGCCGAGCGCGCTAACTCCAGCGGCATCGACCTGGCCAACGAACACCGTTTGGCCTCACTGTCCTGCGCCCTGTTGGCCAGCGCTCACAACAGCTGGAAAGCCGCGCCGATGCTCGGTTGCAGCGCCAGCACGGAAACACCGGCGCCGGTGCTGAACCCGTCCGATCTGCGTGACGTGGTCGGCCATGTGCAGGAAGCCACCATTGAAGACGTCGACAACGCGATTCAGTGCGCCCTGAACGCCGGACCGATCTGGCAGGCCACTCCGCCAGCCGAACGCGCCGCCATTCTGGAACGTGCCGCCGATTTGATGGAAGGCGAGATTCAGCCGCTGATGGGCCTGCTGGCTCGCGAAGCCGGCAAGACCTTCGCCAACGCCATCGCCGAGGTGCGCGAAGCCGTGGACTTCCTGCGGTATTACGCGGTGCAAGCACGCAACAATTTCACCAACGATGCCCATCGTCCATTGGGTCCGGTGGTGTGCATCAGCCCTTGGAACTTCCCGCTGGCAATCTTCAGCGGCCAAGTCGCCGCCGCACTGGCCGCCGGTAACCCGGTGCTGGCCAAGCCTGCGGAACAAACCCCGCTGGTGGCCGCTCAAGCTGTGCGTTTGCTGCTCGAAGCCGGGATTCCGGAAGGCGTGCTGCAACTGCTGCCGGGCCGTGGCGAAACGGTTGGTGCGCGCCTGGTTGGTGATGATCGGGTTAAAGGCGTGATGTTCACTGGCTCGACCGACGTCGCACGCTTGTTGCAACGCAGCGTCGCCGGTCGTCTGGATGCCCAGGGTCGCCCGATTCCGCTGATCGCTGAAACCGGCGGCCAGAACGCGATGATTGTCGACTCTTCGGCACTCACCGAACAGGTTGTTATTGATGTGGTGTCGTCGGCCTTCGACAGTGCCGGTCAACGTTGCTCGGCACTGCGCGTCTTGTGCTTGCAGGAAGATTCCGCTGAGCGCGTCATCGAAATGCTCAAGGGCGCCATGGCTGAATGCCGCCTCGGCAACCCGGAGCGTCTGTCGGTGGACATCGGCCCGGTGATTGATGCCGAAGCCAAGGCTGGCATTGAGAAGCACATCCAGGCCATGCGCGACAAAGGTCGCAACGTATACCAGGTGGCTATCGCCGACACCGAAGAAGTCAAACGCGGCACCTTCGTGATGCCAACGTTGATCGAACTGGAGAGCTTCGACGAGCTGCAACGGGAGATCTTCGGTCCGGTGCTGCACGTGGTGCGTTACAAGCGCAAAGACATCGATCAACTGATCGGTCAGATCAACGCTTCCGGCTACGGCCTGACGCTGGGTGTGCATACGCGCATCGACGAGACCATCGCCAAGGTGATCGACAACGTCCACGCCGGTAACGTCTACGTCAACCGCAACATCGTTGGCGCGGTGGTGGGCGTGCAACCGTTCGGCGGCGAAGGCTTGTCCGGGACAGGGCCGAAAGCCGGTGGTCCGCTGTACCTGTACCGTCTGCTGTCGACACGTCCTACGGATGCAATCGAACAATCCTTCGCTCGCGGTGATGCTATCGCAGCGCCGGACGTTCGTCTGCGTGACGCCATGAGCAAGCCGCTGACCGCCCTGCGAGCCTGGGCCGACAGCCACACGTTCACCGACCTGAGTGCCCTGTGCGTGCAGTTCGCGGCGCAATCGCAAAGCGGGATCACCCGTGTACTGGCGGGGCCAACGGGCGAGCGCAATAGCTATGCGATCCTGCCGCGTGAACACGTGCTGTGCCTGGCGGAGATCGAAGGCGACCTGCTGACGCAACTGGCGGCGGTGCTGGCCGTCGGCGGCTCAGCGGTATGGCCGGAAGCAGACGTGGGCAAGGCTCTGTTCCCACGCTTGCCGAAGGACATTCAGGCGAAGATCAAGCTGATTTCCGACTGGGCCAAGGACGACGTGGTGTTTGATGCCGTGCTGCATCACGGCCATTCGGACCAACTGCGTGCTGTCTGCCAGCAAGTGGCCAAGCGGACCGGGGCGATTGTCGGGGTTCACGGGCTGTCGCAAGGCGAGACCAACATTGCGCTGGAACGTCTGGTGATTGAGCGTGCGTTGAGCGTTAACACCGCTGCCGCGGGTGGCAACGCCAGCCTCATGACCATCGGCTAACACGCCACTGACCGTTCCCGCGCGCGTGCGTGGGAACGGTCATGCCCTTCCCTCGTTTGGCCCTTGCATCACGCTCATCAATCATCCTGTTCTTCCCGCCCCTCGCACGCCTAGACTCGGCCCATTCCAAAACAGGTAGGCCGCCATGTCCGAGACGTTGCTCAGTTCCCGCAATCTGGCTTTCGAGCTGTACGAAGTCCTCGATGCCGAGGGCCTGACCCAGCGTGAGCGCTTCGCCGAGCACAACCGCGAGACATTTGACGCGGCCATCGGCACTGCCCGCAGCATCGCTGAGAAGTTCTTTGCCCCACACAACCGCAAGGGCGACGAGAACGAACCACGCTACGAGAACGGCCAGGCGATTCTGATTCCGGAAGTGAAACCGGCGGTGGATGCGTTCCTTGAAGCAGGTTTCCTTAACGCCGCGCGAAGTTTCGACGCGGGTGGCATGCAACTGCCTACGCTGTTGTCCCAGGCCTGTTTTGCGCACTTCCAGTCGGCCAACGCGGCATCGACCTCCTACCCGTTCCTGACCATGGGCGCGGCCAATCTGATTGAAAGCTTTGGCAGCGAAACGCAGAAGCAACGCTTTTTGCAGCCGATGATCGACGGACGCTTTTTTGGCACCATGGCCCTGACCGAGCCGCACGCCGGATCGTCGTTGTCGGATATTCGCACACGCGCAGAACCAGCGTCTGACGGAACGTATCGGCTCAAAGGCAACAAGATTTTCATTTCAGGCGGTGATCATCCGCTGTCGGAAAATATCGTGCATATGGTGCTGGCCAAGCTGCCCGATGCACCGGCCGGGGTGAAGGGGATTTCGCTGTTTATCGTGCCCAAGTTCCTGGTCAACGATGACGGCAGTCTTGGCCCACGCAACGACGTGCTACTGGCCGGGCTGTTCCACAAGATGGGCTGGCGCGGCACCACCTCCACCGCGTTGAATTTCGGCGACAACGGCGAGTGCGTGGGCTATCTCGTGGGCAAGCCGCACCAAGGCTTGAGCTACATGTTTCAGATGATGAACGAGGCACGGATCGGCGTCGGCATGGGCGCGGTGATGCTCGGTTACGCCGGCTATCTTTATTCCCTGGAGTACGCTCGCGAGCGTCCGCAGGGCCGCGTGCCGGACAACAAAGATCCAGGCACCGCACCCGTGGCGATCATCCAGCACGCCGACGTCAAGCGCATGCTGCTGACCCAGAAGGCTTACGTCGAAGGCGCGTTCGACCTCGGACTGTATGCGGCGCGCCTGTTCGACGACACCACGACGCTAGAGACAGACGCCGAACGTAAGCAAGCTCATGAGCTGCTGGATTTGCTCACGCCAATCGTCAAATCCTGGCCGTCGGAGTTCTGCCTAAAGGCTAATGAACTGGCGATCCAAATTCTCGGTGGCCACGGTTACACCCGCGAGTATCCGGTGGAACAGTATTACCGCGATAACCGTTTGAACCCGATCCATGAAGGCACCCACGGCATTCAGTCGCTGGATTTGCTCGGCCGTAAGCTCGCGCAGAATGGCGGGGCCGGGCTCAAGCAACTGATCCGTCTGATCGCCACCGCCGCTGAGCGGGCGCAAGCCTACGAATCGTTAAACCCGTTGCGTGAGCCGCTGGAAAAACTGGTGGCGCGCCTGCAAACGGTGACCCTGGGCTTGCTGACGGATTTAGGCCTGGGCAAGGTCAACAGCAGCTTGGCGAACTCGGCGCTGTACCTGAAAGTGTTCGGGCACACGGTGATTGGCTGGCGCTGGCTGGAACAGGCAATTCGGGCCCAGGAAGGGTTGGCCAAGGGCAATGCGGCGGATGTCAGTTTCTATCAAGGCAAACTACAGGCGGCGCGGTATTTCCTGACGTGGGAAATACCGGGTTGCCATCACGAATTGGCGATTCTCGAGGCACGAGATGATGTGTGCCTGAGCATGCAGGATGAATGGTTCTGACTAGAAACCGGTAACGCGGCTGATATCAGGTCAACTTAAACCCACCCATCTGCCGCGCCAAATCGTCGGCCAGGCGTTGCAACGTCTGACAGTCTTCGCGGCACGCTCTGACTTCACCCGCCGTCGCCCGCGCCAGATCGGAAATCCCCTGCACATTGCGGTTGATCTCTTCGGTCACCGCCGACTGCTCTTCGGTCGCCGTCGCGACCTGATGGTTCATGTCACTGATGCGTTCAATCTGCCCGGTAATCGCCGTCAATGAAGTTCCGGTGCGCTGGCTAGACTCAACGCCGGTGCCCGTCGCCGCCTGCCCGGAATGCATGGATGACACCGCATTTTCCGCACCCTGTTTGAGGCTGCCGATCATCTGCTGAATTTCATCGGTCGATGACTGGGTGCGTCGCGCCAAGGTCCGAACTTCGTCGGCGACTACCGCAAACCCACGACCCATGTCGCCGGCACGTGCCGCTTCAATCGCCGCGTTCAGTGCGAGTAGATTGGTCTGCTCGGAAATCCCACGAATCACGGCCAGGACTTGATCGATAGACGCCACCTGATGCGCCAGCTCTCCCACCGCGCCGGCAGCGAGGCCAATCTCAGTGGACATGCTTTCAATATGCCGTATCGACCCGCCCACGACTTCGCGCGCCTGCATCGCCTCATCCCGTGCCGTTTGCGAAGCCACCGCTGCATTGCCGGCGTTCTGGGCGATTTCCTGCACCGTCAAGCCCATTTCGTGAACGGCGGTGGCCACCATGTCAGTCATTTCCTGCTGCCGGCCCGAACGTTCGGCGGTGTTGTCCACCACCTTCGCCACTTGACCGACAGCGGTGCGCAATCGCTCGCTGGTGGTCAGCACCTCGCCAATCATTTCGCGCTGACTGTCGAGGAAACGGTTGAACCCGCGCGCAAGGTCACCCAGCTCATCGGCGCGACTGGAATCTAACCGGTGGGTCAAATCTCCCCCACCGCTACCGATGGCCACCAATGCCGCTGTTACCTGACGAATCGGCCGCACCAACCCACGGGCCAGCAATACCACCAGCATCAAGCACACCAGCGCTACCGCCAGGCCAATGCCGCTGCTCATCCACATCGCCCGACGCGCCTCGGCGTAGATCTGCGACTGCGGCACTTCGGCCACCAAAGTCCAGCCCAGATCCCGCAACGGCAGGCTCAAGGCCAGAAAATCTTCGCCATCACGGGTGAAAACGCTGTTGGTGGCGACTTTTTGACCCATCACCGTTTGCGCCGCCGAGGCACCGATTTGCTCAGCCAAGGTGCGTTTACCGCTCAATTGCGCCTCGGGGTGAACCTGGATCAAACCGTCGGAACGCACGAGGTAGACCTTGCCGCGCGCACCGAAACTGAAGTTGTGGATCAGTTGCGATAGCTCTTTCATGCTCAGGCCCAACCCGGCAACGCCCACGACTTTGCCAGCCTGTTGAACCTTGAGGTCGATGAACAGCGCCAATTCTCCGGTCGCCGTGTCGTTGTCGATATTGAGCGTGCGCGGCTGATTGCTGTCGAGAAAGGTGTAGAACCAGGCGTCTTTGGGGTTGGAACGGCTGAGCGTCCGCTCCAGGCCTTTCTCCGTGAGGTAGTGGTTTGACGCCGTGCCGACAATCAGCGCGGTAAAAGCATTGTGCTCGGCGCGAATGCCTTCCAGGTACTGCACGAACGTCTCGGTCTGGGCACTGTTTTCGCCACTGGCCAGCCAGTCCCGCACCATGCTGTTGCTGGCGATGTCCTTGGCGGCAGTGAGGGGCTGGACAAGAATGCGCTCGATATCGTTGCGCATCGCTTCGATGCTCGACGGCAGCGCTTGTTCGACCAGATAGCGCTGGGCGAGGCGATTGACCACCAGGGTATAAACGCCAACCACGATCAGAATACTGACCAGCAGGGCGGTGCCCATGCTCAGGATCAACTGCCACTGAATACTGCGACGCCAGAACTGCATGGAGCACCCCCAAAGAATAAGAGGCTGAAACACTGCAACAGCCGTGCCGATTGTATACAACGCAATCGACAATATTATTCTTTGGTTGTGCGCAAAGCTGATCAGGCCTGATTGATGGTCTTGGCGATCACTTCAACCGTGGCGCTGACTTGCTCTTGGTAACGGTCGAGTTCTTGCTGGTGCTGCTTTTGCATTTCAATCTGCCGAGAGCACAAATTCATCGCTGCCAGCACCAGTAAACGGTCACCGATCAGGGTCGGGTATTTCCTTTTGGTGTCGGCCAGAGCGGCTTTCAACATTAACGCGGCGTCCAGCAGGGTCTGCTCTTCCCCGGCTGGCGCCTTGATCGAATAGTCCTCCCCCAGAATGGAGACAACTTTTACCCCTGCGGCGCCCTGACTCATGCGCTGACAGGGCCGGCGCTGACGCGCTCAACCAAGGCCTGGATGCGCGCAGCAGCGGCGCCTTGTTTCTCTTCCTGTTCCATCAGACTCAGTTGTAGGCTTTCGTTTTCATCCTTGACCTGAGCCAGTTCTGCACTCAAGGCCTGGTGGGTGCCGAGCAGGGTCTGGTTCTGTTGCACCAGGTCGCTGACCAATTGTTCCAATTGGCTAAGGGATGCTTCCAACATTTTGATTTTCCAAGCATTTTCAAAGGGCACTTACGATAAAGAAAAGTCACCACGGATGCCAGGGTTAATAAGGCGCAAAGCCTTGATTTTCCTGGCGGGCGACCTTCCTTGCGAACCTTAAAGACTGTGATTGTCGGATCTGGTTCCTGCACTTCGTCGCCGGGGAGCCAACAGAATTCGGAAAAAATCGCACGCTAAGCGCTCGGCATGCCAGGTGGCGACCGTATCGGCGCGGATGTCGTGCCTGGCTGTCGAACGCTGGGCGCCTAATGCCCTGCCGGCAGGTCGATGTGCGCCAGAAGGCTAGACGCGACCGAGCTTCACCAATGCTGCAAAAGCAGCCATTACCAATAAGAGCGTAATCACGGACCACTGCAAGGCTACCAATTTGCGCTTAAGTGGCAGTGGGAAATTGCTTATATTCTCAACACTGACACCGCCTCGTTTAATGTAAAACTCGCCGATCTTTCCTCCGGCTGCACCCGCTCCAAAAGAAGCGGCACCCACCACAGCCAACCATCCCCACGCCTCCCGTAAGCACGCTTAATCCAAGACAGATAGCCGGGACACCCAGTGCGACACACTTGCTGTTTCTTTTGATGTTGCGATCCACTTCAAACGCGCTGAGGCATCCCAGCAGCAAGCCCTGGGACGGCTAATTGATTGACCTTGTGTACTTACCGAAAAAAAACAGCAGAAACATAATGGTCAACAGCACCATCGCAGCCCATTGCAATACCGCGAACTTCCGCTTCAGAGAAACGGGGAAGTTGCTTAAATCCTCAACGCTGACCCCCCCGTGCTTGAGGTAAATCCCAGGAAAAGTGACGATTCCCGAGATACCCCCAACCAACAATAGCTTGCCCCAGGGGCCAGCATATCGGAGTGGTGCTCGCCTCATGATTGCAGAGCAGTTTTTCAGACGTTCAAGCATTTCGTCCATTCGGGTGTATGCCAAATGAAGGCAGACTCCAATCCAGATAAGCATTCCCCCGAAGTTTATTAACGCAATACTCAGAAATATATAGTCAGCGGTGCTCACAGTCATTTCGTCGCCTCGTAAATTATTTCACCCGACCACTCGCCGATCTTTCCTCCGGCTGCACCCGCACCAAAAGAAGCGGCACCCACCACAGCCAACCCACACACTAGTGTTCCTGCACCAGCTGTCGGCACACCCAGCCAGAGGCAGATAGCCCCAGCGGCGGACCCCGTCAGGAGTCCGCCTGCCAAGGCACCACCGACGATGCCACCAGCAAAACTACCGGTCTCGGTAAGTTTGATTTTCTTGCATGCCTCGCTATCACCTGCTGTACACACGTCCTGAACCTTCATGTAAGACGCTCCGCCACCGACGGCGGTGCCCAGCCAGCCACCGTACTTGACATATTTGGCGGCTTTGGCGACCCCGTCTATGTGTGTGGCATAACCGGGGATCTGGTCCGGTGCACCGGCCTTGCGCCAGCGATGCACCAGGCTACGACTGGAAATCCCCAGGGCACTCTTGAGGTTCGGGTGATCGGGGAAGCCAATACCCTTTTTGGTGAATCCTGTGAGATGGGTATCGAGTTGACCAAACAAACGTTTACGTTCGGCAAAAAACTCAGATGAACGCAGATGCCCGTCACGCTGGAAGGTGCGTTGGTGCAGGGCCTCAATGTCGCTCAGCAAGCCTTTCACGCTGTCCAGCGTTACTGGCGAAAACCGCTGCCCCAACACCCATGCCGGTGGAACCATGCTTGAGAAACGATTCAATTTCGTCACGATGGCGGGCCATGAAGTCAGCCTCATCAGGTGTCAGGTCCTGAAGCGCTTTATTCACATTTCCCGCCGCTTCCATCAGCTGTGCTTCTTCGTGCGTGCAATGCAAATTGTTGGGGTCACTGAGCACGATCATCTGGCCCGCTTTTACCTGATCCAGGTTCGGGTTAAGGGCCTTGAATTTGGCGATAACGGCAGGGGTGGGTGAGGTGAACAACTGCGCCTGTAACTTATCCGCTGTTGTGCTTTTGGGCACGATGTAGAACCCCGGCTCGTGCATTTTGACTGGCTCGGGCCAGCGCTCGCGGGGGAAAAACTTTAAATCGTTGGCAGGGGATGACCTGGGAGCGGCTTTGGTTGTGCTCTGCGTATTTGCGTTCGCGTTGAGGTGTTGAGCATGGCTAAACCGCAGTAATCGCTCAGGGTCGGGTTTTAAAACGGGCTGGGTGAGTCTCATCAGCGCAATGCGCTTAACCGAATGGGTTATTGCGTCCTGTCCTTTTCGCGCCAAGGCGTGAGATTGGTTCAAGAGGTCGCGCTGTTCTTGCAGAATGGCCTGTATGCCTTGTTCAGGGGTTTTATGGCCGGTCGCGACATCATCGGCAATACGCTTTGCGTAATAGGCGACTTCCCGATTGAACTGCACGCGCGCAATACCGTGGGCAAGATGGCGAGCACTGACAGTGAGCCCTTGTCCTATCAGCTTGCCAGCGGCGCTGTTGACATCCCAGATGTCATAACCGTTCGGGTTCATTCCTCTTCGCCCCAAGAGCTGTGACCGGTGGTGCCTGCCAAGTGGTGGGTCCAGGTAATCTCGCGGTAGCGAATCGCCAACTGTTCTTCATGCTCGGCATTGCCTTGCAAAACAACATGAGGCATCTCAAGCGTCAGGTCCGCAAAGATCCCGCCATGAATCGAAACTGAATAGAATTTTTCCTGTAGGCCAAAGGAAGACACTCGGTAGAAACTAATTGTGCAGTTGATTTCCTCTCTGCTTGAGAGCGCTTGAGCGAGTAACGGGGATGATTTATCAACGTTTTTCGTGATGATAATCGGGCTGTGCGTGGCCTTATTGATGTTCCCAATATTGGCCATGTTGTGCTGGTAAGCCAGCACCATGATTTCATCGGTATGGTCTGACTGGTATTTGTTGCCAATAGAATCCGGGGTTGAGCAGCCCGCTGAAATCAGTCCTTGAGCCTTACCGGTGATAGTCATGTAACCGGGGTTCGCCATACACACCACTCCTTTTTTGTCGGCAGAACACTCTATTACAAGGGTTTCAGGCGTGATGTCGGGCGTTTCCGAAAAGAGATACTAAATATGTCGCAAGCGGGTCCGACTGCTTTGTGGTCGGTGCTTCCTGTTCTGTCTAGCCCGAAAAAGCACCGAGCCCCGCTCTGATGTCAGGTTGGGCTATACCCTTGCCGGACGTCAGACGAGCCACCCGCCCCGCGTCTGAAGAAGGCCGCCTTCTGCATTTCCTGACGCTTAGGCGTCAATCTCTCTGGCCTCAATTTGGCAGGCCGAATGCTTAGCCTACGACTTTGTCCGTTTTCTCTATCGGCCCCTCGCCGCACGTTTTGTGCGACAAATGCGCGCAGCCCCTAAAGACTTTAGTCGTATGACCGATAAGAGCTTCATACAGCAGTCTCAGCCCACGCACGGATGCGCTCTTTCCGGTAAACACCATGTCCCTTCGTAATATGAATATCGCACCGCGAGCGCTCCTCGGGTTTGCCATGATTGGCGGGCTGATGCTGATTCTCGGCGTGTTTGCACTGAACCAGATGAGCAAGATTCGTGCGTCCGCCGAAGACATCACTTCCAACAGCGTGCCGAGCATCAAAAGCCTCGATGAGTTCACGCAACTGACTCTGCGCCTGCGCGTGCTGTCCTATCGCCTGATGGTGAACCGCGAACCAGACGTCCAGCAGAAAACCATGGAGCTGCTGGACAGCCGTAACCAGCAAATCCGCACCGCTCAAGCGGTTTACGAAAAGTTGATCAGCAGCCCTGAAGAACGTGCGACCTACGATCAATACGTGCAGCTATTGGGGCAGTACCGCCAGATCGAAGACCGGATGAAGAGCCTGTCGCGCAACAATCAGGTCGACGAACTGCGCACCCTGCTCAACACCGATTTGCTGACCAACTCTGAAGCGGTCAACACCGTGTTGAGTCGCCTGCTGGCAATCAACACTCAGCAGACCGTTGATACCAACAAGCAGGCAGCCGATCAGTATTCCTCGGCCTTCGACCTGGTCGTCACCTTGCTGGTGATCGCTACCGGCCTGACCTTTTTGTTTGCCTGGTTGCTGACGAACAGTATTACCAAGCCAATCGCCAATGCCTTGGACGCTGCTGAAGCCATCGCTGAAGGCAATCTGACCCGCCCGATCACGGTCGACGGTAAAGACGAGGCCGGTCGCTTGCTCGCCGCCATGGCAAAAATGCAGGACAAACTGCGCGACACCCTGCAGCGGATTTCCGGCTCAGCCACGCAACTGGCCTCCGCCGCTGAAGAACTCAACAGCGTGACCGACGAAAGCGCTCGAGGCCTGACCCAGCAAAACAACGAAATCGAACAGGCCGCCACCGCCGTCAACGAAATGACCAGCGCCGTTGAAGAAGTTGCCCGCAACGCCGTGAGCACGTCAGAAGCTTCTAAAAATGCCACCACCTCAGCCGGTGATGGCCGGGATCTGGTGCAGGAAACCGTCAGCGCCATCGAACGCATGAGCGCCGACGTGCAGAGCACCGCGACGCTGATCGGTGACTTGGCCAACGAATCCCGCGACATCGGCAAGGTGCTGGATGTGATTCGCGGCCTGGCTGACCAGACCAACCTGCTGGCCCTGAATGCCGCCATTGAAGCCGCCCGTGCCGGTGAAGCCGGTCGTGGTTTCGCGGTGGTGGCGGACGAAGTGCGGGCCTTGGCCCATCGTACCCAGCAGTCCACCAGCGAAATCGAACGCATGATCGGCAGCATCCAGAGCGGCACCGAGCACGCCGTGAACTCGATGCGCAACAGCACCGAACGTGCAGAATCAACGTTGAACATCGCCCGTGGCGCCGGTATGTCGCTGGACACCATCAACAGCGCCATCGTCGAAATCAACGAACGCAATCTGGTGATCGCCAGCGCCGCCGAAGAACAAGCCCAAGTGGCCCGCGAAGTGGACCGCAACCTGGTGAATATCCGCGACCTGTCGGTGCAGTCCTCCACCGGCGCCAACCAGACAAGTGCGGCGAGCAGCGAACTGTCGCGACTGGCATTGGACCTGAACAACATGGTTGGGCGGTTTAGCCTGTAGTTTGACCCGCGATCGTTCCCACGCTCAGCGTAGCAATGCAACCGGGACGCTCTGCGTCCCGGGAACGAGCGCCGCGCCTGCGCTTGCCGCCACTGCAAAAGCTTTTTGACAGCACCACATTTCAACAGGTTAGAATCGCTGGCACGCAGACTGCATGGTCAGTTTGTGCCCGCCTTTCAGCTTTCTGGAGTACTGCCTTTGAATGCGACGACCATCAACAGCCTGTTCTTGATCGGCGCGTTGCTGGTAGGTGCGAGCATTCTGGTGAGTTCTCTTTCGTCGCGCCTGGGAATCCCGATTCTGGTGATCATCCTGGCCGTGGGCATGGCCGCTGGCGTTGACGGCGGCGGCATCATTTTCGATAACTACCCCACGGCTTATCTGGTCGGCAACCTTGCATTGGCGGTCATCCTGCTCGACGGCGGGTTGCGCACAAGGGTGGCCAGTTTCCGTGTGGCCTTGTGGCCGGCGCTGTCTCTGGCCACTGTCGGGGTGCTGATCACCACAGGGTTGACGGGCATGGCCGCCGCTTGGCTGTTCAACCTGAACCTGATTCAGGGCCTGCTGATCGGCGCCATTGTCGGTTCTACTGATGCGGCAGCCGTGTTCTCGCTGCTTGGCGGCAAGGGCCTGAACGAGCGGGTGACCGCCAGCCTCGAAATCGAATCCGGCAGCAACGACCCGATGGCGGTGTTCCTCACCGTCACCCTGATTAACATGCTCGCCAGCGGCGAAACCGGTCTGCACTGGAGCCTGCTCGGGCATCTGGTGCAGGAATTCGGCATCGGCGGCGTGATTGGCCTGGGCGGCGGCTGGGTCATGCTGCAACTGGTTAACCGCATCAACCTGGCGAACGGTCTGTACCCGATTCTGGTCATCGCCGGCGGCCTGCTGGTATTTGCTTTGGCCAACGCCTTGCACAGCAGCGGCTTCCTCGCCGTCTACCTGTGCGGCCTGATGATCGGCAACAGGCCGGTGCGCAGCCGTCACGGCATTTTGCACATGCTCGACGGCATGGCCTGGCTGGCGCAGATCGGCATGTTCCTGGTGCTGGGGCTGCTGGTGACGCCACACGACTTGCTGCCGATTGCCCTGCCGGCACTGGGCTTGGCGCTGTGGATGATTCTGTTTGCCCGGCCGCTGTCGGTGATGGTGGGCCTGCTGCCGTTCAAGGCGTTCCATGGCCGCGAAAAGGCTTTCATTGCCTGGGTCGGCCTGCGCGGTGCAGTACCGATCATTCTGGCGGTGTTCCCGCTAATGGCCGGGTTGCCGCACGCCCAGCTCTATTTCAACCTCGCCTTTTTTATCGTTCTGGTGTCGCTGCTGGTGCAGGGCACAAGCCTGCCGTGGGTTGCCAAACTGCTGAAAGTCACCGTCCCGCCAGAGCCCGCGCCCATTTCCCGGGCCGCGCTGGAAGTACACGTCACCAGCGAGTGGGAACTGTTCGTTTATCGTTTGGGCGCCGAAAAATGGTGCATCGGCTCGCCCCTTCGTGATCTGAAAATGCCCGAAGGCACGCGAATCGCGGCGCTGTTTCGTGGCCAGCAGTTGCTCCATCCGTCGGGTAGTACGGTGCTGGAAGTTGATGACCTGCTTTGTGTGATCGGTCATGAACACAATCTCCCGGCCCTGGGAAAACTCTTCAGCCAAGCACCGCAACGCGGCATGGACCTGCGCTTCTTTGGCGACTTCGTTCTCGAAGGCGATGCCCAACTGGCCGCAGTTGCTGCGCTGTACGGGTTAAAAGTCGAAGGCATCGATCCGGACATGTCCCTGGCCAGCTTCATTGCCCAGAAAGTCGGCGGTGCTCCCGTCGTGGGCGACCAGGTGGAGTGGAACAGTACCATCTGGACCGTCGCCGTCATGGACGGGAACAAGATCGGCAAAGTGGGCGTCAGATTCCCCGAAGGAAGTCGCCCGGGTCCGGGTTTGTTCCTCTAAACTGCCATTCTTTTCACCTTGCTTCGATCGGTCTCTATGCCAACACTGCGCACTTTTTTCATCACTGCCCTGCTGGGCCTGAGCCTCTCCGTCGGTACACTTCACGCCGCCGAGCCGCCGTCCAGCGAAACCGTGCAGGCGAGCCTGGACAAGATCGCCGACCGCAAACTGCCGGAAGCCGATCAGAAGGCCTTGCAGACCGTTCTGCAAAACACCCTCAACCAGCTCAACAACAAGCATGAATACGACCAGAAGCTGATCGATCTCAAGCAGCAATTGGCCACTGCACCACGGGAAAACATCGAGAACCAGCGCGAGCTGAGTCGCCTCAAGGCGAGCAAAGTAGTGCCTGTCACGCAACGCTATGCCAACCAGTCGATCCAGCAGCTTGAGCAAATGCTCACCGAACGATCGACCCAGCAAAGCGATCTGCAGAAAGCCCTGGCCGAAGCCAACAGTCTGATCATTACGGCCCAGACCCGACCGGAGCGCGCCCAGGCCGAGATTGCCAACAGCCAGACACGCATTCAGCAGATCAACAGCACGCTGAAAGCCGGCCGCGACAACGGCAAACCCCTGAGCCCCGAGCAGCGCGATCAGCTCAATGCCGAACTCGCGGCCTTGAACGCCCTGATTCCGCTGCGTCGCCAGGAACTGGCCGGCAACAGCCAGTTGCAGGATCTGGGTAACAGCGAGCATGACTTGCTCACGGAGAAATCCAACCGCCTGGACCAGGAAATCCAGGAACTGCAAACCCTGATCAATCAGAAGCGCCTGGCACAATCCCAGGAGACGGTGACCCAACAGTCCATCGAAGCGCAGAAGTCCGGCAGCAGCACCCTGCTCGCCACCGAAAGCGCCGCCAACCTCAAGCTGTCTGACTACCTGCTCAAAAGTACCGACCGGCTCAACGAAGTCACGCAGCAGAACCTGCAGACCAAGCAGCAACTGGACAGCGTGACCCAGAGCGACTCGGCCCTGGATGAACAGATCAACGTACTCAAGGGCAGCCTGCTGCTGTCGAAGATTCTCTACAAACAGAAACAGGCCCTGCCGCGCCTCAAGCTCGACCGCGACCTGGCGGACCAGATTGCCGACATCCGGCTGTATCAGTTCGAAGTCAGCCAACAACGAGAGTTGCTCAGCAGCCCCGCGACCTACGTCGATAACCTGCTGACCACCCAACCGCCCGAGCAAGTCACCCCACAACTGCGCAAGAGCCTGCTGGAACTGGCCAATACCCGCGCCGACCTGCTGGAACGACTCAACCGTGAACTGAGCGCCGTGCTCAACGAATCCATCACCTTGCAGCTCAACCAGAAACAATTGCTCAGCACCGCACAAAGCCTGAGGGCAACGCTGGACGAACAGATGTTCTGGATTCCCAGCAACAAGCCACTGGACCTGGAGTGGATGCGTGGCGTACCGGAGCGTCTGCAACGGCAGGTCACCACCCTGCCCTGGGCTTCAAGCCTGAGCGAACTGACAGACGGCCTGATTCAGCGCCCGTTGCTATTCCTGCCTCTGGCGCTGGTGATCGGTGCGTTGCTGTGGCGACGCAGAAACCTGTATTTGCGCCTGAACAAGGTTCACCAAGACATCGGCCACTTCAAACGTGACAGCCAGTGGCATACGCCGCAGGCGATTCTGATCAACATTTTGCTGGCGATGCCGGTGTCCCTGGGGCTGGCGTTGTGTGGCTACGCGTTGCAGATCGACGCCCGAGGACAGAACACCAACATGGGCGCGGCGCTGCTGCAAATCGCCCAGGCCTGGCTGGTGTTCTACACCGCCTACCGAATCCTTGCGCCGGGTGGCGTGGCCGAACTGCATTTCCGCTGGGAAAAACCTCAGGTCGAATTTCTTCAGGGCTGGGTCCGCCGACTCGGGCTGGTGGTACTCGCGCTGGTGGCAGTCGTCGCGGTGGCCGAACTGCAACCGGCGGCACTGGCCGATGACGTGCTCGGCATGCCGGTGGTACTGACCTGCTACGCCCTGATGGCCTGGTTACTCAGCCGCTTGCTGATCAGCAGCCCGGCCCACCAGAATGCCTCGTTGTTCCGTAAATCGGTGGGAGTGATGTTCACCGCCCTGCCGATCGCGTTGTTCGTGGCCGTGTGCTTCGGCTATTACTACACCGCACTCAAACTCAGCGATCGCTTGATCAACACCCTGTACCTGCTGATGTTGTGGCTGGTGATCGAGGCAACCTTCGTGCGTGGCCTCGCGGTCGCGGCGCGGCGCTTGGCGTATCAGCGAGCCCTGACCAAACGTCAGGCCGCCAAAGAGGCTGGCGACGGCGAAGCGGTGATCGAAGAACCAACCCTGGACATCGAGAAGGTCAACGAACAGTCGCTGCGACTGATTCGACTGGCCCTACTGGGCGGCTTCATTGCGGCGCTGTATTGGGTCTGGTCTGACCTGATCTCGGTGTTCTCGTACCTGGACAACATCACCCTGTACGAATACACCAGCGGCACCGGCGCCAACATGAGCATGGTGCCGATCAGCATCGGCGACATGCTCGGCGCGCTGATCATCATCGGCATTACCTTTGCCTTGGCGCGCAACTTGCCCGGTCTGCTGGAAGTGTTGGTGCTGTCGAAACTGAACCTGGCCCAGGGCAGCGCCTACGCCACCACCACGCTGCTGTCCTACGTCATTGCCGGCGTCGGTTTCGTCTCGACCCTGTCCACACTCGGCGTGAGCTGGGACAAGTTGCAATGGCTGGTCGCCGCGTTGTCGGTGGGATTGGGTTTCGGGATGCAGGAGATCTTCGCTAACTTCATCTCCGGCATCATGATCCTGTTCGAACGCCCGGTCCGGATCGGCGACACCATCACCATCGGCAACCTGTCGGGCACGGTGAGCAAGATCCGCATCCGCGCCACGACCATCACCGACTTCGACCGCAAGGACATCATTGTCCCGAACAAGACGTTCATTACCGGGCAACTGATCAACTGGTCGCTGACCGACACCATCACCCGTGTGACCCTCAAGCTGGGCGTCGATTACGGCTCGGACCTGGACCTGGTCAAAGCGCTACTGCTGCAAGCCGCCAGGGAAAACCCGCGCGTGCTCAAGGAGCCGGAGCCACACGTGTACTTCCTGAACTTTGGTGAAAGCACCCTCGACCATGAGTTGCGCATGCACGTGCGCGACCTCGGTGACCGCAACCCGGTGATCGACGAGGTCAACCGCTTCATCAACCGCGAATTCAAAAATAATCACATCAATATCTCGTTCCGCCAGATGGAGGTTTACTTGAAGAACCTGCACGGCCAGGAATACAAATTGGTGCCGGTAGAAGAAGAGAACAAAACCATCGTCGCCCGCGACACGCCTGAACAAGAGCCGCCCATCGAAGAGCCGCCGACCAGCAAACTCGACTAACCGCCTTATCCCTAGCAGAATGCTCGGACATTCTGCTGGAGATGGCCGTTGAAAGCCCTCGACGAACTGACCTTCGACAATCGCTTCGCCCGCCTGGGCGATGCGTTCTCAACTCACGTGCTACCCGAGCCCATCGATGCTCCGAGGCTGGTGGTCGCGAGTCCGGCGGCCATGGCGCTGCTGGACCTCGACCCGGCGGCGGCGTACACCCCGGTGTTCGCCGAGTTGTTTGGCGGCCACAAGCTTTGGGCCGAAGCCGAGCCTCGGGCGATGGTCTATTCGGGGCATCAGTTCGGCTCCTACAACCCGCAACTGGGCGATGGACGCGGCCTGTTGCTGGGCGAGGTCTACAACGAAGCGGGCGAGCATTGGGACTTGCACCTCAAGGGTGCCGGTCAGACGCCGTACTCGCGCAGGGGCGACGGACGGGCGGTGTTACGCTCCTCGATCCGCGAGTTTCTCGCCTCCGAAGCACTGAGTGCCCTGGGTATCCCGACCACCCGCGCCCTGTGCGTGATCGGCTCCGACACCCCGGTCTGGCGTGAGAAGCAGGAGCGCGCGGCCATGGTCCTGCGTCTCTCCCCGAGCCATGTGCGCTTCGGGCACTTCGAATATTTTTATTACACCAAACGCCCTGAACAGCAGAAAGAACTCGGCGAGCACGTGCTGTCCATGCACTTTGCCGAATGCCTTGAACAACCAGAACCGTACCTGGCGATGTACCGTCAGATCGTCGAACGCAACGCCGAATTGATCGCCAAATGGCAAGCCTACGGCTTTTGCCACGGGGTGATGAACACCGACAACATGTCGATCCTGGGCATCACCTTCGACTTCGGCCCGTTCGCCTTCCTCGACGACTTCGACGCCAATTTCATCTGCAACCACTCCGATGATCAGGGCCGCTACTCCTTCAGCAATCAGGTGCCGATAGGCCAGTGGAACCTCAGTGCCCTGGCTCAGGCCCTGACGCCGTTCATCAGTGTCGACGCCCTGCGCGAAACCCTAGGCCTGTACCTGCCGCTGTACCAAGCGCATTACCTGGATCTGATGCGCCGCCGCCTCGGCCTCACCACGGCTGAAGACGATGACCAGAAACTGCTGGAAGGCCTGCTGCAACTGATGCAAAACAGCGGCGTGGATTACACCTTGTTCTTTCGCCGGTTGGGCGATGAAACGCCGGACCTGGCCGTCGCTCGTTTGCGCGCCGACTTCGTCGACATCAAGGGCTTTGACGCGTGGGGCGAGCGGTATGTCGCGCGGGTTGCCCGTGAAGGCCAGGTTGATCAGGAACAACGCCGTACACGGATGCATGCGGTTAATCCGCTGTACATCCTGCGCAACTACCTGGCGCAAAAAGCTATCGATGAGGCGCAAAGCGGCGACTACACCGAGGTCCGACGCCTGCATGCGGTGCTGAGCAAGCCGTTCGAGGAACAGCCGGGGATGGAGAGTTACGCCGAGCGGCCACCGGAGTGGGGCAAGCATTTGGAGATCAGTTGTTCGTCGTGAGCCGCTGGGGCAGCAGGCTACTCACTGTGCGTCAAAAGCACGAAACGGCGCTGGGTGTCATCCGTGGAGGCGCTCTTTAGAGCGAACCCCAGAGCAATCCCCCCCACCACCAATACGCCCGAGAACCCTGGAAACGGCGCGACGGCAAAGAAACCGAAGTAGATACTCGAGACCAAGCCGATTAAGAAGTACGGTCCCAGAATCAGCACCGCCAATTTACCCATGCGGGCAGCAGTTTGCAGTTTCTGGTCCAACACTAAGCGGTCGGTTTCAGCAAGCAGCAGCGCCGAACCGCATTGATCGCATTTGATGGGCTGTAGCTTCACCAGATTGAACGCCTGCTCATACGTAGGCTTTAGCGCATAGTCACAACAACCACAACTCATGCTCGCATCAGTGTAAGGCGTAGAGTCGGTGCCCGAAGTTGGCTCATTAGTGTGGCTCATGACAGTAAATTCCCTTTAGTGAGCGGCGTGGGCCGAAAGCGCGCGCAATGCTATCAAAGCACTCCTGCCTTTACGCCAATGCCCCTGTAACTTGATATTTGCCCCGGCGCCACCACTTACCTTACTTCTTATCGATTTTTGCGGAGTTGCGCGCGTGTCCGAGCCACTGCTAATCCCCTGCCCCCACTGCAACGGCCTTAACCGCATCCCCGCCGAGCGCCTAAGCGACCATCCGAAATGCGGTCGTTGCAAGGCCGAGGTGCTGCTGAGCAAGCCATTCGAGTTGAAGCAAGGCGATTACGCCAGTCAGATCAAAGGTAATCTGCCGTTGCTGGTGGACGTTTGGGCTGAGTGGTGCGGGCCTTGCAAGTCATTTGCGCCGGTGTTCGAGCTGGCGGCGGGGCAGTTGGCTGGCCAATGCAGGCTGGCCAAACTGGACAGCGAAGCGAATCCGCAGTTGTCGGCGCAGTTGGGGATTCGCTCGATCCCGAGCCTGATTCTGTTCAAGAACGGTCGGGAAGTGGCCCGTCAGAGCGGGGCCTTCCCGTTACCGCAGTTGATGAGCTGGTTGCGTAGCCAGGGGGTCTAAGATCAGCGCCAATCAAAAATGTGGGGGCGATCTTGCTCACTCAGTGGTTCGGTATCGTTAGCTGAATCAGGCGTTTTCCAGCAGGTTATGCAGCGCCACAAACTGCTGAGTCAACTTGTGCCGCGGATCGAGGTGAATCAGCGGTGTATTGGCCTGGTGCGACTCGCGCATGCGCACCGAACTGCTGAGGTAGACCGGTAACACCGGCAAGCCTTCAGCAATCAACTCGTCGAGAATTTGCTGAGGCAGGCTGGCTCGGGCCTGGTACTGGTTAACCACAATGCCTTCCACTTCCAGCCCTTCGTTATGGTCTTCCTTTAACTCCTCGATTTCCGCCAGCAAGCCATACAGCGCCTGACGGGAGAAGCTGTCGCAGTCGAAAGGAATGAGCACACGATCAGCCGCAATCAATGCTGAAATGGCATAGAAATTCAGCGCTGGCGGGGTGTCGAGGTAAATCCGGTCGTAGTCTTCGCTCAGCTCGTCGAGCAGTTTGCGCAGCTTATTGATCTTGTGTTTGGCCTCAAGCTTGGGCTGCAAGTCGGCCAACTCGGCGGTGGCAGTGATGACGTGGAGGTTATCGAACGGGGTTTCGTAGATATCCACCTGGTTTTTCTTCGAAAACGGCCCGGAAGACAATATCTGCTTGAAGAAGTCCGCGATGCCCATGGGAATGTCATCACCGGTCAGGCCCGTCAGGTACTGAGTCGAATTGGCCTGAGCGTCGAGATCCACCAACAGGGTGCGATAACCCTCACTGGCACTGACCGCTGCCAGATTGCAGGCAATGCTGGACTTACCCACGCCGCCTTTCTGATTGAACACCACGCGCCGCATGTCAAAACCTCCGTGTACCAAAGAAGGCCCGAGTGTAGTAGTCCACGGCGCTGCTTAGCTACCTCGCGGACAAAGGTACTACAGCGAACGATAGAGAAAACGCACAAAATCATACGCTAAGCATTCGGCCTGCCAGGTTCAGGCCATACAGATTGACGCCTAAACCTCAGAGAATGCAGAAAGAGTCCCTGGCCTGACGCGATGTCAGGAAACCGCCTGACGCCCGGTTGAGGCACGCAATCATCGTCTTCTCCTCACACGCTAGAAAACGGGAAGCTCAAGTCACCACGACAGGCCGGGGAATCTTGGCGCACGATTTCCCCCGAGCCCTGCCGACTCACTCCTACAGCGCCAGGCGTAATCTCTTAGTGAAAAAAGCGCGAACTCATGCGCTGAACACAGACTTGGCCGACAGATCGGCCCGCTGCAATGTGGATAATGGCCATACGACAGCTTTACCAAAAATCAACCGGTGAGTTTCATTGCGCAAAATGTAACCAGTATTTGCTACGCGCCCGCCGCACCGGGATAATGCCCACCAGTGGGCGCTAAGCGCCACGCAAGGTCTGTTGCATTTTTTTGTAACTCGCACCGTCAAGCAAGCCCGCAGGGGCGGGATGAATTTTTGTGATCAACTTCAACATCGCCCAATGGCGCGCATGGGCCCCTGGGCTCGAAAGCGTGGACGATTGGCAAGCATGGTGCCGGCAACCGGTCGCGCTCCAGGCCAGCGATGCTGCCCCCGACGTATCATTTCTGCCCGCCATGCAGCGCCGACGTCTCAGCCGCTTGGCACGGATGGCTTTCAGTGTCGGCTGGCCATTAGCCGATGGTCGGCAAGACCTACCACTGGTCTTTATTTCGCGCCACGGTGAAACCCCGCGCACCTTCGATATTCTTAGCGATCTAGCCACCGAGCAGCCGTTGTCGCCGACTCAATTCAGCCTCTCGGTACACAACGCGGTCATCGGCCTGTGGTCGATCATGCGCGGCGAAACCAGCGAAATGACCGCTCTGGCCGCTGCTGGCGATGGCCTTGAGCACGGCATGCTGGAGGCAGCGGCGCTGCTGGCCGAAGGCGCGCCGGCCGTATTGCTGGTGGTCACCGAGGAGCAACCGCCCGAAGCCTACTCGACCTGGATCGACGATGTGCCGTTCCCTTACGCGGTGGGTCTGTTGCTCACCCCCGGCAACGACTGGCAGTTGTCCCTGAACAGCACTCAGCAAGCGTTGTCCAACGTTCACTGGCCTCACGCCCTGAATCTACTGCGTACCCTGCTCGGCCAGCAGTCAACCTGCCAACATGCCTGGAAAAATCGTGTATGGACCTGGCAACGCAACCCGTAACCGGAAAAAACCGCGACGCCTACTACTGGCGCCTGCTGGCCACCGCCGCAAGCTTTACCCTGTTCGGGTTGGGCGGCTTGTGCTTGCGGGTTCTGGTTTTTCCGCTGCTGGGTTGCCTGCCGGGCGATGCCCAGGCGCACAGGCTGAGGGCGCGAAAAACCGTCAGCCGCTTGTTCTGGTTCTTCGTCCGCTTCATGGCCCGCACCGGGGTCCTGACCTACGACATCCAGGGCGCGGAAAAACTCGGGCGGCCGGGGCAGATGATCATCGCCAACCACCCGTCGCTGATCGACGTGGTGTTCCTGATCGGCCTGGTCCGCCACGCCAACTGCGTGGTCAAGAAAAGCCTCTGGGAGAACCCCTTCACCCGCGGCCCGCTGCGTCGTACCGACTACATCAGCAACGACGGCAGCATGGACATGCTAGACGCCGCGGCCGACGCGCTGAAAAGCGGCCAGACCCTGATCATTTTCCCCGAAGGCACACGCACCCAACCCGGCCAGCCACCGGCCTTTCATCGGGGGGGAGCGGCAATCGCCTTGCGCGGTGCGAAAATCCTCACCCCGGTGATCATCAAGGTCAGCCCGACCACGCTGACCAAGGCCGAACCCTGGTATAGGATCCCAAAACGCCGCGTTCACTTCAGTTTTCGTGTCGGGGCCGATATAGACCCACAGGCCTTCGCAGCGCTGGGCCCTGCGCCTCAAGCTTCGCGCAAGCTCAACGACTATTTGCACCACTACTTTATTAAGGAGCTCGCCGAAGATGAGCGATCTATACCGTGAGATAAAACTGCTGATCATCGACGCCCTGGGCCTCGAAGACATCAGCGTGGATGACATCGGTGATCACCAGACGCTGTTCGGCGAAGGCCTGGGCCTGGACTCGGTGGATGCCCTGGAGCTGGGCCTGGCGATCCAGAAAAAGTACGGCATCAAAATCGATGCTGACGCCAAGGACACCCGTAATCACTTCAGCAACGTGGCGAGCCTTGCGGCGTTCGTCACTGCAAAACAGGCAGCTTGAGACCGGACCATGCAAACTCGTGACGATATCTTCAACACCCTGCGCGATGCCCTGGTCGAATTGTTCGAGCTGGAGCCCGAGCGTGTGACGCTGACCTCCAATCTGTATCAGGACCTGGAAATCGACAGCATCGACGCCGTCGACCTGATCGATCACATCAAGCGCCAGACCGGCAAAAAAATCGCCGCCGAAGAATTCAAAGCGGTGCGTACCGTCAGTGACGTGGTCGAGGCGGTCTACCGCCTGGTCCAACCGGCCGCATGAGGCGAGTGATCGGCCTTGGCCTGCTGCTCGCGGGCCTGCTGTACCCCTTTGCGGTGTATTTCGGCATGCAACACTTTGCCCCTTGGCAATTCGGGTTGCTGCTGGGCAGCCTGTGGCTGGCGCGCGCACTCACCGGTGTGCGACGGCCAGGAAGCCTGTGGATGGCCACCGTCGCTATGGTGTTTTGCCTGCTGTTGGCGCTGTTCGACAGCCCGCTGCTGCTGCGGTGGTACCCGGTGTTGATCAGCGGCTTTATGTGGGTGCTGTTCACCGTGAGTCTGAAATACGGCCCGCCGATGGTAGAGCGCCTGGCGCGTCTGCGCGAACCACGCCTGCCACCCAAGGGTATCCGCTACACCCGCCAGGTCACGGTGGCCTGGAGTGTGTTTTTTCTCTGCAACGGATTGTGCGCCGCCGCGCTGACCCTTTGGGCACCGCTGAGCTGGTGGATGTTGTACACGGGCCTGATTTCCTATGGATTGATCGGCCTGATGTTTGCCATTGAATGGCTGATACGACAACGAGTACGAGGCCACTCATGAGTTGGATAAAACTTGAGCACCTGCTGCTCAAGGCGCAACAGGAACGCGGCGTCACCGCCGAACCGAACCTGAACCACGCACAGCTCTGCGAACAAGCCCTGAGCCTGGCCGCCGGCCTGCAAGCGCTGGGCGTGCAGCGCATTGCCGTACACCTTGAGGACGCCGCCGACCTGACGATTGCCTTGCTAGGTGCCTGGCGCGCCGGGGTCAGCGTGCTGCTGCCCGCCGATTTGCAAGTGCAAACGCGCGAGCGCTGGTCGAGCGAAGTGCAGCTGTGGCTGACTGACCAGGCCGACGACACGCACCTGCTTGATGTTCGCGGCCCACCGCTGGCAGCCGCCGCGTTCGACCTCGATCACTGTCAGCTCAGCCTGTGTACGTCAGGGTCAAGCGGCGCGCCCAAGCGTATCGACAAAACCCTACGACAACTGGCCAATGAAGTTGAAGCACTGGAGCGCCTATGGGGCGCCGAGCTTGGCGCAGCCTGCATCATCGGCAGCGTCGCCACGCAACATATCTATGGATTGCTGTTCCGCGCGCTGTGGCCGTTGTGCGCCGGGCGCCCGTTTGTGCGCAAACAAATGGCTTTTGCCGAGGACATGCAGCGCGCCAGCCGTGAACACCCGACTTTTGCCTGGGTCGCCAGCCCGGCGCTGCTCAAACGCATGGGCGATAACCTCGACTGGCCAGCCTTGAGCAGCGTGCGCCGGGTGTTCTCATCCGGAGGCGTCCTGCACATCGAAGCCGCGCGTAGCCTGCACCAACGCTTGCAGCAGTGGCCAACGGAAATTTTCGGCAGCTCGGAAACGGGCGGCATTGCCTGGCGCCAAGGTCACGACCTCTGGCAACCTTTTGCAGACATCGAACTGAGTCAGGACCACGACGGCGCCCTGCTCATCGCTTCGCCGTACTTGCCCCTCGGCCACATCGAACACAGCGCCGACGCCGCACGGATGGCTGCCGACGGCCGTTTCGAACTGCTGGGCCGGCTGGACCGAATCGTCAAACTGGAAGAAAAACGTATCTCGCTCCCCATGCTTGAACAGGCGTTGACCGCCCACGACTGGGTGGCCGAAGCGCGCCTCGGCGTGGTTCAGGAAAACCGTGCCTCACTCGGCGCACTGCTGGTGCTCAGCGACCAAGGGCTACACGCGCTGCGTAATCAGGGACGCCGAGCCCTGACTCAAACGTTGCGTCAGCACTTGAGTCAGCATTGCGAAGCCCTGGCCTTGCCACGGCGTTGGCGCTTGCTGCACCAGTTGCCATTGAACGCTCAGGGCAAGCTGCCCCAGAGCGACGTCGACGCCCTGCTGCTGACGCCGCGCCCCAAAGCGCCGCATGTGCTGGAGCAGGTCGAAACCGACGGCGAATGGAGCCTGCAACTGGCCGTGCCACCGGACCTGGCTTACTTCAGCGGCCATTTCCCCACGGCACCGGTATTGCCCGGGGTGGTGCAAGTCGATTGGGCGTTTAGCCTGGGTCAGCAGTTGATGAACCTGCCAGCCAAATTCGGCGGCATGGAAGTGCTGAAATTCCAGCAACTGGTGCGTCCTGGCGATGAAATCCAGCTACACCTGCGGTTCGATCCGGAACGCAGCAAGCTGTACTTTGCCTACCGCAATGACAGCGCCACCTGCTCCAGTGGACGGATTTTACTGGAGACCGTCGATGCATGAGTCTGATGAGTGCGGCTCGGCAAGGCTTCAATTCGGTGCCTCAGGTACACGCGATCATGCATAGTCCCTGCGCTGTCATTCCGGTTTATAACCACGAAACCGCCATCACCACGGTGGTCGAGGCCCTGCTCGCCCAAGGGTTGCCGTGCATCCTGGTGGATGACGCCAGCCACCCGGCCTGCGCCAAAGTGCTCGATCAACTGGCGCAACGGAAAAACACCGTTCTTATCCGACTCACCGTCAATCAAGGCAAGGGCGCTGCCGTCATGACCGGTTTTCGCGAAGCCTCGCGCCTCGGTTTTAGCCACGCCTTGCAGGTGGACGCCGATGGCCAGCACGACCTGGCAGACGTCGCGACGTTCATCCAACAGTCTCGCGCCTACCCCGACGCGGTGATCTGCGGTTACCCGCGCTACGACGCCAGCGTACCGAAGGGCCGTTTGTACGCGCGTTACCTCACGCACGTCATGGTCTGGATCAACACCTTGTCGTTGCAGATCCGCGACTCCATGTGCGGTTTTCGTGTGTATCCCCTGCTGCCGACCCTCGCGCTGATCAACTCGGCGAAGATCGGCAACCGCATGGACTTCGACTCCGACATTCTGGTGCGATTGTGCTGGCGTAATCAGCCGATGCAATGGCTGCACACCCACGTCCAGTACCCTCTGGATGGCGTCTCGCACTTTCGGCTGTTCCACGACAACGTGCTGATATCGAGCATGCACACACGGCTGTTCTTTGGCATGTTGCTGCGCGCGCCCGTGATCCTCTGGCGCCGGTGCCGAACATGAGCCCGCGCACAGACAAAGCACACTGGGCCGACCGCCAGGAGCGAGGCAGTTTCTGGCTGATGAAACTCACCGCGTTCGGCGCCAAGGTGCTGGGGCGTCGGCTGTTGAGCCCGTTGCTGTACGGCATCGTGCTGTATTTTTTCCTGTTCGGCCGCAGCGCCCGCCACAGCGCCTGGCAATACCAGCAGCGCCTCGCCGACTGGAGCGCGCGCCCTGAACTGCGCCCCACCCATTGGCGCGTGTTCGGCCAGTTCATGGCCTTCGCCGACTCCATGCTCGACAAGCTCGACGTGTGGAACGGCAAGCTGAGCATCAAGCAGATCGAAATCATCGACCCCGCGTTGCTGCGTAATCAGTTGCGCGGCAGTCGTGGGCAGATGCTGGTCGGTGCGCACCTGGGCAACCTTGAGGTGTGCCGTGCCCTGGCCGAACTGGGTGAAAAAGTCACCATGAACGTCTTGGTACACACCAAGCACGCTGAACAGTTCAACCGCTTGCTGGGTGAAGCCGGGGCGACTCATCTGCGGCTGATCCAGGTCAGCGAGCTGGACCCGCTGATCATGCTGCAACTGCATGAGCGCCTGGAGCGCGGCGAATGGCTGGCGATAGCCGGTGATCGTGTGCCGCTGCACGGCGGGCGCAGTGTCACCGTGGATTTCCTCAAACATCCGGCAAAATTCCCGCAGGGCCCCTGGCTGCTGGCCGGCTTGCTCAAATGCCCGGTCAATCTGCTGCTGTGCCTGAAGAAACCCACGGGGGATTATCGATTAACCCTGGAACCGTTCGCCGAGGCCGTGACGTGGAAGCGCAGCGACCGCGAACAGGTCATTCATCAGTGGGCTTCCCGCTACGCCGAGCGCCTGGGCCACTATTGCCTTGAAGCACCTCAACAATGGTTCAACTTTTACCCTTTCTGGAAGACCGATGACGACGCCAATGCATGAGCCGGTAACCTTCGGCGAACTCCCTTTGCGCATCGAAGACGTGCTGGCCCTGGCCAATCGTCAGGTGCCGACGCAACTGCAAGGCGACCCCGAGTTTCGCCGGCGCATTGCCAAAGGCGCGCAATTCCTCGACTCACTTCTGGACAAGGAAGGCGTGATCTACGGTGTGACTACCGGTTACGGCGATTCCTGCGTGGTCGCGGTGCCGCTGCATCACGTCGAAGCATTGCCACGTCATCTGTACACGTTTCACGGCTGTGGGCTGGGTAAAATGCTCGACGCACAGGCCACTCGCGCGGTGCTCGCGGCACGTTTGCAGTCGCTGTGCCATGGCGTCTCCGGGGTGCGAGTGGACCTGCTCGAACGCCTGCAAGCATTTCTCGAACACGACATCCTGCCGCTGATTCCGGAAGAAGGTTCGGTCGGCGCCAGCGGTGATCTGACACCGCTGTCCTACGTTGCAGCGACCTTGTCCGGTGAGCGCGAAGTGATGTTTGCGGGTGAACGCCGCCAGGCCGCCGACGTCCACCGCGAACTCGGGTGGCAGCCGCTGGTGTTGCGCCCCAAAGAAGCATTGGCGCTGATGAACGGCACCGCCGTAATGACCGGCCTCGCCTGCCTCGCGTTTGCCCGCGCCGATTACTTGCTGCAACTGGCGACCCGCATCACTGCGTTGAACGTGGTCGCCCTGCAAGGCAATCCGGAGCACTTCGACGAACGCCTGTTTGCCGCGAAGCCACATCCGGGGCAGATGCAAGTGGCCGCGTGGCTGCGCAAGGACCTCGCCATCGACGCGCCTACGGCGCCGCTGCATCGCCTGCAAGACCGCTATTCGCTGCGTTGCGCACCGCATGTGCTCGGCGTACTGGCCGACAGCCTGAACTGGCTGCGTTCGTTCATCGAGATCGAACTCAACAGCGCCAACGACAACCCGATCATCGACGCTGAAGCCGAACGCGTGCTACACGGGGGGCACTTCTATGGCGGGCATATCGCGTTCGCCATGGACAGCCTCAAAACCTTGGTCGCCAACGTCGCCGATTTGCTCGATCGTCAGCTCGCACTGCTGGTGGACGAGCGTTACAACCACGGGTTGCCGAGCAACCTGTCCGGCGCCACCGCCGAGCGCGCGATGCTCAACCATGGCTTCAAAGCTGTGCAAATCGGCACCAGTGCCTGGACCGCAGAAGCCCTGAAAAACACCATGCCGGCCAGTGTTTTTTCGCGCTCCACCGAGTGCCATAACCAAGACAAAGTGAGCATGGGCACCATCGCCGCCCGTGATGCGATCCGCGTACTGGAGCTGACTGAACAGGTGGCCGCAGCGACCCTGCTGGCCGCGAACCAAGGCGTCTGGCTGCGCAGTCAAGTCGAGGACGCGCGTGCCCTGCCACCGTCGCTGGCGGCGATGCACGAAGAACTCGCCAAAGACTTCCCACCGGTTATCGAAGACCGCGCCCTGGAAGGTGAGCTGCGCCTGTGCCTGAAACGCATTGCCGAACAACACTGGAGGCTGCATGCGTAGCAAAGGAGTGCTTCACATCGATACGGAAATCCTCGTACCGTTCTTTGACGTCGACACCATGCACGTGGTCTGGCACGGCCATTACGTCAAATACCTGGAAGTCGCCCGCTGCGCCTTGCTCGACAAACTCGGCCACAACTACACCGCGATGGTCGAGTCGGGTTACGCCTGGCCGGTGATCGACCTGCAACTGCGCTATGTGCGCAGCGCAGTGTTCGGTCAGAAGCTCAACGTGCGCGCCAGCCTGGTGGAGTGGGAAAACCGCCTGAAGATCAACTACCTGATCAGCGACTTGGACACTGGCGAGCGCCTGACCCGCGCCGTTTCGGTGCAGGTTGCTGTCGACATGAGCAGCCGTGAAATGCAATTGGCCTCGCCAAAAGTATTCACCGACGCTGTTGAACGGATGCTGCCATGAACATTCTTTGCAAATGCCTCGGCGCGTTGCTGCTGCTCGGGTTGGCCTCGGTCGCCAATGCTTTCGATCTACAACAGCTCAGCGATCAACTCGCCAGGCCCGAGGTGATCCACGGCCAGTTCATCCAGGAAAAACACCTGCGCGCGCTGCCCAAGCCGCTGACCAGCAAAGGCACTTTCGTCCTCGCGAAAAATCACGGCTTGCTCTGGTTGCTGAAAACCCCGCTGCAACAGGATTACCGGATCAACACCAAAGGCATCGCCCGGCGTGACGCCAGCGGCTGGCAACTGCTGCCGGGCAAGAGTGCCGGCGCCGAGCAGAACCGTTTGTTTCTCGCCGTATTGCAAGGTGACAGCAGCGGCCTGCAACGGGATTTCGAGCTGTCGCTGAGCGGCGATGCGCAGAAGTGGAGGCTGACCCTGACCCCGCGTTCGCTGCTGCTCAAGCAAGTGTTCAACCAGATCAATATCGACGGCGGCGAGTTGGTTAACACCATCGAGCTTCTGGAAACCCAAGGCGACAGCACCCTGCTGCGCATGCAGGACAGCACCAGCACAGAGCCCTTGAGCGACGCGGAGCGACATGACTTTGCCGAGTGAACGAATGCTTCCACGGCTGTTTCTGACCCTGCTGCTGGCGGTGCTGGCGCTCGCGGGTTGGCAATGGCGCGACGGTCCGCCGCTGTCGGCCAACCTCATGGAGCTGGTGCCCGGCACGTCACCGGACGCACTGGAACTGCGTGCAGAACAACGCATGCAAGAACCGCTGAACCGCGAAATGCTGGTGCTGGTCGGCCACAAAGACCGTGAGCAAGCCATCACCATGGCGCAGCAACTCGGTGAGCAATGGCAGGCCAGTGGCCTGTTCGAAAAGGTCCAGTGGAACCTGCAAGCCGACCTGCCGGCGTTGCGCACGCAACTGCTGCAAGGGCGGCTGGCGATGCTCTCGCCGGCGGACCGTAAACAACTGATCGAACAGCCCGCAGCCTTCATTCAACAACGGGTGCAAGCCCTGTTCGACCCGTTCACCGGGTTTAGCCTGGTGCCGAGCCAGGACGACTGGCTGGGCCTGACCGGGCGCATCCAGAACAGCCAGCCACAACACGGCGCGGTGCAACTGGACATTGGCAGCGGCGCGTTGATCGCCGATGCCGACGGCAAGCGTTGGGTGATGCTGCGGGCGCGAACCACCGGCAATGCGTTCGACATGAACCTGCCGCTGCAAGTCGCGGCGCTGCTCAAACACAGCCGTGAAGAAGCCGCCCAACGTGATGTGCAACTCTTGGCGGCCAGCGGTTTGCTCTATGCCGCCAACGGTCAGCAGCAAGCGACCCGGGAAATATCCTGGGTCGGTGGCGGCGCGACGGTCGGCATCCTGTTGCTGCTGTTGCTGGCCTTCCGGCGTTTACGCGTATTGCTCGCATTCGTCCCGGTGCTGGTAGGCATGCTGTTTGGCGTGGTGGCCTGCGTGGCGTTGTTCGGTCACCTGCACGTAATGACATTGGTGCTGGGCTCAAGCCTGATCGGCGTCGCCGTCGACTACCCCCTGCATTACTTGTCCAAGAGCTGGAGCCTCAAACCCTGGCACAGTTGGCCGGCACTGCGCCTGACCCTGCCGGGACTGACGTTGAGTCTGGTGACCAGTTGCATCGGCTACCTCGCTTTGGCCTGGACACCGTTCCCGGCGCTGACCCAAATCGCCGTGTTCTCCGCCGCTGGTCTGCTCGGTGCCTACCTGTCGGCGGTGTGCCTGTTGCCGGCGCTGCTCAAGGGCACGGACCTGCGCCCGGCGCACTGGCCTCTGCGCATTGCCCAGTGCCTGGTAAACCTGCGCGAGGCACTGCTCAAACGCGCACGCACGCCGGCCTTGCTGGCGCTGTTGATCGCCTTCTGCATCGGCGGTCTGTTGCAACTCAGCACCAAGAACGACATCCGCCAGTGGGTCGGCATGCCGCAACACCTAACTGACGAAGCCCAAGCGATCGCGCGCATCACCGGCTATCAGCCCACCAGCCAGTTCTTTCTGGTGCGTGCGCACGATCAACAGGCCCTGCTCGAACGCCAGTCGGCCCTCAGCGAACGCCTTGATCAACTGGTCAAACAGGGGAAGCTTCAGGGTTATCTATCGCTCAACCAACTGGTCAGCCAACCGAGTGAGCAGCTTCAAGCACGCGATGCGTTGAACAAGCTGCCGCCATTCTGGCAGCCGCTGCTCGACGTCGGCGTACCGGTCGAGGCGCTGCAAGCCGAGCTTTCGACGCTGCAAACGCTGCCCACCGAAGACATCGACGCGGCGCTGGTCGGACCGCTGGCAGAACCCTATCGCGCGCTGTGGCTGGGCTCGACCACTGACGGCGTGGCCGCGATGGTCAGCCTGCAAGGCTTGAACAACCCGGCGTTGCTGCGCGGGCAAGCGCAGGACTTGCCAGGCGTGCAACTGGTAGATCGCCTGGGTGACTTGAACAAAGTGTTCGCCGCGACCCAGATCAGCGCCGCCGAATTGAAGCTCGCCTCCTGCGTGCTGATCGTGCTGGTGCTGATCCTGCCGTTTGGCCTCGGTGGCGCCTTGCGGATTGTCGCATTGCCCCTGCTGGCGGCGTTGTGCAGCCTGGCCAGCCTTGGCTGGCTCGGTCAACCGCTGACACTCTTCAGCCTGTTCGGCCTGCTGCTGGTGACGGCGATCAGCGTCGATTACGCGATCCTCATGCGCGAACAGGTCGGCGGCGCCGCCGTGAGCCTGCTGGGCACCCTGCTGGCGGCGTTGACCACTTGGCTGTCGTTCGGTTTGCTGGCGGTGTCCAGCACACCGGCGGTGAGTAATTTCGGGTTATCGGTCAGCCTGGGGCTGGCGTTCAGTTTCATCCTCGCTCCGTGGGCCGCACGTCAATCGCGCGCCCCCGCCTCTGGCGCGGAGTCGGCAGCTTGATGGTCGCGCTGTTTTGGCTGATGGCCCTGGCATTGTTCGCCTTGGCTACCCGCGTCGGCCGTCATTTTGGCCTGATCCCGATTGTCAGCCAATTGCTCCTGGCAACGTTCGGCTTGCCGCTGCTGATGTACGTCTGGATCGAACCGGGCTGGCAGCTCAGCGGTGCCGAGTTGATCTCGCCCTCCTGGCTGAAAAACCTCTACAGCCTAAGCTTCGCCTTACTGCTGGGGCATATTCTCAGCGACGTGATCGACCTGCGACTGGATCGCCAAAGCCTGAAAATCGCACTGCCGAGTTTCTGCCTGCCGTTCGCCTGTGGGCTGGCGACTGCTATCTGGCTATTGCCCCCGCAACCATGGATCAGTTCACTGGCCGTCGGCCTGGTGTTCGCGATCACCGCGATTCCAGTGCTGTACCTGTACCTGCGGCACATCAACTACCCACCCGCTGCCACGCGGCGTCTGGTGCAGACCGCGATCCTCATCGACCTCACGTGCTGGACGGTGTTCGGCTTCGCCCAAGGCAGCCTGCACCTGAGCAGCCTGCTGCTGCCACTGGCCGGCGCCTGCCTGCCGTTGCTGCTGCGGGTGATCGGGTTACGCCAACCGCTGCTGTACAGCATCGGCTTCTTTGCGCTGCTGGTGGCCGCCGAACACTTCAAGCTCAACGCGTTGATTTTCGGCATCGGTTACCTGCTGTGCATGGCCACGCTCAAACTACCGCTGGTGCTGCCGTTGCCGGCGATCTGGATGAGTCGCTTGCAGACCTGGATTGCGATCCCGCTGATCTTGACGTTCGGCATCGTGCAGATTGATGTTCACAGCGCCCTGTCGAACCTCGACGGCGTGCAACTGGCGGCGCTGTTGCTGTTGCCGATTGCCAGCAAATTGCTGGGCAACTGGCTGGGGCTTGGCTGGGCTGGCGGCTCGTTTGAAGGCGCAAGCCGCTGGCGGGAGAGCCTGCTGCTGAACATTCGTGGCTTGAGTGAGATCGTCTTTCTCAACCTGCTGCTGCAACAACAGCTCATCAGTGCGTCGCTGTACTTTGCGCTGATGCTGATGGGCCTGATCGCCACACTGCTGCCGGCACTGGCCGGCATGCACCGAATCCCTCTGAACATCGCCGCCCCGGCAAGGAGTCCCCGTGCCAATAGTTGAAATGGAACGTCGTCAGGTGGTGATCATCGGTGCCGGCCCTTCGGGCGCCATCGCCGCCGCGCTGCTCAAGCGCAAGGGTCACGATGTGCTGGTGATCGAGCGCCAGCATTTTCCACGGTTCTCCATCGGCGAAAGCCTGTTATCCCACTGCCTGGATTTCATCGAGGAGGCGGGCATGCTGGAGGCGGTAAATGCCGCCGGGTTCCAAGTGAAAACCGGTGCCGCGTTTGCCTGGGGCGAGTGCTACAGCGCTTTTGATTTCAGTGACACGTTCAGCAACGGCAAGCCGACGACCTTTCAGGTACAGCGCGCCGATTTTGACAAGCTGCTGGCCGATCAAGCTGCGTTGCAAGGCGTAGAGCTGCGCTATGGCGAAGCCATCGTCAGCGCTGATTTCAACCGGGTTAAACCGCAGCTCAATGTGCAACGTGAAGACGGCAGCGAATACCGCATCGAAGCCGACTTCGTGCTCGACGCCAGTGGCTACGGCCGGGTATTACCGCGTTTACTCGACCTGGAGGCACCGTCGAACTTTCCGGTGCGCCAAGCCGTATTCACCCACGTCGAAGACCACATCGACAGCCCGACCTTCGACCGGACCAAAATTCTCATTACCACTCATCCGGTCCATCGTGATATCTGGTTCTGGAGCATCCCATTCAGCAACGGCCGTTGCTCGGTGGGGGTCGTGGCCGCCGCCGAGCATTTTGACGGCCGCACCGACAGTCTGGACGCGTGCCTGCGCGGCTTTATCGCCGAAACGCCAAGCCTTGCCCGCGTACTCGAAAACGCCGTGTGGGACACGCCGGCACGGACCATTGGCGGCTACTCGGCCAATGTCAAAACCTTGCACGGTCCGGGCTTTGCACTACTGGGCAACGCAGCGGAATTCCTCGACCCGGTGTTCTCCTCCGGCGTGACCATCGCCATGCGCTCGGCTAGCATGGCCGCCGGGGTGCTGCACCGCCAGTTACAAGGCGAAAGCGTCGATTGGCAGAGCGAGTTCGCCGTCCCGCTCAAGCGCGGCGTCGATACCTTCCGTTGCTACGTCGAAGGCTGGTACGCCGGGACCTTCCAAGACGTGATTTTCCACACCGACGGTTCTGCCGACATCCGCCGCATGATCAGCGCGATCCTCGCCGGTTATGCCTGGGATGAACGCAACCCGTTCGTCAACGAGGCCAAGCGCCGGCTGAAAGTGATTTCAGCCATTTGTGCAAGGGATGCCACATGAGTTACTCAAGCGACAACTACGTCGAAGAAACCCGTTTCGGTTTATGGTTTCTGCGCAGCCGCACCTGGCAGCACCATGTGCTGCGGGTAGCCATCAATGACTTGCGCAGCCTGTTCAGCGAGCCGTTGCCCAGTAACCCGGTATTGCTGGACGCCGGCTGCGGCCAGGGAAAGTCATTCCAGTACCTGCGCCAGACTTTTGCCCCCCAGCACCTGATCGGTGTCGACGCCGACCCGCACAGCCTGAGCCTCAGCGCCGAAGAAGCTGGGCGTCAGGGCATGCACGTCGAGCTACTCAGCAGTGACTGCGCGAGCATCGACGTCGCGGATGCCAGCGTCGATCTGCTGTTCTGCCACCAGACCTTTCATCACCTGGTGGAACAGGAGCGAGCCCTCGCGGAGTTCTATCGGGTGCTCAAGCCGGGAGGCTATCTGCTGTTCGCCGAGTCCACCGAGGCTTACATTGATACCTGGGTGATTCGCTGGCTGTTCCGCCATCCGATGCACGTACAGAAGAGCGCGGCGCAGTATCTGGAAATGATTCGCCGCCAAGGGTTCCAGTTCGGCGACAGCAACACCTCTTATCCGTACTTGTGGTGGAGCCGCGCCAAAGACTTCGGGCTGCTCGAACGCCTGGGCCTGAGCAAACGCAAACCCTTTGGCCAGCGCGAAGAAACCCTGGTCAATGTGGTGGCGCGCAAACCTTTTGAAGGTGTTGTTTGATGTCCACTTTCACTCCCAAAATGTGGGTGGTGGTTCGGCGGTTCGTGTGGTTGGCTGGTGCGCTGCTGCTGAGCGCTTGCGCGAGCCGGGCGCCGATGCCCGAACATAACCCGAGGTTCGCGCTGCCGCTGCAATTGCACGTCGAGCGACACTTGGCCGAACAACGCCAGGACTGGCTACTGGTGATCCAGCAAGAGGGCCAGGGCACTCGCTGGTCGATGATGGACCCGCTGGGCATTCCCGTGGCGCGGCAGAAACTGATCGACGGCCAATGGCTGGCAGACGGCCTCTTGCCGCCGAACCCGGAGGCTCGGGAATTATTCGCCGCACTGCTCTTCGCCCTGACACCCGAAGGCGAGTTGCACGGCAACTACCCGGCGGCACACCAGCAGGGCACACAACGCGTGTTGTCCGCACACTGGGACATCCGTTATTCACAACCGCTGAGCTTTGAGGTGAACCTGCCAAAAGGCCCGCATTACCGCATCACGCCATTGGTTGAAGGCGCGCCATGACCGCTTACCTGAATGCCCTCGGGGTTATCTGTGCCCTGGGCCGCAACAAAACCGAGGTCGCCCGTAATCTGTTTGCCGGCGATTGCTCCGGCATGCGCAGCGAAGCTGGCTGGGTCGCCGAGCGATCGTTACCGGTGGCCGCCGTTCACGGCCAGCTCGCGCCGATACCGACCGAGCTGAAAGCGCAAGGCAGCCGCAACAACCAGCTGTTGCTGGAAGCGGCGCTGCAAATTCGTGACGACATTGATCAAGCGATCCAGACCTACGGTCGTGACCGCATCGCGATTGTGCTGGGCACCAGCACCTCGGGCATCGACGAAGCCAGTCGCGGGCTCGCCCGTTACATCCGCGATCATGCATTCCCCGCCGAATACGACTATCAGCAGCAAGAACTTGGGGCGCCGGCGAACTTCCTCGCCGACTGGCTGCACCTGAGCGGCCCGGCTTATGTGATTTCCACCGCATGCACCTCCAGCGCCCGCGCCCTCATGAGCGCCCAGCGCTTATTGGACCTGGGGCTGTGCGATGCCGTGTTGTGCGGCGGCGTCGACAGTTTGTGCAAACTGACCCTCAATGGTTTTTCGGCGCTGGAAGCCGTCAGCGGACAACGCTGCAACCCGTTTTCCGCCAACCGCAACGGCATCAACATCGGTGAAGCCGCGGTGCTGTTTTTGATGAGCAAAAACACCTACAACGGGCCATCGATTGCCCTGCTCGGCAGTGGCGCCAGCTCGGATGCGCACCACATTTCCGCGCCGGAACCGACCGGCCGTGGCGCCCAGCAAGCGATGCGCAAAGCCTTGAGCCGCGCCGGGCTGCAACCGTCGCAAATCGGCTACCTGAACTTGCACGGCACCGCGACGCAACACAATGACGCCATGGAAAGCCTGGCGGTGGCGACGTTGTTCCCGGACGGCGTGCCTTGTTCATCGACCAAACCGATGACCGGCCACACCCTCGGTGCGGCCGGAGCCCTGGAAGCCGCCTTCTGCTGGTTGAGCCTGAGCGTAGACAACCGCGAGCACGCCTTGCCGCCGCATGTCTGGGACGGCCAGCCCGACCCCGCCCTGCCGGCCTTGAAATGGGTGACCTCGGCCGATCGCCTGACGTCCACTGCTCCTCGCTACCTGATGAGCAATTCCTTTGCCTTCGGCGGCAATAACGTCAGCCTGATTATTGGAGACGCCCCATGATTGACTGGCCGCTTGCCGAACTGCTGCCACACGCTGGCGACATGATCCTTATCGAACAGATCCTATCGTTCGATGATGAGCAGATTCATACCCGCCTCACCGTCAAACCCTCGGGCCTGTTCAACCAACCCGACGGCAGCCTCCCGGCCTGGGTCGGCATCGAGCTGATGGCCCAAAGTGTCGCAGCCTATGCAGGCTGCCACGCGCGGCAAAAAGGTAACCCGGTGGAACTGGGCTTCCTGCTGGGCACCCGCAAGTTCGAATGCAATGTCGATCGCTTCCCCGCCGGCACCGAGCTGGCAATCCACGGGATACGCTCACTGGAAGATGAAAATGGCATGGGCGTGTTCGAATGCCATATCCACGCCCCCGGCATCCATGCCTCCGCCCGTCTGAACGTCTACCGTCCGCCGCAGGCGGCGCAATATCTTCATGAATCCCAAGGAGTCGAGTGATGACTGAAACCGTACTGGTCACCGGCTCCAGCCGTGGTATCGGCCGCGCCATTGCCCTGCGCCTGGCTCAGGCCGGGCACGACATCGTGCTCCATTGCCGTAGCGGACGGGCCGAAGCCGAGGCTGTAAAAGCCGAGGTCGAGGCGTTGGGACGCAACGCCCGCGTGCTGCAATTCGACGTCTCAGACCGCGCCACGTGCAAAGCCATTCTTGAGGCTGATGTCGAAAAACACGGCGCCTATTACGGCGTGGTACTCAACGCTGGCCTGACCCGCGACGGCGCTTTCCCGGCCCTGAGCGAAGAGGATTGGGACGTCGTCATGCGTACCAATCTCGACGGTTTTTACAACGTGCTGCACCCGGTGATGATGCCCATGATCCGCCGCCGCGCCGCCGGGAGAATTGTCTGTATCACCTCTGTTTCCGGGCTGATCGGCAACCGTGGCCAAGTCAACTACAGCGCTTCCAAGGCTGGTTTGATCGGCGCCGCGAAAGCGTTGGCGATCGAGCTGGGCAAGCGCAAGATCACCGTTAACTGCGTCGCTCCCGGCTTGATCGACACGGCGATGCTCGATGAAAACGTGCCGGTGGAAGAACTGATGAAAATGATCCCCACACAGCGCATGGGCACGCCTGAAGAGGTGGCCGGCGCGGTGAATTTCCTGATGTCGGCGGAAGCCTCGTACATCACCCGCCAGGTTCTGGCCGTCAACGGAGGCCTGTGCTGATGAAGCGCGTCGTCGTCACCGGCATGGCCGGCATCACCTCACTGGGCAGTGATTGGGACACCATCGCCGCCAACTTCAAAGCCAACCGCAGCGGCATCCGCCGCATGGACGAGTGGGATCGCTTTACTGAACTCAACACCCGCCTCGCCGGGCCGATTGATGACTTCACAGTGCCGAGCCACTGGACCCGCAAACAACTGCGCAGCATGGGCCGCGTCTCGCGCCTGGCCGTGGGCGCGGCGGAGCAGGCGTTGGCCGACGCCGGGCTGCTCGGTGACGAATCGATCAAGGATGGGCGCATGGGCGTCGCTTGTGGCTCATCCACCGGCAGCACCGACGAGATCAAGGCCTTCGGCAACATGCTGCTCAACTCGGTGGCCGAGGGGCTGAACGCCAACTCCTACGTGCGGATGATGCCCCACACCACGGCAGCCAACATCAGCATCTTCTTCGGCCTCACTGGCCGGCTGATCCCCACCTCCAGCGCCTGCACCAGCGGCAGCCAGGGCATCGGTTACGCCTACGAGTCGATTAAGTTCGGGCGCTTGCCGCTGATGCTCGCCGGCGGCGCCGAAGAACTCTGCCCGACCGAAGCCATGGTCTTCGACGCGCTCTACGCCACCAGCCTGAAAAACGACGCCCCGCAAACCAGCCCACGCCCTTACGACAAGGGGCGCGATGGCCTGGTGATCGGTGAAGGCGGCGGCATGCTGGTGCTTGAAGAACTGGAACACGCGCTGGCCCGTGGCGCGCATATCCATGCCGAGATCGTTGGTTTCGGCAGCAACGCCGATGGCCAACACACCACGCGACCGGAGCAAACCACCATGCGCCGGGCCATGGAACTGGCGCTCGAAGATGCCGGGCTGGAGGCGTCGGCCATCGGCTACGTCAACGGCCACGGCACCGCGACGGAACAAGGCGACATCGCCGAAACCTTGGCCACCAGCGCCCTGTTCGGCGAGCACATGCCGATCAGTTCGCAGAAGAGCTTCCTCGGCCACACCCTGGGAGCCTGCGGCGCACTGGAGTCCTGGTTCAGCATCGAAATGATGAACCGCGACCTGTACGTACACACCTTTAACCTCGACGAGGTTGATCCGCATTGCGGCAAACTCGATTACCTGCGCGGCGAATTCCGCCAGATGAGCAACCAATACGTCATGAACAACAACTTTGCCTTTGGCGGCGTCAACACTTCGCTCATTTTCCGGCGCTGGTCGTAACCAAAGAAAAGACACAAACGGAACGCGGTGTACGTCATCTCGGAAACGTCCCACAGCCAAAATGTGAGCTACGCGCTAGGGTCAATGCCCCCGTGATACGTCGGGGGCATTCCAGGGAAGAACACAGCATGACTAAGAAAGCAGTTATCGTTTTCAGCGGCGGGCAGGACTCCACCACCTGCTTGATCCATGCCTTAGCGCTCTACGATGAAATTCACTGTATTACGTTTGACTATGGCCAACGCCATCGCGCCGAAATTGAAGTAGCACAACAGCTTTCAAAACAGCTGGGCGTGACCGTGCATAAAGTTCTGGATGCTTCATTACTCAACGAACTGGCCATCAGCAGTTTGACCCGCGACAACATCCCGGTTCCCAGCGCCAATGGCTCAGAAGAAAGCGTACCTAACACATTCGTACCGGGCAGAAACATCCTGTTTCTGACCTTGGCCGCTATTTATGCGTATCAGGTACAGGCTGAAACTATCATTACCGGTGTTTGTGAAACGGAGAGTTCCGGCTATCCTGATTGCGGCGATGCCTTTGTAAAATCTTTAAATGAATCCATCGTATTGGGCATGGACTATAAAGTACGCATTGAAACTCCGCTCATGCGGTTGAACAAGGCAGAAACTTGGGCCCTGGCCGATCACTATAACCAGTTAGACTTAGTTCGCTACCAGACACTTACCTGTTACAACGGTATAAAAGGAAGTGGATGTGCCGACTGTGACTCCTGCAATCTTCGCGCAAAAGGTTTGAATGAGTTTCTAGAAAATAGAGCAGAAATCAAAAAAAATCTAAATATGAAACTAGCACTATAATATCAGCCTATTACTGGGCGGGCGTGAGAGGTTACAAATCACGCCCGCTATTTTCACTTAGTGTCCCCAGCGGCGATATATCTTTTAAATAATGATCTTGCTCCATAGGCAGGAAAAACATTAAACACAGCAAAACACATCTTTATAGCTATCTGAGCGTAAACCATACTAAGTATTTCACTATTTTGCATTACACCGTAAAAAGCAATATAGCAAAATAGCAAAATAGCAAAATAGCAAAATAGCAAAATAGCAAAATAGCAAACTATCTATTATCACTGCAAAAAATGTACTAAAAAACACTCTCAAAAACAAAAATCTCGAACTCGTAAGCTCCTTTATTTTGCAAAGCAAATATGAATTTACGTACTCAGAGAATAGAAAAGAAACTGAAGATGCCACTAACACAGAAGAAACATGAGCAACAACCTCAGCATAGGGCGCATCAAGTTTCCAGCCAGGCAATCCAGGAAAATAACTAACAGCATTCAGTAACAAAACAATTAATGCATTACTTGCAAAAGCGAACAATAGAGCTTTCCTCGCCAGCCTAAGCCCGTATGTCTCGTTCAATAAATCAACCACCAAAAATGTCAACGGATAAAGAAAAACGGCAGGAGGCACAACAAGATCGAGTTCTTTTAGATAAACAAGCTTTGTAGCTGCAACATTTGTACAAATATAAAGTGCCAAAAGAAGCAGACTTAAAAAAACATAGATCATCCAGGATCGCTCATTGCGATCATTTAAATCATAAGTAGTGAACGCAGCACCCCCAGAATAGTATTTCCTGTATATATTATTTATTTCCATACGACTTAAATTGTCTATTATTTCGCTCTTTAATACTTCGTTGATTTTTAATTTGATAATTTTCCCTGTAGAAAGAACCATAATCACAACCAGTCTTTTATTATTCTCAAACCCCAACAATTTATATTTGCTATTTTCACAACTGCTATCCATTAAATCTTTCCTCAACAACATCCCCAATTACAAAAATAACATCTGAGCAAACACCAGACTTAGTAGTTACAAACAGTTTCTCTTTTATTTTGCGGATCGAAACACCGCTGATGTGGTTGAACAAGGCAGAAACATGGGCTTTGGCCGAATATCACGGAAAGCTTGAGTTGATTCAGCACCATACATTGACGTGCTACAACGGTCTGCAAGGAAGCGGTTGTGCTGACTGTGACGCATGCCGACTTAGAGCAAAAGGCCTGAATGAGTTCCTTGAAAACAAATCAGACACGTTTAAAAGCCTGAGCGAAAAACTGAAATTAAAGTAGTACTCCGGGGGGAGTTCGCTCACTCCCCCACTTTTATGCAGTGCTGGCTCCAGCCACATATTTTTTAAATAATGACCTTGCGCCATAAGCGGGCAACACATTAAAAACAGCGAAAAACATTTTTATCGCGATCTGGATATATAAAATACTGAATATCTCAGCACTCGTCATCGATCCGTGAAACGCGATAAAACAAAAAATAAAACTATCTATTATCACAGCAAAAAAAGTGCTTAAAAACACTCGAAGAAATAAAAATCTTGAATTCGTAAGTTCTTTTATCTTGCTTAACAAATACGAGTTTACATATTCAGAAAAAATAAAAGATATAGAGGACGCCACTAACACGGAGGACACATGAGTCATAACTTCACTGTAAGGCATGTCGAGCTTCCAACCGGGCAAGCCTGGCAGATAGCTAGTAGCACTCAGCAACACAGTGATAAAGGCATTACTTACAAAAGCAAACAGGATCGCTTTTCTGGCAAGTCTAAGCCCATAAAACTCATTTAACATATCGACTATGAGAAATGTCAGCGGGTACAGAAAAACACCTGGAGTGACAACAATATCAAACTGCTTTATGTACACCAGTTTTGTCGCAGCTATATTTGTAAAAATATAAAGCGCAAAAAGCAGTAGATTGAGAGCTACATAAATCATCCATGAACGCTCATGACGGTCACTTACGTCGTATGCCGTTGATGCCCCTCCACCACCAGCATAAAACTTCTTGTACACACTCTTTATTTCCAATTTATTTAAATCATCCACCATATCACTACTCAACAAATCGCCCAGCTTGACCTTAGTTACTTTCCCTGTAGAAATAATCATAATAACCGCGAGGCTTTTTTTATTTTCAAACCCTAACAACTTATATTTACTATTCTCACATCCACTACCCATTAAATCTTTCCTCAATAATATCCCCAATTACAAAAACAACATCTGAGCAAACACCAGACTCAGCAGTTACAAACAGTTTCTTTTTTATTTTATCGTACACAAGCTTTTCTTTATCGCTACTAAATAAACCCTTCTTAACGATCAATAAATCACCTGACTCATTTACACCACTTATTTCATTTTCCAAGAGCACACCAATCAAATTACTGGCCATCCCAAAATAATACGTAAGAGGATGAGTAGCCACCAACTCACCAATCCTCTTGTCAAGGTTCTCAACCAGCAAACTTTCTTTAATAATAGGAACTGCCGCTGGATTCATGTTGCCTTGTAAAGAAACACTGCTTTCTATGATTTCCTTTTCTTCAAAATCAACCGTTTCTATCTCCTTATAGGACACACCAAAAAAATCAGAAATTTTGCGAATAGTAGACTGTTGAACATTGACGACCCGCCCTTCCAGAATGTTGTAGATGGTGGTTCGAGTCAAACCACTGGCAGAACACAAAGACAGCTGCGTCTCCCCGCGACTTTTTATCAAATACCTAATGTTACTTTTTAGCGTTTCAGTCTTTTCTCTCTTAAACATTAAATACTTACCATTTGTTTACAGTGACAACACTCCATACGTTTTGACTGAACGGCTACAGAAGTGAATTTTTCCAAGCTAACGCCCTACCTACGTAGGCTCCACGTGAAACAATATCGCAAACGCACCAAACAACCGTCAAACATTGTTTCACAACTCAATTTTTCTGAAAAAAATCTGACAGATGAACCTCACTCAAACTAAGGACACTTCCTACAACAATGAGAGAACTTACCAACAACGAAACTTACACATGCAAAGCAGCAGCCGATAAACATGAATCATTTAATTACATAGATGTTAAATAATTTGATTAATAACGATGACTTTTCTGGTAATAAACCTACCAGCCCGTCAACTCACGCATTGCCGTAAACCATTCTGGTCTGCGGTATGGGACTGGCACTTCTTTAACCTTGCAAGGAACTCCACCATGAAAAATGCCAGCCCCAATTCTCCGCGATCAACTGGTCCTTCATCCATCGATGATATTAAGGCCACCGAACGCCTCGTTAGCGACCGTCTGCGCGAACCTGGCCAACCCGACCCCGTCAGCCACTTTTTTACACTGCACCCAAACATCGACACGCTATCGCTGCTCGCTCATGCCTGCGAAACACTGGCCTCGCTCAACGTCATGAGCACTGACCTTGCCCGCGAACTCGAAAGCTCTCGGCGTAATGTTGCGCTGGCGATTCAGCAGTTGGCGGTGCTGGCCGAGTTGTTGGTAAACCGCGCACTGGACAATCTGGACCCACCCAGTGGTGTGCCTGAGGCGCCAGTCAATCGCGCCCGCTGAGCGGCCGCCTTCTTTCCCGAGTGGAGGTTTTGTCATGGATCGATATATGCCTATCACTGGCACCGACTGCACCATCGCATCGTTGCTGATCGATACCGAAGCACCGCTGGATGTATTACATGAAACCGCGGCTTACCGTATCCGCACGGCGACACAACTGCTGGAAAGTCTCGCGTTCAGCGAAGGCGTTTACAGTGAGCTGGCGCGGGTATTGGTGACGTCTTTGCGCGATGGCTGCGACTTGTTGGATGTCGTCGGGCGACGGTTACAGAGGCAAGTGCCGGCGTAAAAAAACGGTCGACCTCACAGAGGTCGACCCGCACAGTGACGAGGTCCGGCAGAATGATGGCTTTGCCATTGAAACCATCGTTTTCGCGTATTCGAAAATCACCGTCGGCTGCTTCTATTACGCCCCTGACTGTACATTTCAGGGCGTGATTTTTAGCGAAATCTCAATGTCGGAACGCCCTCAGCCTTGGGCAAATTCTTCCTGCAGTAACGCCAAAAACGCCTCCCGAGCAGGGTGTCGACCTGAGTGTTCATGCCAGTAAAACAGGTTATCGATACTCGTCAGTTCCGGAAGTTCATACCCTTGCCAACCCGCACTATGGCGGTACTGCTCATAGATCCCGCGGGGCACCAGCGAAACGCCAGCACCGGCACTGACACAGCCAACTATGGCGCCATAGCTTGCAATGCTGACGATCGGCAGCAACTGGCCATGGCGCAACAGCCACTGTTCCAGCGCGCAGCGGTATGGACAGCCCGGCGGCCACATAAAAATTGCCTTACCTTGCAGATCCGCCGCCTTGAGTAATGGTCCATGCGAGGCGGCCGCGATGAGGATTAAATCTTCACGGTACATCACGGCGCGCTTGAGACCGGGGCGTTCAATATTCACCGCCACGATCACCCCATCAAGACGATGATGTTGAGTATCGTCCAGCAGTTGGGCCCAAGTGCCGGTACTCAATTCCAGCGACACCTGCGGGTACAGCGCATGGTACTTGGCCAATAACCGCGGCAGCCTTCCCGTAGCACTCGACTCAATGGCACCAATGCGCAGCGGACCGCTTGGCGTGTTAGTGGGCGCTAAGGCGCGCTGGGCTTCATCAGCCAAGCACAGGATTCTCGTCGCGTAATCAAGAAATACCTCCCCAGCTGGGGTGATCCGCAACCCTCGACCGTCGCGAAAAAAAGCTGTGTGCCCAGCTCACTCTCCAGGGACTTGAGGCGTGCGGTGATATTGGACGGCACGCAGTGCAGTAACTCGGCGGCGCGCGCGATGCTACCGAAGTCGGAAACCGTCTTGAACATGCGCAGTTGGGACAATTCCATGGCTCACCCAAAGTGAATGCATAGTTCACTTTAAGTCACTTGTAGTGAGGCTGGGTGTTTTTGATACTTCAGCAAGCGCGTTGCCGTGCCGCCATGGCCCTTTCATCCCCCTCGATCAGCAGGAGTTTTTATGGAGTTAATTCAGCGAAAAATCCAGTCCCTCGCCGAAAGTGTGTTTACCCATAAAGCCTTGGATAACGCGTTCTACCAACGATGGATGGGTGGCTCACTTTGCCTAGCCGACGTTGAGGTGTTTGCTCGAAACTATCTGGCGCGTACCACGCAGACCTCTCGTATGGTTGCTCTGTCATTTCTGAGTACTGATGACCTTGACGCTCAGATCGAAATCGTCAAGAACCTCTACTCCGAAATGGGTTACGGCAACCCGGAAAAGGCCCACCTCGCGCTGTTGGAAAATTATCTGATCGACCTTCTCAGCCGTCTCGCTGATCGGCCGTACAGCATGGATGAACTCATGGCTTTGCCGGTGCTGGAAAGTAGTCAAACGTTTAGTCGCGAACAATTGAGCCTTTACACCGACGGTGGCCACAACAACAATCCGCGCCATGTACTCGGCACGTTGTTGGCTCAGGAGTGGCTGGCCTATTCGATGCTCACCCGTTTGTACGAAGGGGCGCGCAACTACAAACACCTCTACGCCAATAACGATGACTTTCACGAGCACTGCGAGTATTTCTACATCCACATCGGTGATGCGGAAAAAGAACACAAGGTCCAGGCCGTGAAAGCGGCCACGCACGAATGCGCCACCGACCAGCACATAGAGGAAGTCAGCGTTTCGTTCAACCGCTTCCTGCTCATCACCGAGCGGTATTGGAACGGTATAGCCCATGCCATGCCCAGCCTGCACGGTCTTGTTGCGCCTAGGGTGGCGACGTGATGAATGCAACGCCCGGCATAAGAGTGGCGTTGGCGGCGATTTTTGTGATCTTTTGCTGGGCCTATTCCCCCATTGGAATCCATATCGGGCTACAGGCTTACGAGCCCGGTCATCTTGCGCTGGTACGATTTTTAATTGCATCAACGCTCATGGCCGGGGTCGCATTGGTGATGCATATTTCCTTGCCCCGACTGAAAGACTTACCGCTGCTGGCATTGCTGGGATTTTTTGCAGTCAGCCTGCATCACATAGCCCTCAACTACGGCCAACAAGGTGTTAGCGCGGGGGCCGCCAGCGTACTCGCGCAGTCCACGCCGCTGTTCAGCGCGTTATTGGCGCATTTCGCCTTTAAGGAACGGGTTAACAGCTGGCAATGGGTCTGTGTGCTGTGCGGACTACTTGGCGCTGCGGTGGTCGTCACCGCAGACCGTGATTTTGGTGAGCTGGACGCGCACGGGCTGCTGATCCTGCTCGCGGCGTTTTCCTGGAGTCTGTATTTCGCCTTGCAAAAACGCCACTCCCATCGTTATGACGGGCTGACGATGGTGTGTTACACCATCTGGTCGGGGACGGCGCTGCTGCTGGTCTATGTGCCTGGCCTCTGGAGCGAAGTGCAAAACGCCTCAACTTCGGTGAACCTCGCGGTGCTAATTCTCGGCATTTTCCCCAGTGCCCTCGCTTACCTCGCCTGGGCCTACGTGTTGGCACACTGCAACGTGAGCCGTGCGTCCATTTCGCTTTACCTTATACCGCCAACAGCCATGTTTATGGCCTCGTTGGTTCTGAGTGAACGCCCATCAGTCATGGTCATTGTCGGAACGGTCATTGTGCTGACGAGCGTACTCGTCCTCAATCTGGAGCCGTCGAAACGCGCGATTCTTGCCAAAAAAGTTTGAGTAGAGGTCGTGACTGTCGATGAAAAACGTAGGCGCGCAAAAAGGGGTGAACCAGAAACATCTTGCGCCAAGGCATCGGGTTACTTGTGACGCTGCGACTATGCCCGGTCATGGTGATTAACCGCGCCAACCTGTGGTTCTCGCGCAAGACGCCGCAAAACGTTGAACGCACTCTTGGCCGACAGCTCTTGCGTCCCTACTAGCGATTTTGACTTGGGGCTTTATCCATTACCTGAAATGTCCTCTCTCTGGCGCTCCATCAAACGCATGCCTCACTCTGTTAAAGGTTCAACTTTGCGTGTCAGCAGTTCCACAAACGCCCTGGCCATCGGTGACTTCTGGTCTTTGCGCTGCACCAGCCACACGGCCGAAACGGCGTCTGGATCGAGTAGCGGGCGATAGACCACACCGTCAATGCGCATGCGCTGGTAAGACGCCGGCAATACCGACACGCCCAGTCCCGCCGCGACCAATCCGATGATGGTCATCGCCTCGCCGGCCTCTTGCGCAAAGTTCGGGCTGAAGCCGACGTCTCGGGCCAGGCTAAGCAATTGCGCATACAAACCGCTGCCATAGCTGCGTGGGAAAAACACGAACGGTTCGAGGGCCAGGGCTGACAGAAACAAACCGTCCTCACTGCCGTTGACCAACGGATGTTTGGAGCTGAGCACCGCCACCAGCGGTTCGCGCATCAACTCCACCACGCTGAGCGAATCCGGCAACCCAAGCGGGCGCATGATCCCGACCTCAATCGACTGGTCCACCAGCGAATCGGCGACTTGGGTGCTGCTCATCTCCCGTAGATTCAGGTGTACCGCCGGGAAGCGCTGGCGAAACGAGAAAATGGCTTGAGGAATCGTCGAGTTGAACGGCGCAGAGGAGGTGAAGCCGATCTTCAACTCGCCCAGTTCGCCGAGTTGCGCACGCCGTGCCACGTCGGCGGCTTTATCGACCTGTGCCAGGACTAATCGTGCCTCTTGCAGGAACAACCGACCGGCCTCGCTGAGTTCGACCCGACGATTAGTCCGCTCAAACAACCGCGCGCCAACCTCGTTCTCCAGCGCCTGAATCTGTTGGCTTAGAGGTGGCTGAGAGATACCCAGCACTTGGGCGGCACGGCCAAAATGCAGTTCTTCGGCGACGGCAATGAAGTAGCGCAGGTGACGCAGTTCCATGAAAAATCCATTAGGTCGCAAAACCTCTTAAACAGGTCGAACAATATATTGGATTGAATCGTTAGGCGGCTATATGCTTTTTTCATTGCCTGCCCGGCTGCGCCCCTCCGAGGTCCGAAGTGAAAACAGCTGCCGCCCCCCTGACTCATGAAGTTGCGCCCGCCGCGCTCGATGATGTGGTCGCCGAATTAAAAGAGATCTACATCGAGAAGGGCACGCCGATGTTTATGCGCACGGTGCTGGCGCTGTTCTCCGGAGGCTTCGCGACCTTCGCCCTGCTGTATTGCGTGCAACCGATGATGCCGCTGCTGTCCCACGAATATTCGATCAACGCGGCGCAGAGCAGCCTGATCCTGTCGGTGGCCACCGGCATGCTCGCCATCGGTTTGCTGATCACCGGCCCGATTTCCGACCGCGTCGGGCGTAAGCCGGTGATGGTGACCGCGTTGTTCGCCGCCGCCCTCTGCACCATGGCCAGCGCGATGATGCCGAGTTGGGAAGGCGTGTTGATCATGCGTGCGCTGATCGGGTTGTCGTTGAGCGGCTTGGCGGCGGTCGCGATGACGTACTTGAGCGAAGAGATCCATCCCCAGCACATCGGCCTGGCCATGGGCCTGTACATCGGCGGCAACGCGATTGGTGGTATGAGCGGCCGTCTGATCACCGGGGTGTTGATCGACTTCGTCAGTTGGCACACGGCGATGCTGGTGATCGGCGGCCTGGCACTGATCGCGGCAACGGTGTTCTGGAAAATCCTCCCGGAGTCACGCAACTTCCACGCCCGCTCGCTGCACCCGCGCAGTCTGCTGGACGGCTTCACCCTGCACTTTCGCGACGCCGGCCTGCCGCTGCTGTTTGTCGAAGCGTTCGTGCTGATGGGCGCGTTCGTGACGCTGTTTAACTACATCGGCTATCGCCTGCTGGCGGCGCCTTACAACATGGACCAGGCCTTTGTCGGCTTGCTGTCGGTGGTGTACCTGTCGGGGATTTATAGCTCGGCGAAAATTGGCTCATTGGCCGACCAACTGGGTCGTCGCAGGGTGCTGTGGGCGACCATCGCGCTGATGCTTGCGGGCCTGGCACTGACGATGTTCACGCCGCTGCCGCTGGTAATCATCGGGATGTTGATCTTCACATTTGGCTTCTTTGGTGCGCACTCGGTGGCGAGTAGCTGGATCGGGCGCCGGGCGATCAAGGCCAAAGGGCAGGCGTCTTCGTTGTACCTGTTCAGCTATTACGCCGGGTCGAGCATTGCCGGGACGGTGGGCGGGGTGTTCTGGCACGTGGGCGGATGGAGCGGGATCGGGATGTTTATAGGTGGGTTGTTGGTGATTGCGTTGCTGGTGGCGTTAAAACTGGCAAAGTTGCCGCCGCTGGCGGGTACCGCACAGGTTTAGCCCCAACTGTGCCCTAGCGGTAATCATGAGCCAAGGTACACCATGCCTGGCGCACCAAACAAAAACTCCCGGCATAAGCCGCAATGCTGTTCATTTAAGGAAAAACGCCGCTTACCCCTAAATGGAGAAGCGGCGTTTTTCTTGGCTTTCGCTATAGAGTCGGAAATCAAAAACTTCCAGCCTACGGCTTAAGTGAACAGCATTGCCGGCATAAGCCGGGCGTTTTTTATTGGGCGACGATCACTCGTGGTACTGCGCCGACAGCTCATGCACTGCGCGCATGAACGCGCCCGCATGTTCCGGATCAACTTCCGGGGTGATGCCATGCCCAAGGTTGAACACGTGACCGCTGCCCTTGCCGTAGCTGGCGAGGATGCGGCCGACTTCGGTGCGGATGGCTTCTGGCTTGGCGTAGAGCACGGTCGGGTCCATGTTGCCTTGCAAGGCGACTTTGTTGCCGACGCGCTGGCGGGCTTCGCCAATGTCGCAGGTCCAGTCCAGGCCAAGTGCATCGGCGCCAGCGTCGGCAATGCTTTCCAGCCACAGGCCGCCGTTTTTGGTGAACAGGATGACCGGCACTTTGCGGCCGTCGTGTTCACGGATCAGGCCGCTGACGATTTTGCGCATGTAGGCCAGGGAGAATTCCTGGTACGCCGCCGCCGAGAGGTTGCCGCCCCAGGTGTCGAAGATCTGCACCGCTTGCGCGCCGGCCATGATCTGGCCGTTGAGGTAGCTGGTGACCGACTGCGCGAGCTTGTCCAGCAGCAGGTGCATGGCGTGCGGGTTGTCGTAGAGCATGGCCTTGGTCTTGCGGAAGTCTTTCGACGAGCCGCCTTCAACCATGTAGGTGGCCAGGGTCCACGGGCTGCCGGAGAAGCCGATCAGTGGCACGCGACCGTTCAGTTCGCGGCGGATGGTGCTGACGGCGTCCATGACGTAACCCAAGTCCTTGTGCGGATCAGGAATCGGCAGGGCTTCGATGTCGGCCAGAGTGCTGATGACTTTTTTGAAGCGAGGGCCTTCACCGGTTTCGAAGTACAGGCCTTGGCCCATCGCATCGGGAATGGTCAGGATGTCGGAGAACAGGATCGCCGCGTCCAGTTGTGGATAGCGGTCGAGCGGTTGCATCGTGACTTCGCAAGCGAACTCCGGGTTCATGCACAGGCTCATGAAGTCACCGGCCTTGGCGCGGCTGGCGCGGTACTCCGGCAAGTAGCGACCGGCCTGACGCATCATCCACACGGGCGTGACGTCTACGGGTTGCTTGAGCAGGGCGCGAAGGAAACGGTCGTTCTTCAGGGCAGTCATGTCGGCATCCGGAAAAAAAGTGCGGGCATTTTCTCAGAGCGCGAAGCAAAAGGCACGGTTGCAGGTCAGCATTTTGCCTATCGGGTCAATTAATCGCGGTTTCGGCTTCGAAAGATCGTCCCCACGCGCTGCGTGGGAACGCCTCCTGTGACGCTCCGCGTCACGCCTTTTGGGACGCGGAGCGTCACAGGCTGTATTCCCACGCAGAGCGTGGGAACAATCAGTGGAGGCTTTAGACGCCCAGGTAATCCAAGATCCCTTCGGCGGCATTACGGCCTTCGAAGATCGCGGTCACCACCAGGTCAGAGCCGCGAACCATGTCGCCACCGGCGAAGATTTTCGGGTTGCTGGTCTGGTGCTTGTATTTGCCTTGCTCCGGGGCCACAACACGGCCCTGGCTGTCGGTCTGGATGCTGAACTGTTCAAACCACGGCGCCGGGCTTGGGCGGAAACCGAATGCGATGACCACGGCATCGGCCGGGATGATCTCTTCGGAACCGGGGATCGGCTCGGGGCTGCGACGGCCACGGGCGTCCGGTTCGCCGAGACGGGTCTCGACCACTTTCACACCTTCGACCTTGTCTTCACCGACAATCGCAATCGGCTGGCGGTTGTAGAGGAATTTCACGCCTTCTTCCTTAGCGTTCTTCACCTCTTTGCGCGAGCCTGGCATGTTCGCTTCGTCGCGACGATAAGCACAGGTCACCGACTTGGCACCCTGGCGAATCGACGTGCGGTTGCAGTCCATCGCCGTGTCGCCGCCGCCCAGCACCACAACCTTCTTGCCTTTCATGTCGACGAAATCGGTCGGCGACTTTTCAAAGCCCAGGTTACGGTTGACGTTGGCGATCAGGTAGTCGAGCGCGTCATGCACGCCCGGCAGGTCCTCACCGGCAAAGCCGCCCTTCATGTAGGTGTAGGTGCCCATGCCCATGAATACGGCATCGTATTCTTCGAGCAACTGCTCGATGGTCACGTCCTTGCCCACTTCGGTATTCAGGCGGAACTCGATGCCCATGCCGGTGAAGACTTCGCGGCGATTGCTCAGCACGGTCTTTTCCAGCTTGAACTCCGGGATGCCGAAGGTCAGCAGGCCACCGATTTCCGGGTTTTTGTCGAACACCACAGGGGCCACGCCACCGCGTACCAGCACGTCGGCACACCCCAGGCCGGCAGGCCCCGCACCAATGATCGCCACACGTTTGCCGGTCGGTTTGACCTTGGACATGTCCGGGCGCCAGCCCATGGCAAACGCGGTGTCGGTGATGTACTTCTCGACCGAACCGATGGTCACCGCGCCGAAACCGTCGTTGAGGGTGCAAGCCCCCTCGCACAGGCGATCCTGTGGGCACACCCGGCCGCAGACTTCCGGCAGGGTGTTGGTCTGGTGCGACAGCTCGGCGGCCTGAAGGATGTTGCCCTCGGCCACCAATTTCAGCCAGTTGGGAATGAAGTTATGCACTGGGCACTTCCATTCGCAATACGGGTTACCGCAACCCAGGCAGCGGTGGGCCTGATCGGCCGAATGCTGGGGTTTGAAGGGCTCGTAGATTTCCACGAACTCTTTCTTGCGTTGACGCAACAGTTTCTTCTTCGGATCCTTGCGCCCGACCTCGATGAACTGGAAGTCATTATTCAGACGTTCAGCCATTGTTAAAACCTCATCAAACTCTTCAGGCGCATATCACTGCGGATTGGCACGGGTGCTGGAAAGCAACGATTTCAGGTTGGCAGCCTTGGGCTTGACCAGCCAGAAACGACGCAGATAGTCATCGAGGTTCTCAGCGAGGTTACGACCCCATTCGCTGTCGGTTTCCGCGACGTATTCGTCCAGCACACGTTGCAGGTGGCTGCGATAGGCTTCCATCGCTTCGCCGCTGATCCGCTGGATTTCCACCAGCTCGTGATTGACCCGATCAACGAAGGTGTTGTCCTGGTCAAGCACGTAGGCGAAACCGCCGGTCATGCCTGAGCCGAAGTTGTAACCGGTCTTGCCCAGGACGCAGACAAAACCACCGGTCATGTACTCGCAGCAATGATCGCCGGTGCCTTCAACCACGGTGTGAGCGCCGGAGTTACGCACCGCGAAACGCTCGCCCGCGGTGCCCGCGGCGAACAACTTGCCGCCGGTGGCGCCGTACAGGCAGGTGTTGCCGATGATCGCGCTGTCCTGCGTCTTGTAGGCGCTGCCTTTAGGCGGAACGATGACCAGTTTGCCGCCCGTCATGCCTTTGCCGACGTAGTCGTTGGCATCGCCTTCCAGGTACATGTTCAGGCCACCAGCGTTCCACACACCGAAGCTCTGACCCGCTGTGCCGTTGAAGCGGAAGGTGATCGGCGCGTTCGCCATGCCTTGGTTGCCATGCTTACGAGCGATTTCACCGGAGATGCGTGCGCCGATCGAGCGGTCGCAGTTGCAGATGTCCAGAGAGAAATCGGCACCGCTCTTGTCGTTGATGGCCGAGGTGGCCATCTCGACCATTTTTTCGGCCAGCAGGCCTTTGTCGAAGGGCGGGTTGCGCTCGACCTGGCAGAACTGTGGTTTGTCCGCCGGGATGTGATCGCTGCCGAGCAACGGAGTCAGGTCCAGATGTCGCTGCTTGGCGGTCTGACCTTCGAGGATTTCCAGCAGGTCGGTACGACCGATCAGCTCTTCGAGGGAGCGCACGCCCAGCTTGGCCAGCCACTCACGGGTTTCTTCGGCGACGTAGGTGAAGAAGTTGATCACCATGTCGACGGTGCCGATGTAGTGATCCTTGCGCAGCTTTTCGTTCTGAGTCGCGACGCCGGTGGCGCAGTTGTTCAGGTGGCAGATGCGCAGGTATTTGCAGCCGAGGGCGATCATTGGTGCGGTGCCAAAGCCGAAGCTTTCAGCGCCGAGGATCGCCGCCTTGATCACGTCGAGGCCGGTTTTCAGGCCGCCATCGGTTTGAACCCTGACTTTGCCGCGCAAGTCATTGCCACGCAGGGTCTGGTGAGTTTCGGCCAGGCCGAGTTCCCACGGAGCGCCCGCGTATTTGATCGAGGTCAGCGGCGATGCACCCGTACCGCCGTCATAGCCGGAAATGGTGATCAAGTCGGCGTAGGCCTTGGCCACACCGGCGGCGATGGTGCCGACGCCTGCTTCGGCCACCAGCTTCACCGAGACAAGTGCCTTGGGGTTGACTTGCTTGAGGTCGAAAATCAGCTGCGACAAGTCTTCAATCGAGTAGATGTCGTGGTGTGGCGGTGGCGAAATCAGGGTCACGCCCGGCACCGCATAACGCAGCTTGGCGATCAGACCATTGACCTTGCCGCCCGGCAACTGACCACCTTCGCCGGGCTTGGCGCCCTGAGCGACTTTGATTTGCAGCACTTCGGCGTTGACCAGGTATTCCGGGGTCACGCCAAAACGGCCGGTCGCGACTTGCTTGATTTTCGAACTCTTGATGGTGCCGTAACGGGCCGGGTCTTCACCGCCTTCGCCGGAGTTGGAACGCGCACCGAGGCGGTTCATGGCTTCGGCCAGGGCTTCGTGAGCTTCCGGCGACAGGGCGCCCAACGAAATACCGGCGGAATCGAAGCGCTTGAGCACCGACTCCAGTGGTTCGATTTCGCTGATATCCAGCGGTGTGTCCAGGGTTTTGACCTTGAACATGTCGCGGATCATCGACACCGGACGGTTGTCCACCAGCGCGGTGTATTCCTTGAACTTGCTGTAGTCGCCTTGCTGCACAGCGGCTTGCAGGGTGTTGACCACGTCAGGGTTGTAGGCGTGATATTCACCACCGTGGACAAACTTCAGCAGGCCACCTTGCTGGATCGGCTTGCGCGGGCTCCAGGCTTCGGCGGCCAAGGCTTTCTGCTCGGCTTCGATGTCGACGAAACGCGCGCCCTTGATGCGGCTCGGCACGCCACGGAAGCTCAGGTCGCAGACTTCTTCGGACAGGCCGATGGCTTCGAACAGTTGCGCACCGCGATACGAGGTGATGGTCGAGATACCCATCTTCGACAGGATCTTCAGCAGCCCTTTGGTGATGCCTTTGCGGTAGTTCTTGAACACCTCATAGAGGTCGCCCAGCACTTCACCGGTGCGGATCAAGTCACCCAGCACTTCGTAGGCCAGGAACGGATAGACCGCCGAGGCGCCGAAACCGATCAACACCGCGAAGTGGTGCGGATCACGCGCAGTGGCGGTTTCCACCAAAATGTTGGAGTCGCAGCGCAGGCCTTTTTCGGTCAGACGGTGGTGTACCGCGCCGGTGGCGAGGGATGCGTGGATAGGCAACTTGCCAGGGCCAATGTGGCGGTCGGTCAGCACGATCTGAGTGCGACCCGCGCGCGCAGCTTCTTCAGCCTGATCGGCAACGTTGCGGATCGCGGCTTCGAGGCCAACACTTTCTTCGTAGTTGAGGTCGATGATCTGGCGTTCGAAGCCCGGACGATCGAGGTTCATCAGCGAACGCCATTTGGCCGGGGAAATCACCGGCGAACTGAGGATCACGCGCGAAGCGTGTTCCGGCGATTCCTGGAAGATATTGCGCTCGGCACCGAGGCAGATTTCCAGCGACATGACGATGGCTTCACGCAGCGGGTCGATCGGCGGGTTGGTGACCTGCGCGAACTGCTGACGGAAATAGTCATACGGCGTGCGCACACGCTGGGACAGCACGGCCATCGGCGTATCGTCGCCCATCGAGCCGACCGCTTCGTAGCCTTGCTCGCCGAGCGGACGCAGCACCTGGTCGCGCTCCTCAAACGTGACCTGGTACATCTTCATGTATTGCTTAAGCTGGTCCACGTCGTAAAAAGCCGAACCGTGGTCGTTGTCTTCCATGGTTGCCTGGATGCGCAGGGCATTCTTGCGCAGCCATTGCTTGTAGGGATGCCGCGACTTCAAGCGGTTATCGATGGCGTCGGTGTCGAGGATCTGCCCGGTTTCGGTGTCCACAGCAAAGATCTGACCCGGACCGACACGGCCCTTGGCGATCACGTCTTCAGGCTGGTAGTTCCAGACACCGATTTCGGACGCCAGAGTGATGAAACCGTTTTTGGTGGTGACCCAACGCGCCGGGCGCAGGCCGTTACGGTCGAGCAGGCACACCGCGTAACGACCGTCGGTCATCACCACGCCGGCCGGGCCGTCCCAGGGTTCCATATGCATCGAGTTGTATTCGTAGAACGCCCGCAGGTCCGGGTCCATGGTTTCGACGTTCTGCCACGCAGGCGGAATGATCATTCGCACGCCACGGAACAGGTCGATGCCACCGGTGACCATCAGCTCAAGCATGTTGTCCATGCTTGAGGAGTCGGAACCGACGCGGTTGACCAATGGGCCGAGCTCTTCGAGGTCGGGCATCAGGTCGTTGGCGAACTTGGTACGACGGGCCACGGCCCAGTTGCGGTTGCCAGTGATGGTGTTGATCTCGCCGTTGTGGGCGAGAAAGCGGAACGGCTGAGCCAGCGGCCATTTCGGCAGGGTGTTGGTAGAGAAACGCTGGTGGAACACGCAGATCGCGGTTTGCAGGCGCTGGTCGCGGAGGTCTGGATAGAAGGCGGTCAGATCCGCCGGCATCATCAGGCCTTTATAAATGATGGTCTTGTGCGAAAAGCTGCAGATGTAGTGGTCGGTATCGGCGGCGTTGGCCACGGACGAACGACGACGTGAGCTGAACAGCTTGATCGCCATGTCCTGATCGCTGAAACCTTCACCGCCAATAAACACTTGCTCAATCTGCGGCAAGCGCTCAAGGGCCAGGCGTCCAAGGACGCTGGTGTCGATTGGCACTTTGCGCCAGCCAACCAGGTGCAGCCCGGCGGCCAGGATCTCGCGGTTCATGTTCTCGCGAGCTGCTTGGGCTTTAACCGGGTCCTGGTTGAAGAAGACCATGCCCACGGCATATTGCTTGGGCAGTTCGACGCCGAAGGTTTCCTGGGCGATGGCACGCAGGAATACGTCCGGCTTTTGAATCAGCAGACCGCAACCGTCACCAGTCTTGCCGTCGGCATTGATCCCACCGCGGTGGGTCATGCAGGTCAGGGCCTCAATGGCCGTTTGCAAAAGGGTATGACTGGGCTCGCCCTGCATATGGGCTATCAGGCCAAAACCGCAGTTATCCTTGAATTCATCTGGTTGGTACAGACCTGCTTTCATAGACACTTTCTCACCAGGCTGCCTCTTTTCGAGGCAAATTTCTTTTCAATTCAACCACTTGCCATCCACGCTAGACGTTCGCCAGCTTTGCGGGGGCAAAAGGGAGGTCATTGTACACACCGACACAGGGGCTCACAAATCTGACGACGAACTGTCGCAAATCTATGTCGCATTTGTGAAAGGTTTAAAGCGATCTGCTGTGCTAGTCAAAACATTTTTAGTGTTGACTGCAACGACTCAAAGACTACTGTGACGCAGACGCCACAAGGCACGCGGTCTGTAGAGACGGCATGCACTTGTAGAAATTTTGAGGTGCCGGGAGAGGCGGCCTGGATAAGGCCGCCGAATCTTCAGCGAGCTGTTGCCAGTTCTTGTTGGACGCTGGCGACAGAGCGAGGCCAAGGTTTACCAGCCTGAACCTTCGCTGGCAAGGCCTTGATCGCGGTAACAGCAGCATCGCGGTTAGCGAAGTTACCGTAGGTGATGACGTAAAGCGGCTTGCCGTTGAGGACTTTCTTGAAATAGCGGTACTCGCCGCCCTGCTCCTTGACGAAGTTTTGCGCAGTGGTTTCGGAGCTGGTGCCGAGGATCTGCACCACATAGTTACCCGGTGCTTGGCCGGCGTACCAGTTGCCACCAGCGGCTTTGGCCACGACAACCGGCTTCTCGGCAGGTTTGGCGGCAACGACTGGCTTGGCTGGCGCTGGCGCCGGCTTGGCCACGGGTGCTGGCGCAGGCTTGGCGGTAGCGACCTGAGTCGGCGCCGGTGTCGGCTTGGCCGCCGACGTGGGTGCAGGACCAGGCTGAATACCGGCAGGCGGCGCAACGGTGGTCACGGTTGGCGGTGTAGCGCTCGAACCTTCGACTGGCACGCCATCGTCGCCTTCGGTAATACCGCCGGCTGCTTCAGCCAAAGGACCGCGCATGACCGGTTGCGAGTTACCGACCAGCGGTAACGGCATCGGCTGCGAGTTACCGGCGAACTCCACGGCTGGAGCGCCACCGACATTGGGTTTTGGCGTGCCTTGGCCGAGCGGCAGTTGCGCCTGCTCATTGGCCGGTGCGCCGGTAGTCGGCGCCTTGCTGCGACCCGGCATCAACCAGGCGGCGGCCACCGCGACCACGACGACGGCGGAAATCGCCAATACGTGTTTCTTCGGCATCTTGAACCCCATACTTGGACGCTTCACCGCTGTGCGGCTGGCTATCATTGCTTCGATCATTGCATCGCGGGCAACCTGGTTGATGTTGCCAGGCCAACCGTCGGAGCTTTCGTGAATATCAGAGATCTGATCGGCGGTGAAAAGTTCGATACCCCGGCCAGCACCTTCAAGACGCTGGTCCAGGTATTCACGGGTTTCTTCCTCGGTGTACGGCTGCAATTCGATGACGTGAAAACGCTCTTCCTCGAGGCTTAGAGCCTCCAGTTGAGCAATCAGCGACGACTCGCCAAACAGGAAAACGTGCGGCCGACCCTCCGGCGCACCAGCGGCCAGGGCCATCAACGCATCGAGCGCGGATTCATCCAGTTGCTCGGCGTCATCCACCAGCAAGTAGACTTCCTGCCCCGTAAGAGCCAACTGCACCACTTGAGCCAGAATCGCGCCGATTTCGGCATGGGCGACGTTCAACGCCTGAGCCACTTGACGCAGCACACCCGCCGCATCCCCCGCGCCACGAGCAGACACCACCACGCTTTGCACGGACTGCTTATTGGTGCTGGCCACCAACGCCTGGCGCAGCAGGGTCTTGCCGCTGCCTTGCGGGCCGGTAACTACCAGCAGCAACTGGCTGTAGCGCGCCAGGTGATGGAGCTGCCCCAACACCGGTTTGCGCTGGGCCGGAAAGAATTTGAAGCCAGGCACCCGTGGAGCAAAAGGGTCATGACTTAACTGAAAATGGCCGAGGAAAGCCTCGTCGGCATGCAAACTAGTCATCGGGATCTTATTAACCTTTAAGCTGAGCCAGGGCGCGGTAATCCGCTCCCAGCGTGGCCTGTAGAACCTCTTTCGGATAATCGTCGGTCACCACTGCTTCGCCCATGCGGCGCAGCAGCACCAGTCGCAAACGACCGTCGATCACTTTCTTGTCAATTGCCATGTGTTCGAGAAAATCGGCTTCACTCATCTCTTCGGGCGGTATGACCGGCAAGCCGGCGCGCTGGAAAAGGCGGATACCGCGATCACGCTCTTGCTCGCTGATCCAGCCCAGGCGCGCAGACATTTCCAGCGCCATTACGGTGCCAGCAGCGACAGCTTCACCATGCAACCACACACCATAGCCCATGTGAGTTTCGATGGCGTGGCCGAAGGTATGCCCCAGATTGAGCGTGGCGCGCACGCCAGTTTCTTTTTCATCGGCACCAACCACCGCAGCCTTGGCGGAGCAGGAACGCTTGATCGCGTAGGTCAGCGCCACCTGATCCAGCGCCCGTAGGCGATCAACGTTCTCTTCGAGCCACGTGAGGAACGGCTCGTCGCAGATCAGCCCGTACTTGATGACTTCGGCAAGGCCCGCAGACAATTCGCGAGCAGGCAGGGTATTAAGGGTCGCGGTATCGATCAACACCACATTGGGCTGATAGAACGCACCGACCATGTTCTTGCCCAGCGGGTGGTTGATCCCGGTCTTGCCCCCCACCGAAGAGTCGACTTGCGACAGCAGCGTGGTCGGCACCTGAATGAAATCGACACCGCGCTGGTAGCAGGCCGCGGCAAAACCGGCCATGTCACCAATCACACCGCCGCCGAGGGCGATGACCGTCGTGCGACGATCATGTCGTGCAGTCAGCAAACCATCAAAAATCAGCTGTAGGGTTTCCCAGGTCTTGAAGGCTTCGCCGTCTGGCAGCACCACCGAAATCACCGAGAACTGCGCAAGACTGCGGGTCAGACGTTCGAGATAGAGCGGTGCGACAGTCTGGTTGGAAATGATCGCCACTTGCCGTCCCCGAACATGCGGGGCCAGTAGCTCGGGCTGATCCAACAAACCTTCGCCAATATGAATCGGGTAGCTGCGCTCGCCGAGATCGACCTTGAGTGTCTGCATGTGTCCCCACAGTGAAGATGGAATCAGGCGTCCTGCCTTGAATTAACGAATGTCCATGGCATCGGCTGGTGTGCGCCGCTTGATAGCCATCCGCCACAGCCTTGAGCGACCGTGACAGGACGCCGAGGATAGCGCATTTCGAGCCACGCATTAACGGGGAGGAAGCTGCTGCAAGCGGTCGAGAATGTCGAGGACCACCATTCGCGGTGGCCGCTCATCGGTTTCCACCACTAAATCGGCGATCTCACGGTACAGAGGGTCACGGATCGCAAGAAGGTCGCGCAAGGTCTTGGCAGGGTCGGCGGTGCGCAGCAGCGGGCGATTACGATCACGGGCGGTGCGGCCGACCTGCTGCTCGACGGATGCATGCAGATAAACCACTCGCCCACCGGCGTGCAGCGCCCGACGATTGGCTTCGCGCATCACTGCACCGCCGCCCGTCGCCAGCACCACGCCGTCGAACTCGCACAGTTCTTCAATCATCGCTTGCTCACGATCACGGAAGCCTGGCTCGCCTTCCTTATCGAAGATCCACGGGATATTGGCACCCGTGCGCAATTCAATTTCCTTATCGGAATCTTTGAACGGCAGGCGCAGCTCTTTTGCCAACAACCGGCCGATGGTGCTTTTTCCAGCGCCCATCGGTCCTACAAGAATCAAATTTCGCACAGAATCAACGACTCACAGCAATCGCCTGGTTATTCATGATACGTGGAGTGAGAAACACCAGTAGCTCGGATTTTTTCTCCGAAACCACGTCACGCCGGAAAAGGCGGCCAAGATACGGCACATCGCCGAGAAATGGCACCTTATCTACAACCTTGCTCTGAGTATTTGAGAAAACCCCACCGATAACGATGGTCTCTCCGTCGTTGACCAACACTTTGGCGTTGACTTCGTTTTTCTTGATCGGTGGAACGTCCTGCACCTTGTTCAGGTAATCCGGCTCATCCTTCGTGACCTTGACCTCCATGATGATGCGGTTATCCGGTGTGATCTGCGGTGTCACCTCCAGGGACAGCGAGGCTTCCTTGAAGGCGACGGACGTCGCACCGCTGGAGCTGGCTTCCTGATACGGAATCTCGGTGCCCTTGAGGATTTTTGCGGTTTCCTTATCGGACGTGACCACCTTCGGTTGCGAGACGATTTCGCCGTTGCCCGTTTTCTCCATCGCTGTCAGCTCAAGGTCCAGCAGGACATTGTTAGTGATGAAGGAAATGCCGATCCCCGAGGTATTAGAGGCGGTGCCCATGTCGACAAACGGCGAGTTGGTACTGGTGCTGCCAGGCGTGCCTATGGTCGAGGAAGCGTTGGTGCCGTTACTGACGCCGGATGTGTTCCAGTTGCCCTTGTTCTGAAGCGAGCCACCCCAGCGAACCCCCAGGCTCTTGTCGTAATCGACGTTGGCCTCAACGATCCGCGCCTCGATCATCACTTGGCGCACCGGAATGTCCAGTTGCGCGACGATACGGCGAAGCTCGTCGAGGCGATCCTGGGTCTGGTAGGCAATGATGTTGTTGGTTCGATCGTCGACGGTGATTGAACCGCGCTCGTCGACTTTAGATTCTGAACTGGTCACTGACTGGAACAGCTTGGCGATGTCCGCAGCTTTGGCGTAGTTGACCTGCAACAGTTCACGACGCAGGGGTGCCAGTTCGGCAATCTGTTTTTGCGACTCCAGTTCCTGGCGCTCGCGGGCAGCTATTTCATCCGCTGGCGCTACCAGCAACACGTTGCCGATCTTACGTTTGTCCAGGCCTTTGGTTTTCAGCACCAAGTCCAGCGCTTGATCCCACGGTACGTTCTGCAGACGCAATGTGATGCCGCCCTGCACCGTGTCACTGGCCACCAGGTTGAGGTTGGTGAAGTCCGCGATCAGTTGCAGCACCGAGCGCACATCGATGTCCTGGAAGTTCAGCGAAAGCTTTTCACCGGTGTAAGCAAAACGTTCGGCGTTGCGCTTTTGCAGGTCATCGACAGTCACCGGGCGGATGCTGACCGTCAGCTTGTTATCGGTCTGGTAGGTCGAATATTCAAAGGCACCCGTGGGCTCGATGCTGATCGTGGCACGGTCACCCGTGGCACTGGCGTTAACGAACTGCACTGGCGTGGCGAAATCCTTGACGTCCAGACGCACGCGTAACGGGTCAGGCAATTGGGTCCTGGCAAACCCAAGAACGATCTTGCCTTCGCGCTCCTGAATGTCGGGCGCAATGGTTGGGTCCGACAAGTCGATCACTACATTGCCTTCACCCTGCGTGCCACGCTGGAAATCCACGCCTCGGATGGCCTTGCCGGCTGGCACATAGGCCTTCACCGGCGCCGCTTGGGCGGTGGCCGTGCGCGGCGCGCTGGCGGCGGCTCTGGAAGCGGTGCTGTTAGCCCCCTGTCCGACCACTACAAACAGGTTGTTGCCTTCAACTCTGGTGCTGTAGGGCGTCAGTTGAGTGAGGTTGATGATCAGCCGCGTGCGATCCTTGGCCTCCACCACCGTAGCACTGCGGGCATTGCCGCCACCCAGTTCGCGATTTTTGTTCGCAAGCTTGTTGACCACGCCTGGCAGATCCAGTGCGATGCGCGCCGGAGACTCGGTGGTGTAGCCGTGAGGAGCAGGAGGCGCCCCATCAAACGACAATTTCAACTCAACACGATCTCCTGGCAGTGTTGCGATATCCAGGGCCTTGAGGTTGGCCGCTTGTACCATCGGCGACAACAGCGCTATCCATAGCGAAATACCGACGGTTGAAAAAATCCTGTTCATTATTCGAGTTCCACTATGAGTGCTCTTTCAAAGGGATGGTCCGCGGCCGTTCCAGCCAGGCGCCTTCGCCATCAGGAACGATTTCGACCACATCGACTTGCGAGCCACTGATGGCAACAATCCGTCCATCGTTACGCCCCAAATAATCGCCGATTTTCAACCGATGCACACCGCCCGCCCCGCGCAATAACGCGAACGAGCCGCTGGCATTGGAGATCGTGCCGACCATTTCAAACTGCTCGATGTTAAAACCTTCCAGGTACTGCTTGACCCGATTTGGATCGGGCTTGACGTTGCGCGATCCATGTTTCTGGCCGGCCAAATCGACTTTGACCTGTCGGGAAAACGGACTGCGCAGGCTAGCGGCGCGGTAAGTGAATGTTGGGTAGGAGCGGAATATCGGGGTCGATTCGATCTTGCCGGGCGCACGCAGACGCATTTCATTCATGTACGCATCCAGGTCGGCAAAGTCATTGCCGCCACCACAACCCGCCAGACCGGCCATCAACACCACCATCGACAGGCAACGAAACAGGGTCATTTCTCAAGCCCCTTGTCGTTGTAACGATAAGTCTTGGCAAGGATGTTCATGTGCAGCTTTGTACCGCCGTCAGGATTGACCGGTACAAGGTCGAAATCATGCAAGGTGACGATTCGCGGCAGTCCAGCTACGCCACTGACGAACGTCGCGAGGTCGTGATAAGCGCCCGTGACGGTAATCTGGATTGGCAATTCGATGTAGAACTGCTGGGTAACTTCCGGCAGCAACTTGATCTCTTCGAACTCCAGCCCACTCCCCAAACCGGTGCGAGTAATGTCCTCCAGGAGCCCGGGCACTTCAGTGTCGCTGGGCAGTTGCCGCAGCAGCACGCCGAAGGAATCTTCCATTTCCTTCATCTGCTGGGTGTACAGCTCCAGATTCGCCGCCATGCTCGCCTTACGGGCAAATTGCTCCTTGAGTGTCGTCTCTTGAGCACGCTTGACCGCAAGCTGGTCTTCAAGATCGCTGATGTAGAAGTAATAGCCCAGCGACAGCACCATCACCATAAGCAGCAAACCTGCCACCGCCTTGATGACCGGTGGCCAGGAACCGATGTTGTTGGTGTCAAGATCGTTGATGTCGATCTTGCTTAGCCCTTGGAACCATTCGGACGACCTCATTTACCGTCCTCCAGATCAGAAGGCTGAGTTTGCTGGACACTCAATTGAAAGACGTTAGCCTGATCCAGTTGCCCGGCGGTCGCTGCCTTAACCTCTGTCAGACTGGGTGCATCGAACCAGTCGGACGCCTCCAGATTGCGCATCAGCTCCGAGACTTTATTGTTCGACTCTGCGGCCCCCTTGAGGGATAGCGTCTTGCCGACCATTTTCACTTCGGTGAAATACACACCGTCCGGCAAGGTGCGCGCCAACTGGTCAAAAATTCGCCCACTGACCTGCCGATGACCTTGCAGGTCCTGGATGATACGCATGCGCTCTACCAATTGCTGGCGACGAGCCTTGAGGTCACTGATCTGCGTGATGCGTTCATCGACCACAGCGATCTGCTTGCCAAGATATTCATTTCGGGCAACTTGCTGATCGATGTCGGCATTGATGACCTGATCGGCAATCAAAATCAAGCCAACGGAGCCGACCAGCACCCCCACCAACATCAGGAGAAAACGCTTGCGGCGTTCTTCGCGCAGCTCTTCGCGCCAAGGTAAAAGATTGATCCGCGCCATTCAGTCGAAACTCCTGAGAGCGAGCCCGCAGGCAATCATCAATGCCGGCGCATCGCTGGCCAGAGCACCCGCGTTAACCTTACTGCTCAGGGACATGTCAGCAAAAGGGTTAGCCACCTGGGTACGCGTCCCCAAACGCTGCTCGATCAGCCGATCAAGCCCGGAGACGGAGGCGGTGCCCCCAGCCAGCAGGATGTGATCGACCGCGTTGTATTGACCTGAGGCAAAGAAAAACTGCAACGAACGGGATACCTGCTGCACCAAGGCTTCACGGAATGGCTGCAACACTTCGCTGACGTAGTCGTCGGGTAAACCGCCCTGCTTTTTCGCAAGCCCGGCCTGCTCGACCGTCAAGCCGTAACGGCGCTGGATTTCCTCGGTGAGCTGACGACCGCCGAACAGTTGCTCGCGGGTGTAGATGATCCGGCCATTGTGCAGCACGCTCAAGGTGGTCATGGTCGCACCGATGTCCACCACGGCAACGGTCAGGCGCTCTTGGGAAGCAGCCAGTTGGGTGGCCAGCAAACCAAAGGATCGCTCCAGTGCGTAAGCCTCGACATCCACCACCCGTGCCGTCAGCCCGGCCAGGGCAAGGGCCGCTTCACGGACTTCGACGTTTTCCTTGCGACAGGCAGCCAGCAGCACATTGACTCGCTCAGGGTTGCGCGCAGAGACGTCCTGGACCTCGAAGTCGATGGCGACCTCGTCCAATGGATAGGGAATGTACTGGTCGGCCTCAACTCTGAGCTGATTTTCCATCTCGTCGTCGGACAGCCCGGCGTCCATCTCGATCGTCTTGGTTATGACCGCGGAACCGGCCACAGCCACGGCGACGTTCCTGACGCTGGTCTTGGCCTTGACCAGGACGCGCGCGAGCGCCTGACCCACGCCTTCGAGTTCGGCGATGTTTTTTTCGACCACCGCACTGGCCGGCAGCGGTTCGACCGCATAAGCCTCGACGCGGTAACGGTCGCCCTGACGGCTCAGCTCCAAAAGCTTCACAGACGTGGAGCTGATGTCGATCCCCAGAAGCGTCCCATTCTTTTTATTGAAGAGTCCTAGCACTAACAATTCCCTATGACTTTCCGTGAGTTACGGACTCTGTAATATGCAACGCGTTAAATCGCCCCGTCTTGACAGAAGCGCAAATGACGCTCCCCACGGAAAAATGCTTATAATGCCCAGCGTTTTTTTCCGCTTTTACTGCCTGCGCGGGTCGTTCTCTGTTTAGCCGAGACCCTGACGCCAAATTCATTCTTTGCCCTGGATGTCCAAAAGCCTTGATTCGTCTGCTGAAATTTTTCGGTTGGTCCATCGTCGCCGTTTTCTGCGGACTGCTCTTAGGTCTCAGCGGCGCCTATCTTTACCTTAGTCCGGGATTGCCGTCCGTGGAGGCACTGAGAAGCATTCAGTTGCAGATTCCTCTCCGGGTATACAGCAGCGACAACAAGTTAATCGCAGAATTTGGCGAGATGCGCCGCACTCCGATCCGTTTCGCCGACATTCCCCCCAACTTCATTAATGCGTTACTAAGTGCTGAAGACGACAATTTTGCCAACCACTATGGCGTCGATCCCAGCAGCCTGATGCGCGCCGCGAGCCAACTGGTCAAAAGCGGGCACATCCAGTCAGGCGGCAGCACCATCACCATGCAGGTGGCGAAAAACTTTTTCCTGAGTAGCGAACGCAGCTTCTCGCGCAAGACTACCGAAATCCTCCTGGCTTTGCAGATCGAACGACAGTTGACCAAGGACGAGATCCTCGAACTGTACGTCAACAAGATCTATCTGGGTAACCGCGCTTACGGCATCGAGGCCGCAGCGCAGGTTTATTACGGTAAATCGATTCGTGATGTCAGCCTAGCGCAAATGGCAATGATCGCCGGCTTGCCAAAGGCGCCTTCGCGTTTCAACCCGCTGGCGAACCCTGCCCGTAGCAAAGAGCGACGCGACTGGATTCTGGGGCGCATGTACAAGCTCGGCAAAATTAACGAGACCGACTATACAGCGGCCATCAACGAACCGCTGAACGCCAGCTATCACGTTCCGACCCCGGAAGTGAACGCGCCGTACATTGCCGAAATGGCTCGGGCCGAAATGGTCGGCCGTTATGGCAGCGAGGCTTATACCGAAGGTTTCCGCGTCACCACTACCGTGCCGAGCAACCTTCAGGAACTGGCTAACACGGCGGTCCACGAAGGCTTGATGGCCTACGATCAACGCCACGGCTATCGCGGCCCTGAATCGCGCTTGCCGGGCAAGACGCGTGAAGCATGGGCCACCGAACTCACCAAGCAGCGCACCGTCAGCAGCCTGGAACCGGCCATCGTCACCCTGATCGACAAGAACGGTCTGCAAGTGATGACCCGTACCGGCGACGAGCATGTCGGCTGGGACAGCATGAAATGGGCGCGTCCGTTCCTGAACACCAATAGCATGGGCGCCAATCCGAAGCAGCCGTCGGATGTCGCCCAGGTCGGCGACCTGATTCGGGTACAGCGCCAACCGGACAATTCGCTGAAGTTCAGCCAGATACCCGTGGCACAAGGCGCCTTGGTATCCCTTGATCCGCAGAACGGTGCTATCCGCTCCCTGGTCGGTGGTTTCGCCTTCGAGCAAAGCAACTATAACCGTGCCCTCCAAGCCAAACGTCAGCCGGGTTCGAGCTTTAAGCCGTTCGTGTACAGCGCTGCCCTCGACAATGGCTACACCGCCGCCACCCTGGTGAACGACGCACCGATCGTGTTCGTTGACGAATACCTTGATAAAGTCTGGCGCCCAAAGAACGACACCAATACCTTCCTCGGCCCGATCCGCTTGCGTGAAGGGCTGTACAAGTCGCGCAACCTGGTATCGATCCGACTGGTGCAGGCACTGGGCGTGGATCGCACCATCGACTACATCAGCCGCTTCGGCTTCAACAAACAGGATCTGCCGCGCAACCTGTCGCTGGCCCTGGGCACCGCAACGCTGACGCCGATGGAAATTGCCACTGGCTGGAGCACCTTCGCCAACGGCGGTTACAAGATCACCCCTTACATCATCGACAAAATCGAAAGCCGCAATGGCGATACGCTGTTCGTCGCCAACCCGCCGAGCGTTCCACGGGGCGATGCAGCAACCAACGGAATCCCCGCACCGGCCGCCCAGACGTTCACGGTCAACCCGACCCCAAGCGAGGCGCCTGCCGCTCAAGGCAATGCGCCGCAAACCCCAGCCGTGGCCGAACGCATCGTTGATGGCCGCACTACGTACATCCTCAACAGCATGCTGGAGGATGTGATCAAGCTCGGCACCGGCCGCCGCGCCCTGGCTTTGGGACGCAGCGACATTGCGGGCAAAACCGGCACCACCAACGAATCCAAGGATGCCTGGTTTTCCGGCTACAACGCCGATTACGTGACCACGGTCTGGACCGGTTTTGACCAGCCTGAAAGCTTGGGACGCAAGGAGTTCGGCGGCACCGTCGCGCTCCCTATCTGGATGAACTACATGGGCGCCGCACTCAAAGGCAAACCGCCGCATACGCAGGCCGAACCGGAAGGCATCCTCAGCCTGAGGGTTGACCCTGTCAGCGGTCGCGCAGCGACCCCAAGCACGCCTGGGGCCTACTTCGAGCTGTTCAAGGCCGAAGATACGCCACCGTCAGTGAACGAGCTGGGTAACGGCACTGCGCCAGGCAGCCCGCTGCCAGCAGACGAAGCAGCACCGATCGATTTGTTCTGATCCGGTAGCGCAACGCAAGAGCCCCGCCTTCAAGAGAAGCGGGGCTTTTTTTGCCACTAATAAATGCATCGACGGGGCTTACCCGCAAAGAGACCATTACAACCGCTGCAAAATCCACACGCACAAAAAAGCCCCGACTCATAAGAGCCAGGGCTTTTGATTGAAGCGCTACAACGGCTTAGCCGTTGAACACGTCATCCACGCTTTTCAGCGGGTAGTTCTTCGGGTACGGCAGGGTTGCCACACCGGTCTCGATCGCAGCCTTGGCCACGGCATCGGAGATCACGGTGATAAGACGTGCATCCATTGGTTTCGGGATGATGTACTCACGACCGAATTCCAGCTTGATGCCGCCATAGGCGTCGCACACTTCCTGAGGCACTGGCAGCTTGGCCAGTTCGCGCAGGGCGTTGGCCGCAGCCACTTTCATTTCTTCGTTGATACGCTTGGCGCGAACGTCCAGAGCACCACGGAAGATGAACGGGAAGCCGAGTACGTTGTTGACCTGGTTCGGGTAGTCCGAACGGCCAGTCGCCATGATCACGTCGTCACGGGTAGCGTGAGCCAGTTCCGGGGCGATTTCCGGATCCGGGTTCGAACACGCGAACACGATCGGGTTGGCCGCCATGGACTTCAGGCCTTCAGCGCTCAGCAGGTTCGGGCCGGACAGGCCGACGAACACGTCAGCACCGGTCAGGGCGTCTGCCAGGGTGCGCTTGTCGGTCGCGTGCGCGAAGACAGCTTTGTACTGGTTGAGGTCGTCACGGCCGGAGTGGATCACACCGGTGCGGTCAACCATGAAGATGTTTTCGATGTTGGCACCCATGCTCACCAGCAATTTCATGCAGGAGATGGCGGCCGCACCGGCGCCGAGGCAGACGATCTTGGCGTCAGCCAGGGTTTTACCAGCGATTTCCAAGGCGTTGATCATGCCGGCCGCGGTAACGATCGCAGTGCCGTGCTGGTCATCGTGGAACACCGGAATGTCGCACTGCTCGATCAGAGCACGTTCGATCTCAAAGCACTCTGGCGCCTTGATGTCTTCCAGGTTGATACCACCGAACGTGATGGAGATACGTTTAACGGTGTCGATGAAAGCTTGCGGGCTTTCAGCGTCGACTTCGATGTCGAACACGTCGATACCGGCAAAGCGCTTGAACAACACGCCTTTACCTTCCATGACGGGCTTGGAAGCCAATGGACCGAGATTACCCAGGCCGAGAATCGCGGTGCCATCGGAAATGACTGCAACCAGGTTGCCCTTGCCGGTGTATTTGTAGGCCAGTTCAGGATCGCGGGCGATTTCGCGTACTGGTTCTGCTACGCCGGGGCTGTAGGCCAGCGACAGATCGCGGGCGGTAGCAGTGGCCTTGGTGAGCTCGACACTCAGCTTCCCTGGACGAGGATAGGCATGATATTCGAGAGCGGCAGTTTTCAAATCAGACATGTGGGCATTCCGCTTTTTACTGTTGGACAGACGGACCGCCGAGGATACGCGTCTCGTAAAGTCCCTACAAGACTGACCAGTCACCCCTGTCAAGCGCCCAGCCCTACGACTTTGGGCCAAGAGCCACGGCGCACAAGGGTCTTACTGTTCACAATCAAAAGAAAAAATGTCTACAATTTTTCAGACTGCATTGCATTCAGCATCGACGGATCACTAAGAGGTTACCGCCAGCGCGACAACCTCTCCTTGAGCCCGCCACGGCGTGAACGGCCCAGAACCCAGCCACGAGCCTCTACTTACCTGCCTTTGAGCCACTCAAGAGCAGCGCTATCAAACTGTCGCAGCCCATTGGGTGCAACGTGCAATACAACCGAACCCTGCAAATCGATCAAAATCCCACCGCGATTGCGCTGAACGTTGCTCACACGCCCGCGGAGCACAACGAAAACAGACGGGCTGATCTGCTCTGCTTTCAGCACAGGAGAGTGTCGCCACAGTGCGAGCCCACTCTGACGCGCACGGCGTTCCGCGGATTGTTGGCAGTCGACTGGCGCGACATTCGGCGCTACCGACACGCCCGTTGCTGGCGGCGAACAGCGGACACAAAAAAGGCGCCCGCAAGGGACGCCTTTTTTAACAGCTGGGAAAAGCCCATCGGGCTTTTCAGCCTTACTCTGCAGCAGCAGGAGCCTTGGCTTTGCCGAAAGCACCGAAACGGTCTGCGAAGCGCTGTACACGACCGCCAGTATCCAGAGTCTTCTGCTTACCGGTGTAGAACGGGTGGCACTCGTTGCATACGTCAGTACCCAGTGGTTTGCACAGGTTCGAACGAGTTTCGAACTTGTTGCCGCAGCTGCAAGTTACTTGGATGGTTTCGTATGCTGGATGGATATCGGCTTTCATGGTGTATTCCTCAGGCTAGCGTGCCGCCACTCAACACTATTGTTGAATACCGCACGTAATTAGGCCGCGGATTCTACCAGACAATGGCAATCACGCAAGCTGTCGCTTACACCAGTCGTCTGCTAGGCTCCCGCCACTTAGCACGCCCCCACCGGTGATGCGCACAGCCTTTCATTTATTGCCCGCCCAACGAGAATCCCCCGCGTGCCCGACGCCATTTTGCGCCTAGCCCTGCCTTCGCCCCTGCGCCGCCTGTTCGATTACCGCGCCCCGGCCGGGGTTCTGCGCGCCCAGTTGCAGCCGGGCATGCGCCTGCGGGTGCCATTCGGCCGGCGGGAGATGATCGGTATTTTGGTGGAAGTCACCGATCACAGTGAAGTGCCTGTAGAAAAGCTTAAACCGGCCCTGGCCCTGCTCGACGCTACGCCACCGCTGCCGCCGGCATTGTTCAAACTGTGCCTGTGGACCTCTCAGTATTATCAACACAGCCTCGGCGATACGCTGAGCTGGGCATTGCCGGTACTGCTGCGTCAGGGCGAACTGGCCGAAGCTCGCCAGGAGCGCTTCTGGTCCGCCGCGCCAGGCGCCAGCCTGGATGACCCACGCATCGCCCGCGCGCCTCGCCAACGCGAGGCCCTCGCGACCCTGGCGCAACATCCTCACGGCGTCGCCCATCAGTTGCTGAGCAAACTGATGTTGAGCAAAGACAGCCTGGACCTGTTGCTGGCCAAAGATCTGGTGCAGGTGGAAATCCGCAAGCACGCCCCCGGCGCCCGCCACGAGCACTGGCTGGCGCAGCCGGAGCTGCCACTCAACCCGGAACAGCGCGCCGCTTACGAAGCCATCCGCGCAGGCTTCGACAGTTATCACGCGTTCCTGCTGGCCGGGGTCACTGGCAGCGGCAAAACCGAAGTCTATTTACAGCTGATCCGCGAAACCCTGGAGGCCGGTAAACAAGCGCTGGTGTTAATCCCCGAGATCAACCTCGGCCCGCAGACCCTGGCGCGGTTCGAGCAACGCTTCAATGCACGCATCGCCCTGATCCACTCGGCGGTTAACGACCGCGAGCGCCTCGAAGCCTGGCTTGCCGCGCGAGACGGCGAGGCGGACATTATTATCGGCACCCGTTCGGCGCTGTTCACGCCGATGAAAAATCCCGGGCTGATCATCATCGACGAAGAGCACGATGGCTCCTATAAACAGCAGGAAGGCCTGCGCTACCACGCACGGGATCTTGCGCTGGTTCGTGCCCGCCAGGAAAACATCCCGATTGTCCTCGGCTCTGCCACGCCTTCCCTGGAAAGCCTGCACAACGCCTACACCGGTCGTTATGGGCTCCTACGCCTGAACGAACGGGCCGGGGGGGCTAAACAACCGCGATTCCTGCGTCTGGATGTGAAAAGTCGTCCTCTCGATAGCGGTATTTCCGGACCGATGCAGCAAGCCATCGGCCAAACCCTGGCGGCCGGCCAGCAAGTATTGGTGTTTCTCAACCGTCGCGGCTTCGCACCGACACTGCTCTGCCATGACTGCGGCTGGATGTCCGAATGCCAGCGCTGCGATGCGCGGATGACCGTACACCAACGCTCAGGCGAGTTGCGCTGCCACCACTGTGGTTACGTCGAACGTGTGCCCAGGCATTGCCCGAAGTGCGGCAAGGTCGATTTGCGGCCCGTGGGTGCCGGCACCGAACGCGCTGAAGAACGGCTGGCGATTCTATTTCCGGACGTACCGGTGCTGCGGGTCGACCGTGACAGCACCTCGCGCAAAGATGCGATGAATCAGCTGTTTGCCACCATTCAGAAGGGCCAGCCGTGCATTCTGGTCGGCACGCAGATGCTTGCCAAAGGACATCACTTCCCGAGGGTGACCCTGGTCTCGATCCTGGATGCCGACGGCGGTCTGTTCTCAGGCGACTTCCGCGCCAGCGAGCGCATGGCGCAGTTGATTGTGCAGGTTGCAGGACGCGCGGGCCGGGCAGAAGAGCCGGGCAAAGTGATCATTCAGACGCACTTGGCGGACCACCCGCTACTGGTGCAATTAACCGAACAGGGCTATTTCGCCTTCGCCGAACAAGCCTTGAGCGAGCGCCGGTCGGCGGGGCTGCCGCCGTTTTCGCACTTGGCGTTGCTGCGCGCCGAAGCACACAAGCCAGGGCAGGCTGAAGCGTTTCTTGATGAAGCGTGCAGCGCCGCCGAACACTTGTTGGCCGAGCAGAAACTGACCGGTATTGAATTGCTGGGGCCGGTGCCGGCGCCAATGGAACGCCGGGCCGGGCGTTATCGTGCGCAGTTGTTGTTGCAAGCATCAGCCCGCGCACCGCTGCACCGACTGCTCAACAATTGGCTGCTGGTGCTGGAACAAATGCCCAGCGGGCGGGCGGTACGCTGGTCTTTGGACGTTGATCCCGTCGATTTGTATTAAGGGTTGGCTTGCTGTTGCGAGCAAGCTCGCTCTGCGGTGCGCGTGTGGCCCGACGGCCATCGTTGGGGAGCAAACCGGCATGCGAAGAGGCCTGATTTGTCACCACAGACCCATAACCTGCCCGCTATAGTTGGCAAGCCCGTGTTCGCCACGGATAATGCCCAGTTTTTCCACCCGCGCATCAAAGCGCCGCCGCGCTTGCGGTCGACAGAGACCACCATGAAAGACACCATTCGCCAGCTGATCCAACAAGCCATCACCCAACTCGTCAACGAAGGTGTGTTGCCTGAAGGCCTGTCGCCGGCGATCCAGGTGGAAAACTCCCGTGACAAGAAGAACGGCGACTTCGCCAGCAACATCGCCATGATGTTGGCCAAACCCGCTGGCATGAAGCCGCGTGACCTCGCGGAAAAAATCATCGCCGCGCTGCCGACTGATGAAAACGTCACCAAGACCGAAATCGCCGGCCCAGGCTTCCTGAACTTCTTCCAGAACACCCAGGCCCTGGCCTCGCGGCTGGACGCGGCCCTGGCTGACAACAACGTTGGCGTGCGCAAGGCCGGCCCGTTGCAGCGCACCGTGGTGGATCTTTCAGCGCCTAACCTGGCCAAAGAAATGCACGTTGGCCATTTGCGCTCAACCATCATTGGCGACGGCGTGGCCCGGGTGTTGGAGTTCCTCGGCGACACGGTTATCCGTCAAAACCATGTCGGTGACTGGGGCACCCAGTTCGGCATGCTGATGGCGTACCTGCAAGAAAACCCGATCACCAGCGACGAGCTGTCAGACCTGGAAAACTTCTACCGCGCCGCCAAACAACGCTTCGACGAATCCGCAGAGTTCGCGGACCGTGCCCGCGGCCTGGTGGTGAAATTGCAGGCCGGCGACGCTGAATGCCTGGCGCTGTGGTCGCGTTTCCGCGACATCTCACTGTCCCACTGCCAAGCGATCTATCAACAACTGAACGTCAAACTGAGCATGGCCGACGTGATGGGCGAAAGCGCCTACAACGACGACCTGATCAACGTGGTCAACGACCTCAAGGCCAAAGGTTTGCTGGTCGAAAGTAACGGCGCGCAATGCGTGTTCCTTGATGAATTCAAGAACGCCGATGGCGACCCGCTGCCGGTGATCATCGTTAAGGCTGACGGCGGCTACCTCTACGCCACCACCGACCTCGCCGCCGTGCGCTATCGCAGCGGCACACTGAAAGCTGATCGCGCGCTGTACTTCGTCGATCAGCGCCAGGCTTTGCACTTCCAGCAAGTGTTCCAGGTCGCGCGCCTGGCCGGTTTTGTCACGCACCCGATGGACATGGAACACATGGGCTTCGGCACCATGAACGGCGCCGATGGCCGTCCGTTCAAGACCCGTGATGGCGGCACTGTGAAGCTAATCGACCTGCTGAACGAAGCCAAGGACCGCGCCTACACACTGGTGAAAGAAAAAAACCCGGAGCTGGCCGAAGACGAACTGCGCAATATCGCCAAGGTCGTGGGCATTGGCGCGGTGAAATATGCCGATCTGTCCAAGCACCGTGCCAGCGACTACAGCTTCAACTTCGATCAGATGTTGAACTTCGAAGGCAACACCGCGCCATACCTGCTGTACGCCTACACGCGCGTGGCCGGCGTGTTTCGCAAGCTCGGCAAGGACTTCAGCGAAGTCGAAGGCCAGATCGTCCTCGAAGCCGCTCAAGAACACGACCTGGCCGCCAAGCTCGCCCAGTTCGGTGAAGTGCTGAACAACGTGAGCGACAAAGGCACGCCGCACATCCTGTGTACCTACCTGTACGATGTCGCCGGCCTGTTCTCCAGCTTCTACGAGAACTGCCCGATCCTCAGCGCCGACACCCCGACGCAAATGCAAAGCCGTCTGCGCCTCGCCGCGCTGACCGGCCGCACACTCAAGCAAGGCCTGGAACTCTTGGGTCTGGAAACTCTGGAGCGTATGTAAGTTGGCTGCCAAGAAAAAACCTGCACCCAAGCGTGGCGCCAGCCGCTATCAAGCCCCTGCGAAGAAACCGATTCCGGGCTGGTTGTGGATGGCCATCGGCCTGACCGTCGGCGCGTTCATCGTGTTCCTTATGAAGCTGGAGCCGGGCAAAGGCAGCGAAAGCGTCAAACGCGAAAAAATCGAACAGCAGAAGGCCAGCAAGATCGCCGAGGCCAACAAGACCCCGCCGAGCCCGACGCAACCGGTGAAGCCGAAGTACGACTTCTATACCTTGCTGCCGGAATCGGAAGTGATCGTGCCACCGGACGCCGTGCCGGAAAAAACCCTGCCGACACCACAAGTGCCGGCGATCCCGACCACGCCAGTTACGCCAGCCGAAGCGGCAAAAATCGACACCGCACGGGCGCAGGCAGCACTGGCCGGGATTACGCCACCACCGCCACCACCGGTGTCGAAAGCCGCGCCAGTGACCAAGTTCTTCCTGCAGGCCGGCTCGTTCCGCAAACAGGCTGACGCGGACAAGGTTCGGGCGCAGATCATCCTGCTCGGTCAGGCCGTGGCCGTTGAATCCGGCACGGTGAAAGACGAGACCTGGTATCGCGTATTGGTCGGACCGTTCAGCAACCGCGAACAACTGACCACCGCACAGAAACAACTGGCCGGCAGCGGCTTCAGCAACCTGTTGTTACAACAACGCCAAAGCCGCTAACCCTCGCCTGATTGCTCCCACGCCCACACCCCGTGGGAGCGATCATCCTCGGCACCGCTCGTCCCCTCTCCCGCCCCGCAGTTGAAAAACGCTCCACCACCCCCATATGAGTTGGCATAAGGCATTTTCGCCTCGCTGCGTGGAGACTCCCCCTTGACCACCATCGTTTCAGTTCGCCGCCACGGCAAAGTCGTCATGGGCGGCGACGGCCAGGTTTCTCTCGGCAATACCGTGATGAAAGGCAACGCGAAAAAAGTTCGCCGCCTATACCACGGCCAGGTCATCGCCGGGTTTGCCGGGGCCACCGCTGACGCCTTCACCCTCTTCGAGCGGTTCGAAGGCCAGCTTGAAAAACATCAAGGTCACCTGGTTCGCGCCGCCGTCGAACTCGCCAAAGAATGGCGTACAGACCGTTCCCTCAGCCGCCTCGAAGCCATGCTTGCAGTCGCCAACAAAGACGCCTCGCTGATCATCACCGGCAACGGCGATGTGGTCGAGCCAGAAAACGGATTGATCGCCATGGGCTCTGGTGGCGGCTACGCTCAAGCTGCCGCGAGCGCGCTGCTGAAGAAAACCGACCTGTCGGCCCGGGAAATCGTCGAAACCGCCCTGGGCATTGCTGGCGATATCTGCGTATTCACCAACCACAACATCACCATTGAGGAGCAGGACCTCGCGGAATAAGCCTGTTTTGGCCTCCGTGCCACGGCTCATTTTTGCTTGAGGACCGCCAACTACTATGTCCATGACTCCCCGTGAAATCGTCCACGAACTCAATCGCCATATCATCGGCCAGGACGATGCCAAACGCGCCGTCGCCATCGCACTGCGTAACCGCTGGCGCCGGATGCAACTGCCGGAAGAACTGCGCGTTGAAGTCACGCCAAAAAATATTCTGATGATCGGCCCGACCGGTGTAGGTAAAACCGAGATTGCCCGGCGCCTGGCCAAGCTGGCCAATGCACCCTTCATCAAGGTCGAAGCCACCAAGTTCACGGAAGTCGGCTATGTCGGCCGTGATGTCGAATCGATCATTCGTGACCTGGCCGACGCTGCCATCAAACTGCTGCGCGAACAGGAAATGACCAAGGTTCGCCATCGCGCCGAAGACGCCGCCGAAGAACGTATTCTCGACGCGTTGCTACCACCGGCTCGCATGGGTTTCAGCAACGATGATGCAGCGCCGGCAGGCGATTCCAATACCCGCCAACTGTTCCGCAAACGCCTGCGCGAAGGTCAGTTGGATGACAAGGAGATCGAAATCGAAGTCGCTGAAGTGGCGGGCGTCGATATCTCCGCGCCACCGGGTATGGAAGAAATGACCAACCAGTTGCAGAGCCTGTTCGCCAACATGGGCAAGGGCAAACGCAAGAGCCGTAAGCTCAAGGTCAAGGAAGCGCTGAAACTGGTGCGTGACGAAGAAGCCGGTCGCCTGGTCAATGAAGAAGAGTTGAAGGCCAAGGCCCTCGAAGCGGTTGAGCAGCACGGCATCGTGTTCATCGACGAAATCGACAAAGTTGCCAAGCGCGGCAACTCCGGCGGCGTCGATGTCTCACGCGAAGGCGTGCAGCGCGACCTGCTGCCGCTGATCGAAGGCTGCACCGTCAACACCAAGCTGGGCATGGTCAAAACTGACCACATCCTGTTCATCGCGTCCGGCGCGTTCCACCTGAGCAAGCCGAGCGATCTGGTGCCAGAGCTGCAAGGTCGCCTACCGATTCGGGTCGAACTGAAAGCGCTGACGCCTGAAGATTTCGAACGCATTCTCAGCGAGCCGCATGCGTCGCTGACCGAGCAATACCGCGAACTGCTGAAAACCGAGGGCCTGGCCATCGAGTTCCTGCCGGACGGTATCAAACGCTTGGCGGAAATTGCCTGGCAGGTCAACGAGAAGACCGAGAACATCGGCGCCCGCCGCCTGCACACCTTGCTTGAGCGGCTGCTTGAAGAAGTGTCGTTCAGCGCCGGCGACCTGGCCGGTGCCAATGACGGCAAGGCGATCCTGATTGACGCCGCTTACGTCAACAGCCACTTGGGCGAATTGGCCGAGAACGAAGACCTGTCCCGCTATATCCTGTAAGCCCTACTTACAGCGGTCGAGAACCTGTGGGAGCGAGCCAGCTCGCTCCCACAAAGTCCCGCACGCACCGGACATCCCGCCATGACCCAACTCCCCACCGCCATCAACCTGCACAAAGCCTCGAAAACCCTGACGCTGAAATACGCGTCCGGCGAGGAATATCATCTGCCCGCCGAATTCCTGCGGGTGCATTCACCCTCCGCCGAGGTCCAGGGCCACGGCAAACCCATCCTGCAATTTGGCAAGATCGCGGTAGGCCTGAGCAAGGTCGAGCCGGCCGGTCAGTACGCACTGAAATTAACCTTCGACGATGGTCACGACAGCGGGCTATTCACTTGGGAATATCTGTACGAGCTGGCGCGACGTCAGGACGCACTCTGGGATGATTATCTTGCCGAGCTCAAAGCCGCTGGCAAAACCCGCGATCCTGACCAGGCCGTTGTCAAGCTGATGCTCTAAGTCAGGCCTGTAGCTCTTTAGAGGGCATTTTCTAATTTCATCTGTTTGAATGCTGGACGGCGGTGCCGAGGATCGGCCTGCTTGCGAAAAAAATTAAACTCGGGTAACCAATAGAGCTGGCAAGTTCCCTGCACTGCTTTGTGTATTAAAAAGTAGACGATGCAGAATTAACGGTCACCCGAGCAGCAGTACCTGGCAGTGGCTGTGTGACTACGCAGCAGCATTCGGGTATTCGTCTCAGGACAATGGAGCGTCGTAGATGAGCAACAAGAACAACGATGACCTGAAGTATCAAGCCTCGGAAAACACCCTGGGGCTTAATCCCGTTGTTGGGCTACGTGGAAAGGACCTGCTCGCCTCTGCTCGGATGGTGCTGAGGCAGGCCATCAAACAACCGATTCACAGCGCCAAGCATGTCGCCCATTTCGGCCTTGAATTGAAGAACGTTCTGTTCGGCAAGTCGCAGTTACAGCCCGGTAGCGATGACCGTCGCTTCAACGATCCGGCCTGGAGCCAGAACCCCCTCTACAAACGCTACCTGCAAACTTACCTGGCGTGGCGCAAGGAACTCCACGACTGGATCGATGACAGCAACCTCTCGCCCAAAGATGTTGCCCGCGGGCATTTCGTGGTCAACCTCATGACCGAAGCCATGGCCCCCACCAACAGCGCGGCCAACCCGGCGGCAGTCAAACGCTTCTTTGAAACCGGCGGTAAAAGCCTGCTGGACGGCCTCTCCCACCTGGCCAAGGACATCGTGCATAACGGTGGCATGCCGAGCCAGGTCAACATGGGCGCCTTTGAAGTCGGCAAGAGCCTGGGCATCACCGAAGGCGCAGTGGTGTTTCGCAACGACGTGCTGGAGCTGATCCAATACCGTCCCATCACCGAACAGGTGTACGAACGCCCGCTGCTGGTGGTCCCACCGCAGATCAACAAGTTCTATGTGTTCGACCTCAGCCCGGACAAGAGCCTGGCGCGTTTCTGCCTGCGTAACAACGTGCAGACGTTCATTATCAGTTGGCGTAATCCGACCAAGGCTCAGCGCGAGTGGGGCCTGTCGACCTACATCGAAGCGCTGAAGGAGGCGGTGGATGTGGTCACCGCAATTACCGGCAGCAAAGACGTGAACATGCTGGGTGCCTGCTCCGGCGGGATTACCTGCACCGCCCTGCTGGGCCACTACGCTGCGATCGGCGAGAAAAAAGTCAACGCACTGACCCTGCTGGTCAGCGTGCTGGATACCACCCTGGACAGCGACGTTGCCCTGTTCGTCGACGAGCAAACGCTCGAAGCTGCCAAGCGCCACTCCTACCAGGCTGGTGTGCTCGAAGGTCGCGACATGGCAAAAGTCTTCGCCTGGATGCGGCCCAACGACCTGATCTGGAACTACTGGGTCAACAACTACCTGTTAGGCAATGAGCCACCAGTGTTCGACATTCTGTTCTGGAACAACGACACCACTCGCTTGCCCGCCGCCTTCCATGGCGACTTGATCGAGATGTTCAAAAACAACCCGCTGATTCGCCCGAATGCACTGGAAGTGTGCGGAACCGCGATTGACCTCAAGCAAGTCACTGCCGACATCTTTTCCCTGGCAGGCACCAACGACCACATCACGCCGTGGAAGTCCTGCTACAAATCAGCACAGCTGTTTGGCGGCAAGGTCGAGTTCGTGTTGTCCAGCAGTGGGCACATCCAAAGCATTCTGAACCCGCCGGGCAACCCGAAATCGCGCTACATGACCAGCATTGATATGCCGGTGAAAGCCGAGGACTGGCAAGAAAACTCAACCAAACATACGGACTCGTGGTGGCTGCACTGGCAAGCATGGCAGGCCGAGCGTTCGGGCAAGCTGAAAAAATCTCCGACCACACTGGGCAATAAGACGTACAACGCCGGCGAAGCTGCGCCGGGCACTTACGTCCATGAGCGGTAGCTGACACACCTCTCTCCCCTGTGGGAACGGGCTTGCGCGCAATGACGGTAGCAGCTTCAGCCGACGTGCTGACTGACTCACCGCTATCGCGAGCAAGCCTGCTACAACAAGCGGGTCGAGGATGAATTTGAGAGAGTGACCCACAGGGCCTGAAGCATGCCGCAACCGTTCATATTCCGTACCGTCGAACTGGATGGCCAGACCCTTCGCACGGCAGTACGCCCCGGCAAGCCTCACTTGACGCCTTTGCTGATTTTCAATGGCATTGGGGCCAACCTGGAGCTGGTGTTTCCGTTCGTCGCAGCACTCGACCCGGACCTCGAAGTTATTGCTTTCGACGTCCCGGGGGTCGGTGGTTCATCGACGCCAAACCGTCCGTATCGCTTCCCCGGCCTGGCCAAACTCACGGCACGAATGCTCGACTATCTCGATTATGGGCAAGTCAACGTGATCGGCGTGTCGTGGGGCGGAGCACTGGCGCAACAGTTCGCCTACGACTATCCCGAGCGTTGCAAGAAACTGGTCCTGGCAGCCACGGCAGCCGGGGCGGTGATGGTGCCGGGCAAACCGAAAGTGCTGTGGCTGATGGCCAGTCCGCGACGCTACATTCAGCCATCCCATGTGATCCGCATCGCCCCGATGATCTACGGTGGCTCGTTCCGCCGCGACCCGACACTGGCCGCCAGCCACGCTGCCAAGGTGCGTTCGGCGGGCAAGCTCGGTTACTACTGGCAACTGTTCGCCGGTCTCGGCTGGACCAGCATTCACTGGCTGCACAAGATTCATCAGCCGACGCTGGTGTTGGCCGGCGACGACGATCCGCTGATTCCGCTGATTAACATGCGCATGCTCGCCTGGCAAATTCCCAATGCGCAGTTGCACATCATCGATGACGGGCATCTGTTTCTGATTACCAGGGCCGAAGCGGTGGCGCCGATCATCATGAAATTTCTTGAAGAAGAGCGTCAGCGTGCGGTGATGCACCCGCACCCGGCACCGCAGGGCAGTTAAACCGACCCGGCTTTTGTTTGCGAAAAGTGCGCGGCAGGACGCCGCACCGCGCAACAACCCGTAACAGCGTCTATGGTGATCTGGTTCGGTTTGTTGTTTTTGGCCTGATGACGAAGGAGTGTTAACTCATGCGAGACAAACCAGCGACGAGCTCGTTGCCCACGCCCGCCGCCTTCATCAACGCACAAAGCGCGATTACTGGTCTGCGCGGCCGGGATCTGTTTTCGACCCTGCGCAGCGTCGCGGCCCATGGTTTGCGCAACCCATTGCACAGCGCCAGGCACGCACTGAAGCTCGGAGGCCAACTGGGCCGAGTGCTGCTGGGCGAAACCCTGCATCCGACCAATCCGCACGACAACCGTTTTGCCGACCCGGCGTGGAGCCTCAACCCGTTTTACCGACGCAGCTTGCAGGCGTATTTAAGCTGGCAAAACCAGGTCAAAAGCTGGATCGACGAAAGCCACATGAGCCCCGATGATCGCGCCCGCGCGCACTTTGCATTCGCGCTGCTCAACGATGCCGTGGCGCCGTCCAATACCCTGCTCAATCCACTGGCGCTCAAAGAGATTTTCAACTCCGGCGGCAACAGCCTGGTGCGCGGCGCCAGCCACTTGATCGACGACTTCCTGCACAACGACGGGCTGCCCAGGCAGGTCACCAAACAGGCTTTCGAGGTGGGTAAAACCGTCGCCACCACCAGCGGCTCCGTGGTGTTTCGCAACGAACTGCTGGAACTGATCCAGTACAAGCCGATGAGCGAGAAGCAATACGCCAAACCACTGCTGGTGGTGCCACCGCAAATCAACAAATACTACATTTTCGACCTGAGCCCGGCGAACAGCTTCGTCCAGTTCGCCCTGAAAAACGGCCTGCAAACCTTCATGATCAGCTGGAGGAACCCGGACGTGCGCCATCGGGAATGGGGGCTCTCGACTTACGTTGAGGCGGTGGAAGAGGCGATGAACGTCTGCCGCGCAATCACCGGAGCCCGCGAGGTCAACCTAATGGGCGCGTGCGCCGGCGGCCTGACCATCGCTGCACTGCAAGGGCACTTACAAGCCAAACGCCAACTGCGACGCGTCTCCAGTGCGACTTATCTGGTCAGCCTGCTCGACAGCCAAATGGACAGCCCGGCCACGCTGTTCGCCGACGAACAATCCTTGGAAGCCGCCAAGCGCCGCTCCTACCAAAAGGGCGTCCTGGAGGGGCGCGACATGGCTAAAGTGTTCGCCTGGATGCGCCCCAACGATTTGATCTGGAGCTACTTCGTCAACAACTACCTGCTGGGTAAAGAGCCGCCTGCGTTCGACATCCTCTATTGGAACAACGACAACACCCGGTTGCCAGCGGCGTTCCATGGCGACCTGCTGGACTTCTTCAAGCACAACCCGTTGAGCCATGCCGGCGGCCTCGAAGTCTGCGGCACGCCAATCGACTTACAGAAAGTCACCGTCGACAGCTTCAGCGTGGGCGGTATTAACGACCACATCACGCCGTGGGATGCGGTGTATCGCTCAACGCTGCTGCTGGGAGGCGAGCGGCGTTTCGTGCTCTCCAACAGCGGCCATGTCCAAAGCATTCTCAACCCGCCAAGCAACCCTAAAGCCAACTATGTCGAAAACGCCAAACTGAGCAGCGACCCTCGCGCCTGGTATTACGACGCCAAACAAGTCAACGGCAGTTGGTGGCCCCAATGGCTCGCCTGGGTTCAAGAACGCTCTGGTGCACAGAGGGAAACCCTGATGACCCTGGGCAACCAGAACTACCCACCGCTGGAGGCGGCACCGGGTACTTACGTTCACGTGCGCTGATATTCAACGAGCCACGGTCGACACCGACCGTGGTCTGACTCGACCATTAAGAAGACTGGATGAAAACCCGCGACCGGATCCTCGAATGTGCCCTTCAGTTGTTCAACCACAAGGGCGAACCGAACGTTTCAACCATGGAAGTTGCCAATGAAATGGGCATCAGCCCAGGTAATCTCTACTACCACTTCCACGGCAAGGAGCCGTTGATTCTCGGACTATTCGAGCGCTTCCAGAATGAACTGGCACCGTTGCTCGATCCGCCGCCCAACGTGCAACTGGCCCCCGAAGATTACTGGCTGTTCTTGCACCTGATCGTGGAGCGCCTCGCGCATTACCGGTTTCTGTTTCAGGACCTGTCGAACCTGGCAGGGCGCCTGCCGAAACTGGCCAAGGGCATCCGCAACCTGCTCAATGCGCTGAAACGCACGCTGGCGTCATTACTCGCGCGGTTGAAGGCTCAAGGACAGTTAGTCAGCGATACGCAGGCATTGGGGCAGCTGGTGGAACAGATCACCATGACGTTGCTGTTTTCCCTGGATTACCAGCGGATTCTTGATCGTGAAGGTGAAGTGCGGCTGGTGGTGTACCAGATCATGATGCTGGTGGCGCCGCATTTGCTGCCGCCGATCAAGGCTGCGACCGAGCAACTCGCGTTGCAGTACCTCGAAGAACACGACTGACCCCGGCGGGAGCAAACAAGCTCGGTCCCACAGGGGCACAGCGGTGTTGATAGAACTGAGCCTAAAAACGCCCGGCCCTTGCAGGCTGGGCGTGATCGTCAGGACTGACTGGTTGGCGTCGATGGAGCTGACGCGGCAGTCGGGGTAGCAGCGGGGGTCGGCGCAGCAACGGAGTTCGTTGTGCTGGCCGACGCTGCCGGTTTGGCGGCAGTCACTGCGGGTTTCGGTGCGGCCGCTTTCGGAGCGGTCGCTTTTTTCACCGCAGGCTTTTTGGCAGCGGCGGGTTTGGCCGCTGCGGTTTTTGCCACCGGCTTGGCGGCGGGCTTGGCTACAGGTTTAGCCGCGGCTTTAGCGGCAACTGCTTTGGCGGCCGGCTTGGCGGCGGCTGGTTTTGCAGCGGCCGTCTTGGCAGCAGGCTTAGCCGCCGCTTTCGCAGCAGGTTTAGCAGCAGCCTTCACCAGCGGCTTGGCCGCTGTTTTAGTGGCGGGTTTGGCCGCTGCGGTTTTCGCTGCCACAGGCGCAACTTTGGCGCCCGTAAGTTTTTCGATTTGCTTGGTCAGGGTATCGACCTTGCTGTGCAGCGCTTTGACTTCATTGCGGCTCGGTACACCCAGGCGTGAAATGGCGCTGTTCAAGCGCTTGTCGAAAGCCCCCTCCAGCTCATCCCACTTGCCCAGCGCGCGGTCTTTCACATCGCTGAGACGCGACTTGGCCGACGAAGCAGTGTCCTTGGCGGCATCGACTTTTTTGCCGACAGCGTTTTTGGTGAGCTTCTCGGCTTTCTCGCCGTCTTTAACCAATGTATCGAAGAGCTTGCTGCCGTCAGTGTCGATCTTCGAGTACACGCCTAAACCAGCCAGCCAGATTTTGCGGGAGTAGTCTTCGACTTTCCCGATCCACGAGCTGCCTTCTTTTTCAGTATTCTTTTTACCAGCCATCCCGTTCTCCTTAAGATTTACGCGCGACACGTTCGAGCAATGCCGTCAGCTCATCGAGCTTAGCAGAGAGTGTCTCGACGTCATGTTTAGACGGAATGCCGATACGATTCAAGGCACTTGCAACACGCGAGTCAAAAGCCTTCTCGACCTTGTCGAGTTGAACTTCAACCTTGCCTTTGAACGTGCTCACTTCACTCTTGGCGTCATCAATCTCGGCATTGGCCGCTTCAAGTTTCTCGGCAACTACTTTTTTGCCTTTCTTTTCAACCGTTTGACCAGCCTTGATCAACTCTTGAAAGTACTCGCTACCTTCTTGACCAACCTTGGTATAGGCACCGAGGCCCGCCAGCCAGACCTTGCGGGCATAGGATTTAACGTCGTGCAAAGCACTCGTCGATGTGTCGATTTTTTTCTTCGAAATAACATTGGCCATGATGCACCTCACGCGCAGAAAGGTTGAGGAACTGCCCGCGAAAGTGTCGGGCTCTGGCACAAAGTAGGACGAAAAATTAGAAACGGCACCCTAACAACTGACATAAAACCCTGGGGACATTGCCCCCTCCAAAAGTCAGACCGAATCAGGCCAACGCTTTATCAAGGGCCTTTTCGATTTCCGATTTGATGGTGCCACTCATCGCCGACATCAACAGTCCCAACTCGACATCAACCTTGATCGAGTCTTCACCCACATGCACCGCGCCTTTCACACCCGAACGCTTGAGGTTCAGGGTATCGCCGGACCATTGCGGCTCTACGCCATATTGATCGGAGAGTTTCTGCGCCAACTTTTCGGCCTTCGCCCGGGCCGCTTCCTTGCCCAGGTCGTGGGCACGCTCAACACTAATACGGGCCATCGAATGACTCCTGCTTTATAAATATTTTTCCCGACATCTTGACCACTGCTGCGGCAAAACGTCCCGGTGGTTGCGTATCTTACCTTTAGGCATGCCAAGACAAAGCCCGCCACCGGGATTAGAATGTCCCGCATTCTCTTCTGGTGACAGCGATATGACTGATCAGCGCAAAGGCAGCGATGCCGAACCCACCACACACTTCGGTTTCAAAAACGTTCCGGAAAGCCAAAAAGCGGAAAAAGTCGCTGAGGTGTTCCACTCAGTAGCCGCCAAGTACGACCTGATGAACGACCTCCTGTCGGGCGGCATGCACCGTTTGTGGAAGCGTTTTGCCATCGAGCTGTCGGGTGTTCGCACCGGTAACCGCGTGCTGGATATCGCCGGCGGTACGGGCGACCTGACTAAAAAATTCTCGCACCTCGTTGGTCCGAGCGGCCAAGTGGTGTTAGCCGACATCAATGAATCCATGCTCAAGGTCGGCCGTGACCGCCTGCTGGATCTGGGTGTGGCCGGTAACGTCGAATTCGTGCAGGCCGATGCGGAAAAACTGCCGTTCCCTGACAACCATTTCGACTGCGTGACCATCGCCTTCGGCTTGCGCAACGTTACCCACAAAGAAGACGCGTTGCGCTCGATGCTGCGTGTGCTCAAACCGGGCGGTCGTCTGCTGGTGCTGGAGTTCTCCAAGCCTACCAACGCGCTGATGTCCAAAGCCTACGATGCCTACTCGTTCGCCTTCATGCCGCTGATGGGCAAGCTGATCACCAATGATTCGGAAAGCTATCGCTACCTGGCCGAATCGATCCGCATGCACCCGAATCAGGAAACCTTGAAGTCGATGATGGTCGAAGCCGGTTTCGACCGCGTGACCTACCACAACATGACCGCAGGTATCGTCGCCCTGCACCGCGGCATCAAGCCCTGATGTTACTGGCCGGCCTACTCGCCAGTGTCGAACTTGGCCTGAACCGGGTGCTGCGCCTCGACAGCACCGCACTGCCGCGCCTGGCGCATTTGACCGGCAAAGTGATTGCAGTCGATTGCCGCAGCCCGGCGCTGCAACTGTTCATCCTGCCCAGCGACGAAGGCTTGATGTTGGCCTCCCAGTGGGAAACCGGCGCTGACTGCACCTTGCGTGCGCCGGCCTCCAGCCTGTTGAAACTGGCAATGAGCAAGGACAAAACCTCGATCTTGCACAGCCCGCACGTCGAACTCGATGGCGACAGCGGCGTGCTGCTCGAACTGGCCGCAGTCTTGCAAGACCTTGAGCTGGACTGGGAGTACGAACTCTCGCGCTGGCTCGGCCCGGTCGCCACGCAGTTAGTCGGCGGTCATCTGCGCAGCCGCGCACGCTTTTATCAGCAAGGGTTCGCCAGCCTGAACCAGAACCTCGGTGAATACCTGGCCGAAGAATCGCGCGCCCTCGTCGGCCTGCGTGAAGCCGAAGCCCGCTTCAATGAACTGGACCAGATCAAACTCGATCTGGAACGTCTCGAGGCGCGTTTCGAGCGCCTTTCCCGATCCCTCGACCCAAGCGATAACGCATGAAGCTGCTTGCCGTCCGCCGTTTGTTGCGCATCCAGCGCGTCGTGATCCGCTACCGCCTCGATGACCTGCTGTTCGCCCTTCCACTGCCCTGGTTCCTGCTGGCGCTGCGCTACGCCTTGCCGTGGCGCTGGTTCCCGCGTAAGACGCTGGACCTGAGCCGTGGCGCACGATTGCGCCTGGCATTGCAGGACCTGGGACCGATTTTCATCAAGTTCGGCCAGATTCTGTCGACGCGCCGCGACCTGCTGCCCGAAGACATCGCCGATGAGCTGATGAAGCTGCAAGACCGCGTGCCGCCGTTCGACTCGCAAGTGTCGATCAGGCTGATCGAAGAACAGCTCGGTAAAAAAATCAGTGAGGTCTTCGCCCGCTTCGATGTAGAACCCCTGGCGTCGGCTTCGGTGGCTCAGGTACACGCCGCGCAACTGAAAACCGGCGAAGAAGTGGTGGTCAAGGTGATCCGTCCGGGGCTGAAACTGATCATTGCCCAAGACCTCGCATGGCTATTTATTCTCGCCCGCGCCGCTGAACGGCTGTCGGCCGACGCACGCCTGCTGCACCCGGTGGACGTGGTCCAGGACTACGAAAAAACCATTTACGACGAACTCGACCTGCTGCGCGAGGCGGCGAACGCCAGCCAGTTGAAGCGCAACTTCGAAGGCTCGCCGCTGCTGTACGTACCGCAAGTCTATTGGGACTGGTGCCGCCCGAAAGTGCTGGTGATGGAGCGCATCTACGGAGTTCAAGTCACTGACCTCGCGACCCTGGCCGACCAACGCACCGACATGAAGATGCTCGCCGAGCGCGGCGTAGAAATTTTCTTCACCCAAGTGTTCCGCGACAGTTTCTTCCACGCCGACATGCACCCCGGCAACATTTTTGTCAGCACCGTGAACCCCTGGAGCCCGCAGTACATTGCGATTGACTGCGGCATCGTTGGCAGCCTGACCCCGGAAGACCAGGACTACCTGGCGCGTAATCTGTTCGCGTTCTTCAAACGTGATTACCGCCGCGTGGCGCAGTTGCACATCGATTCCGGCTGGGTGCCGGCGGAAACCAAACTCAACGAATTCGAAGCGGCGATTCGAACGGTGTGCGAGCCAATCTTCGAAAAACCGTTAAAAGATATTTCCTTCGGCCAAGTGCTGATGCGCCTGTTCCAGACCGCTCGCCGTTTCAATATGGAAGTGCAGCCGCAACTCGTTCTGCTGCAAAAAACCCTGTTGAACATCGAAGGCCTCGGCCGTCAGTTGTACCCGGACCTGGACTTGTGGAACACCGCCCAGCCGTTCCTCGAACGCTGGATGCGCGAGCGTGTCAGCCCAAAAACCTTGATCGGCAACGTACAGAGCCAGTTCGAACAACTGCCGCACCTGGCCAACATGGCTCGCGATCTGCTTGAGCGTATGTCCCAACCTCATGCCTACGACCCTCCGCCACCTTGGCACAAGCGCAAGGACGACTGGTTCCTGCGGCTGCTGGGCTGTGCGCATCTGGCGGGCGGCGCTATTGTGCTGGCTGGCGGTCCGCTTAGCGAACTGGGTCATTGGCCGGCCGGCATCATGCTGGCCGTCGGTTTGTATCTGGTCGTTCGCCGATAGCCAGAGCTCCCGCACGCTGGCACACTGTTTCAACGCCTGTGCCCGACTAATGAAGTGTTGGGCCCGCTGTCGGAGTCGAAGATGAAAAACTGGCTGGACGAGATCAAGTGGGACGCCGATGGCCTGGTGCCAGCGATTGCACAGGATCACAAGACCGGGCGCGTCCTGATGATGGCCTGGATGAACCGCGAAGCGCTAGAACTGAGCGCTGCCGAGAACCGTGCCATTTACTGGTCACGTTCCCGTGGCAAGTTGTGGCGCAAAGGCGAAGAGTCCGGCCACGTGCAGACCCTGCATGAGATGCGCCTGGACTGCGACGCCGATGTCATCATTCTCATGGTCGAGCAGATCGGCGATATCGCTTGCCATACCGGCCGCCAGAGCTGCTTCTACCGCGTCTTCGAAAACGGCGACTGGAAAACCGTCGACCCTGTTCTCAAGGATCCGCACGCCATCTATTCCGCAGGACACACCCATGAGTGACACGTTGACCCGTCTGGCCCAAGTGCTGGAAGAGCGCAAAGGCGCTGCCGCCGACAGCTCGTATGTCGCCAGCCTGTACCACAAGGGCTTGAACAAGATTCTGGAGAAAGTGGGCGAAGAGTCGGTCGAAACCATCATTGCCGCGAAGGATGCCGCTATCAGCGGTGACTGCAGCGATGTGATCTACGAAACCGCCGATTTGTGGTTCCACAGCATGGTCATGCTGGCCCAACTGGGGCAGCATCCACAGGCTGTACTCGATGAACTGGACCGTCGCTTCGGTCTGTCCGGACACGTCGAGAAAGCCTCGCGTCCGTCCGCCTGAACAACTATTTGAGAGGAGCAGCAGCATGGGCATTTTTGACTGGAAACACTGGATCGTCATCCTGGTTGTCGTGGTGCTGGTGTTCGGCACCAAGAAACTGAAAAACCTCGGCACTGACGTCGGCGAGTCGATCAAGGGCTTTCGCAAAGCCATGAACGATGAAGAGAAGCCGGTTGACCCGACCGTGACCCCGGCCCAACCGGTTCCGCCCGTTCAACCACAGTCCACTTCACCTCTGAACCACCCGCACACCATTGACGTGCAGGCGCAGAAAGTCGAAGAGCCGATCCGCAAAGACGTGTGAGCACTGACTAATGTTTGGTATCAGCTTCTCTGAACTGCTGCTCGTCGGCCTCGTCGCCCTGCTGGTCCTTGGCCCCGAGCGTCTGCCGGGTGCTGCGCGCACCGCCGGCCTGTGGATCGGGCGGCTGAAGCGCAGCTTCAACGCGATCAAACAGGAAGTCGAACGTGAAATCGGTGCCGACGAGATTCGTCGGCAACTGCACAACGAACACATCCTGTCGCTTGAGCAGGAGGCGCGTAAAATTTTCTCGCCGACGCAGCAAGACGCGACGCCGGTTGAGCCGGTGGCCGCCCAGACGATTCATGCGCCGGCGGCTGACGCGCCTGTGCCCACCGTTGCGACGGCTGCACCTGCACCCGTTGTCGCAACAACCCCTAAAGAACCTGCTGCTCCTGCTGCCGCGCCGACGACGCCGGCTCCTCACGACCCTACATTGCCGCCGCGAGTCTCATGAGCGATATTCCTGAAAACGACCAGCACATGCCGTTGGTTTCGCACCTCACCGAGTTGCGTACCCGCCTGCTGCGTTGTGTAGCAGCGATTTTTATCATTTTTGCCGGGCTGTTCGCGTTCACCCAGCAGATCTACACCTTTGTTTCCATACCGCTGCGGGCGTACTTGCCGGCCGGCGCGACGATGATTGCCACTGACGTCTCCTCGCCGTTTCTGACGCCGTTGAAACTGACCATGATGGTTTCGTTGTTCCTGGCGATTCCGGTAATCCTGCACCAAATCTGGGGTTTCATCGCACCAGGGCTGTATAAGCATGAGAAGCGCATTGCAGTGCCGCTGCTGGTTTCCAGCATCCTGTTGTTCTACACCGGCATGGCATTCGCGTATTTCCTGGTGTTCCCACTGATCTTCAAGTTCTTCGCTGCCGCCACCCCGGCCGGCGTGGAAATGATGACCGACATCACCAGCTACCTCGATTTCGTCATGACGCTGTTCTTCGCTTTCGGCGTGGCGTTCGAAATACCGGTGGCCGTGGTGCTGCTGGTGTGGATCGGCGTAGTCGACGTCAAATACCTGAAGAAAATTCGCCCCTACGTGGTCATCGGCTGCTTTGTTGTCGGGATGATCCTGACACCGCCCGATATCTTCTCGCAGACACTGCTGGCCATACCGATGTGGTTGCTGTTCGAAATCGGCATCCTGTTCGGCAGCTTGATCAGCAAACGCGGTGACCACCCGGACGATCAACCGGCTGACGATCACAACGACCAGCCGCCAGCGACTCAGCCGTGAACCTGCTGCTGCTCGAAGAGGCCGATTTCATTGCGCCCGACCGAGTGCTCCTGCACGATCGCCGGCTGACGCACATGCATGAAGTCCATCGCTGTGAAGTGGGTGACAGCTTGCGTGTCGGGCGCATCGGCGGGCTGATGGGTTCGGCGCACGTGCTGCGCCTGGAAGCCGGCGAAGCCGAACTGCACGTCACGCTTGATCAATCGCCACCGGCCAAACTGCCGTTGACCCTGGTGCTGGCGCTGCCTCGCCCGAAGATGCTGCGCCGGATATTCCAGACCATCGCCACCATGGGTGTGTCACGGGTCATTCTGGTCAACAGCTACCGCGTCGAGAAGAGCTTCTGGCAGACACCGTTCCTGGACCCCGAGGCGATTCGTGAGCAATTGATCCTCGGCCTGGAGCAGGCCCGAGACTGCATACTGCCGCAGATCATCATCGAGAAGCGCTTCAAACCGTTTGTCGAAGATCGCCTGCCCGCCATCAGCGAGGGCACCCTCGGCCTCGTGGGCCACCCCGGCCTTTACCCGCCCTGCCCCCGTAGCGTGGACGAAGCCGTCACCCTGGCCATCGGCCCAGAAGGTGGCTGGATTCCCTACGAAATCGAGCTGTTGAGAAAGTCTGGCCTGCAACCGGTACAACTCGGCGATCGCATCCTGCGTGTTGAAACCGCCGTCACCGCGCTGCTCGCACGGCTGTTCTAAACAAACCGCCACCCCGCGACCAAAGGCGCCTACAGATTCCGTCCCGCACGCCGATATGCTTCCCATAAAACCAACTTGTGGTCCAAGGGGAATAGCAGCATGTACCGATGGCTAGCCGAGAAACTGGGAAACGTCAGCGTTAATCGTAAACTGGGTGTCGGCTTCGGTCTGGTCCTGCTCCTGACCCTGTTAATTACCTTCACCGGCTGGACCGGCCTGACCGGTGTCATGAGCCGTGGTGACAAGCTAGGGTTTATTTCCAGCCTCACTGAGCTGACCAAAGACTTGCGACTGGCCCGCCTCGACTACGAAATGCGCCGTGGCGAACAAGGCCCTGGCGTGGTCAACGAGCTGCTGGGGCAACTTGAAGCCGGCCTGCAAACCGCACGCAAACTGATCGAGCAACCCGCTGACGTGGCGCTGATCGATCAGCAACTGGCCGCGGTCAACCAGTACAGACAAGCTTTCATCGCCATGACTCAGGCCGGAGCCAATCGCGAAGACGCTCGTAACAAGCTGGGAGCCAACGCGGACAACGCCGTGGTCAAAGTCTCGGAAGTCGAGAAGTCCCTGCTGCAAGGCGACAACATTGCCCAGTTCAACAGCGTGATCGACCTGAGCAAACTGATCCAGCAAGCACGCTTCCAGGTCCGCGGCTACACCTACAGTGCCAAGACCGAAGCCGAGCAACCCGCGCTGGACGCCATCGACAACGCGCTGAAAAGCCTCGAAGGCCTGACAGCCAAACTGCCGGAGCAATACACCGCCAACCTGCAACAGGCCACCGATTCGCTCAAAGCCTATCGCGCCGCCGTCAGCCAGTTTCGCGACTCACAGCTCGCCAGTGCCGCCGCCCTGAAGCGCATGAGCGAACAGGGCGACATCATGCTCGACGTCAGCAAAAAACTGACCGTCTCGCAAACGGTCGTCCGCGACACCGACGCCGACCACGCCAAGAGCCTGCTGCTGATGTCCTCGGTACTGGCGCTGGTCTTTGGTTTGCTCGCTGCGCTCGCCATCACTCGTCAGATTGTCATTCCCTTGAGCCAGACCCTCAACGTCGCTGAGCGCGTCGCCGCTGGCGACTTGACCCACAACCTCGTTTCACTGCGCAAGGATGAACTGGGCCAGCTTCAGCGCGCCATGCAGAGCATGACCGTGGGCCTGCGTGAATTGATCGGAGGCATCAGCCAAGGTGTCACGCAAATCGCCAGCGCCGCCCAAGCGCTGTCCGCCGTGACCGAGCAAACCAGTGCCGGGGTCAACAGCCAGAAGATTGAGACTGATCAGGTGGCCACCGCCATGCACGAAATGACCGCCACCGTGCAGGAAGTGGCACGCAACGCCGAGGAAGCGTCAGAAGCCGCAGTTGCCGCAGACCAACAAGCCCGCGAAGGCGACAAAGTAGTCGGCGAAGCCATTGCTCAGATCGAGCGCCTGGCCAAGGAAGTGGGCAACTCCACCGAAGCCATGAGTCATCTCAAACGCGAGAGCGACAAGATCGGCAGCGTGCTCGACGTGATCAAGTCCGTGGCCCAACAAACCAATCTGCTGGCGCTGAACGCCGCCATCGAAGCCGCCCGCGCCGGTGAAGCCGGACGCGGCTTTGCGGTGGTGGCCGACGAAGTGCGCAGCCTGGCGCAGCGCACGCAAAAGTCTACCGAGGAAATCGAAGAGTTGATCGTCGGCCTGCAAGCCGGCACCCAACAAGTTTCGACCATCATGGATAACAGCCGCGCCCTGACCGACAGCAGCGTCGAACTGACCCGTCGCGCCGGCGGCTCGCTGGAAAACATCACACGCACCGTGTCGGCAATTCAGTCGATGAATCAGCAGATCGCGGCGGCAGCCGAACAACAAAGCGCCGTGGCAGAAGAAATTAACCGCAGCGTACTGAACGTGCGCGACGTGTCCGAGCAAACCTCGGCCGCCAGTGAAGAGACCGCGGCGTCCAGCGTTGAGCTGGCGCGGTTGGGCACGCAGTTGCAGGTGTTGGTCGGCAAGTTCAAGGTTTAGTCGGTCAGGCTGATCGTTCCCACCGCGGTGAGAACGATCAGTCGAAGCGATTAAAGAACCTGGCGCAGAAACGCCTGGGCGCGAGGGTCTTTCGGGGCGCCGAAGAACTCGGCCGGCGAAGCGTCTTCCAGCAGTTTCCCGTGATCGAAAAACAGCACCCGATCCGCCACTTCCCGGGCAAAGCCCATTTCGTGGGTGACGCAGACCATGGTCATGCCTTCGACGGCCAGGGTTTTCATCACGTCCAGCACTTCGCCGACCATTTCCGGGTCGAGCGCGGACGTCGGTTCATCAAACAGCATGACCTTCGGTTCCATGGCCAACGCGCGAGCAATCGCCACACGCTGTTGCTGGCCGCCAGACAGGCGCGACGGGAACTCGTTGGCCTTCTGCGCGATGCCGACCTTTTCCAGCAACGCCATGGCCTTGGCCTCACGCTCCCGCTTACCGCGCTTGCGCACGACTTTCTGGGCCAGACAGAGGTTGTCCAGCACGGTCATGTGTCCGAATAGGTTGAAATGCTGGAATACCATGCCGACGTCCCGACGATAGGCATTCACATCAGTTTTTGGATCGGCCAGTTGCAGGCCGCCAATGCTCACCGAGCCTGAGTCGAATGCCTCAAGGCCATTGAGGCAGCGCAAGAAGGTTGACTTGCCGGAGCCGGACGGACCGATCACCACCAACACCTCGCCCGTGGCGACGGTGGTCGATACGTTATCCACCGCACGAACGACCTGACCACGGGTATCGAAGACTTTTACCAAATTGCGGACTTCAATCACTTTGCGCGAGCCTCCGCTCAAGCCGGCTGGCGATTTTCGACAGCGGCAGGTTGATCAACAGGTACAGCGCGGCGACGCAGAACAGGATCTCGAACGGCGAGAACGAGGTGGTGATGACTTCTCGGCCGCTTTTGAGCAGTTCAGTGATCGCGATCACCGACACCAGAGAGGTGTCCTTGACCAGACTGATGAACTGACCGGCCAACGGCGGCAGCACACGCTTCAACGCTTGCGGCAGCACCACGTGGCGCATCGACTGGCCGGCACTCAACCCCAGCGAGCGCGCGGCTTCGTTCTGGCCACGGGCAATGGACTGCACGCCAGAGCGGATGATCTCGGCCACATAGGCGCCGGTGAACAGCGACAGCGCAGCAATCCCGGCGAATTCTCGGGACAGGTTCATCACGGTGCCGATGAAGAAGTAGAAGATGAAAATCTGTACCAGCAGCGGTGTACCGCGCACCAATTCGACGTAGATCGTCGAGAGGTCGCGCAGAGTCGGGTTGGTGGACAGTCGGCACAGGCCGGTAGCCAGGCCAATCAGCAAACCAAGGACGCCAGACACCATCGACAACCACAGCGTGGTCCAAAGACCCCAGAGCAACGGGCCTGCGGCCCAATGTCGGGTCACACCGACAACGTCGCCTTCAGCCACGTCATCACCCTGAGCAACTTGCAGGCTATTGTCATCGACCGTCAGGTGTTGTTCGACGCCCGCGTCATTACGTAGGGTGACCTGAGCCTTGTCACCTTGGCGCACCAGTTCGCTGACCGTGGAAATATCGGCGGCGCGCAGGGACTCCTCGGCGTGGTAGGCGAAGTACTGCGGCACACGATTCCAGCGCCATTCGTAGGCCATCAGCGAGGTGGCGTAATACAACGCGCCGGCCAGGCCGATGAGCACGAGCACGGTCAGGACGTGCCAGGGCAGTTGGGATTTTTTAGCTTTCATTTGCAGGACTCTTAGATTCGCTCGTTCCCACGCTCTGCGTGGGAACGATCAGCGGTGGGCTATTCCATGTCCTTGAGCCAAGCGGTGTCTTTGAACCACTTGTCATGGATGCGATCGTAGGTGCCGTCTTCGTGGATCTGGTGCAGGAAGTTGTTAATGAAGTTAAGGCTGTCGTAGTCACCCTTCTTCAGGCCAAAGGCCAGTGGCTCGTAGGTGAACGGCTTGTCGAGGAACACCAGCTTGCCTGCACCGACCTTAGTCACCGCCACGACGTTATAAGGCGCGTCGTAGATGAAGGCATCGGCCTTACCGTTGACCACGTCGAGCACGGCTTCCTGCTCGTTGTCGTAGCCGTGGTACTGGGCTTTGGAGATCATTTTCCGGGCGACCATTTCGCCGGTGGTGCCGAGTTTGGAGGTGATACGGTAGTCGGCGGTGTTCAGGTCCTTGTAAGACTTGATGGTGCCTTCAAGCTCCTTACGAATCAGCAGGGTCTGGCCGACCACGATGAACGGTTCGCTGAAGTTCAGGCGCAGGTTGCGCTCTTGGGTCAGGGTCATACCGCTGCCGATCATGTCGAACTTGTCGGTCATCAGGGCCGGGATGATGCCGTCGTAGCCTGTAGACACCAGTTCCAGCTTGACGCCCATGGCCTTGCTCATGGCTTTGAGGATGTCGACTTCGAAACCAATGATCTCGCCGCGCTTGTTGGTCATTTCGAACGGCATGTAGGTCGGGTCCATCCCGACTTTCAGCGTGCCGCGCTTGACCGCGTCATCGATGGCACCGGCCTGCGCCGCGCTGACTGCAACCAGTGCCGTGACGCCGACCAGCAGCATCGAGAGATACTTCTTCATCATCAAGTCCCCAAACCATTACGTGTGAGGCGCACAAATGGCCGTTCCCGCTGCGGAAACGCACCAATACGGACACAAATTATCCGGGCGCACCAATTCGGGGACGGATGCTAACGCACTCGCTCGTTTGCACAAGGGTTTACGCAGGATTTGTTACTCATACGCCGATCGTTCCCATGCAGAGCGTGGGAACGATCAGCCACGATCAGTCGGCGCAAAAAAAACCCCGCTTTCGCGGGGTTTTTTCGTCAGGCCAACTGAGGTTGTGCGCTCAGTGGTTTGAGCGGCAGCACCGGCGCATGCGGATCGGCTTTCACCGAAGTCCGCCAGGCGTCCAGCCACTCGGCGTGGCCTTCATTCCAGACTTGCTCATGCAAACGACCCAACGCCACCGGGTCACTCAGCAGTTGCAGACGGTCGTGGTTATTCAGCCCAGAAGGTCCGACCTTCAACGCATGACGAACGCGCTCGACCCGCAGCCATTCAATCGGCTCGGCCTGACCGTGACGGGAAGTCGCCAGCGAGCACGCCAACGCGTTCTGCTGGGGATCGACCACCGCGCGGATGAAGCCGTCTTTCAACGCGTGATAACGGTTTTCATGGGTGTACTGATCCGTGGCCAGCAGGGCTTGTGGCGGATTGTATTCCTCAGGAATCAGGAACAGGCTCTCGTCACGGGACTTCAGGCCCAGACCGACACGGCTGGAGATCACCGACACCGGAATCGACAGCATCAACGAACCGACGATCGGCACCAACCACCACAGGAAGCTTGGGTTCAGCCAGATCACCAGCAAGGCCCAGAAGAAGCCCAGCAAGGTCTGTGGACCGTGGCGCTTGACGGCTTCGCTCCAGGGCGTGGAGTCATCATCACGTTGCGGCGAGTTCCAGGTCGCGGCCCAACCAAGGAACGCGGCAAGGACGAATCGGGTGTGGAAAATCATCCGCACCGGCGCCAGCAGCATGGAGAACAGCATCTCCAGCAGCATCGAGAACGTCACCTTGAACTTGCCGCCGAACTCTTTCGCGCCCTTCGCCCAGATCAGGATGATGCTCAATAACTTTGGCAGGAACAGCAACACAATAGTTGTCGAGAACAGCGCGACAGCCTTGTCCGGATGCCATTGCGGCCACAGCGGATAGAGCTGTCGCGGTTCCATGAAGTATTGCGGTTCCATCAGGGTGTTCACCGCCAACAACGCCGTGGACAACACCAGGAAGAAGAACCATAACGGCGCCGACAGGTAAGACATCACCCCGGTCAGGAACACCGCACGGTGTACCGGGTGCATGCCTTTGACCAGGAACAGCCGGAAGTTCATCAGGTTGCCGTGGCACCAGCGACGGTCACGCTTGAGTTCGTCCAGCAGGTTCGGCGGCAACTCTTCATAGCTGCCCGGCAAATCGTAGGCAATCCACACGCCCCAACCGGCACGGCGCATCAATGCCGCTTCGACGAAGTCGTGGGACAGAATCGCGCCCGCAAATGCACCTTTACCCGGCAACGGCGCCAAGGCGCAGTGCTCGATGAACGGCTTCATGCGGATGATTGCATTGTGGCCCCAGTAGTGGGATTCACCCAACTGCCAGAAGTGCAGACCGGCGGTGAACAGCGGACCGTAGACACGGGTCGCAAACTGCTGCATGCGCGCATACAGGGTGTCCATGCCCGACGCACGAGGCGCGGTCTGGATGATACCGGCATCCGGCGTCGCTTCCATCAAGCGCACCAGGCTGGTCAGGCATTCGCCGCTCATCACGGAATCCGCGTCGAGCACGACCATGTACTTGTAGTCACCGCCCCAGCGACGGCAGAAGTCATCGAGGTTGCCGCTTTTGCGTTTAACGCGACGGCGACGGCGACGGTAGAAAATCTTGCCGAAACCCTTGGCCTCGCGGCAGACATCCAGCCAGGCCTGTTGCTCGGCGATGCAGATGTCGGCTTCGTTACTATCGCTCAGGACAAAGAAGTCGAAACGATCAAGGTCACCCGTGGCCGCGACCGACTCAAAAGTCGCCCGCAAACCGGCAAATACCCGTGGCACGTCTTCGTTGCAAATCGGCATCACCAGTGCGGTGCGTGCGTCCTTGGCGATCGGCTCGTTGCCAGCGCTGGCGCCGGAAATACGGTATTTATCATGCCCGGTGAGCAACTCGAGGAAGCCCATCAACGCGGTCCAGAAACCTGCCGAAACCCAGCAAAAGAGAATCCCGAACAGGATCAGGATGCTGGTTTGCAACGCATACGGCAGCACTTGCGTCGCGGTGGCCAGGAACGGTTGGCGCAGCACTTCGTTGAGGTCAACAAACGACCAGCCCTGATACGGCATGATGCCTTTCATGTACCAGCCGGCAACGATGGTCTGGCCCAGCATCAGTACCAGCAGAATGTAGCGACGGATCGAGCCCACGGTCCGCCAGCGAGCCGCCGGCAGCACACGCTCATCCTTCGGCGGAGCCGGAGGATTGGTGCGACCCGTCATGCGCCGCCAGCCACGTACCAGAATATTGGTGCGCCATGGCTCCGGCACAACTTTGGTCCGGCGGATGGGAGGCGTCGCCTTGAGGCAGACCCGACCACTGGCGTCGACGGCCAGCATCTGCGCTTCGTCCAGCTCTTCGGCGGTGTTGAGCGTCAAACGACGGCCGACAGACGCTTGAGCCGCGTCGGTCGGTGCGTCGAATGTCGAAGACGACAAGCGTTGGTGCAGTTCGCTGAAGGACTGGCAGCCCGCGAGTTCCGCGCGCTGCTCGTCGGTCATCGGTAAATGCGCCAGGTACTCGGACAGAGTCTCTGGCTGTGGGTGAGAATTACTCATCGGCAGGCAACTGGTAGCTCCAGGTCTCGGTCAGGACTTCTTGAGTCGATGCCGATTCCGGTGTGGCTGGGACCGCGTCTGCAGCCACAGGCTGTTTGGCGTCTTTGGCGGCCTGATCCTTGCCAACCTTGGCTGGCTTGGCATCAGCTTGTTTTGCGTCGCCCTGCTTGGCGTCCTTGTCTTCCTTCTCCTGTTGCTTGGCGGCGACTTTATCAGCCTTGGCCACGGAGGAGCTGGACGTAGGAATCGAGGTGTTCGCAAGGTCAGCAGGCACGATGTTCTCGACCAGCGCCGCGCGCATCTCGGTGGACTTGCTCGGGTCCTTGATTTTCATCCGCAGCGTCAGGCGCCAGCCCTTGGTCTCAGGGTTATAACGCACGCTGTTCTCGACCAGTTCGGCGTTGTCGCCAACGCTGACCTGACTGCTGACATCGGCAGTTTCCGGCAAGGCAGCAAGCGATGGGCCTTCGAAGTCGACCAGATAGGCAACACTGCCATCAGGCTGACGAATCAGATTGGACTGTTTCACGTCACCGGTAGAACGCAGGGTCTGCTTGACCCAAGCGCTGTCCTGAGCGTGAAGCGCTGCTTCGTCGATGGTCCAGTGCATGCGATAAGCGACGTCGAGCGGCTGGCCAGGCTCTGGCAGTTTTTCCGGGCTCCAGAACGCAACGATGTTGTCGTTGGTTTCGTCGGCGGTTGGAATCTCGACCAGATCGACAGAACCTTTGCCCCAGTCGCCTTTGGGCTCGATCCAGGCGCTTGGGCGCTTGTCGTAGCGGTCGTCGAGGTCTTCGTAGTGGCTGAAGTCACGGCCACGTTGCAGCAAGCCGAAACCGCGCGGGTTCTCGATTGAGAAGTTGCTCACGGCCAAGTGTTTCGGATTGTTCAGTGGACGCCAGATCCATTCGCCGTTGCCGGCATGGATCGACAGACCGCTGGAGTCATGCAGTTCGCGGCGGTAGTTCAGCACTTTCGACGGCTGATTGGCGCCGAACAGGTACATGCTGGTCAGCGGCGCGACACCGAGCTTCGTGACTTTGTCACGCAGGAACATCCGTGCCTTGACGTCGACAATCGTGTCGCTGCCTGGACGCAGGGTCAGGCGATAGGCACCGGTGGCGCGAGGCGAATCCAGCAGGGCGAAAATCACTAGGTGCTTGTCGGTCGGTTTTGGCTGTTGAATCCAGAACTCGGTGAAGCGCGGAAACTCTTCGCCAGACGGCAGCGCGGTATCGATAGCCATGCCGCGCGCGGACAAGCCATAGGTGTGCCCCTTGCCGACAACGCGGAAGTAACTCGCGCCGAGCATGGTCATGATTTCGTCTTGCTTGTCGGCTTTGTTGATCGGGTACAGCACACGGAAACCGGCATAACCCAGTTGTTCGGTGGCTTTAGGATCAAATTTCAAGTCGCCGAAATCGAAACGACTCGGGTCGTATTTGATCTCTTCAACGTTACTCGCCGTGATTTCGTTGATTTTCACCGGCGTGTCGAAGTGCATGCCCTGGTGATAGAACGAGAGCTTGAACGGCGTTTTCTGATCGGCCCATTCGGCTTTTTCGGTGCGGAAACGAATTTTTTGATAGTCCGCGAATTTCATCTCGCGGAATTCGTTCGGCAGGTTACTGCGCGGGGCTTCGTATTTCTGCCCGGCCAGCTCTTTTGCCTTAACCGATACATCATCCAGATTGAATGCCCAAAGCTGGCCGGCGCTGAACAGGCAAAGCAGTGCCGAGCCCGCTACCAGTGCGCTTCGTATCCGTTTGGTAGACAATTTTGGTGCATTACAGGGACTAACAATCACGAGCAACCCTCGCCGAAAACAGATCAAAAAACCAACGGCCAGATTAAGTGCCTGCAAGGAAAACGGTATGAAAAAACCGACCTTGCAAACCACCCTTGCCAAGTTGGCGAGCATTATTCCGACTCCGATGGGGCTAAATGATTCCCCAAACGGTCCCGGACAAGTCTCTACCTAAGTCAAAATGGACCAACGAACGCCGATCCCCGTAGCGCGCGATTATCTAGTAGGCCGCGTTACAACGCATCAGGGGTAACAAAGTATTTATCGCGAAAAACCCCTGTTTTCAGTCGAAACACCTCTAAAAAGATCTTTCAAGCAGATTCAGGTCTGTAACAGGAAGGTTACCGGGCCATCGTTGACCAGATGCACCTGCATATCCGCGCCGAATCTACCTGATGCCACAGTGCCATGCACCTGTTTCGCTTTGCCTAATAGATAGTCAAAAAGTTCTTCACCCAACGCCGGAGGCGCCGCCGTCGAAAAACCGGGGCGCAACCCGCTCTTGGTGTCGGCGGCCAAGGTGAACTGCGACACCAGCAGCAACCCACCTCCCACCTCTGCCAGGGACAGATTCATCTTGCCCTCGGCGTCGCTGAATACCCGATAGTTAAGCAGCTTATGCAGAAGTTTGTCGGCGTTGAGGCGAGTGTCATCGGGCTCCACCGCTACCAGTACCAACAAACCCTGGTCCACCGCGCCGATCACCTCCCCCGCCACCTCGACTCGCGCGCCTCGCACGCGTTGTAGCAGCCCCTTCACGCTTCTTCCGGTGGCAGATCAAGCAAACGGCGGGCCATCTGGTCAGCGGCACGCACCAGCGCATCGGTAATGCCCGGTTCCGACGCCGCATGCCCCGCGTCGCGAATAATCTGCAATTCGCTGTTCGGCCAGGCTTGATGCAATTCCCAGGCGTTATCCAGCGGGCAGATCACGTCGTAACGACCGTGAACGATCACGCCCGGCAAATGGGCGATCTTGCCCATGTCGCGGATCAGTTGGTTGGGTTCCAGGAACGCGTTGTTGGTGAAGTAGTGGCATTCAATGCGGGCGATGGACAGCGCACGCTGGGGTTCGGAAAAACGGTCGACCACCAGCGGGTTCGGACGCAGGGTGGCCGTCCGACCTTCCCAAGTGGACCAGGCTTTGGCGGCGTGCATCTGGGCAATCTGATCGTTTCCGATCAAGCGCTTGTGGAACGCGCTGAGCAAGTCGTCGCGCTCGTCCAGTGGAATCGGCGCGATATAGTCCTGCCAGTAGTCGGGGAACAGACGGCTGGCGCCGGCCTGGTAAAACCATTCGATTTCCTGCGGACGGCAGAGAAAGATCCCCCGCAGGATCAGACCGTGTACACGCTCCGGGTGGGTTTGCGCGTAGGCCAAGGCCAGCGTCGATCCCCAAGAGCCGCCGAACAGCACCCATTTCTCGATGCCCAGGTGCTTGCGAATCCGCTCAAGGTCGGCGACCAGGTCCCAGGTGGTGTTGTTTTCCAGGTTGGCGTGCGGTGTGGAACGACCGCAACCGCGCTGATCGAAGGTCACGATGCGGTACAGGTTCGGGTCGAAGTACCGTCGGCTTTGAGCATCGCAGCCGGCACCGGGGCCGCCGTGGATGAACACCACCGGCAAACCTTGCGGTGAACCGCTTTCGTCTACATACAGGGTGTGAGTTTCATCGACGGCCAGATCGTGCCGGGCGTGGGGTTTGATCTGCGGGTACAAAGTCTGCATTGCGCGCTCCGTAAGGGGTCGAGGTCATCCCTGGGGGGACTTCTATTAGTCTGCCGTCCGGCATCATAAACCCGAATTACGTCAATGAGCATGCCCTTGCAGAGTCAGAGTTTGTCAGCCATGTACACCAGCAAGGTTTCGTAGAGCCGGTCGACCTCCGGCACTTGCCCCCGAGCCCGCAGACAGCCGTGAACCAACCCTGGCCCACAGTAAAGCGTCGCGGCCACGCCGGCGGCATTCAGGCGCTCGGCATAGACGACGCCGTCATCGCGCAGCGGGTCGAACTGCGCCACGGCAATCAAGGCCGGTGGCAATCCACTGAAATCGGTGGCCAGCAACGGCATCGCGTAGGCCGTCAGTTTTTCGCTGCCCCGTAGATAGAGTGCCTGGTAGCACGCCAGGTCGCTGCTGCTGAGTAGCGGCGCGTCGGCGCACTCCTCGCGCGAGGGCAATCGCTGATCACCGCCCAGGCCCGGATAGATCAGGACCTGCGCCATGGGTAACGGCTCGCCAGCGTCACGCAAGGCCAGGCAGAGGGCCGCGGCCAGATTACCGCCGGCGCTGTCGCCGGCCACGATCATTTTTTCTGGATCGAACCAAAAGGGCCCCGAGCGCAGGGCTCGCCAGACCTTCAGGCAATCTTCGAAACCGGACGGAAAGGGATGTTCAGGCGCCAACCGATAGTCCACGGCAACCACCACCGCCCCCAGCGTTGCCGCCAGCTCTGCGCAGATAAAATCGTGGGAATCCAGGTTCCCCACCACCCAGCCGCCGCCATGCAGGTACAAGAGGCAAGGCCAACCGCTGGCTGCTGGCGTCACCGGTGGTCGATAAGACCGGACCGCCACCCCGGACAGCGTGAAGTCCGTGACTTCAAGCCCGGCAGGACGTGGCGGGGTAAAGGCCCGGCACATTTCGCTGTAGGCCTGACGCAACCCGGCGAGGCTACTGTCGGTGCTGTTGAAGCCGAGGGTTTTCGCGACGAAGGCTGACATTGTGTCGGTGAGGGGATAAAGGGCCATGAGCTTGCTGTCAGTCCGATCAGGGGATTATGTGGCCAGACTTTGTGTGGGCGCGCGATCAGGCTCGACCCCACACAAAAAGTGCGCCCGGGTTCAGTTTTTCAGGCTGGCCTGTACGCGCGACACGCCATCCTTGCCATCAACACTGCTGACACCGGCTAGCCAGCGTTGAAGATCTTCCGGGTGGTCACGCAACCATTGTTTGGCGACATCCTGCGGCGTTTTGCGCTCCATGATCGGCACCATCAGTTGGCTTTCCTGGGCGGCGGTGAACGTCAGGTTTTGCAGCAGATGATTGACGTTCGGGCAGCGCTCGGCGTAGTCCGCAGCGGTGACGGTGGAAACGGTTGCCGCGCCCTCGTTCGGGCCATAAACGTCGTCACTGCCGGTCAGGTACGCGAGCTTCATGTTGATGTTCATCGGGTGCGGGTTCCAGCCGACGAACACCACGAACTCCTTGCGACTCACCGCCCGCTGCACGGCCGCGAGCATGCCGGCCTCACCGGATTCGATCAGTTTGAAATCCTTCAAGCCAAAGTGATTGGTCTCGATCATGGTTTTGATGGTGGTGTTGGCACCGCTGCCGGGCTCGATCCCGTAGATTTTGCCGCCCAGTTGATCCTTGAAGCGGGCGATGTCGGCGAAGGTTTTCAGGCCCGCCGCCGCAACGTAGTCAGGCACGGCAAGCGTCGCCTGGGCATCCGAGAGGCTGGGTGTGTCCATGACCTTGAGCTGGTTGGCGGCAAGGAACGGCGCAATGTTCTTATCCATCGCCGGTTTCCAGTAGCCCAGAAAGATATCGAGACGTTTGTCGCGGATGCCAGCAAAGATGATTTGCTGCACGGCGCTGGTTTGTTTGCTTTCGTAGCCTAGGCCATTGAGCAACACATCGGCCATGCCGCTGGTGGCGATGACGTCAGTCCAGTTGACCACGCCCATGCGCACGACTTTGCAGGAAGCGTCTTCACTGGCCAGAACGCTGGTGCTCAAGAGGGCGGTGCCGCAGAGGATTGAGAGACAGCGAGTGAACAGTCTTTTCATCGGAATGATCTCGTGCGGCAGATTATTGTTGGGGTCGGTGTCTTCATGCACCGTGCCCAGAACATTACGCAGCGTCGAGCGGGTAAAAGCGAACTGTGGCGACCGAGATTTGCACGGTGGCGACAGTCTGACTTGATTATTCCCACGCTCCGCGCGGGAACGATCGGTCACGCGTAGTGCTTTTGGCCCCAAGCCAATAACCCTTCCAACAATTCCTTCAACACCCCCTGCGTCGGTGCCGCCAAGTCAGGGCGATAGCGGAACGGCTCGGCCTCTTCCATGTAGGTGCATTGCCCCAACTCCAGTTGCACCGCATGGATGTGCTCGGCCGGATTGCCGTAGTGCCGGGTGATGTGGCCACCCTTGAAGCGCCCGTTAAGCACATGACTGTAATCGGTGTGCCGGGCGCAAATCCCTTCCAGCAACGTCTCCAACTGCACAGCGCAACTCTCACCGTTGAACGTGCCGAGGTTGAAGTCCGGCAGCTTGCCGTCGAACAGGTGCGGGACCACTGAGCGGATCGAGTGCGCATCAAACAGCAGTGCGTAGCCGAACTCAGCCTTGAGTCGCGCCAGTTCGTTCTGCAACGTGCGGTGGTAAGGCGTCCAGACGTGCTCCAGATAGGTCGCGCGCTCCGCCGCAGAAGGTTGCATGCCCTCGCGGAACAATGGAGTGCCATCAAACAACGTTGCCGGGTACAGACCCGTGGTCGCGCTGGCGTACAGCGGCTTGTCGTCGGACGGCCGATTCAAATCAATGACATACCGCGAGTACTCGGCGTCCAGGGTACTGGCGCCCAGCTCAGCGGCAAACTCGTAAAGCAGCGGAATATGCCAGTCGGTGTCCTGTAGATTGCGGGCGGCGGGTATCAACCCGGCCTCGACCGCCGGGGTCAGGCGCACGCCGGCGTGTGGCATGCTGATCAGCAGCGGCACGCGGCCTTGTTTGAAGTTCAGAACCTTATCCACAACCACTCTCCTATCAACCTATAAATCGACTTCAACGCCGTGACGCACGACGCGTTTTTCCAGGTCACCGCCCAGCCAATACGACAGGTCGGCAGGACGATCGATGTGCCAGGCGACAAAATCCGCGACTTTGCCAGCCTCCAGCGAACCATGCGTGTCAGCCATGCCCAGCGCAGCCGCGGCATGCAGGGTGGCACCGGCCAGCGCTTCTTCCGGGGTCATGCGAAAACAGGTACACGCCATATTGAGCATCAAGCGCAGCGACAACCCTGGCGATGTGCCGGGATTGAGGTCGCTGGCAATGGCGATTTTCACGCCGTGTTTGCGCAGGGCGTCCATCGGCGGCAACTGAGTTTCGCGCAGGAAGTAGAACGCTCCCGGCAGCAACACAGCGACGGTGCCGGACGCGGCCATGGCGATGGCGTCTTCTTCGGTCATGAATTCCAGGTGATCGGCGGACAGTGCGTGGTAGCGCGCCGCCAAGCTCGACCCGTGCAGCGATGACAACTGTTCGGCGTGCAGTTTCACCGGCAACCCGAGTTCCTGAGCGGTGATAAACACCCGCTCGACCTGTGCTGGCGAGAACGCCAGGTATTCGCAAAACGCGTCGACCGCATCCACCAGCCCTTCGGCAGCCAGAGCCGGGAGCATCTCGGCGCAGAGGTGGTCGATGTAGTCGTCGGCGCGATCTTTGTATTCCGGCGGCAAGGCGTGAGCGGCCAGGCAAGTGCTGCGCACGCTGACCGGCAGTTCGGCACCAAGGCGGCGGATGACGCGCAGAATTTTTCGCTCGCTGGCCAGGTCCAGTCCATAACCGGACTTCATCTCGACCGTGGTCACACCGTCGCGCATCAGGCTCTTTAGGCGCTTGGCCGCGCTGGTAAACAACTCGTCTTCGCTGGCCGCACGGGTGGCGCGCACAGTGCTGGCGATGCCGCCACCGGCGGCAGCGATGTCGGCGTAGCTGACGCCTTGCAGGCGCTGTTCGAATTCACCGCTGCGATTACCGCCGAACACCGTGTGGGTGTGGCAGTCGATCAAGCCCGGAGTGACCCAGGCGCCGTGGAGGTCGTTGACGTGCGGGTAGTCGCCAGGCGGCAGTTCGCCGCGAGGTCCGATCCACTCAATGTGCGCTCCTGACGTCACGATGGCGGCATCCTCAATGATTGAGTAAGTGCCCCGCGCCATGCTTGCAACGTTGCAGTGTTGCCAGAGCGTTTTCATCCGTAGCCTCCGAGGTTATCGATGAGAGAAAGAAGGGTCGCGTACAACTTCAGCCGCCTGCCCTGCTGCCGGTTTAACCCAGGTCAGATACGCCAGCACCAACAGGACGATCCAGACCACGCCAACAATCAGCGCTGCGCGACTGTCAGGGAAATAGCCCAACACGCCGAAGATAAACAGCATGAAGACAATCGCTGCGATTGGCGCATACGGCCAGAACGGCACCGGAAATTTCAGCCGTTTGACCTGTTCGACGGTCATGGAACGACGCATCGCAACTTGAGTGAACAGAATCATCAGCCAGACCCAAACAGTAGCGAAGGTCGCGATGGAGGCGATCAGCAAAAACACGTTTTCCGGAATCAGGTAGTTCAGCACCACGCCCAGCAGCAACGCGGCGCTCATCACCACCACGGTCATCCACGGTACGCCCTGACGCGATAACCGGGCAAAGGCCTTGGGCGCATGACCTTGTTCAGCCAGACCGTACATCATGCGGCCGGCGCCGAAGATGTCACTGTTGATCGCCGAAACCGCTGCTGAAATCACCACGATGTTAAGCACGGTCGCCGCCGAACTGATGCCCAGACTGTCGAAAATCTGCACGAACGGGCTGCCCTGAGTACCGATCTGGTGCCAAGGGAAAATCGACATCAGCACCACCATCGTCAGCACGTAAAACAGCAGAATCCGCAGCGGTACAGCGTTGATCGCCTTAGGCAAAACATGTTGCGGATCTTTGGCTTCACCGGCGGTGACGCCAATGATTTCGATGCCGCCAAACGCAAACATCACCACGGCAAACGACGCGATCAAGCCGCCAATGCCATTGGGCATGAAGCCGCCCTGGGTCCAGAGGTTGCTGAGGCTGGCCACCGACGTGCCCGGCGCACTGCTGATACCGAACAGCATGATGCCGAAGCCGCCGAGGATCATCGCGATGATCGCGGTGACTTTGAGCAGTGACAGCCAGAACTCCATTTCACCGAAGACTTTGACGTTGCACAGGTTCAGCCCACCGATCACCGAGACGATACCGAGGACCCAGATCCAGCGGGCGACCTCAGGAAACCAGAAGCCCATGTAAATGCCGAACGCGGTGACGTCAGCCAGGCCGACGATGACCATTTCAAAGGCATAGGTCCAGCCCAGAATGAAGCCTGCCATTGGTCCCAGGTACGTGCTGGCGTATTGACCGAAGGAGCCAGCGACCGGGTTATGCACCGCCATCTCGCCGAGGGCGCGCATGACCATGAACACTGCCGCGCCACCGATCAGGTACGCCAGCAGAACCGCCGGACCGGCCATCTGGATGGCCGAGGCAGAACCGTAAAACAGCCCGGTGCCGATCGCCGACCCCAATGCCATGAAGCGAATATGTCGGGCTGAGAGCCCGCGTTTCAAACCTTGCGTGCGCGGTTGCATTGCTCGTCCTTAATTATTTTTATTGGAGGAAATGATCGCTCCCACGCAGCGCGCGGGAACGATCATAAAACCGAGGCTAATTACAGGCTCGGCAGCAACTTCACCGACACCAGCTCATTCAGGCAACGCGTCGCCAACAGCTCAGTCGCTGCATTGATGTCCGGTGCAAAGAAACGATCCTTCTCATAAAACGGCACTTCAGCCCGCAGGATGGCGCGCGCCTTCTCCAGTTTCGACGACGTCTTCAGACCGTGACGCAGGTCCAGCCCCTGGCAGGCAGCCAGCCATTCGACCGCCAGAACGCCGCGCGTGTTTTCGGCCATTTCCCACAGGCGCTTGCCAGCGGCTGGCGCCATGGAAACGTGGTCTTCCTGGTTGGCGGACGTCGGCAAGCTGTCCACCGAATGCGGATGAGACAACGCTTTGTTCTCACTGGCCAAGGCAGCGGCCGTCACCTGGGCGATCATGAAGCCGGAGTTCACGCCGCCGTTGGCCACCAGGAACGGCGGCAGTTGCGACATATGCTTGTCCATCATCAACGAGATACGACGCTCACTCAGCGAGCCGATTTCAGCGATGGCCAGCGCCATGTTGTCAGCGGCCATGGCCACGGGTTCAGCGTGAAAGTTACCGCCGGAGATCACGTCACCTTCGGCAGCGAATACCAGCGGGTTATCCGACACGGCGTTGGCTTCGATGACTAACACGTCGGCCGCGTGCCGGAACTGAGTCAAACAGGCACCCATGACTTGCGGCTGACAGCGCAGGGAGTAGGGGTCCTGGACCTTTTCGCAGTTCTGGTGCGAATCGGACACTTCACTGCGCTCGCCCAGCAAGTCACGGTAAGCGGCAGCCACGTCGATCTGGCCTTTCTGGCCTCGGGCGGCATGGATGCGCGCGTCGAACGGCGAACGCGAGCCCAGCACGGCTTCAACGGTCAGGCTGCCCAGCGCCACGGCACCCGCGAACAGATCTTCGCCTTCGAACAGACCGCGTAATGCGTAGGCAGTGGACACCTGCGTGCCGTTAAGCAGTGCCAGGCCTTCTTTGGCAGCCAACGTCAGCGGCGTCAGGCCGGCGATTTTCAGCGCCTCGGTGGCGTCCATCCATTCGCCTTTGTAGCGCGCCTTGCCCTCGCCCAACAGCACCAGCGACATGTGCGCCAACGGCGCCAAATCACCGGAAGCACCGACCGAGCCTTTCAAGGGAATGTGCGGGTACACCTCGGCGTTGATCAGGGCGATCAGCGCATCGATCACCACCCGACGAATACCGGAGAAACCACGGCTCAGGCTGTTGACCTTAAGCACCATGACCAGACGCACCAGTGCGTCGCTGATCGGCTCGCCGACGCCCGCCGCGTGGGACAACACCAGTGAGCGTTGGAGGTTTTCCAGGTCTTCGCTGGCGATGCGGGTCGAGGCCAGCAGGCCGAAACCGGTGTTGATGCCGTAAGCGGTGCGGTTCTCGGCGAGGATCTGTTCCACGCAGGCGACACTGGCTTCGATCTGGGCCGAAGCGCTGTGGTCGAGGGATATTTTCACCGGTTGCTGATAGATATCACGCAGTTGGGCAAGGCTCAGTTGGCCGGGGATCAGGTTAAGCGCAGTCATTTCATTCTCCTTTTGAGAGTTTTTATTAACTCACCAGACGCTCCGGAAATTTCCGTTGTCCGTCGCCGCCCGCGTTGTTAAGCGGGGGCGCCTTGGCACGCTGGTTTTGATGGATATCAGTGCAAGTTCGGTAACACGTGTTGCAGCAGATTCGGGTCTTTGACAATCGACGCAGCGCTGGCGATGTCCGGTGCCAGCCAGCGGTCCTGGTCATACGCCGCCACCCGCGTGCGCAGCAACCGCCACGCCGCGTCGGTGCCGACGCCAAAAGAGTGTTGTTTGAGAAATTCGAAAGCCTGGGCCGCCAGCAAATACTCGATAGCGAGGATCTGCGTGCAGTTTTCCAGCACCTGGTGCAACTTCAGCGCTGCGTTAGTGCCCAGGCTCAGGTGGTCTTCCTGAAGGCCCGAAGTAACGTAGTTGTCGAGCACCGCCGGCTGCGCCAATTGGCGGTTTTGCGCACACAACGAGGCGGCGACGTACTGGACGATCATCATTCCGGAATTGACGCCGGGATTGGCCACTAGAAACGCCGGCAACCCACTGACGTGCGGATTGATCAAACGGTCGAGGCGACGCTCTGCAATCGAGCCGATTTCTGCCATGGCAATCGCCAGCACATCGGCGGCCAACGCCACCGATTGACCATGCGGATTGGCTTGGGACATGACCCGGAAACTATCCGGGGTGCCCAACAGCAACGGGTTGTCGGTGGCGGCGTTGAGTTCGGTTTCAATCTGCACGACGGCGTGCGCCAGTTGATCGCGGGCCGCGCCGTGAACCTGCGGGATCGAACGAATGCTCAGTGCGTCCTGAGTCCGGAGGCCCAGGCTAGTGGCAATCACTTCACTGCCTGCAAGCAACGCCCGCAGGTTGCTGCCGACCTGCTGCATGCCCGGGTGCGGCTTCAATGCGATGATTTCGGCATCGAACGCGGCGATCTGACCGCGCTGCGCTTCGAAACTCATGGCGCCGATCACGTCCGCCCATTGCAGCAGGCGCGTCGCATCGGCGAGCGCGAGGCAACTCAGGCCGGTCATGCACGGCGTGCCGTTGACCAGGCACAAACCGTCCTTGGCACCGAGCAACACTGGCGCAAGCCCGGCTTCAGCCAAGGCGTGCTCAGCGCTGACAATTTGCCCGCGATAGCTGACATTACCGACACCCAGTAGCGCAATGCTGATGTGGGCCATATGGGTTAAATAACCCACCGACCCCTGGGACGGTACTTGCGGGGTGATACCGCGATTGAGCAGCGCCAGCAGGGCTTCAACCACTTGGCGATGAATACCGGATTTGCCCTGGCTGTAATTGAGAATCGCGGCACAGAGAATGGCGCGGGTCTGCTCGTCGGCCAGCGGCGCGCCAACGCCACAGGCGTGGCTGAGCAACGTGTTGCGCGACAGTTGGCTGAGTTGGTGATCTTTAAGCGAAACATTGCACAGGGCACCCAGGCCGGTGTTGACGCCATAGGCGCGTTCGCCGCTGACGACGATGCGCTGGACGATGGCCTGAGCATTGTCGATCCGTGCCCATGCCTGCGCAGACAGCTCAAGCTGTGCGCCATGACGGGCGACCATGACCACATCCTGCCAACGCAACTTTGCGTCGGCGATAACGATTTTTTCAGCCTGGGACATCGTTGACCTCTTGAACTTGATCGTTCCCACGCTCTGCGTGGAAGTGCCGCCTGGGACGCTCTGCGCCCCGTTTTCAGAGCAAGGCTCAAGCCCTGCGCAGGTGTGACGCGAAGCGTCACGGGATGCATTCCCACGCAGAGCGTGGGAACGATCAGTGCTTAAACCACTGCGGCCCGCCGCTGTACGAACCGATCCACATACTCATCCGCCGGTGAATGCAGGATCTCGCGCGGCGTCCCCACCTGAATCAACCGCCCATCCTTGAGGATCGCAATGCGGTTGCCAATGCGCACGGCCTCGTCGAGGTCGTGGGTGATGAAGACGATGGTCTTGTGCAGGGTCTTTTGCAGTTCCAGCAACTGGTCCTGCATCTCGGCGCGAATCAACGGGTCGAGGGCGCTGAACGCTTCGTCCATCAGGATGATGTCAGTGTCCGCCGCCAAAGCACGGGCCAGGCCAACGCGCTGACGCATGCCACCAGAGAGCTGATGCGGGTATTTGTTTTCGTAGCCCTTGAGGCCCACGGTGTTGATCCAGTGCAGCGCGCGCTCGGCGCACACCTGCTGGCTCTCGCCGCGCACTTTCAAGCCGTAGGCGACGTTGTCCACCACGGTCTTGTGCGGCAGCAGGCCGAAGCTCTGGAACACCATGCTGATCTTGTGCCGACGGAATTGGCGCAGGGCTTCCATGTCGTATTGCAGGATGTCCACGCCGTCCACCAGGATCGCGCCGCTGGTGGGATCGATCAGGCGGTTGAAGTGACGCACCAGCGTCGATTTTCCGGAACCCGACAGGCCCATGATCACAAAGATTTCGCCGGTGGCGATGCTTAACGACAAATCGTTCACGCCGACCACGCAGCCGGTATCGGCCAACACTTGGTCCTTGGTTTTGCCCTGGCCAATCATCGCCAGTGCATCCTTGGAACGGTTGCCGAAAATCTTGAAGACGTTTTTGACTTCGATCTTGCTGATGGCTGCGTTGCTCATTTGTTCGCCTCATGCCGTGGCCGACCATAGGCCTGAGTAATGCGGTCGATGACCACTGCCAGAATCACGATCGCCAGACCGGCCTCCAGGCCTCGTCCAACGTTGAGGGTCTGAATCCCCACCAACACATCTTCGCCCAGGCCACGAGCACCAATCATCGAGGCAATCACCACCATCGACAGGGCCATCATGGTGGTCTGGTTGATCCCGGCCATGATGCTCGGCAGGGCCAGGGGCAATTGCACCCCGAACAGTTGCTGCCAGCGGTTGGCACCAAAAGCGTTGATCGCTTCCATTACCTCACCGTCCACTTGGCGGATGCCCAGATCGGTCAGACGAATCAGCGGCGGCGCTGCGTAGATCACGGTGGCGAAAATCGCTGGCACCTTGCCCAGGCCGAACAACATCAGCACCGGGATCAAATACACGAAGCTCGGCATCGTCTGCATGATGTCCAGCAGCGGCATCAGCACCGAACGCAGACGATTGCTGCGGGCCGAAAGAATGCCCAGCGGAATGCCGATCAACACCGAGATTAGCGTCGCCACCAGCATTAACGCCAAGGTCTGCATCAGCTTGTCCCAGAGGCCAACCGCCCCCACCAGAAACAGCAAACCGACGATGACCACGGTGGTAACGACTTTGCGGGTCGCGTGCCACGCGATGCCGGCCACGATGGCCAGCATCAGCCACCAGGGCGCTGCACGCAGCAGGCCTTCAAGGTGGACGATGGCCCATAGGAGGGTGTCGGAGATCTGCCGGAACACGTCGCCGTAGTTGGTCACCAGCGAATCGACCCAACCGTTGACCCACTCGGCAATGGAAAAGGTAAAGCTTTCGGGAAACATAAGAGACTCTCAATCAAGGGGTTGCGATCAAGCGTCCGACTGCCGTCGCCGGCAGTCGGAAAAGCCCGACCTACAAGGCCGCGTCGATTTTCCTGGCTGCGTCGTCGCTCACCCAGGCATGCCAGACCTCAGGATGTTCCTTCAAGAAGATCTTCGCCAGTTTTGGCGATTCGATCCGCTCTTTGGTCATGCGCCCCAAGTTTTGGTTGAGGATGTCGATCGGCAGGTTGACCTTTTCCAGCACAGCCACCAGTTCCGGGGCCTGGTCGTGGAAGGTCTTGGACAGCCCGACTTTGATGGTCACGCGCTTGTCCACACCCGGTTTCTCTTCAAGTTTCACCAGGTCCACCTGGCCCATTAGCGGCGTTGGCGACCAGTAGTAGAACAGGATCGGCTCGCCACGCTTGTAGCTCGACAGCACCGCCGCATCGAGCGCCGGACCGGTGCCTGGGCGGAAGTTGGTGTAGCTGCTTTCCAAACCATAGCTTTTGAGCATTTCGCTGTTGTCGAGTTCACAGGTCCAGCCGGCCGGACAGTTGTAGAAGCGGCCCTTGGAGGGCTCTTCCTGATCCTTGAACACAGCAGCGTACTGGGCCAGGTCAGCAATGTTTTTCAGACCCGCAGCCTTGGGCTCCAGCTTGCGTTTGGCGTCACCTTCGATCACGTAGCGCGGCACGTACCAGCCTTCAATCGCACCCACCACCGGAGCGCCGACACCGACGACTTTGCCGGCCTTCTCAGCCTTGTTCCAGACCTCGCTACGGCCAACCCATTCTTCGGCAAACACTTGAATATCGTTGCTGCTCAGGGCGTTTTCCATGGTGATCGAGTTGCCCGGCAGGCTGTCGGTCTTGCAGTCGTAGCCTTTCTCCAACACAACTTGCAGCACGTCGGTCAGCAGCATCGCGCTTTCCCAATTCAGGCCGGCGAATTTCACCGGTTTGCCCGACTCACACCAACCGGCAGCCTGAGTGGCGCCGGCACTGGCCAGCAAGCCGATGGAAAGCAAAGTGCTCAGCAGGGTCTTGTTCGATTTCATTGTGTGACGCTCCTAATCATGAGTTGGCTTACGGCAGTCAAGAGGCATCCAGCCCTGTCCACGTCCCATCAAGGTCTAGATCGCAGCAGCACGACCGGCCTTACTCAGCTTTTGTTCGGTGACCACGCCCTGCTCGACCGGCAGGATCAAATGATCGGGTATTGGGCTGTGCCACTTTTTAGCGGCGAAGTAATACATCACCGCAGGCACCACCAGGCCGATGATCCACGAGATGTCGGTATCACCGAGACTCGCCACCAGAGGGCCCGTATAGAAGTGGGTAGACATGAACGGCATCTGAATCAACACGCCGAACACATAGATGCTGATACCCATGAGGTTCCAGCGACCGTAGCGAGCGTTCGGGTCGGACAGTGCCGGGATGTCGTAGCGTTCTTTGGTGATGCAGTAGAAGTCCACCAGATTGATCGCGCTCCACGGCGTGAAGAACGCCAGCAGGAACAGGATGAACGCGGAGAAATCCTTGAGGAACGAGTCCTTGCCCAGCAACGCCAAAGCGGTGGCCAACGACACCATGATGAAGATGTACAACAAGCGCACGGCACTTGGGATGTGCCGGCTGCCACGGAAGCCGCTGATGATGGTCGCGATCGACATAAAGCTGCCGTATGCGTTGAGTGTGGTCACCGTGACCTTGCCAAACGCCACCGCGAAGTACAGCAAACCGGCGACGATACCGGTGCCGCCGAGGCTGACGATGAACGACACTTCATGGTGAGCGAATTGTGAGCCCGCCAGCGCTGCGGCGAACACACCGAAGACCATCGACGCCTGCGCGCCGATCACCGAACCCAGGCCCACGGCCCAGAAGGTTTTCGAAGCCGAAGTGCTGCGCGGCAGGTAACGCGAGTAGTCCGCCACATAAGGGCCGAACGCGATCTGCCAGGACGCCGACAGCGACACCGCCAACAGGAAACTCGCGAGTGAGAAATGCTTGTTACCGAGCAACGCCATGATGTCGTTGCCGGCCAACAGTTTGTAGAACAGGTAAACGAAAGCGATCACACCCAGGACGCTGGCGATCCGGCCGATGCCGTGAATCACCCGGTAGCCGAAGACGGTGAAGACCATGATCGAGCCGGCGAACAGCACAATGCCGACCCAGTCTTCGACGTGCAGCAACTGCGCCACTGCTTGCCCCGCCAGCAACGAACCACTGGCCGAGAAACCGATGTACATCAGGCACACCAGCACCAGCGGAATCACCGCTCCATACACGCCAAACTGCACGCGACTGGAGATCATTTGCGGCAAGCCCAGTTGCGGGCCTTGGGCCGCGTGCAGCGCCATGACGCCGCCGCCGAGCAGTTGCCCGATCAACAAGCCGATCAACGACCAGAACACATCGCCGCCGAGCACGACGGCCAAAGCACCGGTCACAATGGCGGTGATTTGCAGGTTGGCACCCAGCCACAGGGTGAACTGGCTTAATAGACGACCGTGTCTTTCCGCTTCCGGGATGTAGTCGATCGAACGTTTCTCGATCAACGGTTTACTGCCTGCACGATCGTTGTTAACAGCCATGGTTCAACCTCTGTGGATTGTTATGGGATTCACTCAAACGGGTATTTCAGCGTTATTTACCGGTAATCATCGGCAGGTTCAGGCCTTGCTCTTTGGCGCAGTCGATCGCGATCTGGTAACCGGCATCGGCATGACGCATAACGCCGGTCGCCGGGTCGTTGTGCAGCACGCGCGCAATGCGCTCGGCCGCTTCGTCCGTACCGTCGCAAACAATCACCATGCCCGAGTGTTGAGAGAAGCCCATGCCGACGCCACCGCCGTGGTGCAGGGAAACCCAGGTCGCACCGCTCGCGGTGTTGAGCAGCGCGTTGAGCAGCGGCCAGTCGGATACCGCGTCAGAGCCATCCTGCATCGATTCGGTTTCGCGGTTCGGGCTGGCCACGGAGCCGGAGTCCAGGTGGTCGCGACCAATCACGATAGGCGCAGACAATTCACCGCTACGGACCATTTCGTTGAACGCCAGACCGAGCTTGGCGCGCTGGCCCAAGCCTACCCAGCAGATACGTGCCGGCAGGCCCTGGAAGCTGATGCGCTCGCGGGCCATGTCCAGCCAGTTGTGCAGGTGGGCGTCGTCCGGGATCAACTCTTTGACTTTGGCGTCGGTTTTGTAGATGTCTTGCGGATCGCCCGACAGCGCAGCCCAACGGAATGGACCGATACCACGGCAGAACAGTGGACGGATGTAAGCCGGCACGAAACCCGGGAAATCGAATGCGTTTTCCACGCCCTCTTCCTGGGCCATCTGACGGATGTTGTTGCCGTAATCGAAGGTCGGAATGCCCATTTTCTGGAAATCGAGCATGGCTTTCACGTGGACCGCCATCGATTGCTTGGCGGCTTTGACCACGGCAGCGGGTTCGGTCTTGGCGCGAGCGCGGTACTCCTCCCAGGTCCAGCCAGCCGGTAGGTAACCGTTGAGTGGGTCGTGGGCGCTGGTCTGGTCGGTGACCATGTCCGGGCGCACGCCGCGCTTGACCAGTTCCGGCAGGATTTCAGCCGCGTTACCCAGCAGGGCAATGGAAATCGCCTTGCCTTCTTTGGTGTATTTGGCGATGCGAGCCAAGGCGTCGTCGAGGTCAGTGGCTTGCTCGTCGACATAGCGGCTGTTCAGACGGAAATCGATACTGACCTGCTGGCATTCGATGTTCAGCGAGCAAGCGCCCGCCAGCGTAGCCGCCAGTGGTTGAGCGCCGCCCATGCCACCGAGGCCAGCGGTCAGCACCCAACGACCGGTGAGGTTGTCGTTGTAATGCTGGCGACCGGCTTCAACGAAGGTTTCGTAGGTGCCTTGAACGATGCCCTGGCTGCCGATGTAGATCCAGCTGCCAGCGGTCATCTGGCCGTACATGGCCAGGCCTTTGGCGTCGAGTTCGTTGAAGTGTTCCCAACTCGCCCAGTGGGGCACCAGGTTGGAGTTGGCGATCAGTACGCGCGGTGCGTTGCTGTGGGTCTTGAACACGCCGACCGGCTTGCCGGATTGCACCAGCAGGGTCTCGTCGTCGTTCAGGTGGGTCAGGCTTTCGACGATCTTGTCGTAGCATTCCCAGTTACGCGCTGCACGACCGATACCACCGTAAACCACCAGTTCTTTAGGGTTCTCGGCGACTTCCGGGTCGAGGTTGTTCATCAACATGCGCAGCGGCGCTTCAGTCATCCAGCTCTTGGCGGTCAGCGTGTTACCACGGGCCGCACGGATTTCGACGTCACGGTACTTAGTAAAAGCAGCAGTCGTAGGTTTCTGGGTATTGTCAGTCACGGAAAAAACTCCTCAGCGATCAATCCAAGCCAACCCTGGCAGTGGGCAAGCCAGCCTGTGCGCGTCTTGCGCCACAAGCGAATCAGTGGGCGTTGCGAGGAGCCTCGGTCGACTCATACGCATACGTCTTTACTTGTACATACAAGCATATGCAATCGAGCGGCCAACTTGATGGATGGGGCTTCAAGAAAACTTCTGGGAAGGCTGGAAGGCTTGCAGATCAAGGGTTTTGCAGCAGATGAAATTTTTCGGGGCGTTTTTGCGCGGGGGTGACGGCTGTTACTTGAGCGTGGCTTTGCGCCACGCCGGGGCGTTCGGTAACAAAGTGGTGCGCATTTTCGAATCGCTTGATCGTTCCCACGCACGGCGGGGTAACGATCGGTGTAGGGGGTTGATCAGCGTGCAGCCAGCTCAATCACGCAGCATTGGCCACTGACAGAAACTTCCAGCAGCCCGGCATTGCCGTTAAGTTGCAGGCAATCATGGCGACCCAATTGTGCGTTGTCATGACCGACCTGCACTTGCAGCACCTCCGTGACGCTGAACACCAGCAATGTACCGGCGGAACTGAAAAACCGCTGCTCACCGGCCAGCCACTGCAAACGCGCCCTGTAGCGCTGCGGCGCATAAATCAGGTTGAAGTCGCGAATCGGCCCGTCGAGCAAGGAACACGACACCTGACTCTCACCGCTGAACGCAAACGGGTCCAGCGCCAACAGCGGTCGGGTGTCCCGATCGTCAACGCACAACGTCATGCCCTCGCCTTGCAGCACCGTGATGACTCGCTCGTAACCTGCGAACGTCGAGAAGCCGCCCGACTCAGCGATGTCGGCAATCGATAGGCGCCAGCCGAAACCGTCGAGACCAGTACCGGTATCGCGGGTAATTTCTTCAGTGCTGCCTCCGCCGTTTTTCCACGGCATGCGCGGGTAATCTTCAGCCCGCAAAACCTTCAACTGACTCATGCCTTTCTCTCACTTATGAAAGCGCCCTTCCAGACGATGACGCGAACCTGGGTGGATCAATCGCGCGGCGGTGACCGGCTGACGGCCAGACCAGGTGCGGCGACGAATCAGCAAGCATGGCTCGCCCTTTTCAATCTGCAGCAATTTGCACTCGGACGGCTCGGCAAGGATCGCCTCGACCACGTGCTCGCCTTCCGTCAGCGGCGCGACCTGGTTCAGATAGGCGTAAGGCGTTTGCAGGGTGAAATCCTGCTTGAGGTAGTCAGGTGCCACCAACGCATTGACGAAACGGTCTTCGATTTGCACCGGAATATCGTTTTCGAAATGCACGATCAGAGAATGGAATACCTTTTGGCCTTCACGCATGTCCAGCGCCAGGGCACGCTCTGAGCCGGCAGACTCTTCTTCGAGGGTGATGACTTTGCAGGTATGGCGATGGCCACGGGAGGCGATTTCGTCGGCGATGTTATGAACTTCAAACAGCGCCGACTGGCTTTTCGGCTCCGCAACAAATGTACCGACCCCTTGCATGCGCACCAGCAAACCGTCGGCGGTCATCTCACGCAGGGCGCGGTTGATGGTCATGCGGCTGAAACCCAGTTGGGTGACCAGTTCGCTTTCGGAGGGAACACGGTGGTGCGGCGGCCAGTTTCCACTGTCGATTTGCTGAGTAATCATCTGCTTGACGCGGGCGTACAAGGGCGCCGGACTGTCACCCATGTACGCGGCCAACGGAGAGACGGCAGGCGGAGTCGGCACGGTTAATCCTTGTTCATCGGTATGAAGTCGCTAGCTTGCCGGAGTTTACCGAGCAGGCAAACGTCTGTATATGTATATACAAATAAAACACGATGGGGTGCCGAACCATGTCCGCCTTCTTTGCCGAACGCGCGCTGCTGCCTAGTGGATGGGCCAACAATGTACGTCTTGAGGTCAGCGCCGACGGCCTGCTGACCCGAATTGAGGCCGATTCCCACGCAGAGGGCGCCGAACGGATAAGCGGTCCGCTGCTGCCAGGCATGCCAAATTTGCACTCCCATGCCTTTCAGCGAGCGATGGCAGGGCTGGCGGAGGTGGCGGGTAATCCGAACGACAGTTTCTGGACCTGGCGCGATTTAATGTATCGCCTCGTCGGAAAAATCAGCCCCGAGCAACTCGGCGTCATCGCCCGCCAGTTGTACATCGAAATGCTCAAGGCGGGTTACACCTCGGTCGCAGAATTTCATTATGTTCACCACGACATTAATGGCCAGCCTTACGCTGATCCCGCCGAATTGGCGCTGCGCATCAGCCACGCGGCCAGTGCCGCCGGTATCGGCCTGACCCTGCTGCCGGTGCTCTACAGCCACTCCGGTTTCGGCGGCCAAACCCCGAACGAAGGCCAGCGTCGCTTCATCAACAGCACCGAAAACTACCTCAAGCTTCAGTCACGCTTGAAGCCGATCCTGATGCAGCAACCGGCACAGTCGCTGGGCCTGTGTTTCCATTCGTTGCGCGCCGTCACGCCGCAGCAGATCAGCGAAGTCCTGGCCGCGAGCGATGCACAATGTCCGGTACACATTCACATCGCCGAACAGCAGAAAGAAGTCGATGACTGCCTGAGCTGGAGCGGTCGCCGGCCATTGCAATGGCTGTATGAAAACACCGAAGTCGATCAACGCTGGTGTCTGGTCCACGCGACGCACGCCAACCCGGAAGAAGTCGCGCTGATGGCCAAGAGTCGCGCCGTCGCCGGACTGTGCCTGACGACTGAGGCCAACCTCGGTGACGGAATTTTCCCAGCGGTGGATTTCCTCGCCCAGGGCGGTCGCATGGGGATCGGTTCCGACAGTCACGTGTCATTGAGCGTGGTGGAAGAGTTGCGTTGGCTGGAATACGGCCAGCGTCTGCGGGATCAACGGCGTAATCGTTTGTATGGCGCGGATCAGCCGATGGTCGGCCGAACGTTATACGACGCTGCGCTGAACGGTGGCGCGCAGGCGCTGGGGCAGCCGATTGGCGCACTGCAAGTCGGCAAACGTGCCGATTGGCTGGTACTCGATGGCAACGATCCGTACCTGGCTACGGCCACCGGTGACGGTATTTTGAATCGCTGGCTGTTTGCGGGTGGCGATCGCCAGGTACGCGATGTGCTGGTCAATGGTCAGTGGGTGGTGCGTGACGGACGCCACGCCGATGACGAAGCAAGTAATCGCGCCTTCGCCCAAGTCCTGCGCGACCTCTTGGGCTAACACCGGGGGAAATAGTAAGAGCGAACCTGCCCGCGAAAGCGCACGGTCAGCCAACATTGTTGTTGGAGCTGACGGCCCTCTTCGCGAGCAGGCTCGTTCTCGCATTACGTATCGAGCGGTCGTTAGTGCGAGGTCTTGGCCATCTGTGCATCCGACGCGCGCCAGATCAGCCGCGTGGTGTCGTAACCTTGCTGCCGCGCCTTGCTCAGAAGCTCTTCACGCACCTCGGCATTGACGGTCGGGGTCCGTGACAACAGCCACATGTAACGACGACTCGGGTCGCCGACAATCGCGCTCTTGTAGTCATCACTGACGTACAGCACCCAGTATTGCCCCTTCGCCACACCCGGAATCAACCGCGAAAACCAGTTATCGAACTCGACCCACAACTTGTCGGTCTTGCCCGGCACCTGTGGATAAGCCGTGCCCTTGGCTTCTTCCCATTTCCAGTCGGCCGTCAGACAGCGGTTCATAACCGCCACGTTACCGTCAGGCTGGAGGGTGTAATGGGCTTCGGATTGCGCGCAGTTGCGCTGAAAGTACATCGGTAGGCGGGCCAACTCATACCAGGAACCCTGATAACGCTTGAGATTGACGCTGCTGACGGTTTTGGGCGCCAGTGGATCTACGCCGGACGTAGCGCAGCCGGCCAGTACCAGGCCGGCAAAAAGGACTATCAATAACCGCTTCATTATTTTTCTCCCGTGGGCGCGAAGCCCCGGTTTATTTCAGGCCTTGGCCGGAAAACATCAGCACTTTGTCACCGGCGTACTGCACGCTGATAAAGCTGTTCTTGTCGCCCCAGGTACAACTGGACATGCCCAGCGCGCCAGAGCAGTCAGCCGGTTTACCGAGCAGGGTTTCAACCTCGGCCTTGGGCATGCCGGCCGACAGCTTGGAGTAGTTTTCCTGATTGACCTTGCTGCACGCGGCCAACAGCACGCAGAACGAGAGCAAGGCGATGGATCGCAGCGACATGGTGTAACTCCTGGAGCGAAGGGGGATTGGCGTGGCTGCCAAGCAGAAGCTTAGAAGAGAAAACCCCGGTCTGGTTCCCCAAAGGGCCGGCTATTTATTGGGCCACTCATCGACCTTTTGCCGATAAATCAGCGACTTTCTCGCGTTATTGAGTATTTCGTCGGCTTTCGCCAAAAGTCCCCTAATCTTTGGCCGCGAGCAGTCGAAACAGAGGCAGCCCAATGCCTTCTACTGTGGCAAATTGACGCCCCTTTTTTTGCCCACACCCGCGCGGTAGCTCATTTAATGACCAGAAACATGAAGTTCAGCCATAAGATCTTGTTGGCTGCCGCCCTTGTGGTAGCCGTAGCGTTTGCGTGTTTCATCCTGTTCAACGATTACCGCCAGCGGCAAACACTGCGCAGCAGTACCGAGTTGTCAATGCAGGAACTCGGCAGCCTGACCACCAGTAATATCCAGACCTGGTTGGAAAGCCGCATCCAGTTACTGCAATCGCTGTCCCAACAGATCGCCGTCGACGGCAGCGCCCCGGCCAACCTGAAACGGGTCATCGACCTGCCGGCTTACACCAGCAATTTCCAGTTGAGTTACTTCGGCAGTGTCGAAGGCGTGATGTTTTCGGTGCCGGCAGGTAATCGCCCCGCGGATTACGACCCCCGTGCCCGCGGTTGGTACAAGGCCGCCGACAGCGCGCGGCAAACCATCGTCACCGAACCTTACATCGCGGCCTCCTCCGGCAAACTGGTGATCACCGTTGCAACGCCTGTGCAGCACGAGAACAAAATGATCGGCGTCGCCGGCGCGGACATTGACCTGTCCAGTGTCAGCGCGATCATCAACTCGCTGAACTTTGGTGGGCATGGCCATGCGTTCATCGTCAGCGCCGACGGTAAAATCCTGATTCACCCAGACAGCAAACTGGTGCTCAAGAGTCTCGCCGATGCGTATCCGAACGGCGCACCTAAAGTCAGCCCCGGCCTGAAAGAAGTCGCGGTGGACGGCAAGGCGCAGTTCATCTCCTTCACCCACGTCAACGGCGTGCCGTCGGCGGATTGGTACGTGGCGCTGGTGCTCGATCAGGACACCGCGTTCTCGATGCTCAGCGAATTCCGCACCTCGGCGATTATCGCGATGGTCATCGCCGTGGTGATCATCATCGGCCTGCTGGGCATGCTGATCAGTTTCCTGATGCAGCCGCTCCTGACCATGGGCCGCGCCATGCATGACATCGCCGAAGGTGAAGGCGACTTGACCAAACGCCTGACCATTCACGGCCACGATGAGTTCGGCGCACTGGGCACTTCGTTCAACCGTTTTGTGGAACGGATTCACACCTCGATTCGCGAAGTGGCTTCGGCGACTGGCCAGGTTAACGAAGTCGCTTTGCGCGTGGTGGCTGCCTCAAATTCGTCGATGTTTAACTCTGATCAACAATCCTCGCGCACCAGCAGCGTGGCCGCGGCGATCAACGAACTGGGCGCCGCCGCCCAGGAAATTGCGCAGAACGCCGCCCTCGCCTCACAGCACTCAAGCGACGCTCGTACCTTGGCTGAAGAAGGTCAGCAGGTGGTGGATAAAACCATCGCGGCAATGCAGCAACTGTCGGTAAAAATCAGCGACTCGTGCGCCAATATTGAAACGCTGAACAGCAACACCGTGAACATCGGACAGATTCTGGAGGTGATCACCAGCATTTCCCAGCAGACCAACCTGTTGGCGCTGAACGCAGCCATTGAAGCGGCGCGCGCCGGTGAAGCCGGACGTGGTTTTGCCGTGGTTGCGGATGAGGTGCGCAACCTCGCCCACCGAACCCAGGATTCGGCGCAGCAAGTGCAGAAGATGATCGAAGAGCTGCAAGTCGGCGCACGGGAAGCGGTCAGCACCATGACCGACAGCCAGCGCCAAAGTGAAAGCAGCGTCGGCATCGCCAACCAGGCAGGCGAACGCTTGGGCAGCGTGACTCAGCGCATCGGCGAAATCGACGGGATGAACCAATCCGTGGCGACGGCCACCGAAGAGCAGACCGCAGTGGTGGAGTCGATCAACGTCGACATCACCGAGATCAACACGCTGAACCAGGAAGGGGTGGAAAACCTGCAATCGACGTTGCGCGCCTGCGCCGATCTAGAACAGCAGGCGGCGCGGTTGAAGCAATTGGTTGGAAGCTTCAGGATCTAAGCGCTCTCTGGGGGTCCTTCGCGAGCGGGCTCACTCGCACAGGGGATCTCGGCGGTACACACAATGGGTGTTCGCTGAAGATCCATGTGGGAGATTGCAGGTTGCAGGGCAACCCTGCAATTTTGAATTCGGCGGGTATCTACTCTGGTTGTTCATAAGCGCGCTTGCGCTTCGAGGTCTTGGCTGTCGCGCTGCCCCGAACCAGAAACCGCCCTGGCCTGCCGCGACTTCAGGGTGTGTCGGCTGTACCGAACCACCACTCAAGCAACGGCTGCCAAGGCGCAGTCATGCGTTTACTGCTTGTGGTAAGCCGTGACGCGCTCAACTTCTTCTTTGGAACCGAGGTATACCGCCACGCGCTGGTGCAGGCCTTCAGGCTGAATGTCGAGAATGCGCTGATGGCCGTCGGTGGACATGCCGCCAGCCTGCTCCACCAGGAACGACATTGGGTTGGCTTCGTACATCAGGCGCAGTTTGCCCGGTTTGGACGGCTCGCGGCTGTCACGCGGGTACATGAACAAGCCACCACGGGTCAGGATGCGGTGAACGTCCGCGACCATCGCGGCGACCCAGCGCATGTTGTAGTTCTTTTTCAGTGGGCCTTCTTCGCCAGCCAGCAATTCGCCGACGTAGCGTTGCACCGGCGCTTCCCAGTGACGCTGGTTGGACATGTTGATCGCGAATTCCTGAGTGGACTCCGGGATCGTGATGTCTTCGTGGGTCAGCACGAAGCTGCCCATTTCGCGGTCCAGGGTAAAGCCTTTCACACCATCACCCAGGGTCAGCACCAGCATGGTCTGCGGGCCGTAGATGGCATAACCGGCGGCGACCTGCTCGGTGCCGGGCTGCAAGAAGGCCTTTTCGTTCAAGGCTTCGTTCTGGCTCAGGTATTCGTTCGGGCAACGCAGCACCGAAAAGATCGTACCGACCGGCGCGTTGATATCAATGTTCGACGAGCCGTCCAGCGGGTCGAATACCAGCAGGTACGCGCCTTTCGGGTATTTGCCCGGAATCTGGTAGGCATTGTCCATTTCCTCGGACGCCATGCCGGCCAGGTGACCGCCCCACTCGTTGGCTTCGAGCAGGATCTCGTTGGAGATCACGTCGAGCTTCTTCTGCACTTCGCCTTGGACGTTTTCAGTGCCCATGCTGCCCAGAACACCACCCAGGGCGCCTTTGGACACGGCGTGGCTGATTTCCTTGCAGGCGCGCGCCACCACTTCGATCAGGAAACGCAGATCGGCAGGCGTGTTGTTGCTACGGGTCTGCTCGATCAAATAGCGACTCAGGGTAACGCGGGACATGGACGGCTCCGGAGGGTGGTGGACTAAAAACCCGCGCAGTTTAACGCGAGTCGGGGCGCATTTCCTCCTATCAGACGTGATACGCCAAATAGAGTTCATGCGCGGAGGAGAGCGTAGTTCGAAATGGACATTTTTATCGACCGCTCAAACGCAATCGCGAGCCCCCCTCTTCAACTGTTAGCGGGAGGTTTGCGCAGCAGGCTGGCCGCCATCGCCGCCAACAGCAGCACGCCGAGCAACAACACCGACCACAGGCCGATTTTCTTCCAGTTCGTCTCCGCCACCGCAATGGCTGACGGGTTAGAGGTCGGTGTCAACACCGCCCCGCCGTCCACCGTTGCCTTGCCCAACGCCGCCAATCGCGCCGCGCTGTAATCGGGAATCAACGTCGACAACGGCAAATTCGCCGCCCTCACCGTCGCGCTACCGAGCGCCAGCGTATAAGGCCCTGCCCCACGCGCCAGGAAGACTAATTGCGTGGAGCGCACGGCAAATTTCACCGTCGGCGCGTCACTCCCCAGGCCACCACCGCGTTCGTCCACGGTCAGTTTCAGTTGCTGCACCGTTTGCCCCGGTAGTTGCATTTCGTTTTGCAGCACCTCCTGGCCATTCTGGGTCAAGCGATACAGCAAACCACTGTTCAACGGCTGCCATGGCAGGCTGCTGTCGCGCCGACCGGCCAATGTCACCGGCGCCAGCGTGTTGGGCTGTTTCAACTCGATTTGCAGACGCTCGACGTTCAACCCCATCGGTAATTGCCAGAGGTACTCCCCGGCTTTGACGGTGCTGGCGCTCAAGGCTTGCGACCAAACCAACGGCAGCGGCAGGCTGCGCGTGCTCGCACTTTCCAACCGGGCCGAGACCAGCGCCGGTGCGGCTTGCGGTGAATGCCAGAGCAAACGCAGGTAGCGCGCCGATTGCCCCGGCAGGCCGACTTCGTGCTGTTCGACCCGCTCGTCGGCAAACATCAACCGCGCGACCTGCCCTTCGCCCCACGCCTGCCAATGCTGCAAGTCGTCACTGGCTTCGATGCTGAAACGCTGAAAGCCGTCGCGCTCGCTGGCCCAGTCGAGAATCAATTGCTGCAACGGCGCCTTGATCGCGCTGGCATCAAGCAACCAGCCGCGCAGAACTTCATCGCTGGCCTCCAACTGACGGGAGGGTTGCACGTCGACCAACGTGCCATTGGCACTCGATTGCACCCGCACACTCGGCGCGCGTTCGGTGGCGTCCGCCGAGTTGTAAAGCGGGAACCACTTGACGTCGGTGCGGGTGCGGCTCTCGCTGGTCTGCGCGGTTTGCCGCGCCAAGGCATAGGCTTGAGGCTCACCGGCAGCATTGAAGACACGCACATCGCTGAGGTCAGTCTGTCGCGCACTCAGTTGCACGTTAAGCGGCAGTTCCAGACGATACCAAGGGCCTTCGCCACTCACGGACAACGGTACTTGCGTGGTGAAGTCCGCCGGTTTTTCCTGAGCACTGGCCGAAAACGCCACACCCAGCGCAACAGCGCCCAACCATCCCAGGTTTAGCTTCTGACTCAAGACGACACTCCTTCGGTTTGCGGGGCCGGTTTTTCAGCCTCTGACGCAGCCTCGGCGCGCTTGGGTGGCAGCGGGGCGAAATAGCCCACCACCAACAGCAACACGCCAACACCGATAAACGAGACGATCCGCGCCAGCCCGCCACGGTTACTTAATTCAATAAAGAACAGTTTGGCCACCACCACCGCGATCAGCGCCGCACCGATCAGCCAAACCTCACGACGATGACGCAGATGGCCGCCAATCATCAGACCCAAGGCCATCATGGTCCAGACAATCGACAGACCGGCCTGCACCTGCATCGACGCAAGCAGCAGGTCCAGATCGAAGGGTACGCCACCCCAATGGTGAGCCGTGCGCGTGACCATCCCGGAGAAAAACACAAACAACGAAACACCCGCTATCAGTTGCGTGGCGTGCTCAGCGTACATTTTCGGCAACGCAAATTGCGTCACGGCGCTGCGCGACCAGACGTAAACACCGAACAGCGCAAACAGCAGGCCCAGCTCCAGCGGGTTGATCAACGGGACGTAAGGCAGCGGTTCGGCGGTGCCGTCGCTGACGCCGTTCGCCAGCCAGAACCAAGCGAGCATCAGCAATGCCAGCGGTGCGGCGGCATACACGCGGTATTCGCGCGAGTACGCCGACACCGGCCACGGCCAGTTTCGCGGCGAGGCGGCGAACACCAGGTACAGGCTCGGCAGAATCGCCCAGCCCAACCAGCGCCAGGCGTTGTATTGCTCGGACAGCAGCAGCAAGCCATAACGCAATTCCAGCGCCAGCACACCAATCAACAACCAACAGCCGAGTACATGGGCAGCACTGAGGGCGCGCGCTGGCAGCACCGGCGCGAGACGCCGTAGCGAGATGAAATGCGCGACGAACACCGCCGCCCACACCAACCAACCGAAGCTGGCCGCCGGGTGATAGCGCCAATGCCACGCCGCGACCAACACCAGCCCCGCGGCCGGAATCAGCAAGGTGCAAAGCAACGCCAGCGCCGACCATTTCAGCCGCTGCGCCAACAGCGTCCACAACGCCACACTCAGCGCCGCAACGGCCAGCAGCAAGGTCGCTTGCAGGTTTACCGGCGCAAAGCGCAGCACTTCACTGATCCACGCCAGCGCCCACCAGCCCGCGCCCCACACCAGCAGCAGTTCGGACAAGCGATTCAGGCTCAACACATCGAAGGCCGAGTCATGCTTACCGAGCTGCAAGCGCCAGGCACCGACGAACGCGGCCAGGCCAAGCACCAGCGGGGTCCAGAAACCACTGTGGGCCAACGGCCGCAAACCTTCACTGACCAACGGCTCCAGCAGATCAGGGCCGCTGAACAGGAACTGCGCACCGCCAATGACCTGCAACAGCAGGCCGAAGACAAAGCTCAACGGTTGTTTGAGGTACAAGCTCAGCCAAATGATCAACAGCCCGCTGGCCGCCCACACCGCACTCGCGGTTTTCCACGGCAGCACGAACAACACCGCCAGATTCATCAGCACCAATCCAGCCAGCAAGATCACCGACAAACCACGCAGCAAGCGCGCATCGTCGCGCACCCTCTCATCACGGGCTGCCAGCAACATGCCGACGATCATCGCCAGGCCAATCAGCGAGGCACTGAGCAAACCGCTCCAGCCGGCGCTGAACACCGCGGCGCAACCATCGCTTGTGCCGTGCAACCGCATCAGGAACAACGCGCCACCGAGCAACTGCACGGCAAATGCGCTGAACATGAACGTGCGCGAATGCAGGCGCAGGCCAACAAACAATGTCACCAACCCAGCCAACGCCCAACTGATCGCCGTGCCGTGGGTCAGGAAGAACAGCGGCGCCAGCAAATAAAGAAAGGTCAGACCGAGGCACGCCAACACGGGCAGGCTTTGGCGCTCCCATTCAGAAGTCTGCTCTGGCGGGGCTTTGCGCAGTTGGTAGAAACTGAACAACAACGCCGCGCCGAGCATCAACGCCCCCAGCAGCGAACCGTTCAGCAAGCTGCTTTCGCCCGCGTGCAACTCGCTGAGAAACGCCAGCGCCGACCCCAGTTGCAACAGCAGGGCGAAGGCGCGGGCCAGCGGTCGTTGCTGACGCAGCCCGAGCCAGAAAATCCCCGCGCCCTCTACCGCCCAGGCGGCAGCCGTCCAACGTGCATCGAGGCCCAAGGGGATTGCCAGGCTGGCGAAAATCACACCCAGTGCCAGGCAGGTTTCCGCCAGCAGCAACGCACGGCCGCCCATGAGTAGCCGGGCCAGGCCCATGTAGATCACGCCCAGTGCCAGCGCGCTAAAAGCGGCGGCCAGTTCCAAGTGCTGGACCAGTGCGAACTGCAACCCGAAGGCCACCAGCGGCGGCCCGAACACCATCGTGCCATCGACATAATCGCCCTTGCGCGCCGACCAGTGCAACAGCGCCTCGCGGCTGTCATCTTCAGGCGCGTCGCTCATTTCCAGCAGTTTTCGCCGGGCGAACAACAGGCCGATGCCGAGGTACATCAGGAAGAACACAATCAGGAACGGCTCGGTGCTCCACAGCAACTGCGGCTCATAAGCGCGCAAGCCCCAGGCGAAACCGATGCCGAAGGTGCCAACAAAACCAATCAGGTTAAGCAGCCGCCAAGCCTTGAACCAGGCAATCGCGAAGATACCGGCGTTGAGCAGGGCGAAATAGCTGAACAGCGCGACATGGCTGCCGGCACCGGTCGAGGTCAGGATCGGCGCGGCGAACCCACCCAGCGCAGCCGCGCAGGCCAGTGCCAGCGAATCCTGAGTAATCGCCAGAATCGCCGAGAACAGCGTCACCGCTACCAGCAGGCCAAAGGCTGCCGTCGGGTCGAGCAGCGGGTGCAAGCGCATCGCGGCGAACACTGTCAGGTACAACACCGCGATACCCGTGCCTTGCAGCATCAGCGCGTAATGTTGGTTGCGGTGGCGCAGCCACCAGCCCAGGCCAAGCAAGCCCAGCGCACTGGCGGCGACGCCGGCGTAACGCAACTCGATCGGCACCACCACACCTTCGGTGGCATAACGCAGCAAGAACGCCAGGCCGAGGAACAGCAGCACCACGCCGACCCGCAATACCGTGTTGCCACCGAACAGCCAGTTGCGGGCGCCGCTGAGGACGCGATCAATGACATTAGGTACGCGAGGGGCCGTCGGTTGTCGCGGTTCGCGGGCGGCCGGTTGCGGGATCCAGACATCGGCCGGCAGTGGCGGGCTGGTTTCAGCGATGCCAGCGCCAAGCGGCTCGAGTTCGGACGCAAGTTCCCAGATCAGCTCAGGGGGCTCGGCAACCACTTCGTCGAGTCTGAATTCAGGCACAGCAGCGACTTCGCTGACCACCGGTTCGATGGCTTCTGGCGTATGGACAGGGCGCGCCTCCAGCAACGCCAGGCGCTGCTGAACCGAGCTCAACGCAACCTGCGCCTGTTCAAGCAAACGCTGCTGCTCGGCCGCTTTTTTGCTCAAGCGACCAATGCGAAAAGCCTGGCCCAGCCCCAACCCGAGGAGCCCGCCCAACAGAGCATCGCTGAATGACTCGTCGAGTATCCAGCCCAGCACCCAGCCCATCAGCATGAACATCCATTGCATGGTCGATATCCCTAAGTGGCCCCGCGGCGGGGCGAGTCCGGGCAAAACAGCCTTTGGCCGAGTTTAGTGTGAAACCACACAAACCCGTGGGAGCGAGCCTGCTCGCGAAGGGGCCATAACCTTCAACCTATGCGTTGACTGTTAGAGCACTTTCGCGAGCAGGCTCGCTCCCACAGTGAAGTCGCCAAACCTGCCGCCCGGTGTAACCGGCGCTTAGTATATCGATCCGGCCCAACGGGCGTTGGGCCTCGCTCGTAATTATTGCTAAAAGTTACTCCAGGGCCTTCCAGATCTCCGTCGCGTACTCGCGAATCGTCCGGTCGGACGAGAACCAGCCCATCCGCGCGGTGTTCAACACCGCCGAGCGCCACCACGCCTTGGAGTCATGCCAATGCGCCTCGACCCGCATCTGTGCATCCCAGTAGGACGCAAAGTCGGCACACACCAGGAAGCGGTCATAGTCCACCAACGAATCGATCAGCCCGGTGTATCGAGACGGATCATCCGGTGAGAACACCCCGCCGCGAATCGCTTGCAGCACGTCATTCAAGCGATGGGACGAAGCAATGTCCGGCGCGGCGCTGAACTCATGGTTCTGCTTACGCGCTTCAACCTGTTGGGCACTCAGACCGAAAATGAACATGTGCTCGGCGCCGATGCGCTCGCACATTTCGACGTTGGCGCCGTCCAAGGTGCCGATGGTCAGCGCGCCGTTGAGGCCGAACTTCATGTTGCTGGTGCCGGAAGCTTCGAAACCTGCGGTGGAAATCTGCTCCGACAAATCCGCTGCTGGAATAATGCTTTCCGCGAGGCTGACGTTGTAATTGGGCAGGAACACCACTTTCAATAAACCGCGCACCGTCGGATCGTTGTTCACCACCCGGGCGATGTCGTTGGTCAACTTGATAATCAGCTTGGCCTGGTGATAACTCGCCGCCGCTTTACCGGCGAAGATTTTCACCCGTGGCACCCAATCCACTTCTGGCTCTGCACGAATCGCCTGATACAAGGCCACCGTGTGCAGCAGGTTGAGTAACTGCCGCTTGTATTCGTGAATGCGCTTGACCTGCACATCGAACATCGCCGCCGGGTTGACCGCAATACCGAGCCGCTCATGAATGAGGTACGCCAGGGCCTTCTTGCTGTGCAGGCGTTGCTCGGCGAAGGCCTTGCGGAAGGCTGGTTTCTCGGCGAACGGTTCCAGTTCGATCAAACGTTGCTCGGCGTTATCCAGCAGGTCCGGGCCCAGGGCCTCGACCATCATCGCGGTCAGCTCAGCGTTGGCCTGGTACAGCCAGCGGCGGAAGGTAATGCCGTTGGTCTTGTTGTTGATCCGCTCCGGGTAAAGCTTATGCAGTTCGGAAAACACCGTTTTGCGCATCAGTTGCGTGTGCAACCCAGACACGCCATTGACGCTGTGGGAACCCAGAAACGCCAGGTTGCCCATGCGCACGCGACGGCCGTTGTCTTCCTCGATCAGCGACACCGCACGCAGCACTTCGAAGTCATGAATGCCCTTGGCCCGCAGGGAATCTATGTGCTGGGCGTTGATCAGGTAAATGATCTGCATGTGTCGCGGCAGCATCCGCTCCATCAGCCCCACCGGCCAGGTTTCCAGCGCTTCTGGCAGCAAGGTGTGGTTGGTGTAAGACAGCGTATCGACGGTGACCTGCCACGCGGCATCCCACGCCACGTCGTAGACATCGACCAACTGACGCATCAGCTCGGCGACGGCAATCGAGGGATGGGTGTCGTTGAGCTGGATTGCAGCGTGGTCACCCAGGGTCAGCACCGAGGTGTGCATGTTCCGATGACGGCGCAGTAAATCCTGAAGGGAGGCGGCGACGAAGAAGTATTCCTGGCGCAGGCGCAGTTCCTGGCCGGCCTCGGTACTGTCCGCCGGGTACAGAACCCGAGAGATGCTTTCGGCCCGCGCCACATCCGCCACAGCGCCCAAGTGGTCGCCTGCGTTGAAGCGTTCCAGGTGCAAATCCTCAACCGCACGAGCCCGCCACAAGCGCAGGGTATTGACGCTCGCCCCACGCCAGCCAACCACCGGCGTGTCGTAAGCAATCGCTCTTACGGTTTCAGAAGGGGTCCAGACTTGCTTGGTCTTGCCGGTTTCGTCGGTCACGGTCTCGACGCCGCCACCAAAGCCGATCGAATAAACGACCTCTGGACGCTCGAACTCCCAGGGATTGCCGAAATCCAGCCAGTGCTCTGTCTGTTCCTGCTGCCAGCCATCGACGATGGCTTGCCGGAACAAACCGTGCTCGTAACGAATGCCGTAGCCATGACCGGCGATGCCCAGGGTGGACATGCTTTCCATGAAACACGCCGCCAGACGACCGAGGCCACCATTGCCCAGCGCCGCATCGGGCTCCAGCAGGCGAATACGCTCAAGGTCAACGCCAAGTTCCGTCAGCGCCTCGCGCGCTATGTCCAGCAGGCCGAGGTTGCTCAGGCTGTCGTAGAGCAAGCGGCCGATGAGAAATTCCAGAGAAAGGTAGTAAACCCGCTTCTGACCTTTGCGATAGATTTGCCGTGTGTGATCCATCCAGTGTTCGACCATGTGGTCGCGCGCTGCCAGGGCAATGGCTTCGAACCAGTCGTGGTCGAAGGCGTGATCCGGGTCTTTGCCCACCGCATAAGTGAGTTTGGTCAGGACGGCGTCGCGGAATGCGGCCACCTCTGCTTCGCGAACAAGTGGTTCTTGTGTCATCGATAAGACCTCGAGCGAGCATTGAGTTGTCTGAGCCTAGACGGTCTGACAGACGGTGGGGGCTCTGGTTCGGCAGTTTTTCCTGTTAGTGCGAGATAGCGCGATATTACGTTGGCGTGTGACTGAATGAATGCAGGGGCCGTGCCGCAATACCGGAGTGATTTGATGAGATCAGAAAAAATCTGGCGAAAGGTTGTTCAAAAATCCACCAGTCCCGGTATGATCGCGCGCCCTGATGCACGCTGGTAACAACCGATGATGAAGTCCAACCTGATCGCCGCCGCGGAGATCGACCGCCTCGATACCTGGGCCAAATATTCCGCACCCATGTGCGGCTCTTGCGTTTCCAGCTGTTGCACCTTGCCGGTCGAGGTCAAGATCAAGGACTTGATCCGCATTGGCATTGTCGATGAGTTCGAGCGCGGTGAGCCGGCGAAGAACATCGCCAAGCGTTTGCAGAAGGAAGGGATCGTCGAGCGCTACAACCAGAAGTCCGAGATTTTCACCCTCCAGCGCATGAGCAACAACGACTGCCTGTACCTGGATCGCAAGAGCCGTCTGTGCACGATTTACGAAAAACGCCCGGACACCTGCCGCAACCACCCGAAGATCGGGCCGCGCCCTGGTTACTGCGCCTACAAGCCTAAAGAAGTGGCGCGTGAAACCAGCAGCAGTCGTCGTACCCTCGAAAAATTCTGATCCCTAATTTCGCTGCACCATCGTTCCCACACGCCGGAACGATCACTCCAGACAAACAAAAACGCCCCCGACCTTGCGGTCGGGGGCGTTTTTTTTAAGCGCTAACTAAGTCGAGACTCAGTTACCGTTTTTCTTCGCTGCGCGGGTACGCTCGCTTTCGCCCAGGATCTTCTTGCGAAGACGGATGGACTTAGGAGTGACTTCGCACAATTCGTCTTCTTGAACGAATTCCAGCGCTTGCTCCAGAGTGAAACGGATAGGCGGAACCAAAGCGATGGTTTCGTCTTTACCCGAGGCACGCATGTTGTCGAGCTTCTTGCCTTTGGTTGGGTTAACGCCCAGGTCATTGTCGCGGCTGTTGATGCCGACGATTTGACCTTCGTACACGTCTTCACCGTGACCCAGGAACAGTTTGCCGCGAGCTTGCAGGGTTTCCAGCGAGTAAGTCAGCGCCTTACCGGTAGCAACCGAAACCAGCACGCCGTTCTGACGGCCGGACATGTCGCCGGACTTCATCACGTCGTAACGGTCGAAGATCGAGGTCAGGATGCCTGCACCGGAGGTCAGGGTCAGGAACTCGTTACGGAAACCGATCAAGCCACGAGCCGGGATGTTGTACTCAAGGCGCACACGGCCCTTGCCATCCGGAACCATGTTGGTCAGGTCGCCTTTACGGATACCGATCTGTTCCATGATCGCGCCCTGGGATTCTTCCGGCAGGTCGATGGTCACGTTTTCGTAGGGTTCGTGCTTCACGCCGTCAACCATACGGATGATCACTTCTGGACGACCAACACCCATTTCGAAGCCTTCGCGACGCATGGTTTCGATCAGTACCGAGAGGTGCAGCTCACCACGGCCGGAGACTTTGAACTTGTCGGCGGTGTCGCCTTCTTCAACGCGCAGAGCAACGTTGAACAGCAGTTCTTTGTCCAGACGTTCCTTGATGTTACGGCTGGTGACGAACTTGCCTTCTTTACCGCAGAAAGGCGAATCGTTTACCTGGAAGGTCATGGAAACGGTTGGTTCGTCAACGGTCAGCGGCTTCATCGCTTCAACATTCAGTGGGTCGCACAGAGTGTCGGAGATGAACAGCTGGTCGAAGCCGCTGATGCAGACGATGTCGCCGGCAGCTGCTTCGTCAACGTCGATGCGGTGCAGACCGTGGTGACCCATCAGCTTCAGGATACGACCGTTGCGGCGCTTGCCGTCAACGTCGATGGCCACAACCTGAGTGTTCGGCTTGACGCGACCACGAGCGATACGGCCAACGCCGATAACACCCAGGAAGCTGTTGTAGTCCAGTGCCGAGATTTGCATCTGGAACGGGCCGTCACGGTCAACTTTTGGAGCTGGAACGTGATCAACGATGGCCTGGTACAGCGGAGTCATGTCTTCAGCCATGTCGGTGTGTTCCAGACCGGCAATGCCGTTCAGGGCCGAGGCGTAGACGACTTTGAAGTCCAGCTGTTCTTCGGTAGCACCGAGGTTGTCGAACAGGTCGAAGATCTGGTCCAGAACCCAGTCCGGACGCGCGCCTGGACGGTCAACCTTGTTGATCACCACGATTGGACGCAGGCCGGCTTCGAACGCCTTCTTGGTCACAAAACGGGTTTGCGGCATAGGGCCGTCTTGAGCGTCAACCAGCAGCAGAACGGAGTCAACCATCGACATTACGCGTTCAACTTCGCCGCCGAAGTCGGCGTGGCCCGGGGTGTCCACGATGTTGATGTGGTAGCCGTTCCAGTTGATGGCGGTGTTTTTCGCCAAAATGGTAATACCGCGCTCTTTCTCCTGGTCGTTGGAGTCCATCACGCGCTCGTCGTTGAGCTCGTTGCGCTCCAGGGTGCCGGATTGACGCAAGAGTTTGTCTACCAGGGTGGTCTTACCATGGTCAACGTGAGCAATGATGGCGATGTTGCGTAGATTTTCGATCACTTGTGTATCTCGATCAGAGGATTCGGTGTGCTGACAGGTCGTGGCAGCGATTAACAGTAGAGTCCGGCAAAGCCGTTACAGCTTGACGGCGGCGTCGGGGGGCCGGTGACGCAGGCCACAGGCAAACAGCCCCGGGCACTTAGCTCGGTCGATAAACGCGCACATTGGCATGCCCCTCACTGAGCAAATGGTGGGCATGCAGGCGACTCATCACGCCTTTGTCGCAATACAGCAGGTACTGGCGAGTAGGGTCCAGTTCCTTGAAACGAGCGTTCAATGCATAAAACGGCATCGTCATTACCTCAATGCCAGCCAGCACCAGCGGCTCGTCTTCAGCGGCATCCGGGTGACGGATGTCGATGACGATCTGACCCGCCAGCGCTTCGCTGACCTCTTCGATCTGCAAGTCCTGGCCCAATTCGTCGATCACGCGATCGATCGGCACCAGTTTGGCGTTCTCGAGCGCGCGCTCAAGGACGGCCATGTCGAACTGTTGTTCTTCGTACTCCACGCGGTTGCGCTTGGCGTGGGTCTTGGGGTTCACCGAGATGATCCCGCAATACTCCGGCATGTGCTTGGCGAAATCGGCGGTGCCGATTTCGTAGGCCAGGTCGATGATGTCCTGCTTGTGACTGGCGATCAGTGGGCGCAAGACCAACTTGTCGGTCACGCAGTCGATCACAGACAGGTTCGGCAAGGTCTGACTCGACACCTGGGAAATCGCTTCGCCGGTGACCAGCGCATCGATGTCCAGCCGATCGGCAATACGGGAAGCAGCGCGCAACATCATACGCTTCAAAACTACACCCATATGACTGTTATCGACTTTCCCGAGAATTTCTCCCAAGACTTCCTCGAACGGCACACTGACAAATAGCACGCGTTGGGAGCTGCCGTACTTCTTCCAGATGAAGTGCGCGACCTCCATGACGCCCAGTTCATGGGCACGTCCACCCAGATTAAAGAAGCAGAAATGGCTCATAAGCCCGCGACGCATGATCTGGTAAGCGGCGACTGTCGAGTCAAAGCCGCCTGACATCAATACCAGCGTCTGCTCCAGGGCACCTAGCGGATAACCACCGATGCTGTTGTGCTGGCTGTGGATCACGTACAACCGTTGGTCGCGAATTTCCATGCGAACTTCGATTTCTGGCTCTTTCAGGGAAATCCCGGCGGCGCCGCACTGACGACGCAGCTGGCTGCCGACGTATTTTTCGACATCCATGGATGAGAAGTCGTGGTGTCCGCCGCGCTTGCAGCGCACCGAAAAAACCTTCCCGGCCAATGCATCGCCGTAGTGCTGCTTGCACTTGGCGACGATGTCGTCGAAGTCGCCCAACGGGTATTCATCTACCTGCAGAAAATGCGCGATGCCTGGCATACAACTCAGGCGCTCAGTCATCTCCTTCAGCGCTTTGGGCTCACTGATGCGGGTTTCCAGCTCGAGGTTGTCCCACACGCCGTTCACCACCACAGCCGGGTCCAGATCGCGGAGCACGGCACGGATGTTTTTAGCCAATTGGCGGATGAAACGCATCCGTACCGGGCGGCTCTTGATGGTGATCTCGGGGAAGACTTTTACGATTAGTTTCATGAAAACAGCGCGCAGAGGGCCAGCCGAAAAAGGGGGGCGCGGATTATAGCGGAAATTGCTCAAGGTTTGACCAGTTTATGTGCAGATGGTTTTTCGCGCACCAAAACAGGTCATTCCGAGATTTGAGCGCTACATTTAAGAGCGTGATTTTCAGTTTTGCGACACCTCATGCCTTTATAAGCGTGATATTGGGGCAAAAAACCCATGGTGGGGCACTGGCATGCAATTTGCTCCCTTGTGAGGCAGGTTGCCATGGCAGAGTATTCGCGCCGGCATCACCCAAATTCTAAGGGCATCCAATACCCGCCCGAAGCCACCCGGAGGACACTATGTCGAAGTCGGTTCAACTCATCAAAGATCATGACGTCAAGTGGATTGATCTGCGCTTCACGGACACCAAAGGCACTCAGCACCACGTGACCATGCCGGCTCGCGATGCGCTGGATGATGCTTTCTTCGAAGAAGGCAAAATGTTCGACGGTTCCTCCATCGCTGGCTGGAAAGGCATCGAAGCTTCCGACATGATCCTGATGCCGGACGACAGCACTGCCGTCCTCGACCCATTCACCGAAGACACTACGCTGATCATCGTCTGCGACGTGATCGAGCCGTCGACCATGCAAGGCTATGACCGCGACCCACGCGCCATCGCCAAACGTGCCGAGGAATACCTGAAGTCCACCGGTATCGGCGACACCGTGTTCGTCGGTCCAGAGCCAGAGTTCTTCATCTTTGATTCGGTGAAGTTCAAGTCCGACATCTCCGGCTCGATGTTCAAAATCTACTCCGAACAGGGTTCCTGGATGTCCGACCAGGACATCGAAGGCGGCAACAAAGGCCACCGTCCAGGCGTCAAAGGCGGCTACTTCCCTGTTCCGCCATTCGACCATGACCACGAAATCCGTACCTCCATGTGCAACGCCATGGAAGAGATGGGCCTGGTCATCGAAGTTCACCACCACGAAGTGGCCACTGCCGGTCAGAACGAAATCGGTGTGAAGTTCAACACCCTGGTCGCTAAGGCTGACGAAGTTCAGACCCTGAAATACTGCGTCCACAACGTTGCTGATGCCTACGGTCGCACCGCGACCTTCATGCCTAAGCCGCTGTACGGCGACAACGGTTCGGGTATGCACGTTCACCTGTCCATCGCCAAAGATGGCAAAAACACCTTCGCTGGCGAAGGCTATGCCGGCCTGTCCGATACCGCCCTGTACTTCATCGGCGGCATCATCAAGCACGGCAAGGCGCTGAACGGCTTTACCAACCCGTCGACCAACTCCTACAAGCGTCTGGTCCCAGGTTTCGAAGCACCGGTCATGCTGGCCTACTCGGCTCGCAACCGTTCCGCCTCGATCCGTATTCCTTACGTGTCCAGCCCTCGCGCTCGCCGTATCGAAGCACGCTTCCCGGATCCAGCGGCTAACCCGTACCTGGCCTTCGCAGCCTTGGTAATGGCTGGCCTGGACGGCATCCAGAACAAGATCCACCCTGGCGACGCAGCTGACAAAAACCTGTATGACCTGCCGCCTGAAGAGGCGAAAGAGATCCCACAAGTGTGCGGCAGCCTGAAAGAAGCCCTGGAAGAGCTGGACAAAGGTCGCGCGTTCCTGACTAAAGGCGGCGTGTTCTCCGATGACTTCATCGACGCTTACATCGCTCTGAAAAGCGAAGAAGAAATCAAGGTCCGCACCTTCGTACACCCACTGGAATACGAGCTGTACTACAGCTGCTGATCCGGTAGCGCCTGCGCAAGCGGCGTGACAAAAATGAGGCCTCCTTCGGGAGGCCTTTTTTGTGGGCGACGAGTAGAGACCGAAGGTTTGGCATTCTCTTGATATCAATTGAGCAAGCCGCTCAAGAAAACATCGTCTACTGTCACGGTTTTTGCGAGGCGCCATCGATGAAATCCGGGCACGCCTTACTTTGCTCGCTCACGCTGCTCGCGGGGATGCTGACACCGGCTTGCGCAATGGCCGACAGCTTGGGCTCCGTGACCTCGCTGATGCACTGGCAGGTAGAAAAACCTGACGCCGAAAACCCTTATCAAATGGCACTTCTCGACGGCAAAGCGTCCTATGGAAGCAAGACCAGCCAAGCGCTTTTGCAGGTCGGCTGCCACGCCCATCTCTCATTGATAATCCCTACGCAGCGATTGGGCTTCAACGCCGACGCCTATGAAGGTCCGAACGCAACCCTGCACGGCCCGCTGCGCATGAGCACCGCCAGGCGCGCCCACATCGACTACCGGATAAGTGGCTTTGGCTCAGTAAGGCGCCTGCAAGACGATGGCTGGGTGTTCGAATTCGCGATGAGCGCCAGCAAAAGCGAGTTGCGCTTTTGGCTGACGAAGGCTGCCATCGGCCAGCTCGTCACGTTGACAGTGCCCTCAACACAAAAAGGCGACAAGCCACTGATTGCCAAATTTATTTTGCCTACCGAGGCCAGCGGTTTGCGCGAAGTGTTAGCGCCCTGCCTGAACGGCGCGAAATAGGCGCCAGCCGCACAGGCTGCCTTAGTTCTTGATGCCTAAAGACAGTCTCATAACGGCTCACTCAGGCGCCGCGCGTCGAGCCTGCGGGCGAAAGCGACGCCGACGATTTGAATAACGGAATGTAAGCAACCGATGCCAAGCCCTCCGCCGTGGCCTATGCTGCAACCCAACGCTTTCGTTTCTGGTTGAATTTATGGGTCGTGGTTTTCTATTGATGTTGCTGTTGGTCGCCCTGCCCGCTGCCGCGCAGATCTACAAGTACACCGATGCCTCAGGCAACACCGCCTACAGCAACCAGCCGCCCGATGGCGTCAAAGCGCAGCCGGTGGAATTGCCGCCGCTTAACAGCGTTGAGCACCAGCCGGCCCGCCCACCAGCCTCGCCCACAGCCACCAGCAGCAGCCAGCAGCCGCGCAGCGCCTACGAGGTGCTGGAACTGACCGGACTGCCCACCGAAGAAGCCCTGCGTGCCAACAACGGCACCTTCACCGTCAGCGTCCTGATCAAACCGCGGCTGCAGGCCCCGCATCTACTCAGGCTCTTGCTGGACAACCAGCCTTACGGCCAACCGAGCAACGTGCCGATCCTGCAACTGGTGAATATTGATCGCGGCGACCACAGTCTCGCGGTGCAAGTAATCGACGGGAACAACGTCGTGCAACAAAGCCCGAGCGTGGCACTCACCGTGCAACGGGTGCATACGCCTTGAAGGGCTGGCTGCTGATCGCGTGCCTGATCGCTTTCCCGGCGATGGCTGACGTCTATACCTATGTCGATGCACAGGGCAACCGGGTCTTCACCGACCAGCCACGCACTGGCAGTGCCAAGCGCGTCCCGCTGGCCACCGGCAACCGCATGACCGCCAACCCCAGCAACGCAAAACCGCTGATCACCGCGCAAAAAACTGAACAACAACCGCTGTTCCGCTACGACATGCTTCGTGTGCTGGTGCCCGAGCCTGATGCCACGATACGCAGCAGTGCCGGCGAACTGATCGTCAGCGTCACCAGCGAACCAGGCCTGCAAAAGGGCCATCGCTATCGTTTGCTGCTGGACGGCAAGCCTACCGCCGAGCCCGGCCCCAGCCCGGTGTTTGCACTGAGCAACATCGACCGGGGCAGCCATAACCTGTCAGTGGAAATCCTCGACGAACAGGGCCGAATCGTCGAGCGCACGGCCAACCAACCGTTTCACATGCTGCGCATCTCCCTCGCGCAGAAGCGCCAGGTCACGCCCTGCACCCTCACCGATTACGGTCAGCGGCCCGAATGCCCGCTCAAAGACAAACCCGCAGAAGAAAAAAATCCCTTCCTTAAGTTTTTTTAACCTCACCCAGGTTTGCGCACTATATTGGTGCGATACGTTGCACCGTTCCCACATCCAAATCCATTTTGGTTCGAAAGTACCCGCAAAAGCTGGCATAACGCCACGCGATCGAGCGTAAAACGCCCTTTTCAGGCCTTAAACGCTTCTTTTCGGAGCTTTGGTTTGGTTTTTGCATTTTCCCTGCATCAGCGCTTAGTTCTTGCGCGCGCCCTGCTCCAAAAGAGGTCCTGATGACCATAAGCGACGCACTGCACCGCTTGCTACTCGATAACCTGACCACCGCAACCATTCTGCTCGACGCCGAATTGCGCCTTGAGTACATGAACCCGGCGGCAGAGATGCTGTTGGCTATCAGTGGCCAGCGTAGCCATGGCCAATTCATCAGTGAGTTGTTTACCGAGTCCACCGAGGCGCTCAATTCGCTGCGCCAGGCCGTCGAGCAAGCGCATCCGTTCACTAAGCGCGAAGCGATGCTTACCGCCCTGACTGGCCAGACCCTGACGGTTGATTACGCGGTGACCCCCATCCTGAGCAACGGCGACACCCTGCTGCTGCTGGAAGTCCACCCGCGCGACCGCTTGCTGCGAATAACCAAGGAAGAGGCGCAGTTGTCCAAGCAGGAAACCAGCAAGATGCTGGTACGCGGCCTGGCTCATGAAATCAAAAACCCCTTGGGCGGGATCCGTGGAGCGGCGCAATTGCTAGCCCGCGAACTGCCAGAAGAGAGCCTGCGCGACTACACCAACGTCATCATCGAAGAAGCCGACCGCCTGCGTAACTTGGTGGACCGGATGCTCGGCTCCAACAAACTGCCGTCGCTGGCCATGTGCAATGTTCATGAAGTATTGGAGCGCGTGTGTCACTTGGTCGAGGCTGAAAGCCAGGGTTGCATCACATTGGTGCGCGATTATGACCCCAGCATTCCCGACGTGTTGATCGACCGCGAGCAAATGATTCAGGCCGTATTGAACATCGTGCGCAACGCCATGCAGGCCATCAGCAGCCAGAATGAGCTGCGTCTGGGCCGCATCAGTTTGCGCACCCGCGCCATGCGCCAGTTCACCATCGGCCACATTCGTCATCGCTTGGTGACCAAGATCGAAATTATCGACAACGGTCCAGGGATTCCCAGCGAACTGCAAGACACCATTTTCTTCCCAATGGTCAGCGGCCGCCCCGACGGTACAGGGCTGGGCCTGGCCATTACTCAGAACATCATCAGCCAGCACCAGGGCCTGATCGAATGTGAAAGCCATCCAGGCCACACCACCTTCTCGATCTTTCTGCCACTGGAACAAGGAGCCACATCGACATGAGCCGTAGTGAAACCGTGTGGATCGTCGATGACGACCGTTCTATCCGTTGGGTCCTGGAAAAAGCCTTGCAACAGGAAGGCATGACCACGCAGAGCTTTGACAGCGCCGATGGCGTGATGAGCCGCCTGGCACGTCAGCAGCCGGACGTGATCATCTCCGACATTCGCATGCCGGGCGCCAGCGGTCTGGACCTTTTGGCGCGGATTCGCGAACAACACCCACGGCTGCCGGTCATTATCATGACCGCTCACTCCGACCTCGACAGCGCGGTAGCCTCCTATCAGGGCGGGGCGTTTGAATACCTGCCCAAACCGTTTGATGTGGACGAAGCGGTATCGCTGGTCAAGCGCGCCAACCTGCACGCGCAGGAACAGCAAGGTCTGGAAGTCGTCCCAACCCTGACCCGCACCCCGGAAATCATTGGCGAAGCGCCGGCGATGCAGGAAGTTTTTCGCGCCATTGGGCGCTTGAGCCACTCCAACATCACAGTGCTGATCAACGGTGAATCCGGGACTGGCAAAGAGCTGGTCGCCCACGCCCTGCATCGTCACAGCCCACGTGCGGCCTCGCCGTTCATTGCGCTGAACATGGCGGCAATCCCTAAAGACTTGATGGAATCCGAGCTGTTCGGACATGAGAAAGGGGCGTTCACCGGTGCCGCCAATCTGCGGCGCGGGCGTTTTGAACAAGCCGACGGCGGCACGCTGTTCCTCGATGAAATCGGCGACATGCCGGCAGACACCCAGACCCGTTTGCTACGGGTGCTCGCCGACGGCGAATTCTATCGTGTTGGCGGTCATACGCCAGTCAAGGTTGATGTACGAATCATCGCCGCGACCCACCAGAATCTGGAAACCCTGGTACACGCCGGGAAATTTCGCGAAGACTTGTTCCATCGCCTCAACGTGATCCGTATTCATATCCCACGGTTATCGGACCGTCGCGAAGACATCCCGACCCTCGCCAAACACTTCCTTGGCCGCGCCGCCCAGGAAATGGCGGTAGAGCCGAAGCTGCTCAAAAGCGAGACCGAGGAATACCTGAAGAACCTGCCGTGGGGCGGCAACGTGCGCCAGCTGGAGAACACCTGCCGCTGGATCACGGTGATGGCTTCAGGTCGCGAAGTACACATCAGCGACCTGCCGCCAGAACTGCTGAGCCTGCCGCAGGATGCAGCACCGGCCACCAATTGGGAGCAGGCGCTGCGCCAGTGGGCAGACCAAGCGCTGGGCCGCGGCCAGTCGAGCCTGCTCGACAGCGCCGTACCGGCCTTCGAGCGGATCATGATCGAAACCGCCCTCAAACATACCGCCGGCCGCCGCCGCGATGCCGCCGTGCTGCTGGGCTGGGGGCGCAATACCCTGACGCGCAAGATCAAGGAATTGGGGATGAAAGTTGATGGCGGGGATGATGATGAAGGGGATGAGGGCTAAACAACCTCTTAATCTGCGCTGATCGTTAGACCCCATCGCGGGCAAGCCCGCTCACACAGTGGATTTTCAGTGTTTTCACGATCGAGTGAAGGCCCTTGATCCTTGTGAGAGCGGGCTTGCCCGCGATGCATTTGGGGCCGAATGCACCGCCGCAATGCACTGTGAACCGCAATCGCGCACAACCGTTGACCGCAAACCCCGCCTCCAAGCGCAATAAAACCCACTCAAAAAAAACGACAAAGCCCCGTATCTCGGGGCTTTTAGCGCCTAATAACGCTTTTTTGCTGGACGTTATTAAAACCTGGCACGCGCCCTGCAACAGTCCAATCAGTGATTCAGTTCACTACCCAGTTTCGGGGACCTTGGTACAGGCAGGCCGGGGATTCCCCTCTTTACACAAGGCTCACACCGCACACGCGACGAGCCTGCTCCGTTTTGGGGTCCCTGATACAGGCAGGTCAGGGATTCCTTCTTTACACCGGGCTCTCGCCGCTATGCGCGGGCCCCGCCGTTTTGGGAACCTTGGTACAGGCAGGCCGGGGACTCCCTCTTTTATTGCTCTCGCAGGTGAATCTCCAGCCGCCAGCGGTCATCGACCGCGCGGCCAGCCCAATCGCCCTGAAGTGGGCGCGCAGCAATCACCGTCAGCAACAACCCCCCATCACTCAAACGAACTCGCCAGTTCACGCCCTTGTCGTTGACCTTGAGCTGACCTTTCTGAGCTTTGCCAGCCGCGTCGAACAACAACGCCACACTGCCGTCGACTACCTCGCCGTGAATCTTCGGTTCGTTGTTGAACCACACCACAAGTCCGTCGTTCGTGACCTCCACCTGCTGCAATTGGCTGGGGTCGGGGGTGGTCAGGCGACCAATCATCAGCCCCACCATGATCCCGACAATCGCCAGCGACCCGATCACCCGCGGGAATAGTTTCGAACGCGGATCGGCTTGCGGCGTAGAATGCTGCTCATCTTTACCTTCGGAGCCGTGCATGTTTCACGTCATCCTCTTCCAACCAGAAATTCCGCCGAATACCGGCAACGTTATCAGGCTGTGCGCCAACAGTGGCTGCCACCTGCATTTGATCGAACCGCTGGGCTTCGACATGGACGACAAGCGTCTGCGCCGGGCCGGCCTCGATTACCACGAGTACGCCACCCTGCAACGTCACGCCGACTTGGCCAGTTGCCTGGAAAGCCTTGGCCATCCAAGGTTGTTCGCCTTTACCACCAAAGGCTCGCGGCCCTTCCATGACGCTAGCTTCGCCGAGGGCGATGCCTTTCTCTTCGGCCCGGAAAGCCGAGGCCTGCCAGCCGAGGTGCTCGACGCACTGCCCGGCGAACAACGCCTGCGCCTGCCAATGCGCGAAGGCTGCCGCAGCCTGAACCTGTCGAACACCGTGGCGGTTGCCGTGTACGAAGGCTGGCGCCAACTCGGTTTCAAGTAACCCTTTGATCGTTCCCACGCGCGTGAGAACGATCATTGCGCCGCCCATGAAAAAAGCGCCTGTTACGGCGCTTTTTTCGTTACTGCATTGAACGCTTATTGCACAGTTGGGGTTTCGCCAGCCGTCTGCAAACGTTGCAGCTCTTGCGCGTACAGCGCATCGAAGTTCACCGGCGCCAGCATCAGTGCCGGGAACGAACCACGGGTCACCAGGCTGTCCAGGGTCTCGCGAGCATACGGGAACAGGATGTTCGGACAGAACGCGCCCAACGTGTGGCTCATCGAAGCCTCGTCCAGGTTCTTGACCAGGAAGATCCCGGCCTGTTGCACTTCAGCGATGAACGCCACTTCATCACCGTTTTTCACGGTCACGGACAAGGTCAGTACGACTTCGTGGAAGTCACCTTCCAGGGCCTTTTGACGGGTGTTCAGATCCAGACCGACACTCGGCTCCCACTGCTGGCGGAAGATCGCCGGGCTTTTCGGGGCCTCGAAAGACAAGTCACGCACGTAGATGCGCTGCAAGGAGAATTGCGGTGCGGTTTCTTCTTCGCTGGCTGCAGTGTTCTGTTGGTCAGTCATCTCAGATCCTTTCTGATCTTGGGTCTTGTAAGAGGGAAGGGAATTCAGGCCTTGAGCAGCGCGTCGAGCTTGCCGGCGCGCTCCAGAGCAAACAAATCATCACAACCGCCGACGTGGGTGCTGCCGATCCAAATTTGCGGTACGGACGTGCGCCCAGCCTTTTTGGACATCTCGGCACGCACTTGTGGCTTGCCATCGACCTTGATCTCTTCGAAGGCTACGCCTTTGTTCTCGAGCAGGTATTTGGCTCGCGAGCAATAAGGGCAGTAATCGCTGGAATAGACGACGACGTTGCTCATATCACTTCACCAGCGGCAGATTGTCGCCTTTCCAGCTGGCAATGCCGCCGGAGAGCTTGGCGGCGGTGAAGCCGGATTTCATCAGCTCGCGGGCATGGGTGCCGGAAGTCTGGCCTTGAGCGTCGACCAGGATGATGGTCTTGGCCTTGTGCTTTTCCAGTTCGCCGACACGCGCGGTCAGTTTGTCGTGAGGAATGTTCAACGCGCCAACAATGTGGCCGGCGGAGAAATCCTTGGTCGAACGGATGTCGATCACCACGCCTTCTTCACGGTTGAGCAGCCCGGTCAGCTCACCGGTGCTGAGGCTGCGGCCGCCGCCCTTCATCTCGTGGGCGATCAGCAAAGCCAGCAGAACGGCGAAGATGCCGACAAGCAGATAGTGGGTGGTGGCAAATGCAATCAGGTGATCGACCATTTAAGGAGGTTCCAGGGCGTTAAAAGTCGGCCAGTATACACAGCCCCTAAGGCGGGCCAAACCCCGTCCGGCGGTGACGCGGTCGGAACTTAGCTTTAAACTTGCGACTCCCTTTTCCATCGCCCTCTTTTTAACTCAGCCACGAGTGGATTCCATGACTACCACGCCTAAACCTTTGGTCCTGATCATTCTCGACGGCTTCGGTCACAGTGAGAGCCACGAAGCCAATGCCGTGTACTTGGCGAAGAAGCCCGTACTGGACCGTCTGACCGCTACCGTGCCGAACGGCCTGATCTCGGGCTCGGGCATGGACGTCGGCCTGCCGGACGGCCAGATGGGCAACTCCGAGGTCGGCCACATGAACCTGGGCGCCGGCCGCGTGGTGTATCAGGACTTCACTCGCGTCACCAAATCGGTCCGCGACGGCGAGTTTTTCGAGAACCCGACCATTTGCGCCGCCGTGGACAAAGCTGTTGCTGCTGGCAAAGCCGTACATTTCATGGGCCTGCTGTCCGACGGCGGCGTTCACAGTCACCAGGATCACCTGGTCGCCATGGCTGAGCTGGCGTTCAAGCGCGGCGCCGAAAAAATTTACCTGCACGCCTTCCTCGACGGCCGCGACACGCCGCCAAAAAGCGCCGAGTCGTCCATTGAGTTACTGGACGCTACCTTCCAGGCCCTGGGCAAAGGCCGGATCGCCAGCATCATTGGCCGATATTTCGCCATGGACCGCGACAACCGCTGGGACCGTGTGGCCCAAGCCTACAACCTGATTGTCGACGGCAATGGCCAGTTCAACGCGGCCACCGCCCAGCAGGGTTTGCAAGCCGCTTACGAGCGCGGCGAGAGCGACGAATTCGTCAAAGCCACCTCCATCGGCGAGCCGGTAAAGGTCGAAGACGGTGACGCCGTGGTGTTCATGAACTTCCGTGCCGACCGTGCCCGCGAGCTGACCCGCGTATTCGTCGAAGACGGTTTCAAGGAATTCGAACGCGCCCGCCAGCCCGCACTGGCCGGCTTCGTCATGCTGACCCAATACGCCGCCAGTATTCCCGCGCCCTCGGCCTTCGCTGCCGGCAGCCTGGAAAACGTGCTGGGCGATTACTTGGCGAAAAACGGCAAGACCCAACTGCGCATCGCTGAAACCGAGAAATATGCCCACGTGACCTTTTTCTTCTCCGGCGGGCGCGAAGAACCGTTCCCGGGCGAGGAGCGCATCCTGATCCCGTCGCCAAAAGTCGCCACCTATGACTTGCAGCCCGAGATGAGTGCGCCGCAAGTTACCGACCGCATCGTCGATGCCATCGAACACCAGCGCTTTGATGTGATCGTGGTCAACTATGCCAACGGCGACATGGTCGGCCACAGCGGCAACCTTGACGCCGCGGTGAAAGCCGTGGAATGCCTGGACCTGTGCGTCGGGCGTATCGTCGAAGCACTGGAAAAGGTCGGAGGCGAAGCGCTGATTACTGCTGACCATGGCAACTGCGAGAAAATGTCCGACGAAGAAACGCATCAGGCGCACACCGCCCACACGACCGAGCCGGTGCCGTTCATTTATGTCGGCAAGCGTGACCTCAAGGTGCGCCATGGCGCAGTGCTGGCAGACGTGGCGCCGACCATGCTGATGTTGATGGGCCTGGAAAAACCGAAAGAAATGACGGGCACTTCGATTCTGGTCTGATCCTTCGTACACCGCCAAACCCTCCCACATGGCTTGGGAGGGTTTTTGGGGCCAGTTATCACACAGCCCGAAATGGGCGTTTTTTTTGCGGCGCTTGGCGGGCATACTAGGCCGTCCATTTTCCTGGTGTCGCCCGCCTCTATGCTCCGCGTCCTGATAGCCCTCGCTCTGACTTGCCTGCTCCAACCGGCCTTTGCTGACGAGCGCGCGCAAACCCAACAACAGTTGGACGCCACGCGTCAGGACATCACTGAGCTGAAGAAACTGCTTGGCAAGCTTCAGGAAGAAAAATCCGGTGTGCAGAAAGACCTCAAGGGCACCGAAACCGAGATGGGCAAGCTCGAGAAGCAGGTCGATGCCCTGCAAAAAGAGCTGAAGAAAAGCGAATCCGAGCTGCAGCGACTCGACGCCGAGAAAAAAAAACTCCAGAGCGCACGCACTGAACAGCAACGACTGATCGCCATTCAGGCCCGCGCCGCCTACCAAAACGGCCGTCAGGAATACCTCAAACTACTGCTCAACCAGCAGAATCCAGAGAAATTCGCCCGCACCCTCACCTATTACGATTACCTGAGCCAGGCCCGCCTGGAGCAACTGAAAAACTTCAACGAAACCCTGCGCCAACTGGCCAACGTCGAAAAAGATATTTCGATGCAGCAAGCCCAGTTGCTGGTGCAAAAAAGTAGCCTCAACAGCCAGCGCGACGAACTCGACAAAGTGCGCAAGGAACGCCAGCAAGTCCTGGCCAAGCTCAACGACGACGTTAAGGCACGCGATCAAAAACTCGCGGCCCGCGAGCAGGATCAGGCAGACCTGTCTAAAGTCCTTAAAACCATCGAAGAAACCTTGGCCCGCCAGGCCCGTGAGGCAGAACAAGCGCGACAAAAAGCGCTAATTGCCCAGCAGGAAGCCGAAAAAAAGCGGTTACGTGAGGCCCAGGCTCAGTCAGACGCCTCCGACGCCCCACGCAAACCCGCTAAACCGTCGCCCGGCGCACTGGTTTCAAGTTCCGGCGAGACCTTTGGCGGTGCATTTGCTTCTGCCCGCGGCAAACTTCCATGGCCCGTTGATGGTCGACTGTTGGCACGCTTCGGTGAAAGCCGCGGCGACGATACCCGCACCAAGTGGGACGGCGTGATGATCAGCGCCTCTGCCGGCAGCCAGGTGCATGCCGTACACGGCGGGCGCGTGGTGTTCGCCGACTGGTTGCGTGGCGCCGGACTGTTGGTAATTCTCGACCATGGCAACGGTTTCTTGAGTCTTTACGGTCACAACCAGACGTTGCTCAAATCGGCCGGTGACGTGGTAAAAGCAGGTGAATCCATCTCCACTGTCGGTAACAGTGGCGGCCAGGACACACCGGCACTGTATTTCGCAATTCGTCAGCAGGGTCACCCGAGTGATCCAGCGCAATGGTGCCGTGCGCAAGGATAAGCACTGCACCTAATTCAGGAGTTCGTTCGACATGCTGCATTTGTCCCGCCTTACCTCGCTGGCCCTGACGATCGCACTGGTGATCGGCGCGCCGTTGGCGTTCGCCGCTCAACCTGCCCCGGCAGTCGCGCCAGCAGGCACCGCTGCAACGACCAAAGCGCCGCTGCCGCTTGAAGAGTTGCGCACCTTTGCCGAGGTCATGGACCGGATCAAAGCGGCCTATGTTGAACCGGTGGACGACAAGACCCTGCTGGAAAATGCCATCAAAGGCATGCTCAGCAACCTCGACCCGCATTCTGCCTACCTGGGCCCGGAAGACTTCGCTGAGCTGCAAGAGAGTACCAGCGGCGAATTCGGCGGCCTGGGCATCGAAGTGGGCGCCGAAGACGGTTTCATCAAAGTGGTTTCGCCAATTGATGACACCCCGGCTTCCAAGGCCGGCATTCAGGCGGGCGACTTCATCGTCAAGATCAACGGCCAGCCGACCCGTGGCCAGAGCATGACCGAAGCCGTCGACAAGATGCGCGGCAAGCTCGGCCAGAAGATCACCCTGACTTTGGTGCGCGACGGCGGCACACCGTTCGACGTGACCCTGGCCCGCGCCACTATTCAAGTGAAGAGCGTCAAGGCTCAGTTGCTGGACTCTGGCTACGGCTACATCCGCATCACCCAGTTCCAGGTCAAGACCGGCGAAGAAGTCTCCAATGCCTTGGCAAAACTGCGCAAGGACAACGGCAAGAAGCTCAACGGTATCGTCCTCGACCTGCGTAACAACCCCGGCGGCGTGCTGCAAGCTGCGGTGGAAGTGGTCGATCACTTCATCACCAAAGGTCTGATCGTCTACACCAAAGGCCGCATCGCCAACTCCGAGTTGCGCTTCTCTGCCACTGGCAAAGATGAAAGCGAAGCGGTGCCAATGGTGGTCCTGATCAACGGCGGCAGCGCATCGGCGTCGGAAATTGTTGCTGGTGCCTTGCAGGACCAGAAACGCGCCGTGCTGATGGGCACCACCAGCTTCGGTAAAGGCTCGGTGCAAACCGTATTGCCGCTGAACAACGATCGGGCGCTGAAAATCACCACCGCGCTGTACTTCACTCCTAATGGCCGCTCGATTCAGGCCCAGGGCATCGTGCCGGACATCGAAGTGCGCAAGGCCAAGATCACCAACGAGCAAGACGGCGAATACTTCAAGGAAGCCGATCTGCAAGGTCACTTGGGCAATGGCAACGGCGGCGCCGACAAACCGACCGGCTCCGGCACCAAAGCCAAGGCGATGCCGCAGGATGACGATTACCAACTGGCCCAGGCCCTGAGCCTGCTCAAAGGGCTGAGCATCACCTCTGGCCGCTGAGATGCGCGTGCGGTTGCTGCTGCTCCTCAGCTTGATGTGCTGCCTGGCGGGTGCTGCTCACGCAGATCCCGCCCGAACAACGCCACACAAGGCCTACCTGAGCCTGATCATCGATGACCTGGGGCAGAACCTGCCCCGGGACCGTCGTGTGCTGGCCCTCCCCGGCCCGGTGACCACGGCGATCATGCCCGACACCCCGCACGCCGCTGAATTTGCCCGCGAAGCTCATCGCGCAGGCAAGATCGTCATGCTGCACATGCCCATGGACCCAGCCACCGGCCCGTTCGCCTGGCACCCCGACCTGCCCATCGACGAATTGGCAAAACGCCTGGACGCTGCGTTCAAGGCCGTGCCTTTCACTGCGGGCGTCAACAACCACATGGGCAGCCGCATGACCGCACAGCCGGACGCCATGGCCTGGCTGATGGGCGAATTGCAGCGGCGTCACAAATTCTTTGTCGACAGCCGTACCAGTGCCCAGACGGTTGCAGCGGCTGAGGCGCAGAAGATTGGCTTGGCCAGTGTTTCGCGGGATGTGTTTCTCGATGACGAACGCACCGAGGCAGCGATTTTCACGCAACTACAGACGGCAATCAGTCTGGCGCGTAAACAAGGCTCGGCGGTAATGATCGGGCATCCGTACCCGCAGACACTGGCGGTGCTGGAGCGCGAACTGCCCAAGCTCAAGGCGCAGGGTATTGACTGGATCGACATCAAGCTGATGATCAGCGTGCGCAGCAATCGCGCCACGGCGGCACATGGTAAAGACGGGATTTATCGTTGAGTCGCCTTACAGGCAACTACTCGTCAGCACCGGCCAACTAACTGGCCCACTAAATACCAACTTACAACAAGACATACTCCACTCTAATTACCGCACTAATTTTTCCGTTAGACTCCCGCCCGCATCACCCTTTATCAAAAATATTCTATTAATCCCCACAACCAAGGATCGGTTATGGCCCTTAAATTTTTTGCACTAAAAATCTGTACCCTGGCAGCACTGACACTTCCGCAACTCGCTTGTTCGAGTAATTATCCGGAGTCTCCAGAGCCCGTTCTGCTCAGCAATGCAGACACTCAATTCAAACACTGGAATGGCATCGGCAAAATATTCGTAGATGACGCCGGCTATTGCACGGCAAGTTTGTTGGATACTCGCGGCGCGACAAATACCACTAGAGGCCCGGCCTATATATTGACCAATGGCCATTGCGCTTCAATCATTTCCGGCAGCGCCGCCAACACCGCCTACAAAGGCCAGATGCAATTCAACTATTTCCACGACACGCTGGTGGACGGCAAACGTTATGAGATCAACAAGGTCAACTGGGCCAGTCTCGCCAGCACCGATGTCGCCATCATGGAACTGCACACGTCGCTGGACACGCTGCTGAAGGATGGCATCACCCCGCTCAAACTTGCGTCTGCCGCGCCGACAAGGCCCGGCCGGGTTCACGTCATCGGCGCCCCGGAGATCGCACCCGGTCTCAGGTTGTCGAGCTGCACCCAAGAGCCGGCAAAGACCACGCTGGTCAAGTACCTGACCGTCCACACCAATTACCAAAAACAAGACTGCAAGGGCATCGCGCCGGGGTCGTCGGGATCTCCGGTACTGGATGCAGCGTCAGGGGAAATTACCGGGGTACTGTCTGGAACAACCTACGGCATCTCGCCAGATGATTTGTGTTTCTGGCATGCACTGTGCGCAGACACTAAAACCAAATCCCTCTTGCCTGATCAGGCAAGTCACAGTTTTCCTGTCGATTATCTTTCGTATTGCTTCAGCGGTGGTCGATTTGATATGGACGCGGCTTTCTGCACTTTAAAACCCAACTTCTATTACTCCTCTTCCAAGGACACCGACGTTCAACTTTACAAGAAGCCGATTAATAGCAGCGATCCAACGCCAGTCTGGGATATCGACTTTACGATGAGCACTCCTTTTTATCGTTCTAAAACGGTACGTGACGCTCAAGCCTGCTACTCGTCCGAGCGCTTCAGCGGTACTAAAAGTACGGCAGACGGCAAAGTGGATGAACCTATCGGTCGAGAGACGGGGCTCTATTATCTTTGCTTGCTGGGTGTGGAATCAGCCAATCAACGGCCCTCTACCGGACTTCAAAGGAACACCCAGATATATCCGGCACGTATCGTAGAACCCGCTGTGGATAAACTGCCAGAACCGACTTTCATCACTGAACCTTTGGACGACTTAATCCTAATCACGTTCCGCGAGAAGCAAGACCGAAGCATTTGGACGCAGTTTTATGCCGGCCCGATTGGCGAAACGAATTGTGCTGATATCGATCCCAAGTCATACGAAAAGGTAGAAAACGCTATTGCAATGTTCCTCGATGACCTGCCTCGCACGATGTGCAGCTTCACCATGGACCGCAACCTGAGCACTTCCGGCGTTCGTACCGACGTCATTCAGCGCCCCTGAAACCGCTTAGAGGTAGCGCGCCATGATCTCGTCGACCACGCCTTCCTTGCGCAGCTGATCCAGCGCAGCCTGAAGCCTGACCACGACCTCGTCTGGCACGTCTTTGTTCAAGGCCAGATAGAGTTCGGCGCTGTTGAAGCGCAATACGGTCTTGAGTCCGGTCACGCCATCCTCACGCGCAAGATAACGGCCGGCAGGGTCGCCAGTGGCCCATAAGTCGATCTGGCCATTGACCAGTTTCTTGGCGTTGTCCTGATCGCGCAGCACCAGGATGGGCTTGAGTCCTTGCTTGCCCAACGTCTCGGCAATCGCATCACCTTTGTAGGCGCCAATCTTGTAGCGACGCGCCTGCTCCAGGGTGTCGAGGCTAATATTGCTGTCAGCCTTGGCCAGCATGATCCAATCGTCCGGACCAATCGGGCCGACCCACTTGAAGAGTTTTTCGCGGTCTGGCAGCCGTGCCATCACAAATACGCCGTAGCCAGGTTTCTCGAGGGCGAGTTTGTAGATTCGCTCCCAAGGGAAGCGCAGCGTGAGGCTGTAGGTGACGTTGGCGCGTTTGAACATCTCACGGACGATGTCCACGGCGATGCCGTTGATGTTCTCGTCCTGGGCGAAGTTCTTACCGTTCTTCGCCATGTTGTACGGAGGAAAGTTTTCCGTCAGCAACACCAGATCGGTGTCCGGGCTTTCTGCGGCGCGGGCTACGTTGATCAGCAGCAGAGAAGCGCTGGCGAGAACAAGGAGGAGGCGTTTAAGCATGTCGGGCTACCGGAATCCATGGCGTGCCCCAGAGTGCCTTGAGGCCGCCATGCTGTCCACTGGCCTGTATCTTTAACGCATCACGATGCCGCGATGTGCCATGTAGGCCTTGGCTTCCTGCACGGTGTATTCGCCGAAGTGGAAAATACTCGCCGCCAACACTGCACTGGCGTGACCTTCAATAATGCCGTCGGCCAAGTGCTGCAGGTTACCGACACCGCCGGATGCGATTACGGGAATGCCCAACGCGTCGCTGATGGCACGGGTCACGCCCAGGTCGAAACCATTTTTCATACCGTCCTGATCCATGCTGGTCAGGAGAATCTCACCGGCCCCAAGGCCTTCCATCTTCTTCGCCCACTCGACAGCGTCGAGGCCGGTCGGTTTGCGGCCGCCGTGGGTGAAGATTTCCCAGCGCGGGGTTTCGCCCGGCAATGAAACCTTCTTTGCATCGATGGCGACAACGATGCACTGCGAGCCGAAATGCTGCGCCGCCTCACCTACGAACTCAGGGTTGAACACGGCGGCGGTGTTGATAGACACTTTGTCCGCGCCGGCATTGAGCAAGTTGCGAATGTCCTGCACGGTACGCACGCCACCGCCCACGGTCAGCGGGATGAAAACCTGGCTGGCCATGCGTTCGACGGTATGCAGCGTCGTATCGCGACCATCAACGCTGGCGGTGATGTCGAGAAAGGTAATCTCGTCGGCGCCCTGCTCGTCATAACGACGGGCGATTTCCACCGGGTCACCGGCATCACGGATGTTCTCGAACTTGACGCCCTTGACCACCCGGCCGTTATCCACGTCCAGGCAAGGGATGATGCGTTTGGCCAGCGCCATGGTCAGTCCTCAGCCTTTGTACGAATCGCAGAAAGCTTGCGCTTCCGCGACATCGAGGGTGCCTTCGTAGATCGCCCGGCCGGTGATTGCGCCGATGATGCCGGGCGCCTTGGCGTCGAGCAGCGATTTGATGTCACCGAGGTTGTGAATACCGCCGGAAGCGATCACCGGAATGCGCGTGGCAGCGGCCAGGGCAGCGGTGTACGAAACGTTGCAGCCCTGCATCATGCCGTCTTTGGCGATGTCGGTATAAACGATCGCAGACACGCCATCAGCTTCGAACTGCTTGGCCAGGTCGATCACCTGAATGGTGCTGATTTCAGCCCAGCCGTCGGTGGCGACGAAACCGTCCTTGGCGTCCAGACCCACGATCACTTTGCCCGGAAACGCGCGGCAAGCTTCAGCAACAAAGGCTGGATCTTTCACGGCTTTGGTGCCGATGATCACGTAGCTCACGCCCGCTTTCACGTAGTGCTCGATGGTTTCCAGAGAGCGGATACCGCCGCCGATCTGGATCGGCAGGTTCGGGTAGCGCTTGGCGATGGCGGTGACGACGTCACCATTGACTGGCTGGCCTTCGAAGGCGCCGTTCAGGTCGACCAGATGCAGACGACGGCAACCGCCCTCCACCCATTTGGCAGCCATGCTCACCGGGTCATCGGAGAACACTGTGGAATCTTCCATGCGGCCCTGGCGCAGACGAACACAGGCACCGTCCTTGAGATCGATAGCGGGAATAATCAGCATCTGGCAAACCTTCAAATTCGAGTGTTCAGCTTCGCTCGGAAATCAGTTTTTCTCGAGCGCCCACAGGTCGCTTTCAATGCTTTCGAACCTTTCTTTAAGGTGCGTCTGCACATCGAAAATCGCCCTGTTGTAATAGTGCGGCGCGATTTCGGTAGTAAACAACTCAAGGATTTCAGCCGCTTCGAACGAACCCAGGTCCAGTTCGAAGCGATCTGCCATAAAGCGTTTGATCTTGTGATTAGCCTCGTTCTCCTGCTCAGGAGTGAGGGTCAGGATCGGCGGCTTTTTCTTGACGGCCATTTACCAGCGACCATCCCACGCCGCGAAGTTCTGCAAAAGTTGCAGGCCATGGGTATGGCTCTTCTCCGGGTGGAACTGCACGGCGAAACGCGAGCCTTCGGCCAGCGCAGCCGCGAAATCGACACCGTAGTGACCGCCCCCCACCACTTGCCGCGCATGACCGGCCGCGATGTAGTAGCTGTGCACAAAATAGAAACGTGCCAAGTCCGGGATGTTGTGCCACAGCGGGTGACTGACCGTCTGTTTCACTTCGTTCCAGCCCATATGCGGGACTTTCAAGTGTTCGCCGTCTTCATGCAGGTCTTTGCCGAAGAACTTCACCGCGCCCGGAAACAGACCGATGCAGTCAACGCCGTCGTTCTCTTCACTGCTGTCGAGCAAGGCTTGCATGCCGACGCAGATGCCGAGGAACGGACGGTCCTGGCTGACTTCACGCACCAGCGAGTCGAAGCCCAGGCGACGGATTTCCGCCATGCAGTCGCGAATCGCGCCGACACCGGGAAATACCACTCGGTCGGCTTCGCGGATCACATCGGCATCGCTGGTGATCAAGACCTTGCCGGCACCGACGTGTTCGAGGGCCTTGGCCACCGAGTGCAGGTTGCCCATGCCGTAATCGATTACCGCGACCGTCTGCATTACAGAACGCCTTTGGTCGACGGCATTTGCCCGGCCATGCGCTCATCCAGTTCCACCGCCATGCGCAGCGCGCGACCGAATGCCTTGAACACGGTTTCGATCTGGTGGTGCGTGTTGGTGCCACGCAGGTTGTCGATGTGCAAGCTGACGTTGGCGTGGTTGACGAAGCCCTGGAAAAATTCCTGGAACAGGTCGACGTCAAAACCGCCCACGGTGGCGCGGGTGTAGGGAACGTGCATCTGCAAGCCTGGGCGGCCAGAGAAGTCGATCACTACGCGCGACAGCGCCTCATCGAGCGGCACGTAGGCATGGCCGTAACGACGGATGCCTTTCTTGTCGCCGATGGCTTTGGCAAAGGCCTGACCCAATGTGATACCGACGTCTTCCACCGTGTGGTGGTCGTCGATATGCAGGTCGCCCTTGCTGACAATATCCAGGTCGATCAGCCCATGACGGGCGATCTGGTCGAGCATGTGCTCAAGAAAAGGAACACCGATATCAAACCGGGCCTTTCCGGTGCCATCCAGGTTGATCGAGGCTTTGATCTGGGTTTCCAGAGTGTCGCGCTCGACAGACGCCTTACGTTCGGCCATCACCAGCTCCGCAAAATCATTGGGCGAAAAAGGCAGCCATTATAGGGGTGAAGGCGCGAAACAGAAACACGAGAGGTGATATCCCTGACGGGCTGATTCCAGCGCTGCCGGGGATAGACATGTCCATACAAGCGGTTTCGTTGCAAAACCGCAAAACAAATGGGGGAGCGAGCCTGCTCACGATGAGGCCAGCACACTCAACATCGCTGTCGAGTGTCAGACCGCTATCGCGAGCAAGCTCGCTCCCCCAGGGACAACGCGTTTACTTAATGGAACAGGACAGCCGTTTTCTGCAGAGTCACCCAAACGCCCCACGCCAACGGAATACCCACCACCAGCCACGCTGCGACCGCCAACGGCTTGGTGCCCGGCGCCGCTTTCCACTCCAGCACGGTGCTGCTGTCAGCACCCTTGTCGTGGCCCAGCGCTTGTTCAGCCGCCAGTTGAGCGTCGGTCATGAAGTACTTGTCAGCGACCGGGCGCACCATCAGGTTGCAGATGAAGCCCAGCACTAGCAGGCCTGCGAGGATGTACAAGGTGATGTCATAAGCGGCGGCACGTTCAACACCGATGCTCAGTTGATATTCACGCAAGTAGTTCACCAACACTGGCCCCAATACACCCGCTGCCGCCCATGCTGTCAGCAGACGACCATGGATCGCTCCGACCATTTGCGTACCAAACAGGTCCGCCAGGTAAGCCGGCACCGTCGCAAAACCACCGCCGTACATCGACAGGACAATGCAGAACGCCGCCACGAACAGCGCAACGCTGCCCAAGTGACCGAGGGTCGGGATCAACGAGTACAGGGCAAAGCCCAGAGCAAAGAACACAAAATAGGTGTTTTTGCGGCCCAGGTAGTCCGAGAACGATGCCCAGAAAAACCGTCCGCCAATGTTGAACAGGCTCAGCAAACCAGTGAAACCCGCTGCAATCGCAGCGATGGAAGCCAGTTGCGCGGCATCCAGCTGACCGAACGGCAGGTCAACACCAATCAATTTGCCACCGAAGACTTCCTGCAACAGGGGCGAAGCCATGCCGAGGATGCCGATACCGGCGGACACGTTCAGGCACAGCACCAGCCACACCAGACGAAATTGTGGCGTCTTCCAGGCTACGTTCACGTGGACGTGACGATGGGTAATCATCGCGTTCGCGGCTTTTTTCACCGGCGCGGTCCAGCCTTCAGGCTTCCAGCCGGTTGGCGGAACGCGGTAGGACAGTGCGCCACCGATCATGAACACGAAGTAAATCGCCGCCATCACCAGGAAGGCTTGCCAAACGCCGACACCGCCTGGCGAAGCGAAGTGGCCCATCAAGGCAGCGGCCAGCGGAGCACCTACCATCGCGCCACCGCCGAACCCCATGATCGCCATACCGGTCGCCATGCCGCGCTTGTCCGGGAACCATTTGATCAGGGTCGAAACGGGCGAGATGTAACCCAGGCCCAAGCCGATACCGCCAATGACCCCGGAGCCGATCCACATCAACCAGATCTGGTGGGTATAAATCCCTAATGAAGAGATCAGCAGACCGCCACACCAGCAAAGGGCCGATACAACGCCAGCCTTGCGCGGACCTGCGTGTTCCAGCCAACCGCCCCAAATCGCTGCCGAGCAGCCGAGGAAGATGAAGAACAGGGTGTAAATCCAGCCGAGCATTGAGATCGGCCAGTCGCATTGCGACGAAAAGACTTGCGAGATGAAGCTCATGTCCGGCGCGCAGGCGACTGGGGCCGTCACGCCCAGCGCTTTTGACAGCGGCAACCAAAACACCGAAAAGCCATAGGCCATGCCGATGCAAAGGTGAATGGCCAACGCGGCCGGTGGGACCAGCCAACGGTTGAAACCGGGCTTGGCGATGATGCGTTCCTTGGAGAGGAACGCAGGCTGGTCAGACTCAAAGCCTTCCGCCGTGATGCTCGTGCTCATTGTGTATACCCCAATTATTAGTATGGTTCGCCGGCCGCTGTTCATCTCCAGCCGATATGCACGCAGGCATGGCTGTTTTTCGGGTGTAGCTCCATTAGGCGCGACGCTAAGTCGCAGAAGGACGGACGAACTGGCAGAGGTTACCATTTGCTGGCGCCAGAAAAACCAAACTGACATCACCTTTTCTGTGTCATCTGCTATCGCACCCCCTCAAGGAACCGCCATGCCGATCATTGTCGAGCTGCTGAACGAAGCCACCTACCAGGATCAGCAAGACCTGCAAAAGATTTACCGCGACGCGCCGCAGTGGCTGTTTGCGCCGTTTGCAGGGGAGGTTCAGCTGATCGAAGGCTGCTTGCGCGACGGGTCGCTGATCGCTGGACGCTTCAACGATCGACTGCTGGGAGCCGGGCATCTTCACCGACGAGCGGACATCTGGCACTTGTCCCAAATTTGCGTAAGAAAAGTTACCCGTCGCCGTGGCGTGGCCGAGCGGTTGGTGAGCGAAGCGCAGAAAATGGCCGCGCGTTCGGGCGCGACACTGCATCTGCTGGCGCCTGCTGGGCACCTGGAAGCTCAGGCACTGGCGGCCAAACTGAAACTGCCGTTGGATGTACTGCCCACATGAACTGACCGGTCGTCAGTTTTGCGGCGCTATACTCCCCGGCTATATTTCGAATTCGACTAATTACAAGGACTCGCCCATGAAAGCGTTCGGCAAAATCCTGGGTCTGGTACTTCTCGGGCTGTTGCTGATCATTGTGGCGCTGGGCTTCGCCCTGACCCACCTCTTCGATCCCAACGACTACAAAGACAAGATTCGCCAGATTGCCAGAGACAAAGCCCACATCGAGCTGACGCTCAATGGCGATATTGGCTGGAGCCTGTTCCCGTGGCTGGGCCTGGAACTGCACGATGCCAGCATCGCGACCCTGATCAAGCCCAACGAACCCTATGCCGACTTGCAGATGCTCGGCCTTTCGGTCCGCGTGTTGCCGTTGCTGCGCCGTGAGGTGCAGATGAGCGACGTGCGTGTCGAAGGCCTCAATCTGCGCCTGAACCGAGACAAGGACGGCCACGGCAACTGGGAAGACATCGGCAAGAAAGCGCCGGAGCCGGCCACGGCAGCCACGCCTGAGGCCACCCCTGGCGCAGCGGCACCCGAAGCTATCGCGCAAGAAGAGAAGCCACCGCAGCCGATTCGCCTGGACATCGACAGCCTGACCGTTAACAACGCTCGGGTGGAATACAACGACGAGCAAACGGGCAAGAACTTCAACGCTGAAAGTATCCAGCTGAGCACCGGGGCGATCCACGACTCAACCAACATTCCGCTCAAACTCACTGCGTTCCTGTCCGCCAATCAACCCGCGCTAAGGGTACGTACCGAACTCAACGGCGAGCTGCGCATCGCCCGCGCCCTTCAACGGTTCCAGTTCGAAGACATGAAACTCTCCGGAGAAGTGACCGGCGATCCGTTGCAAGGCAAGACCATGACGTTCTCCGCCCAAGGCCAGTTGTTGCTGGATAAAGCCGCCAACGTCGCCGAATGGACCGGTATCAAGATCTCCGCCAACCAACTGCGAGCGCTGGGCGAACTGAAGGTCAACGATCTGAACAAGACGCCGCAGATCAGCGGCGGCCTGTCGATTGCGCAATTTGACCTGGCAAAATTCGTCGACAGCGTCGGCCAGAAACTCCCGGCCATGGCCGAAGGCAGCCTGACCAAGGTCGAACTGGTGACCCGACTCGCGGGCACCCCCACCAGCCTTGCGCTGGACAACATCAACCTGAAACTCGACGACAGCAACCTCAGCGGTCGCATCGCGGTTGACGACTTCGCCAAGCAGTCGCTGCGAGCCGTGCTTAAGGCTGACACCTTCAACGTTGACCGCTACTTGCCGCCGAAATCCGCCGACGCCAAGAGCGCGGCGCAAGCACGCGAAGCCCAAGTCGCCAGCACCGAAGCCGATGCCATGGCCGGCGCCGGCACCACGCCGCTGCCGGACGCACCTACCAAAGGCGCATGGAGCACCGAGCGCCTGTTGCCGGTGGAGCGCCTGAGCAAACTCGATGTAGACGCCGACCTGACGTTTGGCCAGTTGACCCTCGACAAACTGCCAATCCGCAACGCAGCGCTCAAGGCCACCGGCCAAGGCGGCCTGCTGACCCTGGATAACCTGCGCGGCGAGCTGTACGGCGGCACGTTCGATGCCAAAGGCACGCTGGACGTTCGCCAACCGGTGCCGGCGCTGAATCTACAAACCCGCATCAACAAAGTGCCGGTGGAAAAAATCCTCGAAAGCCAAGGGAAAAATCCGCCGGTCAAAGGTCTCGTCACGCTCAACAGCGCCCTCACCGGCAGCGGCAACAGCCAGAAAGCGCTGATCGACAGCCTTAACGGCAACGCCAGCTTCGTGATCAACAACGGCGTACTGCTCAATGCCAACCTCGAACAGCAATTGTGCAAAGGCATTGCGACCCTGAACCGCAAAACCCTCAGCGGCGAGCAACGGGGCAAGGACACGCCATTTCAGGAGCTCAAGGGCAACCTGACGTTCCGCAACGGCGTGGCCAGCAACCCGGACCTCAAGGTGCGCATCCCCGGCATGACCGTCAACGGTGACGGTGACGTCGATCTGCGTGTGATGGGCATGGACTACCGCGTCGGCATCATCGTCGAAGGTGACACCAGCGCCATACCTGATCCGGCCTGCCAGGTCGGCGACAAGTTCGTCGGCATCGAGTGGCCGCTGCGCTGCCGTGGCCCCCTGGAGCTGGGCGCCAAGGCCTGCCGCCTGGACAACGAGCGCATGGGGCAAGTGGCGGCCAAATTTGCCGGAGACAAACTCAGCGAAAAAATCGACGAGAAGCTCGGTGACAAAGTCAGCCCTGAACTGAAAAACGCCTTGAAGGGGTTGTTCAAGCGATGAGAGCCGAGCAGTTTTCAACGGCGGTGCTGGACTGGTATGACCGCCACGGCCGGCACGACTTGCCGTGGCAGCAGGGCATCACGCCGTATCGAGTCTGGGTCTCGGAAATCATGCTGCAACAGACCCAGGTCAGCACCGTACTGAATTACTTCGACCGCTTCATGGCTTCGCTGCCAACTGTTGAAGCCTTGGCCGCCGCGCCGGAAGACGAAGTGCTGCACTTGTGGACAGGTTTGGGTTACTACACCCGAGCGCGCAATTTGCAGAAAACCGCAAAGATCGTCGTCGCTGAATACGGTGGCGAGTTTCCCCGTGATGTGGAGAAGCTGGTTGAGCTGCCGGGCATCGGTTTGTCCACGGCCGGCGCGATCGCCAGCCTGAGCATGGGCCTGCGGGCGCCGATCCTCGACGGCAACGTCAAACGCGTGCTGGCGCGCTTTACCGCGCAAGAGGGCTATCCCGGCGAGCCGAAGGTTGCCAAACAGCTCTGGGCGAACGCTGAGCGCTTTACGCCGCATGCTCGGGTCAACGCTTACACCCAAGCGATGATGGACCTGGGCGCGACGCTCTGTACGCGCAGCAAACCGAGCTGCCTGCTCTGCCCGCTGGAAAAGGGTTGCGAAGCGCACATGCTCGGCCTGGAAACCCGCTACCCGATCCCCAAGCCGCGTAAAGCCGTGCCGCAAAAACGCACGCTGATGCCGATGCTCGCCAACGGCCAAGGCGCGATTCTGCTTTACCGTCGCCCTTCAACGGGCCTGTGGGGCGGTTTATGGAGCTTGCCGGAACTCGACGACCTCGATGACCTGCAACACCTGGCCGCGCAGCACTCGCTGGCACTGGGCACGCAACAAGCGCTGCCGAGCCTGGTACACACCTTCAGCCATTTTCAGTTGTCCATCGAACCCTGGCTGGTACAGGTCCAGGAGTCCGGCCATCACGTGGCCGAGGCCGACTGGCTCTGGTATAACCTCGCCACCCCGCCGCGCCTGGGCCTTGCCGCCCCGGTCAAAACATTGCTCGAACGCGCGGCCGCCGTATTGAACGCAGGAGAGTCGTCATGACCCGCACCATCATGTGCCGCAAGTACAAAGAAGAATTGCCCGCCCTGGAGCGCGCTCCGTTTCCGGGCGCAAAAGGTCAGGATATTTTTGACCATGTCTCACAAAAAGCCTGGGCCGACTGGCAAAAACACCAGACACTGCTGATCAACGAAAAACGCCTGAACATGATGAACGCCGAAGACCGCAAATACTTGCAGGGCGAGATGGACAAGTTCTTCTCAGGCGAGGAATACGCCAAGGCCGATGGCTACGTTCCGCCCGCTGAGTAACCCCGCAAAAACGGGGGTTGGATCGTAAGCGACGGTAATAACTAAATATTTTTTGAAAACTTGCTTGACGACCCCCTGAAAAACCAGTTTAATGCGCCCCGTTGCCCAGATAGCTCAGTCGGTAGAGCAGGGGATTGAAAATCCCCGTGTCGGCGGTTCGATTCCGTCTCTGGGCACCAAATACCGAAAACCCTGAATCGCAAGATTCAGGGTTTTTTTATGCCTGCGATTTGACCAAGCGCCGCTTCACTCGCCATCGAAGTGCCGGACGAAGCACTCATTCCCCACCTCCTACCGCCACGTCATGTAATGCCTGTAACGCTCGCCGAGGCCCAGTCCCGAGAAATATCAGCAGTGATGATCGACATTTTTGGCAGCCCCTCGGGTCTGTCGGAATGCTCCGTAGGCTTTAACGGAAATGGATGACATACGCAGATTATCGGACCAGGCAGAATTCAAGGAGGAGCTGCCGCATAACCGGGAGCGAATAAACGACAGGGATGTAGACAATGACTGGTGCCATCAAGCACGACGTCGAAACCGCCGAGTTTTTTACTGAACAAGAAATCAGAACGTTCAGCTTTGATATTCGACAGGCGACCCTGCTTCATAGATTCTCCGAGGAACTGGCCGCCATCGGCGGGCCGCAGGCACCAGGAGCCAAGTCCAAAGTCTCTCTGGCAGCCACCGAGTTAAAGCTCTCATTTTCGAAAGGCCAATGCGAGTTGCTGGGTGCCTACTCCGACGGCCTGATGTCCGTATTGATCTTTGAAGGGTTGCAGAAATTTACCGATGTCATCCCTCCAACTGAACTACCAAACCTGACGTCCCTCGAAAATCGATACGACACGCTTTGCCTGGCTGCCCGTAGTCAGATCCTGTTGAAACTGGTGGATAACACAGCCTTCGCCTATGACATGGATAACGAAGGAAAACTGGTTCGATTGGTGGCCAACTTCAAGGGCGGCGGACTCATAAAAATCAATGCAGAGCAGAAAATCAAAGAACTGAGCTCCCATTCCGGGCTCGCACTTGGCCCGCATACCGAGGCGCCTTACTGGTGCGCTGTAAACGCGAAAGACGGGCACTCACCCTCTCCATCGTCGCTCATACTTTCCGCCCTGTGGAACCCCAGCCTGGAACCTACACGGGTCATTCCTCTGCCTCCCATACTCGATAAAATTGGCGCCACCAACTGCCTCGCACTGACCACGAGTAACTTCCAGTTCACTCGCAGCGACTCCTTTGTCAGTGGCAAAGGGGAAGATGGCGGCGACGTTTCGATTCTGGAGTTCGACGACAAAGTCGGGTTCGCCGCCCGTTTCAATTCGTATCGGTTTTCGGTCAATGAGAATGCCTCTATCTTTGTTAAACAAGCCTATACCGACCTTTGCCAGAGCGTGAACGAAGCAACTCCGGCTGAATACACGCTGACACAGGAATCGGCCATGGCCATCAATAACACCCGGGCTCTGCACTGTCGGGATGTCATCAAAGACAACAGACGAGTCTTGGTTCGCATCTTCGGACTTTCAAAATTTTCGTCCCCTATCGTTATTTCAGATGATCCATTACTGCTGCAGGGCTGATTTTTTAAATGTTCAGGCTGTTGAACGACCGTCATGTGATTACTGGCCAATAACGATAAAGAGGGAATGGAATGTCTTGGGATGTCATTGGTATGTTGGCGCTTGTCGCCTTTTGTGCCGGCTTTTTTGATGCTATTGCCGGTGGTGGTGGCTTGATCACCCTGCCTGCATTGTTTCTGGCTGGTGTAGATCCGATTAGTGCAATTGCAACGAACAAGTTCCAGGCCGCTTCGGCAACTGTCTCGGCAACCATAATCTTTGCTCGCAAGGGTATGATCGAGTGGCGCCAAGGCCGTTTCCTGATTGTCTGCGGATTTATTGGCGGCGCCGGTGGTGCCTTGTTGGTCAGCTCTATCGATAAGCGTTATCTGGAAGTATGCGTGCCCATCATGCTGATTCTGGTGGCTATCTATTTTGCGCTCTCGCCAAAACTGGCCAATGAGGATCGACGCAAGAGAATCGGCATCCTGCTTTTCTCGTTTACCGTGGCGCCGATCCTGGGTTTTTACGACGGCATATTTGGCCCCGGCGTAGGTTCTTTCTTCATTGTCGGGTTTGTCCTTCTCTGCGGCCTGGGCATGATGCGGGCCATGAGCTTCACCAAACTTGCCAATGCCTCATGCAACCTGGGTTCTCTATCGGTTTTTATCACCAAAGGGGTGATTATCTGGCCGATTGCCATAGCCATGGCTTTGGCGGCGTTCATCGGTGCGCAGCTAGGCGCACGAGCAGCTGTTCGGGTCGGCCCCCGGCTGATCAAACCCATGTTGATCGTGGTCTGCTGCGCCTTAGCCATTAAGCTGCTGAGCGTGGAGACCAATCCTTTGCGTGTTGCAGTCCTCCAATCATTGGCATCGTTATAAGCGCTGGCGAACACTGGTCAGGAACTGAACAGTCGTTTCTCACAGCGCTTGCGCCTCTACCTGCATCGAATCGTAATCACGACAGCCGGACAAGCCAATGCACCGAAACCGAGGCGCCTAATTTGCTTCGTTCCAGTGGAAAACCAGATTACGCGCAGTGCCGCTGCCCACATCGGTCACGTCACGCCGAACCTCACCGTTACGCGTGGCTGTCACGGTGTACTTACCGGCAGGCAGTTGGACGTAAACCAGTGGTCCGGCCTGATTAAGGGTCAGCACGGTCTGCCCCTGAACTGTTTGAACAACCACATCCACGTCGGGTATGTATTTGTTCTGCGGTCCGGCGGAGAAGGTCATGTGGACGTTGTAGCCCTTGGACTGCTGAATCGCCTTCGTCTCATCTTCGCCAATACCACCAGACAGGTAGGTGATACCGTTTTGCTGCTGCGGCTGAACCTGAACAGCGGAATCATCAACCGGATCGAGACTGGCAGCCTGGGCCAGGGTTGCAAACATCAGCACGTTGAGGACGGCGAATGGGAAAACCAGCGAATGGATGTATTTCATAAGGGCGACTCCCGGGATCTACAGAACCCAATGGTTAGAACCTAATCGTTACTGCGTATTGATTTCCTGGCTGACGCTCAAGTTTTAGATCAATTGGCAATTGGGCACACTGCGAATTGGACTACAGGTTTTATTCCGTGCGCGTAGGGCTCCGCCAGACCAGTCCTGCAAAATATACTGATGCATCCTTCCGACTAACCAGCAGCGCCCGGCATCGGCACACTGCTGCGCTTGTCATGCTTTGCGCTTGTTCATTCAGCCGCGGAAGACTTCATGAGCGCTGTTACTCCTGACACCCCTCAAGACCCACACCTTGCTTTACTACTCGGGCCCATTGACGAGCTGATTCATCAGGCGCGGAAAAAAATGCTAGCCGCGGTCGATACCACTCAGGTGCAAACCTATTGGCAGATCGGGCGGCATATTGTCGAATTCGAGCAAGAAGGGGCTCGGCGAGCCGAGTATGGCGAGCATCTGGTGACAACACTGGCGACGGTGCTGACGACGAATTTCGGCAAAGGCTTTGACGAAACCCAACTGCGGAAAATGCTACTTTTTTATCAGGCGTTTCCAATTCGAAGCGCACTGCGCCTCGAATTGAGCTGGACCCATTACCTCAGGCTGATACGTGTCGACAGTGACAAGGCCCGTCGGTGGTACATGAACGAATCAGCCATTCAGAACTGGTCAAGCCGTGCCCTCGAGCACCAAATCAGCACCCTTTACTACGAACGCCTGCTGGCAAGCCGCGACCGAGCTAGCATTGAGCAAGAGGCGGCTACCCATATCCAGCAGATGATCGCCAGTCCACGGGATTTTGTTCGGGATCCATCGGTATTCGAGTTTCTCGGGCTACCGAACGCGGGCCTGGTCACAGAAACAGAACTTGAAAAAGCACTGATCAGCCACCTGCAGAGTTTCCTGCTTGAACGGGGCAAAGGCTTCGCCTTCATCGCTCGCCAGCAACGCATCAGCACCGACAGGGATGACGTCTACATCGACCTCGTGTTCTACAACTACCTGCTCAAGTGTTTTGCCATCGTCAATCTGAAAATCGGTGAGTTAATCCATGAAGACGTGGGCCAAATGGATCTGAATGTGCGCCGCTTTGACGACCTTACGCGTGGAACAGAAGACGGCCCCACCGTCGGCATTTTTCTGTGCGCACAGAGGGATGAATCAGTGGTGCGCTATTCGGTGCTGGAGGGGAACGAACAACTGTTTGCCAGCACATACAAGCGGGCACTGCCAACCGAGGAAGAACTTCGGGCGACGCTGGATCAGGAACGCCGAGCAATTGAAGAGCGCCTGCTCAACCGAACAGACCGATAGCACCCGATAGATTGTCCATACGCGCCCTGAAGACTATGGTTGGCAGCTACCCGCAAAGGTCCAAAGCCAATGAACGTGCAGGACATGCCCTCACCGGCGCCGCCACGGATTGAGTTACCACCGAGGCCTCTTGGCGAGCCGTTCAAGGAACCCGCCAGCGACGGCTTCATACTCGGCGGTTTCACCTGGCGCCACACTCATCCGGACACAACCCGCCCGGTGGTGATCATCAACGCCGCCACCTCGGTCCGTTGCCGGCATTACTCGCGCTTTGCCGATTACCTGTTCAGCAACGGCTTCAACGTCATCACGTATGACTATCGGGGCATTGGCGAGTCCCGCCCCGCCTCACTGAAAGGGCTTCAAGCCACTTGGTCCGACTGGGGCGCGCTGGATTTCGAAGCGATGTTGCAACGCGCACAACGCGAATTCCCCGGACAACCGATCGATGTCGTTGGCCATAGCTTCGGCGGCTGTGCGGCGGGGCTGGGCGCTTCCGGGCATCTGATCCGACGCTTGGTGAGCGTAGGGGCGCAATTCGCCTACTGGCGCGACTACGCGCCCGCTCATCGCTGGCGGATGTTTGGCAAGTGGCATGTGCTAATGCCACTGGTGACAATGATTTACGGCTACTTCCCGGGCAAGCGCCTCGGCTGGCTCGAAGACACGCCTGCGGGCGTCGTCCGCGACTGGAGCACGCTCACCGCTCGCTACGAGAATCGACCCAGCGGCCGCGCCGCCCACACAAAAACCTTTGCCAACGTCACCGCACACACCTTGGCTATCAGCCTCAGCGATGACCCTTACGGCACAATCGCCGCCATTGAACGCCTGCTCGATTACTTTACCGGCGCAACGACCGCTCATCTGCGAATCACCCCGCAAGACATCGGCGAAGAAGAAGTCGGACATTTCGCCTTTTTTCGCAGCGCATACCAAGCCACACTATGGCCCATTGCATTGTCCTGGCTGCAAGCTGGCAAGCTGGCCCCCGACACACCTGGGCGGCGAGTGCCTGGCAGCTAAGCGACAGGCCCTCTCAACGAAACACGGAACGACGCCCATGGCCTCCGCCAACAAGCAGCAAAAACGTGCCACACGCGCTAAAACCAAGGCCAAGCAGAACCGCACTCAACGGGCCGTCGCGCCAGTAGAGCTGGACCCGAACGACGATCGTATCGACTTCGAGTCGGTGGACCTTACCGAACTGTTCAAGACCATGATCGACGCCGAAAAAACCAATCAGCAAGCCCTGTGCAAGGCCTTCCTGGAGGATCCACTACTGGCGTTGGTGTACGAGCAGGAGGGCGAAGAAGGCGCCATGGACTTCATCCTTGCCGCACTGATCGAATATCGCCAATGGTCCACCGAAGCGGACGAAGCCAGCGCCCTGGCGTGGATTGAGTCCCCGGCCTTCCAGGCCGACTACGTGGCGGCGTCCGACGCCATCGCAGCCCAAACACAACCGAAAGCGAACTGAATTCAATGGCATCCCTGAACAAGCAACAGAAACGCGCCAAACGCGCCAAGATCAAAGCCAAGCAAATCAACATACACGGCAGAAAACCCGTCGCACTGGACGACGATCTGGGTGAAATCGGCGAGCCGATCCCGGAATACACCTTGGCGATGTTCAGCAAAATGCGCGATGCCGAAGCCATCGGCCGTAACGACATGCTGCTGACCCTGCTGTCGAACCTCGCAGAAATCATCAGCGACCATCCAGAATTGCTGGACATGGAAAACGCCGACAACGAAGCCATGGCCGCCACCCATCTGGCCGCCGACATGTTGATCGACTACCGCATGTGGACCGACGGCATGGATCGCGAAGCGGCCCAGGCGTGGCTCACTGACCCGCAGTTCATTACCGACTTCGGCGATGCGCTGGACAGCTACCGTCAATCGCTGGACGCGCTGGAAGAAAAGGCCGAGTAGTCGCCTTTCACTGCAAACAAAAACGGCCGCTGTCAGTGATGACAGCGGCCGTTTTGCGTCAAGCGGTATAAATCAGTTCAATACCGCCCCACCCAGCTTCTGCTGCTTGCGACGACGGGCCACAAACACCCCGGCCGCCACTACCATCAAACTCAGGAAACCGGTCGCGAGGATCTCCACGCGATGAGCGTCCTGAAACAACATGATGGTCAGGGCTGCGACGATGAAAAAGATCACCGCGTAGGTCAGACCTGGAAACAGCCACATGCTGAAAGCGATTTTTTCACCGCGTGCCATGCGCTGTTTACGCATACGCAGTTGCGAGATCGCAATCACCAGGTACACCAACAGCGCGATGGCGCCGGAGCTGGCCAGCAAGAATTCGAACACAGCGGCCGGGGCCACGTAGTTGGCGAATACGGCCAGGAAAGCAGCCGCGGTCGACAGGATCACTGCCCAGTAAGGCGTGCCGCTTTTGTTGGTGCGCTGGGAAACGGCCGGCGCATCACCGCGTTTGCCCAACGAGAACATCATGCGCGATGCGGTGTACAACGCCGAATTCAGGCAACTGGTCACCGCCACCAAAACCACGATGTCGACGATCAGCTTGGCATTCGGGATGCCCATGCGTTCAAGCACCGTCTGGTAAGAACCGACGCTGGCCAGAACCGGATCGTTCCAAGGCACCAGGGCCACAACGATGAAGATCGACACTAGGTAGAACAAGCCGATCCGCCAGATAACCGAGTTGGTCGCCTTGGAGATTTGCTGGCCAGGGTTCTTCGATTCTGCGGCCGCGATAGTCACAATCTCGGTGCCCATGAAGGAAAACATGGTGGTCAGAATCGCGCCCAGTACAGCGCCCATGCCATTTGGCAGGAAGCCCTGGGTGTCGAACAGGTGCGACACGCCGCTGACTTGGCTGTTCGGCAGGAAGCCGAAGATTGCAAGAATCCCGAGGATCACAAAACCGATGATTGCGATGACTTTGATCAAAGCGAACCAGAACTCGAACTCACCGTAGTTCTTCACGCTGAACAGGTTGGTCGCCGTCAGTAGCAAGGTGATGATCAGGGTGAACGCCCAGATCGCCACATTCGGGAACCAGGCATGGAGGATGGTCGCGGCGGCGTTGGCCTCAAGCGGGATCACCAGCACCCAGAACCACCAGTACAGCCAACCAATAGTGAAGCCGGCCCAGTGACCGATTGCACGATCGGCGTAGGTCGAGAACGAGCCGGTATCCGGTGAAGCGACGGCCATTTCGCCGAGCATGCGCATCACCAGCACCACCAGAGCACCGGCGGCGGCATAGGCCAACAGCACGGCAGGACCGGCCGCTGCAATAGCGTGACCCGAGCCGACGAACAGCCCGGCACCGATAACCCCGGCGATCGACAACATAGTCACATGACGCGGTTTGAGCCCCTGTTCGAGGCCATTGGAGCTTTGCGTACTGCTCATTGAAACTACCTTTGCAAGGAAAGCGATTCAGTCCACCGCGTCTGGCATTTCTTTCTCGTAAAAAGAATCCAACGGGGCGTTCCTTATTCTGCACGCAATAATTGCGCCAAAATGTTTCACATTCACGGTTTACGCGGGCTACAGACTGACCGAATGGTCACCGCAACCCATTGAGATCAATGGCAATTTGCCAGAGCGTTACCCAGCGACCCACTTCAAGAACGAACCGGCGCACCAGAAACACACCTTAAAAGCGCCGAGCGCACAATAAAAGTGCAGATCAGGAACGTTTGTCCGGTTAGCGCTTCCAACACCCCGCCAAAGCTGGCAACATCGCGCCTTTTTTTACGCGACACCCACGGATTTGTTACATCAAACACTCGTTCGGTTGTTAGCAGCGCGACAGTCAGCTGTACCGATGCGACAACCTGTCACATGCCACCCGATTACCGTCCGAAGCCCTGTTGGCTGCCATTCGAACGCTATGCTAGCTTGGCCGCCTCGCCAGGAAGGCCGCCAACAGCAGGAGCACAAAACACTATGAGGAACGCACATGGCTGAGGCCACGCCCGCGCTTGAAATCCGCAACTTGCACAAACGCTACGGACAGCTTGAGGTGCTCAAAGGCATATCGCTGACCGCCCGCGACGGCGATGTGATCTCGATCCTGGGTTCGTCAGGCTCCGGCAAGTCCACGTTCCTTCGTTGCATCAACCTCTTGGAAAATCCGCACCAAGGCCAGATTCTGGTCGCCGGCGAAGAGCTCAAGCTTAAAGCCGCCAAAAACGGTGAACTGTTCGCTGCCGACGGCAAACAGATCAATCGCATGCGCAGCGAGATTGGTTTTGTGTTTCAAAACTTTAATCTGTGGCCACACATGAGCGTGCTCGACAACATCATCGAAGCCCCGCGCCGAGTGCTCGGCCAGAGCAAGCGCGACGCCATCGATGTCGCCGAAGCCTTGCTGGCCAAGGTCGGCATCGCCGACAAGCGCCACGCCTACCCGGCGCAACTGTCGGGCGGTCAACAACAACGGGCGGCTATCGCGCGCACGTTGGCCATGCAGCCCAAGGTGATCCTGTTCGACGAGCCCACCTCAGCCCTTGACCCGGAAATGGTCCAGGAAGTACTTAATGTCATCCGCGCATTAGCCGAAGAAGGCCGCACCATGCTGCTCGTCACCCACGAAATGGGCTTTGCCCGTCAGGTGTCCAGCGAAGTGGTGTTCCTCCACCAAGGCCTGATCGAAGAGCAAGGATCGCCACAGCAGGTGTTCGACAACCCGCTTTCGGCGCGCTGCAAACAATTCATGTCCAGCAACCGCTAACGGAGCTACCCGCATGCAAAACTACAAGAAAATCTTCCTGGCGGCTGCCGTCACCCTGGCGTTCAGCGCCGGTGCCGCTGCCGAAACCTTGAAGATGGGCATCGAAGCGGCCTACCCGCCGTTCAACAACAAAGATGCGAGCGGCAACGTCGTCGGCTTCGACAAAGACATCGGCGACGCTCTGTGCGCCAAGATGAAAGTCGAATGCACCGTCGTCACTTCCGACTGGGACGGCATCATCCCGGCCCTCAATGCCAAGAAATTCGACTTCCTGATCTCCTCGATGTCGATCACCGATGAGCGTAAGCAAGCGGTGGACTTCACCGACCCGTACTACTCCAACAAACTGCAGTTCATCGCCAAGAAAGACGTCGACTTCAAAACCGACAAGGATTCGCTGAAAGGCAAAGTGATCGGTGCACAACGTGCAACCCTCGCCGGCACCTGGATGGAAGACAACATGGAAGGCGTTGAAGTCAAACTTTACGACACCCAGGAAAACGCCTACCTGGACCTGACCTCCGGTCGTCTGGACGGCATCCTGGCTGACAAATACGTCAACTACGAATGGCTGAAAAGCGACGCTGGCAAGCCATACGAATTCAAAGGCGCCCCACTGGTGGAAAGCGACAAGATCGGTATCGCTGTACGTAAAGGCGACGCGATCCGCGAGAAACTGAACGCCGCGCTGAAAGAAATCGTCGCTGACGGCACTTATAAAAAGATCAACGACAAGTACTTCCCGTTCAGCATCTATTGATACTGACCTGCCGGACAGGCGCCGCCCTCTGACGGCGCCTGCTCTTGGCATTGCCTGCCGCGATTTGAAAAGAAATCCATGACTATCGATCTCTACGGATTCGGCCCGGCGCTCGCCGCTGGCGCGCTGATGACTGTGAAACTGGCACTCTCGGCCCTGTGCCTGGGGCTGGTACTCGGTTTGCTCGGCGCCTTGGCCAAGACTTCCCCGCACAAGCCGTTGCAATGGCTCGGCGGCCTCTATTCGACGCTGGTTCGCGGCATCCCGGAATTACTCTGGGTGCTGCTGATCTATTTCGGCACCGTCAACCTGATGCGTGCCTTGGGCGAGTTTTTCGGTAACCCCGACCTCGAACTCAGTGCCTTTTCCGCGGGCGTGATTGCGCTGGGCCTGTGCTTCGGCGCCTACGCCACCGAAGTATTGCGCGGCGCAATACTGGCGATCCCCAAAGGCCACCGTGAAGCCGGCTTGGCGCTGGGTCTTTCCAAATTTCGCATCTTCACCAAACTGATCATGCCGCAGATGTGGCGCATCGCCCTGCCCGGCCTCGGCAACCTGTTCATGATCCTGATGAAAGACACCGCGCTGGTGTCGGTAATCGGCCTGGAAGAAATCATGCGCCATGCGCAAATCGGCGTGACCGTGTCCAAACAGCCGTTCACCTTCTATATGGTGGCGGCGTTTATGTACCTGGGCCTGACCGTTCTGGCGATGACCGGCATGCACTTGCTCGAAAAGCGTGCCGCACGTGGCTTTGCAAGGAGCACGCAATGAACTGGGAAGTCATCATTAAATGGCTGCCGAAACTGGCTCAAGGCGCAACGCTGACCCTGGAACTCGTGGCCATCGCCGTGATTGCCGGGCTGCTGCTAGCGATTCCGCTAGGTATCGCACGTTCGTCGCGCCTCTGGTATGTGCGGGCGTTGCCCTACGCCTACATCTTCTTTTTCCGTGGCACGCCGTTGCTGGTTCAGCTGTTTCTGGTCTACTACGGCCTCGCGCAGTTCGATGCAGTGCGCAACAGCTCGATGTGGCCCTACCTGCGCGATCCCTTCTGGTGTGCCACGGCGACCATGACCTTGCACACCGCCGCGTACATCGCGGAGATTCTGCGCGGTGCGATCCAGGCGATTCCACCGGGCGAGATCGAGGCGGCAAGGGCGCTGGGCATGTCCCGGCCCAAGGCGCTGTTCTATATCATCCTGCCCCGTGCCGCGCGCATCGGCCTACCGGCCTACAGCAACGAAGTGATCCTGATGCTAAAGGCGAGCGCCCTGGCCAGCACCGTCACCCTGCTGGAACTGACCGGTATGGCTCGCACTATCATTGCCCGTACCTACCTGCCCGTAGAGATCTTCTTCGCGGCGGGCATGTTCTACCTGCTGATGGCCTATGTGTTGGTACGTGGCTTCAAGCTGCTGGAGCGCTGGCTGCGCGTCGATGCTTGCCAGGGACGCTGATTCCCACGTGCTGACGGGAGAGGCCTTACTCACCCGTTTCAGCGCGTTGGATACTTTTCTGACAGAGCATCAAGCCCTGTGGAAGCCGAGACCGTTTACCCACCTGCAACTTCCTTGGGAAGCGTCCCACCCTGAGCTGGCTTTGTGGCTACGCAGTCGGTCACTGGACGATGCAGAGCGCAGCCATCACCAACCCTGTTTACTGCAAGCGCCGGAGCCGTTTTCTACTTTGGCGGCGTTATCACTGGGGCTAAGTGCAGTAGGTGAGTTACCAGCACACGCGCTGGAGGCTGCGGGGCATCGGTTGAGTGTCGATGTACCGGGGCGTAAATGGCAGCAAATCGAGGCATTTGCCAGTCGGCTGATGTTTAATTCTGCGCCGACGCATTGGCTGGATTGGTGCTCAGGCAAGGGCCACTTGGGCCGACGCTTGCTGAGAGCCGGACAGCAACTGACGTGCCTGGAATACAATCCGGCGCTGGTGCTAAGCGGTCAGATACTCAGCCGGCGCCATCAGTTGCGCGCGCAGCATATTGAGCAAGATGTACTCGCAACCGATGTGGGTTCGCTCCTGAATGCTGATCACACGCCGGTCGCGCTGCACGCCTGTGGAGACCTGCATGTAAGGTTGATTCAGCTCGCCAACGCGGCAGGCTGCAAACAACTGGCTATCGCACCTTGCTGCTACAACCGGACCCAACTGGCTACTTATGAAGCGATTTCCTCTGTGGGTAGGCGATCCGACCTACAGCTGTCCCTAGAAGATCTCTCGCTACCCATGAGCGAAACCGTCACCGCCGGCGCCCGAGTCCGACGTCAACGCGACAGCTCCATGGCACGACGCTTGGCATTCGACCTCCTGCAACGGCAAACGCGTGGCGTCGACGAATACCTGCCCACGCCGTCACTGCCCAGCACTTGGCTGGATAGATCGTTCGTTGATTACTGCCATCATTTGGCCGCGATGAAAGAGTTATCCACAATGGCCCCGCAGAATTGGTCAGCACTCGAAGCCGCTGGCTGGCAGCGACTGGCAGAAGTGCGCAATCTGGAGCTGCTGCGTGGACTTTTCCGACGCCCATTGGAACTGTGGCTGGTACTCGATCGGGCACTTTTACTGTCTGAGCAGGGCTATACCGTCCACCTCGGAACCTTCTGCGAAACCGTGCTTACGCCGCGTAATTTCCTACTGTTGGCCGAACGTCCTTAAACAGGCGTCGCCTGTGGATAACTCTGTTGATTAAATATTTTCAAATCCATTTAATCGGATGTTTCAAGCCTGTAATGCTGCTGATCATTTTTTGTTCATATAAATAAAGAACCCGTAAAACAGTCATTTGCAAACAGATGAGAATGGGTCCACAAAATCCTCTCGATGTCGGTCTTTTGGCCAACCCGTTGTGCATAAGCATTCAAGCAAAAGGACATAACCGCCGAATTCAGGACCCCTGATACGAAAAATGACGCGCCGTAACCGCCCTCGTTATACAAGGCAGTAGAGGGCGCCGGAAGTGCGTCCACCACCAATAATAATTCGACGGACAGGAAGCCACAGTGACCTTCATTTCTTACGCACAGAATTTCGAAGACGTCCGCCTACGGCGCGCCCTCAAACAGGTCGAAAACGGCTTCTACATCGATATCGGCGCTAACGACCCCGCCCACGACTCCGTCACCAAAGCTTTTTATGACCGCGGCTGGACCGGCATCAATGTCGAACCGATGCAAAGCTACTACGACGCCCTGTGCCAACAACGCCCCAACGATATCAATCTGCAATGCGTGGCCAGTAACAGCGACGACGACCTCACTTTCTATGGCATCTCCGGCACCGGCCTCTCCACCGTCGACCCGGCCACCGCCCAGGAACGCTCGGCCCTGGGCATGGACGTGCGCAGCCAAACCGTCAAAGCCCGCACCCTGACCTCCCTCTGCGAGCAATACGCGCAGAGCCGCCCCATCCACTTCCTGAAAATCGACGTCGAAGGCTACGAAGAAACCGTCTTGCGTGGCATGGACTTCGCGAAGTGGCGCCCCTGGATCATCCTTATCGAAACCCCATGGGCCCGCGACCACACCTGGGAACACCTCATCACCGACGCTGGCTACCAGGCCACCCTGTTCGACGGCATCAACACGTGGTTCCTGGCCAACGAACACCTGGCCCTAAAACCCGCCTTCGACATCCAACCGTGCAACTTGGACAACTTCCAACTGTGCCAAGGGCATGCACTCAGCTACCCCGTCAGTGACGCCGATCTGGACGCTGAAAAACAGCTCACCGCCGCCCTGCAACGGGCAGAACTGGCCGAAGCGCAACTGCGCTCGATGCAAAACAGCCGTGGCTGGCGCACCCTTCAAAAACTCAAAAAAGCACTGGTTCGCGGCTAACCTAAGGGCGATGTAAAAATAGTCTGAATTCAGGGGTTTACAGAACCAATCCAATCGTTATAATCGTCGCCCTAACACGCCGGTATAGCTCAGTTGGTAGAGCAACTGACTTGTAATCAGTAGGTCCCGGGTTCGACTCCTGGTGCCGGCACCATATAAAACAAGGGCTTGCAGCGATGCAGGCCCTTTGTTTTTCTCCCAGACGTAACAACGGACGTAACAAGGCCACCGTCAGCCTTGGCAGATCGCGGTGGTTTACTTCAAGAGGAAGTGCTTGTGACCTGGAAGGCTTGGGATTGGAAATTCATCGCCACGACTGTGATCGCACTCGCGCTCGGCGCCTCCCAAATAGATCTATCTTCCCGCTCTCTAACCGTACGCCTGTTGGCAACGTCACCTCTGCAGCCCGTGCAGAACATTCAAAATCTTCAGATATCGCTCAACGGTCAAAATGTCGAGTCGCCATACATCTCGACGATCGAACTGACCAATACCGGTTCAAAGCCTATTCTCAGTTCAGAATTCGACGGCGCCTTACAAATTCAAATGGCAAATGAAGCCAAATTGATAAGCGCCGAAATCACAAGCACGACTCCGAAGAACATCCCCGTCCGTGTCGCCACATCTGAAAACAAAACGGCCATTTCTCCGTTTCTTTCGAATCCCAAAGACTCCATCACCATCGCCACGATTACCTCTGGACCACGTCCGGCGTTCGAGGTGCGGGCTCGTATTGTTGGTATTAATGAAGTGGAGTTTGAGGACAATACGGTCCAAAGCAGCAGCTATTGGAAATTGCTCGGTAGGCTGGCGACCTCGTACGGTCTCGTTTTCCTGTACTTCGTTTTCACGCCAATTGCTTTCCGTGACAGGCAATTGACGATGCCGCGTGGCCTCGCTTTCTGCATCGCGATTGCATGTGCGTTCGGAAGTGTTGGAACGGTCAGTCAATCCCTCGACGAGGTGTTGTCTGGCTTGCCTTACCCGAAACAATTGTCCTTCTTGATAGGGCTTGGAGTAACCCTGCTCATGGCGTATCTGGCACTCAGATACACGCGTCGCTTGATAGAAACAGACCGATTGAAGGACTAAGTGTCGCGACTAGACCTCAGCGAGATAGGCCGAACTTTTAGAGCCGTTGCGGTTTGTACGCGTATTACGAAGCCCCCCTATACGAAGCGGGAAAAAATTTAGGTTGACCCCTCAAAAGCTTGTCAGTTTTGTCAGATTACTATTCTCACTACTATCTAAACCTTATAAATCAAGGCTCTCAGCCGTTTTTATTGATGTCAGAAAGGTGTCAGCGACCTGTCAAAACCTGACAAAACAGGAGTGTCAGATTCATACCTTTCAAGTATCTGATTTATAAGGGTTTTTTATTGTTGATGGCAAAACTGACACAAACATCCAGCCTCGGTGTCAGATCTGCAGCCCAGTAAATACGGGGCCTACAGAGCATTTGCTGACAGATATCCATGGTCTGACAGGGATTTGGGGGTCAGGTTAAAAAAACTTTCATGGGGCATCCCATAGCTATCCTTCAAAATGCCCCGGCGCGCACTGATCGAGGAACAAAGCATGCGTAAGACAGCATCCCGAGCAGCAGTACCCATCATCGAAATCATCAAGAATGGCGCGGCTTGGGAGGTGCATTGGGATTACCAGGAAGCACCCGAAAGTTCGATTCTGTTCCAACGAGGCGAATACCTAAGGGGTTACATCGACGGCACCATGGATGATCTGGGCATTCATCCCGACAATGTGTTGTGTGCCAGCTCTGTGACCGGGACAGTAAAGAAGCTGAGCGAAGACCAGGCTGTGAAGTTGCGTGATGCCCTGAACCGCGTGCTGATCCCGATCGTGACCAAAGAATTTACGCGCCTGCAAAACATGAGCGAACTTCCTCACCTTCGAATGGTTGACGCTGAGGAGGCGTGAAAGCCTCTGAAACGCTGTAACTCTCCTGCAGCCCTTGCCGTATATGGGCCATAGGGGAATTCACACCTCCCCCGCATGCAGGCAATTGCCCCCCGGAAAAGATCGTGCGCGTTTTGGAAAACACACCGAAACCCACGTTTTCATAGTTTTCGTCCAATGAAACCGGACGCTCCAGCGATCCCCGCTCCGTGACCGCCTCTTGCATCACTGTGCACCCGCGCTGCATTTCCTTTCAAAACTTTGCACTCTGTGAAATTGCCGATTGCCTGCAGAGCCCCACGGCCCGCTTGGGCTGCAGGCTCGCTTGCACTACATCCGAATTTGCACAAAAAACGGACGCAAAGCCCGTCGGCGGGAGGGGGATAAGTGCTTTTTCAGATGTTTTTTTTGTTGGTTGAGGATTTTTGCGGGATTATGGGCATCCACACTTTGAAACGAACTTTGTACCTGGTTGGTACTTTGGGAAATGTCTGATTGTTTTTTACAAAGAGCGTCAGCATGGTGCTGCCTCTATCAATACTGACATGGAGGTCGACAATGTCCGGCAAAGCCGCTGCTCGCAAAACCGATACCGTTAGCTGCCCTCGTTGCGGCGGAGCGGCCATCGAGTCTGGTTCACCCAATGTATTTTTTGATGGTCTACCCGCCGCACGCGTAACGGACTGCACCACCTGCGGCAGTATCTTGACCATTGCCGCTATGCCCTCGGTGCAGATCAACGGCCAGGCCGCCTTGGTCACTGGCTCGCAAGGTACGCATGGCGACACCATTACCGGTGGGTCATCGACCATCATCATTGGCAACAGCTTCACGCCTGCGCCTGTTTCCTCGGTCAGTCCGATGCCTACTCATCTGATTGAGCCATCCAGCTACCAACCCCCGATTACTGCACCTGCGCTCACGCCAGCGCCGGCCGCTGCTGACTCGGTTTTAGAGGAAGAGGAAGAGGAAGAGGAACTGGACGAAGAAAAGGCCGTCGGTATTACGTTGCGCATCGGAGTGTTCTTCGACGGTACGTTGAACAATGCAAACAACGGCGCATTGGGGCTGCTCTGTGGCGCCAGTCATGCCATCAAGCCCGAAGACCTGGATGCAAGCTGTAAACCGTACATGAGTGATCCAGACAGTAGTTATGCGAATGATGAGTCAAACGTTAAGAAGCTCAGTGATTTGTATTTTTCACCTATCGAGATTCAGGACACCGGAGAGCAGCAGCTGTTTCGGAGGCTTTACATTGAGGGAATAGGCACTTCATCCGGCCAGGAAGACAGCCTGATGGGTGCCGGCATGGGGCGCGGCGCAACGGGGGTGAGCGCCAAAGTGGAAGGGGCCTTTCGTGAAATCATGAGGACTATTCGCAATTTCGCTCAAACCAACCAGGACTCCAAGATCGTCAATCTGACTTTCGACACCTTTGGTTTCAGCCGGGGCGCAGCCGCTGCACGGCACTTTGCGAACGAAGTGGCGCTGGGACAGAAAGGCCCACTGGGACAATCTATCAAGATGTTTCGTCGGGCGTTCCACGAGACTTTCGATGGTGAATATAAGCAAGATATCCAAATGGGCTTTATCGGGCTGTTCGATACCGTGGCCTCTGTGGGTGGGCTCGACAACCTGGGCTACATCCGCAGCCAAAAAGCGCCGGGACTTAAACTGTATTTACCTCGCGACCTTTTCCCCAAGGTCGTTCAGTTGACCGCCCGCGATGAATTTCGCGCTAACTTCCCACTAACTCGCGTTAAAGCCGATCATCCTGAATACACGCTACCCGGTGCCCATTCGGACATTGGTGGTGGGTACTTTCCCGAGGGCAACGAGTGCCTTCTAATCAGTCCAATGCAGGCACTGGATGTCCCACTGACGACTGACGTCAAGTACACCTCAATCTATCGGGATGCGCAGCAGGCAATGGCACAGTGGCAGGCCAAGGGATGGCCCGCTGAAATGTTGGAAATCGTAACGCCATCTTCGGGTGAGTTGTTAGCATCTGAGCGAGGCCGTCCAAATCCTAATAAGAGGGTTTACGCGGCGCTGCAACTCAAACGACCAATACGAGGTGAGCTGTCGCGGGTTTACCTGCGGGTCATGTACGAGTTGGCCAAGCAGGTGGGGGTAAGGTTCGATCATCTCGAAGACTCAGAACCGCGCTATGTCGTATCGTCCGAACTCCAGGCACTTTGTGACCGTTTTGTCGCGGGTGATTACAGCACGACACCAGCCGAAGAGCAGTTGCTCAAGCTGAGGTATATTCACACCTCGGCCAACTGGAACCCTCCGACGAAGTTGCAAGGCTCCACGCCACGCACGGGATTGGTTTATTTTAACGCCCCCACCACGGACGGGGTCCGCGTACAGCATCCCCATGTACCCGACTAGGAGTCACGAAAGTGCGAACACTTTGGATTTTGTTAGGGGCATTGTTGGTCGGTGGTTGCCAAGCTTCGGGCCAGACCTGGGGACGTTCAGACCCGGACGCCGGCCCGTGGGCGTTGGGTTTTGTCACGCCTTACGAAATGGGGGGCTGGGTTGAGGACAGCGCCACGGTCGATGTCGATGGGAACCTGTACCGTCGAATTGGCAGCAGCGCTTCCGGAGGAGGTAAAAATGGCACTGATGGTGCCCGTGGCTGGGCAGTGAAAGGGGCCGGCAACGAAAGGGAGGTCAGGGATGCAAAACTTCCGGTACGCATCTATATTCGCTGGCAATCGGTGGTCGAGCCGCAAACCTATCAAGGCTGGATCGAGATACCAGAGAGTGCACGACAGCTTATGCGCAATGCCTTGAGCATGGATTGTCCAAGTATCCCCGAGATGACTGCAATCCCGAAGAGAGCCTCTGTACTGTTCGGCCTTGCCCCCGGCGGCGTTGTGCAAGTCTGGGTGATGGATGAATGCCTACATCCGGTAAAAGTCGCACATGTTCAAGTCGAAATAGAGCCCAAGGGACCTGCTCTTGGACTATCCGGTGGGCGTTACTACCCCCAGACGGAGGCTTCCAAACAGTATGTCGAAAAGCACGGCATACCCTACGGGAGCTGGTAAGCCACTGCACGTCTAGCCCGCCATTTGGCGGGCTTTTGCTATCCAGTGATGGGTTTTAATTTCCCACTCAGCAACAGCGCGCTGGCGGCATTGCCGGTGAACTCTCCGGCGGTGTCCGGCGGCGGTGTTGGTCCATGCTTGTGGCCAGCCAGTTGGGTGTTCATCTGGTTCACCAGGTCAAGCAGATCACACAGCACCTGCAACACATTCACGCCGCTCGATCCGATCCAGGTCTTCGGCGCCTCAAACCGCTGACTGCCCCCTGCCAGGCTCTTACGCAGTCCCTCAATCCGCTCCTGCATGTCGCCGCCCACCGTGGCGTTATGCTTCTGCCCCACCACCAGGTTCAAATCGCGGCCAGTGGCTTGGTGCAGATCGTCCACCGCCGCCAGGCTCGCCGATCCGCCCGACATCAGCTTAAGCGCGCCCAGCGCCTCAATCGTCTTGATGCCCCCCACCGTCTCGGTCGAATGATCGTCCACCGCCTGGCTGTGACTCTGAAACTGCTCGCGGTTGTCCAGGGCTTCCACCTCGCGCTCGATCGCCTTGTCGGTGATCTTGCCGTCAGTCTGGCGCAGCCAGTTGCCGTCGGCGTCGACGCGCTGCTGGGCGGCCTCGCTGTGTTGCCAGACCTGATCGCCTTTCGGCACCCGAGGCATGCTCAGGCCGTGCGGCAAAATGGTTTGGATGTAGGGTTTGTTCGGCAGGCCGTAGGCAAAGCACACCACCACTTGGGTGCCCTCCTCTGGAAACGCATACATGCCCATTTCCTCGCCACCGGTGGGCAGTGGCAAGGGCACGCCGGCGAGCAGCGGCAACTGCGGATCGACTTCACCATCTGGCCCCAGCAATTCAATATCCACGGCGTAGCGCGGCCGGAAATCGTCGCAGATCCCGGCGCCGGCCGGGGCGTCGGCCACGGCGACAACCCGGGCAAAACGTGGGAGGTGGTAACCACCGGTGAGTTCGGGAAACTGGCGCTCTACAGCGCGGCGGATTGCGTCTTCCATCGGATGGCCATCTGGTCGTTGGCCAGGGTCACACTGGTGATCCGCTCGCCTTGGTTGATTGTTGCACCTGGTCGTAGCCCAGGAAGGGCCGCGACCATCGCGCTCTGGTTGCCCTGGTAGCCGTCGAACAACTCCGGGGGGATTTGTAGCGGCGACCGTGCGCCGAAAAAACTGTCAGCCCAACTACCGGCAAACACTTCGCCGTCGCCGAGCTGGTGCCAAGTGAAGTCGGGAATGCTGAATACCCGCGCCAGGCTGTCCATGGCCTGGTAGCCGGCGGCCAGGCTGTAGAAATACGGCGCTTTGACACTGGAGTAAGGCTGGTCAGGAACGCGAAAGCGCAAACCCGTCAGGTCGCTGATCTGGCCCAGCACGGCGCGCAGATCCACATGACGCAGGTTCAACGGCAGCGGCTTGGCCAGGATTGCGGCCAGCTCGCGACAGAACAGCACCTGTTCCACCGCATTCGCCTGCGTGCAGCGCTCGACATAGCCAATGAAGTGCCGTTGCAGCGTGCCTTCGTTGTAGCCGATATCCAGCGTCACCAGACCTTTGACCGGCGCCGGTGACTGGATGGTGAACGTCGCACGGCCCGGGCTGGTGGCGTCCATCGCCGTGGCCATGATTGCCCTGGTCACGAATGTGCGCGTTGATTTTCCCCAGGTAACTGGCCGCCGGCACACCGGCATCAAACAGCACATAGGCGTTCGCGCTACCTGGACCACGTGGCGCGCCGTGTTCAAAGTACACGCCATCGGGCCGCACGCCTGGGAAGGCGGAAATCATGGCGCGATACACCGCGTCGGTGTGCCACTGGTTGACCGCCGAGAACTGGTTGCGCACGCGCAGACGTAGCTGGTCGTTGGGCTCCGGATCTGCACCCGGTGATTCCAGCCAGCCGTCCAGGTTGGTTACCTGGACAATGCCGGGCACCGGCTCAGGCAAGATCGCGTAATACCCCGGGGCCAGGTTGTAGCCGCTACCGGCGTTCTCAGCCTCCACCGGCACTTTGAGTTGCAACTGCCCTTGGTGAAAGGTGACGGCCGCCGTGGTGGTCAGTTGGTAGACGTTGCCGTTGATCGCGGCCGACTGCACCACAATGCCTTGTTTCAGCTCCATCGCGCCGTCCGGTGTCGCCCGGGTAAAGAGCAATTTGCCCTGGGCTTTGGTGGCGCCCTTGCGCTCGACGTTGACTACAGCACGACGCCTGCCGAAGAGCGCCTTCTCAAGCTGAGGTATATTCACACCTCGGCCAACTGGAATCCTCCGACGATTCTGCAAGGCTCAATTCCGCGCACCAGTGCGGGATTACTCTATTTTAATGCCCCCACCACGGACGGGATCCGCGTGCAGCATCCCCATGTACCCGACTAGGAGTCACGAACGTGCGAACACTATGGATCTTGTTGGGGGCATTGTTGCTCGGCGGTTGCCAAGCATCGGGCCAGGCCTGGGGACGTTCGGACCCGGACGCCGGCCCGTGGGCGTTGGGTTTTGTCACACCTTACGCGATGGATAGCTGGGTTGAGGATAGCGCCACGGTCGATGTCGATGGGAACCTGTACCGTAGGATTGGAAGCAGCTCTTCCGGAGGAAGGAAAAACGGCACTCAGGCAGCTAGTGGCTGGCTGGTGACTGGAGGAGGTAATGAAAGACATGTGATTGATGCAAAACTTCCGGTACGTATCTATGTTCGCTGGCAATCGCTGGTCGAGCCACAAACCTACCAAGGCTGGATCGAGATACCGGAAAATGCACGGCAGGTCATGCGCGATGCACTGACCAAAGAATGCTCAAGTGTTCCTGAGGCTGCTTTCCTTGCGAAGCGCGCGTCTGTACGGCTAGGGCTAGCTCCCGGCGGTATTGTCCAAGTTTGGGCACTGGATGAGTGTCGACGAGCAGTCAAAGTCGTACATACACAGGTCGAAATAGAGCCCAAGGGGCCTGATCTTGGACTCTCTGGCGGAAGTTATTTCCCATTGGAGGAATCCTCCAAACGCTATGTTGAAAAGTACGGCATACCCTACGGGAGCTGGTAAGCCACTGCATGTTTAGTCCGCCATTTGACGGGCTTTTGCTATCCAGTGATGGGTTTTAATTTCCCAGTCAGCAACAGCGCGCCGGCGGCATTGCCGATGAACTCTCCGGCGGCGGTGTTGGGCCATGCTTGTGTCCAGCCAGTTGGGTGTTCATCTGGTCGAGCAGGTCGAGCATGTCACACACCACTTTCAACACGTTCACCCCGCTCGATCCCAGCCAGGTCTTCGGTGCTTCCAGCCGCTGACTGATCCCAGCCATGCTCTTGCGCAGACCTTGGATTTTCTCCTGCATGTCGCCACCTGCGTCAGGCGAAGGCCATACAAGCAGCAATCACTGATCGCTGGCAACGGGACAATCCATGGACTTGGCAGAGAAAACACCTTGCGTAGTTTTTGAATCGCCACCTAAACCAGCACACTGAATCGACGCGCTATTACTATTTGCTAACCATGCAATTGCTCACTCATCGCCTAGGAAAATCCTGGCAGTTCAACCACTAAACGAAGGTCAGAAAACGGCCAGAAGCGGTCGGTGACGAATGAGGCAATCATCCTTGAGTCCGTTCAGCGCACAGACGCTGCTTTACCGACCCGGCATGATGTGAAAAGCCCGGTCTAGCTGTTTTTTGGATTATGTGCGGGACTCGGAAGGAATCAGTACGACCAGATCAGTATCGCCTACGTCGACACCACCTTGTGAAAGCAAAGTAGTGACTTGTCCTCGGTGATGAGTCTGGTGGTTGAAGAAATGCATGACCAAGCCATAAAAGCTCTTGTCAGCGGGGGCTCCTTTCATGCTCGTGTAGTTGAGTGTGTAATCCAAGTCCGACTCTTTAATGGAGCGAGACCACTCGACAATTACCTGATCGAGCCAAACTCGATGCGCCGAAAGTTCTCGGATATTTGAAAGCCGTAACGGGTCGAGGTTTTGGGGAGCAGGGAGTTGTCGAATAGGCTCCAAAGCCAAGTGATTCGCTGGGTGCTTGGCAAATCGCTTTAGCCAGATAGTGTCCCCGGCCACCAGGTGGTTCAACGTCCCGAGAATAGAGCCAAAGAATGCTTTCCTGTCCACTGACAGCTCTTCATCTGTCAGACTTCTGGCCGCCTCATAAATCTTTGCGTTCATCCAATCGTTATAGATCGCCATCAGGCAGATATGGTTGGTGCGGCCCATCATGCTCATCCTTTGAGTGAATACTTGACAAGCGATCCACGCCCATCTGGGGGGCCATTCTAGAGCAAGCTTTTTTGAATCGCCCCTGATTTCGTAGACACGTGACCGGCTGCTTTGGGTCGACTGGAGCCCTAGACGACAGGCAGCTATGGGTCGATTGCAGCCCTTCGCGGCAGGTAGCTATCGGCCAGAAGCGGTCCTTCAATTTCGCTATTCATCTATCTCCCGAGCGTGCGAAATTACTAGCCATCCAATTTCTCTCAAAGGCAGGCTCATGACCTCCACCCTGGCAGACTTCTGATTGCTCTGCGAGCTGGTGTCTGAGCCGGATGGCCCAGATATCTCTGACTCGGAGAGGGGTTATCATTGGATGATGGTTTTTCATATTGAGCTTTGGGGCAAGGAGCAACAACACATGAAGCAAAACCTTATTTTGGTCATTGCGATGGCGCTGGGAACCACCTCCACGGCCTACGCCAACTCACGGATAGCAAACATAGATTCCTTGGAAAGCAGCTATGTAAAATGCATAGAGACGCGTTTTGAGAACAACTGCTGGGACAAGGCGTTTATCGGTCACTTCGACAAGTGGCAAAAAAACGAAACCACGATAATAACCAAAAGCCAAGAGGCCTACCTTGCTTGGCTGGATGGGCACTCCGTGTACAAAGTTCACATCAGCCCAAGTGTTAAACGAGCCGGAGTATTCGAGGATAGAAACTATCTAATTGAACGAGATGATGGCGAAGTCATAGGCCTGCATGTGGGCTATAGAAAAGTTTTAGGCAGTTGGTACATATATGCCCTCCAAGGCGGGTCTGATGACACATTTATTCGATCAATACTCGACATGCCCGCTCCCGAAACACCCCCCATTAAATGATAGAAATCATCTCGTCTAATCTAGTCGCCTCCAGAGTTCACTGGTATAAGCCATCCAGCTCATCGCCTCAGATCGATTGACCGCGATGGGCCGATTGCTGCCTGTCGTGAGGGGCTGCAATCGTGCATACCATGTCTTGGCTTTGCGGGGTTGGGTAGATGACTTGGCCGGACGCATAGTGCGCCAGTCAAAGCTGGCGGAGGATAGTCGATGAAAGTTCGATACTGGTAAGAAATGGCGAATCAACCAGACCCCGAGTCATGCATGTTGCACCGCGAGGTGCAGGGTGAAGCGTTGACAGGGGAAACCGATGGGCCAGCCATTGAGCCGCGTAATCAGGAATCCGGGATGCCGATGCTGTTATGCGAAGCAGAAGGCAATACGGAGCATGGCGTTAGACGCCTGTCATGCTCTGATCCCGCGCGGTCGGAGACCCTGTGCACGTCGGGAAGTCCTTCGCACAGAAACTGGGAGATCTCAGCGGTGCCCGGTGCGCAAGCACCGGGCGGAGCAGGAAAGGCCAAAAGCCGCAACCCTGCTGCCCACGCCGCTGAGAAGTCGGATACGTCCGTAGTACCTGAGAAGCCATCGAACAAAGGGCCTAGCCCGGCGGAGATAGTGGAGGAAAGGGACGTAGCCAAGGGAAACACCGACAGGCCCCCCGCGCCCCGGACACTGAGCCGGGCCAGTTGCGCGTCGATGGGACTTGAAGGTGTACGTGAAGCAGCCCGAAGGAACAAGGGCATGCAGTTCACGGCATTGCTGCACCACATCACACCGCAGTTATTGGCGCAAAGCTTCTATGCCTTGCGCCGCGATGCGGCGGTGGGCGTGGACGGTATGTCGTGGCGAGAATATGAGGAGGGTCTTCTCCAGCGGGTGACCGATTTGCACGCAAGGCTCCACAGTGGAGCCTATCGGGCAACGCCATCGCGGCGGGTGTACATTCCCAAAGCCGATGGCAGGCAGCGCCCGTTGGGCATTGCCTCTTTGGAGGACAAGATCGTACAACAGGCGGTTGTTACCGTTCTGAATGCGATCTATGAAGAGGACTTTCTAGGTTTCTCGTATGGGTTTCGGCCGGGGCGCAGCCAGCACGATGCGCTGGATGCGTTGACGGTCGCGCTGAAGGGCCAGAAGGTGAACTGGATATTGGATGCGGATATCACGTCGTTCTTTGACGAGATCGACCATGAATGGATGCTGATGTTTCTAGGACACCGGATTGCAGACCGGCGCCTGCTCGGGCTTATCTGCAAATGGCTTCAGGCGGGTGTTATGGAGAATGGCCGTAGGGTGGCTGCGACCAAGGGGACTCCCCAAGGCGCAGTGATATCGCCGTTACTGGCAAATATCTATCTTCACTACGTGCTGGATTTATGGGCAAGGCAGTGGCGCCAGCGGCATGCCCGTGGCGATATGATCGTTGTGCGCTACGCGGACGACAGCGTGGTGGGTTTCAGGACGCAATGGCAGGCTCAGCAGTTTTTGGTGCAGTTGCAGAAACGCTTGGCCGGGTTCGGTTTATCCCTCAACGCCTCGAAAACACGGCTGATTGAGTTTGGTCGTTTTGCTGCGAGAAATCGTAGGAAGCGAGGCTTGGGTAAACCGGAGACGTTTGATTTCCTGGGCTTCACGCACTGTTGTAGTACCAACAGAAGTGGTGGCTTTCAAATACTGCGACTGACGGTCAAGAAGCGAATGCGTGCGACGCTGCTGGCTATTCGGGATGAGCTGAAGCGCCGACGTCACGAGCCTGTTCGAGTCGTGGGTCAGTGGCTTAACCGAGTGGTCACTGGGTACTTCAACTACCACGCGGTGCCGGGAAACCTGATACGTCTTGGTGGTTTTCGTCTGGCGGTATGCCGTCTATGGCGGCAAGCCCTCAAACGTCGCAGCCAGCGTCATCGGCTTCAATGGTCACGCTACGGACGCCTTGCCGACCTCTACGTACCAAGACCCAGAAATGCACATCCTTACCCTGAGGATCGCTTCGCGTCACGTACCCAAGGCAGGAGCCGTATGCGGTAGTTCCGCACGTACGGATCTGGACGGGGGGCGGCAGGTAACTGCCGTCCCTACCGCGACCTTGCTTTAAACGCAACAAGCGACTTAACCAGAAGCGCTCTCCCTCGTTGACGGTATCAAGAGATTTTGATTACTACCTTTCCAAATGTACCTTCGTAAGCTTCTCGTGCTTCCTCGAATGGATACACCTTATCGATCACAGGACGAATCTTATGTTCGTTGAGGAATGCATTCATCCGTTCGAACGATGAGCGCGGCGCCACGGTAATACCGCGAATGGTCGTCTGGCGAAAGATGAGTGGCATCAGATTAAGTTCAACAGTCTGCCAGCTCAGAAAACCGATCTGTGCGATACGCCCGGATGCCTTGGAAGGTTTGGTAGATCCGTCCAGGTCGATTCAGATCGGTCAGCGCATGACCAACGATGATCTGATGGGATTTCAGGTGGTGGATGCGCGGCAAGCCAACACAAGTAATGCACACGATATTGCACGCATTATTCGTGAGCGAGTCGGTGACCACCCGGTGTATCTGACATTTGATATCGATTGCCTGGACCCAGCGTTTGCTCCCGGCACAGGCACCCCGGTATGCGGTGGTTTGTCCACTTTCCATGCTTTTGAGATTTTGCGCGGGCTACGCGGAATCAACGTGATAGGAATGGACGTGGTTGAGGTGGCGCCCGCCTATGACCATGCCGAGATCACGGCACTGGCGGCAGCGGCGCTGGCCATGGAAATGATCTGCCTTTATGCGGCTCGACATCAGTTATGAGCGGGCGCTAAGGCTTTGCAGAGGTGATGGGGGAGTCTCAGCGATGCGCGCAGGGCTCTCCGCCCTGGCAACCAGCCGTTTTCGCACCCTCCAAAGGTTCGACAGGGCAAATACAGTAGCTTGTTGTGCAGTGTTTCTCTCACGCCCCAGGCCCTTCCAGGGTACGACCTGATCCATCTCGATAGGAAACGCTCCTTACGGGTTCGCTTGCGTTTTCCAGCGTGCTCGGCGTCGGCGCATGCCATCTGCTTCAGATGGCGCTTGAGATCAGGCAAGACTGTCGTTCACAGAAATCCGTTACCAACAGCAGTTTTTCAGCCACTGCCTCAGATAACAACCATCAGCCCGGACGCAACCTTTTCCGAGAGTCTTCCGAGACCATTAAGGAAGAGTCCGGTAATTCCGTGAGCACCACCGCCCAAAAAAATGCCAAAACATCCCCTGCCCAGGCATTTTTTTTGACCCCAATCACCCCGCCATCCGCAAAAAACCCGATCCTGTGTAAGCCTCCAGCCATCGGCTGCGGAATCAATTCGCTACTAAACCCGCGACAACTATGCTCAGGTGCAGGAATATAGCCGGCATATGGCGCCGGATCGGCAGCCAGGTACACAACAATAGTCAGCCCACTTTAGAGGGCATTACCTCATGGATAGCAGAACCTTACGCAACCTGATGCGCATCGTGCAGACCGGCTCTTTGTCGGCTGCGGCAGAGCATTCCTGTTTGACCGTGCAGGCGTTGGCGGCGCAGTTGAACAAGGTCGAAGAGCAGTTTGGTTTCCGCCTGTTTCGTCGATCCAACAAGGGCTTGACCCTGACGACGCAGGGCACGGAGCTTACGCCCTACATGGACAAAGTCTTGGTTGCCACGCGGCAACTGGAAGAAAAAGTCGCCGCGCTCAAGGTGCCAGGACAGCGCACGCTCAAGGTTGCGTTGAACACCACCCTGTCGGAAGACTTCAACCGGCGAATGATCGGACGCCTTATTGATGTATTTCCTGAACATCAATTGGAGTTCAGCTACGCGGAGTCGATGGAAAACCTCAGCAAACTCACCAACGAGGATTTCGATCTGGCCGTGTTGATCGGCCCGCAACGGCCGGGTTTGCCAAGCATTGTGCTACCTGAGGTGCAAGTCACGGTGGTGGGTGCTCATTGCGGTCAGGAGAATGATCCGTTGGTATTGCTGGGCGACAAGTTGCAGGTTCGTCCGGCTGATGACTGTCCTTACTCCCACAGCTTCTTGCGCTTTCTCGACGCAGGATTGGGCCATTACGAGTCTGGCCAGCGGATGATTTATTCCTGCAGCGAAACCCTGACATTGTCGCTGATCACACAAATGGACGGCCTCGGCATGGTGTCCCGCGAGGCAGCGCTGCGCAATGGCTTGAGCATTTTCCCTGACTTCGAGGATTTCCTCGAAGTCAGGCTGGCCATCAATAACCCGGAATTGTCTGGTCAGGCATTGAGCGATGTGCTCGACCTGTCGCTACATGAACGACCCAAGCGCGATGTACGCCGCCGTCCCAACCGCCACACTGAGGAAGAGGTTCTTGCTGAAATACGCACATAACAACGTCGGAATGGCTGCGTAAAATTCCGGGCGGTCGAGCTGCACCTGATGGTCCTTGATCAACAAGGGCGTAAGGGTGATTGCAGCGACGATCGCCACCGGCAGATATTCCAGGGCTCGGGCGACGAAGGGCGGCCAGTGGTCAGTGTTCACTTGCAGTGGCAAGGCACGCGGCAGGAAGGTCACGGCGGTCATCAGTACGACCGCCAGAATCAGGAACGTTTGGTCAGGCATACACCCACCCCGCAGCCGACGAATGTGGCGATGAACACGTTAAACGGTGAACTGCCCACAAGGCTCAGGGCGCCCATGCACGCAACCGCAGCCAAAGCGGCAATCAACTTGTTGCGGGTGTTGCACAGCGAAACCAGGACGTACAGCATCATCGCCGTCAGGGCGTAGTCGAGCTGATACTTGATCAAGTGCGCGGCATATTGCGCGCAGATCGCCCCCAGCAAACCGCCCAGCACCCACGACGTGTGGCAAAACAGGTTGAAGCCGATCAGATAACGCACGCTGACCGGCGCACCGCTGCCCAGTTTGACGCTGTGGAAGGCGAACGACTCATCGGTTAGCCCACCGGCGTAACACCAACGCTCGAAACGACTCAGCCCCAGCGAGCGCAACGCCTTGGCCATATAAACCGACATCAGCATATGCCGCGCGTTGATCAGGAACGTGGTGAGGATGATGGTCGTCAGCGAAGCGCCGCTGGAAATCAGCGCCAACGCGGCAAACTGCGAAGCACCGGCATAAACGAACAGGCACATGGCGACTGGCAACCACACGGGCAACCCAGCGTTGACGGCCATCAAACCAAACACGAACGACACCGTGAAGTAACCGGCCACCACCGGGCTGGCTTCGGCAAACGTGCGCGACGGCTGCGGCTCGGCCATCAGCGGTTGGCTGCTGGACGTCTCATTCATAGGTCCCTCTCAAAGGTCGTTTCGCCACGCGGCTCGCAAAAACCCTGGGCAGTCCAAAAGCGTTTGCCGGCAAGGTTAGCATCGTCGACGAACAGGAACATCCGCAGCACGCCGACTCGTTTCATGTCCGCCGATGCCGCCTCCACCAACCGCTGGCCCACGCCTTGGGCGCGATACAACGGGCTTACCGCCAAGTGGTTGATGGTGCCACGACTGCCGAGCATGCCGCCCAGTACCGCGCCGACCACGTCACCGTTGCCGTCAAGCGCCAGGAACGCGGTGGTGGTCTTTTGCACCAACACCCCGCGCAGGCATTTGGCGTCTTGCCAGTCGCAAAATGACACTTCATCGAATTGCCGAAAAAAACGCTCCAGACGCAGCGCATCCTTGGCATTGGCGCGCCACATCATTACCGACGTGGCGGGGCTGTCCATGGCGTTGAGCTGTTCAGCGAACAATGTCGAAAGCGGTCCCGGGCCGCGAGAACGAAATGGCCAGAATTTGTCGATAAGCCATGTCGTGGGTGTGAACGTTACGCGCCGGGGTCACGTAGTGGCGCATGTCACGATCGAGGAAAAAAGTGGTGTCGAGGATTTCCTGGTAGGTCGTCGACGCCAACTGCTGCTCGTGAGCGCTGTAAAGACGGCTCTCTGCCCCCTCCACATTGTTGCGGCCCCAAAAATGGACGCCGCTGAACGGATAACCGTCGCAGTGAATGCCTTCCGGGGTAATTTCCAACTGCTTGCCCGGTTTGATCTCGATGCGTATCTGATGGATCTGGCATTGCCAGATTTCTTCATGCAGTTCCGGCGGTAGTACGTTTTTGTACACCTCGAAATCAATGTCGATGAGGCTGCGCATCACCGGCGAATTGATGACTTCGTTGGAGAAGTCCTGGAAGTGCCGCTCCAGCCCGCCCACGTAGCTGTTGTTGGCTTTGGACTGCATATACGCGCGGTGTTCGAGCTGCGTCAGGTCGCGGGTCACCGGGTTGTATTCGAAGTCGCTGTAACGCCGAAAGCGCATCCCCGAATCGGCTTGCCCGTAGTAACTGTCCGGCTCCATGTTTTCCCAACTTTTGGTCAGTCTGACGAAGTCGGCGAAATGACCGTAGAGATTGAAGTCAGCACCCTGGACGTTGACAAATTTGTCGCGTCGTAGCGATTCGCCAACTTCTCTGTTTAAAACGATCATTACTAGTCTCCACTGCATTGAGCGGCCTAATCTAGTGCGTGCAGAATTTACGTCCATGAGAAAGAATTTCAGGCATATCAAGCGCTGTTTGAAGCAACCGATGAAGTTGCTGTGATTCGACTTATTACGTTAAAAAAACGCTGTTCAGGCTGCTTTTTACAGATTTAAAGCGAAAAAAAACCCGAACGAGTCGGGTTCTTTTCATGAGTGGCATGCACTCATTCGATCATCAGAAAATGTTGATCGGGTAATCAACGAACACACGCAGCTCATTACCACTGACGTTGTATTCACTGGATTTCTGCGAAACGCGCAGGATCGAGCTGCGCAGTTTCACACTCAGATCTTTGGCCGGGCCACTCTGGACCACGTACTTGAACTGGTTGAAGATTTCGCGCTCAGAACCGCCTTCGCTAGTGGAAGTAGTGATGTTGTCACCACGCACGTAAGCCACGTTGTAGCTCAGACCCGGTACGCCGAAGGCGCTGAAATCCAGGCCGTAGCCTAACTGCCAGCTGCGTTCGTCTTCAGCGTTGAAGTCCGACCAGTAGGAGTTGGCCAGGTAAATGGTGTTGCCACCATCACCCACCCGGCCTTGCCCCTTCTGATAGCCGCCGTAGGCATAGCCCAGGTTGCTGTCGCCGGTGCTGCGCTGGTGAGCGAGGGTGAACGAGTGCGGGCCGGTGACGAAGGTGGTCGCCAGGCTCCAGATCTTGTTGTCATCACCGGTGACATCGTTTTCACGGACATAGGAATTGTCCAGCTTGGTGCGATAGCCGTTGAAGTCGAGGGTCAGGGACTGATCCTTGTCGATCGGGAACACGTAGTTCGCGTTTACGTATTGCTTCTTGAGCACGTCTTCAACGTCGGAGGCGTAGACCGCTGCCTTGAATTGTTCGGTGAACTGGTAGCTACCACCCACCACGTTGATCGACTTCAAACCACCGCTGTCACGGCCTTCAGCGCTTTTACGCGATTCGGCGGTGAAGCGACCGGCGTTCAGTTCCAGACCTTTGATCTCCTTGGAGGTGATCAGCGTACCGGTGTAGCTTTCTGGCAGCAGGCGCGAGTTGTCGTAGTTCAACACCGGCAGGGCCGGCATCTGGTCGCCGTAGGTCAGGACGGTACTGGAAACGCGGAATTTGACAGCGCCGCCAAACTTGGACAAATCGTCAGCGGCTTTGCCGTTGTTGTCCTGTTTGAAGAAGTCGATACCGCCCGCGCCGCTGCGGCCTCTGCCGCCGTCCAGACGCAGTGCGTAAAGACCGAAGGCGTCCACACCGACGCCAACGGTGCCTTGGGTGAAGCCGGACGAATAAGTACCGATGGCCGCTTGGCCCCACTCGGCTTTGTCCGGGTTACCGTCTTTGTAGTCACGATTAATGTAGGCATTACGCAACAGCACTTTGAGGCTGCTGTCGTCAACAAAACCCTTGGCATCGGCCTGGTCGTTAGCCATGGCCGAGGTGGCACTCAACATCCCCAGAGCGATCAAACTGATTCGCTTGTTCAACATATTATTTTCCTTATCACGGGTTGATACGCACTGTGCCGAACGGCTGAAATGGCGCGATCGCGCTCTTTTTTCACCCCGAAACAAAAAGGCCCGCCCACGAAAAATCGCGGCGGGCCTTTTATTGTTTTGTCAGTCGTGGCGGTTGGCCACAGGCGTTGGGGCGGATCCTAGCCGCCCCCTTAATGGCGTGTCAATTTCATGAAACATCCGTGAACAATCAAAAATCGTCAAAGACATCAGTTGCCGAGGACCGCCAATTGCACGGTATGGCTGTCAACGAATTGTTCAAAGTGGGTGACTTTACCGTCAGCCAGGGTCCACAAATGCGCGACACGGGCGTTCATAGGCCTGCCAGTGGTTTTGTAGACGCCGCTGTAATTGCCGTAGGCAAAGACCTTGTCACCCTGTGCCACGTAACTCTCGACCTTGAACTGAAAACCCTCCCACTCAGTCGCCAAGCGTTTGAAAACGTTTTCGACAATGGCATCGAAACCAACGTAGGTCCCCGCATAGGGAAAGCCTGCGGCTTCGGTCCACCGCGCGTCATCGGCAAGCGCCGCGGCGGTATTGCGCGCGCTTTCCTCGGCGTTGGCGCCTTCGTAGGTGCTTTTGATCAGGCTGAGATTATCCATAGGTGACTCCAGATGAATTCAGTGGGTGCAGCCGTCAAGGCCACAGGCTTGAACAGGGGACGACGACGCTTGCGTGGGAAACGATTGACCCAACCATTGCGCGAACGCTTCAGGCTTGCCAAGCCACGGACCGATGTCGATCAACGTGAACTGGCCATCACGCTCCAGGGCGAAGGTCGGAAAGCCTTGGCCACCGACGGCAGCCAAGAGTGCGCGGCTTTCCTTGATATGGCGATCGGTATCGGCCTCTTTGAACGCCGCCTGGAAGGCTTGAGGTTCGAGACCTATATCAGTCGCAAGTTCAAACAACACAGCTTCATCAGCGATGCGTCGCCCTTCAACGTAGTGCGCACGCTGCAAACGCCCTAGCAACGCCAGTCCGCATCCGGCGATCTGTTCGGCTGCCAGCACGGCCGCAATCGGCGGTGCAGAATCGAAGACGGCCGTGTCATCACGCAACAGACCTTCGAAATACGCCTCACCGAAAGGCTGACCGGTGTACTCGGCGATGCGTCGGTCGTGGGGCATCACGTAGTCGCGCAGCTGTGGTGAAACGGTCTGCCGATGGGCCCCAGCCATCATGCCACCGCCGTGCGCAGCCACCTCAAGCAGTGTTTGGGCGGCTTGCACCAAAGGTTTTGCGCCGTAGCACCAGCCGCACAATGGGTCGTAAATGTAGTGAAGGGTCATGGGATAGCTCCGGAAAAAGCCTAGGGAAAATCGATGGCCGCAGACTAGCCCGCTGCTCTTTTCGGAAAAACGCCGGAATGGCTCTTAGTCTGTTTCATGAAACGGTCAAATCCAGAAACACCCATCTCACGCACTGCTTTTATGCCGCCCATAAAAAAGCGCCGCCTTCCCGGCAGCGCTTTATCCATCCTTGTTGTTCTTATCCTTCTATAACATCCCACAATGCTTCCAACTCCGCCTCGCTGAAAAAACCAGCAGGGTAACGCTCGATCATCATCCGGCGCGGATCAGTGTCTCTGATCTGACGCGTTCCATTAGACTTTAACCAGTGCGCCAGGACCTGAAGCGATTCGCCGTTTACGGCCAAGGGATGCAATGCCCGCTCGCTGCCTATATTCACTTCGGCGTTCATTTCGGCGCTCTCTCCCGGTAAGTGAGCGGCTAAGTTATCCAAGGTTTGTGACAGAACATCACAGTTCTCCCCTCCCTGTATTACACAATGAGAGATACAAGAGCTGTGCCAATGTGTCTCGACTGTCGATGAGCGGACACAAAAAAGCCCGCGGTCCTCACGGACCGCGGGCTTTCTGAGGAAGGCTGCCCTGTCATCGGCGCCAAGCTGAATAAGCAATCAACTCAAGCTGTTACGACCTCACTCACTCCCTGTGCGGTGCGGGTTGCTGTTGGGTAAGGCAGTGAATATTGCCGCCCCCCAGTAACAATTCGCGGCCTGGCACCATGACCACTTCGTGCTGTGGGAACAGTCCCTGCAAAATCTCCTTGGCCGCAGCATCCAACGGGTCGTCAAAACTCGGCGCGATGATGCCCCCGTTGACGATCAAAAAATTCACGTAGGAACCCGCCAAACGTACCGTTGGATTACGCTCCTGAGTACCGTCGACAGGATCGACGCCGGCGCACTCTTCTTCGGTCGCATACAGCGGTCCGGGAATCGGCATTTTATGCACCGTGAACGAGCGACCTTTGGCGTCGGTGCTGCTTTGCAGCACGCTCATTGCCGCGTGGCAGCGCGCGTAGTTCGGGTCCTGCGGGTCGTCGGTCCAGGCCAGTAGCACTTCACCGGGACGCACATAGCAGCAGAAGTTATCCACATGGCCGTCGGTTTCGTCGTTGAACAAACCGTCCGGCAACCAGATAATTTTATCCACCGCCAGGTTCGCGCTGAGTACCGCTTCGATGTCCGCACGATTCAGGTGCGGATTGCGATTGCGATTGAGCAGGCATTCTTCTGTGGTGATCAGGGTGCCTTCGCCATCGACATGGATCGAACCGCCCTCCAGCACAAAACCCTCAGTGCGGTAGCGCTGGCTGCGCTCGATCTCGAGGATCTTGCCACCCACCTGCGAATCGCGATTCCAGGGCGAATACAAACCACCGTCGAAACCGCCCCAGGCATTGAAATCCCAGTTCACGCCTCGGACTTCGCCGCTGTGATTGATGACAAACGTCGGGCCGGTGTCGCGGACCCAGGCATCGTCGCTGGACATCTCGACCACTCGAATATTCGGCACGTCCAAGCGAGCACGGGCGTTTTCATACTGGCCGGCGCAAACCCCCACCGTCACCGGTTCAAAACGCGCGATGGCCTTGGCGATGGCTACATGCGCGGCTTGCGCCGGCTTGCCGCCCAAGCGCCAGTTGTCCGGGCGCTCGGGCCAGATCATCCAGGCCTGGGTTTGTGACGCCCACTCGGCGGGCATGTAGAAACCGTCAGTGCGCGGGGTGCTGTTTAAAGTGGTCATGGTGATCAGGACTCCAGGGAACCGTCGAGTGTTTTGAGGGCGCCGTACAGGTTCGGGCGGCGGTCGCGGAACGAACCCCAGGCGCTGCGAATGTGTTCCAGTTCATCAAGGTCGAAACTCTGTACCAATACGCCTTCTTCGGTCTGGTTGAGTTCCTGGACCTTTTCGCCGAACGGATTGGCGATAAACGACGAACCATAGAACGTAATGTCGTAGCCGTCTTGTTCTTCGTTGCCGATGCGGTTACTGGCAATCAGCGGCATCAGGTTGGCACCGGCATGGCCTTGCTGCACGCGCTGCCAATGGTCACGCGAAGAAATGCTCTTGTCATGTGGCTCGCTACCGATGGCGGTCGGGTAGAACAGAATTTCTGCGCCGAGCAACGCCATGCTGCGGGCGCATTCCGGGAACCACTGGTCCCAGCAGATACCCACGCCGATTTTCGCGTAACGGGTATTCCAGACCTTGAAGCCGGTGTCGCCAGGGTTGAAATAATACTTTTCGTGATAGCCAGGCCCGTCCGGTATGTGGCTTTTACGATAAATCCCGAGGTTCGAGCCATCGGCATCAATGATCGCGATGCTGTTGAAACGCGCGCGGCCCGCCAATTCGTAAAAGCTGATCGGCAGCACCACTTGCAGTTCTTTGGCGACTTTCTGGAAGTGCTTGATGGCCACGTTATCTTCAACGGTCGTGGCCAGTTGCAGGTAATCCGGGTTCGGCTTCTGGCAGAAGTACGGGGCCTCGAACAGTTCCTGGATGAGGATGATTTGCGCACCGTTGGCCGCCGCCTCACGGACCAGCTTCTCAGCGGTCTCGATATTGGCTTCAAGGTCCCAGGAACACGCCATCTGGGTAGCGGCAACGGTAACGATACGGCTCATGAATCATCTCCTGGGCAACATGATGCGTGAGGGTCGAGTGTGGCATCGGCCCATGACAGAAATGGGAAGCACTGGACGTGATTCAGCCACACCGTGTGCAGTGACGACTTTATAGCCGATAAAAATCTGCCTTAAAAGCGATAAATATAGATTTAATGAAAAATAACCACTAAAAACACGATAATAATCGAACTTAAGCCCGCGTCGGGTGCAAGCGAATCTACTCGCCCCCACAACGGCATGAGCTTACAGACCTTCTGCGAGAACCTTTGAAAGCATGTCGACGAAGAAATCCACGCTCTGACGCGACGTGACCATCGGCGGTTTGATTTTGAGGATATTCAGGTAGTCGCCGGTCGGCTGCATGAAAATTCCTAGCTCACGCAGACGCTCACACAGCGCCGTAGTTTCTTCGCTCGCGGGCTCCAGGGTTTCACGGTCGCGGATCAACTCAACCCCCAAATAAAAGCCCGAGCCATGCACCGCGCCCACCAGCGGATGCTGCTCGATCAGCGCTTCAAGCCGCGCCTTGAAGTGCGCGCCAACCACCTGGGCGTTTTCCCAGAGTTTTTCTTCTTGCATCACATCCAGCACCGCCATGCCGATCTGGCAGCTCACCGGACTGCCGCCCGACGACGAGAAGAAATACCCCTCGGCCTCCAGCGCCTCGGCAATTTCCCGGCGGGTGATCACTGCACCCAACGGCTGGCCGTTGCCCATACCCTTGGCCATGGTGATGATGTCTGGCACCACACCTTGTTCTTCAAATCCCCAGAAAAACTTGCCCATGCGGCCATAACCGACCTGCACTTCATCGGCGATGCAGACACCGCCCTGCGCACGAACCCGCGCATAAACGTGCTTCAGATACCCCGGTGGCAGCGAGATACCGCCGGCATTGCCGTACACCGGTTCGCAGATAAAACCGGCCACCTGGCGTTTCTGAGCGGCGATTTTCGCCAGGTTGTGTTCGACGCTGCGCACGTAATCCAGCGCGCTGTCGAGGCCTCGAAATTGGCCACGATAGGTGTTGGGTGCGGTGACCGGATGCACCCAATCCGGACGGCTGCTCAGGGCTTTAGGGTTATCGGCAATCGAGGTCGAAACCGCATCCGACGCCACTGACCAACCGTGATAGGCCTCCAGCACGCTGAGCATGTCGCGGCCGCCGCTGTAGGCCCACGCCAGGCGAATCGCCAAGTCGTTGGCCTCGGTGCCACTGTTAACCAGAAACACCCGGTCCATGCCGTCCGGCGACAGTTCTAGCAAGCGCTCGGACAACTCGGCCACCGCCGCATAGTTGAAGCGCGAGTTGGTGTTAAGGAGCGACCACTGACGGCTGGCGACAGCGGCCATGCGCGGGTGACCGTGGCCCAGCACCGCGACGTTGTTCAGCATGTCGAGGTAAGAGCGACCCTGCATATCGATCAGGTGATTGCGCCAGCCACGTTCGATGCGCGGCGGGTCGACGTAATAGTGCTTTTGGGAACGGGCGAAGCTCGCGTCGCGTCGCGCCAGTAAGGTCTGCGGGTCGAGTTCCTCTTCAGCATCACAGGCCAATCCCAGCAGTGTTGCCGGCGACGGACACACGGCCTGCCACGCGGGCGCCTGCGAGGGCGTGCAGAACAACGGCGCCTCAAGCGAAGCGTCTCGGCACAACTGCACCACCAACGGCCCGCTGACCGTCCCCAGCACCTGGCCTTTAACCAATGCCGAACCACCGTGCAGCGACGGCGTCACACCCCATAGGCGCACGCTTAATTGCGCGCCGTCCACATGCAGTACGCCTGCCGCAGACTGCCGGAGTACGCCGGCAAACGGTGCTTCAACCGCCGTGCCGTCGGGTACCCGCAGCTCCACATGCAGCGGGCACGTATCGGGTTCGCCGGAGGTGTCTGGCCGAGTGCGTGACAAACGGTACTGGCCGTAGCGGCTGGCCGCCAGACCGTGAGCCAGCGCGGCCTCGGTTAGCAGGCGCTGATCGATGCCCTGCTGCTCCCAATTACCCGCCTCGAAATGCGGGCTGAGCACGCCCAGATCAATCAACGCAAACTCGCGTCCCACCAGGCCCGGTAGCAGCGGCGCAACACCTTCACCGCCCAGGGTCGGCAAGGTCTGGCCGACAGCCGTGAGGATCGCCGCTTCCATCAACGCCAACGGCACCGACGTGGCGACGCGAAAAATCTGCCACTCGTGAGTCAGGTTGTCGCGACTGTAGGCATTGCCAGGATCGATGCTCACCTGCTGCTCACCGCTGAGCACCAGCACCGCCGCGCGGGCGACGATCAGCGGCCACAACGCCAGCAGCTCTTCAGGTTGCAATGGATTGACGGCGTGATACGCCCGGACCGCCGGCAAAATGTAGAACGGGTCGCCGTCGGCATGGTGCAACAGGGCCGCGCAGGTCACCGAGAGGTCGGCGATGCGCCAGGTACGGATCAGGTCGCCAAAATCAATCACCCCCTGCACCTGCCACTGACGTAGCGAGTCCCGCTGCCAGACCACATTGTCATCGGTGATGTCCATGTGGATCGCCTGCACCGGCAGCCGCGCCACCAAGGGTTGCAAACGCCGCTCGGCGTGGTCAGCCGCGCCAGCGATCAACGCACGTTGCTGTTCATCCTTGATGATCGGCAGCAAATGAGCGATCAACGCACTGGCGTGACGGGCGTCCCATTGCAATGTGCGTTCAAGGCCCGGATGGTCAAAACCGGCCAGTGCCAGGTCCATTTCGCCGCACAGCCGACCGAAGCCTTCGACCACGGAACGCGGAAGATGATTGAGGTGAGTCAGGGGCTGGCCGTCGATGTAATCAAGCAAGCGCACGTGCAGAGCCTGACCGCCAACGTTCAGCGACAGCAGGTCTGCACCGCTGTCGGTCGCAATCACGCGTGGCACGTGTACGCCGCAATGCTCGCTCACATGCTTGAGCCCGGCATGCTGGGCCTGGAGTTCAAGCGCCGAGTAATCGCCACGGCAGATTTTCAGCACGAAGCGCCCGCGCTCACTGTCGACGCGCAAATTGAGGTCTTGCTGGCTCCCCAACGCGTGCAACTGTCCACTCAAGCCGTAATGCCGCGCCAACAGCTCAAGCGCTTGCTGCGCAGACACTTGCGGACCGGACAGACTGGCGCGATGAATTAACGTGGCGAGCGGCATACAACAACCCCTGGAATTTTATTAGGCGCCTATATCGCCACTGCTCCGGGCGATACGCAACCCCCATCCGCCATCACCCCACGCGAACAAACCGCTATGCTCTGTCGCTCAACAACCGCACTCAGGCTTGCCCATGCGCATTTTCATCACCGGCGGCGCCGGGTTCATCGGCTCGGCGCTGATTCGGCATCTGATCCAGCACACCGAGCATGAAGTGCTCAACCTGGACACGTTGACCTGCGCCGGCAATCTCGAGTCCCTGAGCAGCATCGCCACTAACACGCGTTACGAATGGGTGCAGGCCAACATCGTCGATCAGGCCGTGGTCAGTAAGGTGCTGAGCCGCTTTGAACCCCACGCAATCATGCATCTGGCTGCCGAATCCGATGTTGATCGCGCCAGCAACGGTCCAGCGGACTTCATTCAGAGCAACATCCTCGGCACCTACAGCGTGCTGGAAGCCACCCGCGCTTACTGGCTGACCTTGGCCGCGCCCGAGAAGCGGGCATTGCGCTTCCATCACGTCTCGACCGACGAAGTCTACGGCGACTCGCAGGGCGTTGATGGACCACTCACCGAAACCACGCCTTACGCCCCCCACTCACCCTATTCCGCCAGCAAAGCGGCGTCCGACCACCTGGTCCGCGCCTGGCAACGCACCTATGGCTTGCCAGTGCTGTTGACGCATTGTTCAAGCAATTACGGGCCGTTTCAGTTTCCCGAGAAGCTGATCCCACAGATCATTCTTAACGCCCTCGCCGGTCAACCGTTGCTGGTGGATGGCGACGGCCAGCAAATGCACGACTGGCTGTTCGTCGACGATCATGTCCAGGCGCTGCTTAAGGTTCTCACCGCCGGCACGGTCGGCCAGACGTACAACATCGGTGGCCACGCCGCGCAAACAAACATCGACGTGGTGCGCAGTATTTGTGCGTTGCTCGAAGAGCTTGCGCCGCAAAAGCCCAACGGTATCAAACACTTTGCCGACTTGATTACCTTAGTCGGGAACCACCACGCTCACGACCAGCGCCATGCCGTCGATGCCGGCAAGATCGAGCGTGAACTCGGCTGGACGCCCGCAGAAACCTTCGAAAGCGGCCTGCGAAAAACCGTGCAGTGGTACCTCGATAACCATCAGTGGTGCGCTCGGGTCCAGGACGGCAGTTATCAGGGACAGCGCCTGGGCAACAGCGATTTCAAGGATTTAATAGCTTGAACGATTTCACGACTCGCGCCGGCCGATACTTTGCGCAAGAATGTCGGCCATCAACGCCCACTGCTGGAGAAAACCATGAACATAGTCACCACCGACCTGCCCGGTGTTCTGATCATCGAGCCCAAGGTATTTGGTGATGAGCGCGGCTTTTTCTACGAAAGCTTCAATGCCAAGGCGTTCGAAGACGCGACGGGCCTGGACACCCAATTCGTCCAGGACAACCATTCCCGCTCGCAGAAAGGCGTGCTGCGCGGCCTGCACTACCAGCTGGAAAACACCCAAGGCAAGCTCGTTCGCGTGACCGCTGGTGAAGTGCTGGACGTCGCCGTAGACATCCGTCGCAGCTCGCCGCATTTCGGCCAATGGGTCGCCGTGCGCCTGTCCGCCGACAATCATCGTCAACTTTGGGTCCCGGAAGGCTTCGCGCACGGTTTCGTGGTGCTCAGCGAGTTCGCTGAATTCCTCTACAAGACCACCGATTACTACACGCCGTCAGCCGAGCGCAGCATTCGCTGGGACGATCCGGACCTGGGCATCGACTGGCAACTGGACGAGGCGCCAAAACTGTCGGGCAAGGATGCGGCCGCTGCCTTCTTCAAGGACGCTGACGTCTTTTCCTGAAAGGCTGCCTGAATTTTCGTGCCAGCCGCGCGCCTGATCCACGGCGCGCAGACTGCGCCCGCAAGCCTAGGCATAATGCGCCTGTCACCACAGGCGCTCGATGCTCATGACTCCGACCCTTCCCCGCAGACCCCGTTGGCGCAGCCTGGCCCTGCTCGCGCTATGCCTTGCTCCGTTGCTGTGGCCGCTCGAGCACCTGGCCGAGCGCTATTACCGTAGCGAACTGGCCGGGCAGAACCGCCAGACCCTCGATCTCTACGTCGCCAACCTGCTGGGCACCCTGCACCGCTATGAAGTGCTGCCGCAGATCCTCGGCGACCTGCCCGCCCTGCGCGCCACCCTCGCCGCGCCGGACGACGGCGTGACACAGGGCAACGCCAATCGCCTGCTGAAAAACATCAGCGCCCAGACCGGTGCCGAAGTCATGTACCTGATGGACACCACAGGCAAAACACTGGCCGCCTCCAATTGGGACCAAAAGGACACCTTCGTCGGCCGCAACTTTTCCTTCCGACCTTATTTCAGTGAAGCCATGGCCGGGCATCTGGGGCGTTTTTTCGGGCTGGGCACTACCTCGGCCAAACGCGGTTACTTCTTCGCCGCCGCCGTGCGCGACCGTGAGAAGGTGATCGGCGTGCTGGTGGTCAAGGTCGACCTCGACCGCACAGAAAGCCTCTGGGGCAAAACCCCGGAACAGTTGCTGATGACCGATCAAAACGGCGTCGTTATCCTGACCTCGCGTCCCGAGTGGCGCTTCCGCTCGACCCGTGAGTTGAGTGACGCAGAAAACAAGGCAATCACCGCGATTCAACCGTATCCGACCCGCGAGCCCAAACCGCTGCGACTCAGCCCCAACGCCTGGTTGACTCAAACTCAACAGATCGAAGAGACCGGCTGGAGCGTGAGCATCCTCGCGCCACGAACCTTGATCGACCGCCCCGTGCGCACGGTCGTGGCGGTCGGAGGCGCGACGTTGCTGGTGGTGATGCTGCTGCTCGGTCTGATGATGCAGCGCCGCCGCCACTATCTGGACCGGATTGCCTTCGAAGCCAAGGCTCGGCGAGAACTGGAAGGACGAGTGGCGGAGCGTACCAGCGACCTCGAAGGCCTCAACCGGCGCCTGAAACAGGAAGTGCTCGAACGCGAGCAGGCCCAGCAGGAACTGGTGCGCGCCCAGGATGACTTGGTGCAAGCCGGCAAGCTGTCCGCGCTGGGGACGATGTCCGCGAGCATTAGCCACGAACTCAATCAACCACTGGCGGCCATCCGCAGCTACGCGGAAAACGCCGAAGTGCTGCTCGATCATCAACGGACGGAAGAGGCCCGGGGCAATCTCAAACTGATCAGCGAACTGACCGGGCGCATGGCCTCGATCATCGCTCACCTGCGCGCCTTCGCGCGCCGTGATCGCCACGCCCCGGAAAGTGTTGCCCTGCAACCGGCGCTGGACGACGCTCTGGCCTTGCTCGCCAAACGGCGCCGAAGCATGGAGGTCGAACTGATCCGCGACTTGCCAGCCGCGACCCTGTGGGTCGAGGCCGGAGAAACCAGGTTGCGGCAAGTGCTCGGCAATCTGCTCGCCAATGCCCTGGATGCCCTCACCGAAAAAGGCCCTCCGCGCAAACTCTGGCTGAGTGCCCAATCCACCGCCGACGGCGTCAACCTGTGCATTCGCGACAACGGCCCGGGGTTTTGCATGGAAGCCCTGGGACGCGCCGGCGAACCCTTCTACACCACCAAGACTCGCACCCAGGGCCTCGGCCTGGGGCTGGCGATCTGCGACACATTGATGCGCGCCTTCGGCGGTGAACTGTCGTTCTCCAACCACAAGGAGGGCGGCGCCCTGATTACCCTGAAGCTGCGCGCCGGTGCGCCAGGTGTGAGTGTTCAACCGTCCGAGGACCGCAGTGCATGAGTATTGATAACCGCATTCAGGTCGTGTTGATCGACGATGACCCCCACTTGCGTCAGGCCCTGAGCCAGACCCTGGACCTCGCCGGCCTGAAGATCCTGCCGCTGGCCGAGGCCAAAGGCCTGGCAGGACAACTGGAGCGTGACTGGCCCGGTGTGGTGGTCAGCGACATCCGCATGCCCGGCATGGACGGGCTCGAACTGCTGAGCGAGCTTCACGCCCAGGACCCGGAACTGCCGGTGCTGTTGATCACCGGCCACGGCGATGTGCCGCTCGCGGTACAGGCCATGCGCGCCGGGGCGTATGACTTTCTGGAAAAACCCTTCGCCAGTGACGCCCTGCTCGACAGCGTGCGCCGCGCGCTTGCCCTGCGGCGCCTGGTGCTGGACAACCGCAGCTTGCGTCTGGCCCTGAGTGATCGCAACGAACTTAGCACTCGACTGGTCGGGCAATCGGCACCAATGCTGCGCCTGCGTGAACAGATCGGTGCGCTGGCGGCCACCCGGGCCGACGTGCTGATCCTTGGCGAAACCGGGGCCGGCAAGGAAGTGGTCGCCCGAGCGTTGCACGATCTGTCGAGCCGGCGTAACGGCCCGTTCGTGGCAATCAACGCCGGGGCGCTGGCCGAATCGGTGGTCGAAAGCGAGCTGTTTGGTCATGAGCCCGGCGCGTTCACCGGCGCGCAAAAGCGCCGCATCGGCAAGTTCGAGTTTGCCAATGGCGGCACACTGTTCCTCGATGAAATCGAAAGCATGAGCCTGGATGTCCAAGTCAAACTCCTGCGCTTGCTGCAAGAGCGCGTGGTCGAGCGCCTGGGCGGCAATCAGTTGATCGCGCTGGACATCCGCATCATCGCCGCCACCAAGGAAGACCTGCGCCAATCCGCCGATCAGGGCCGCTTCCGGGCCGACTTGTACTACCGCCTGAACGTCGCGCCACTGCGCATTCCGCCACTGCGTGAGCGCGGCGAAGATGCATTGATGCTGTTCCAGCACTTTGCCAGTGAAGCCAGCGCTCGCCATGGCTTGCCGCCGCACGCACTGCAACCGGGGCAACGCGCGCTCTTGCTGCGTCATACCTGGCCAGGCAACGTGCGGGAACTGCAAAACGCCGCCGAACGCTTTGCCCTGGGGCTGGAACTGGCGCTGGACAACAGCGCGCCGGATGGCGGCATCAGCCCCCCGGTCGATGTGGTGAGCGGCGGGCTCAGCGAGCAGGTGGAAAACTTTGAAAAAAACCTGATCGCCGCTGAACTGACGCGCGCCCACAGTTCCGTGCGCAGCCTTGCCGAAGCGCTGGGTATTCCGCGCAAGACCCTGCACGACAAACTGCGGAAACACGGGCTGAATTTCGCCGACAGCGGCGCTCATAGCCCTACAGAGGACTCCGATTGAGCGCCCGTCCAATCTTCCTTTTCATGCCAGAGGTCCATTGATGAACCGCGACAGTCGCTACCTGGAATCGATCCTGCACCACGACATCCCGCTCACGCGGGACATGGGCCTGACCGTGCTCGACTGGCACGACCAGCAACTACGCCTGAGTTTGCCGCTGGCGGCCAACGTCAACCACAAGAGCACCATGTTCGGCGGCAGCCTGTATTGCGGCGCGGTCCTGGCCGGTTGGGGCTGGCTGCATTTGCGCTTGCGCGAAGAAGGCATTGAAGACGGGCACATCGTGATTCAGGAAGGGCAGATCAGCTACCCATTGCCGGTGACCCGCGACGCCACGGCGATTTGCCAGGCGCCGAGTGCGGCGATGTGGAAGAAGTTCTTGGCGATGTATCAGCGTTATGGGCGGGCGCGACTGACGCTGCATTCACGGATTGTGAATGCAGGGACTGAAGAGGATGCGGTGACGTTTACGGGGCAGTACGTCCTCCACCGCTGAGGTTCGCTGATCGTTCCCTCGCGCGGGTGGGAACGCCCTATCCCCGTGCGAGTTCCAGCAATTTTTCACGCCAGGCGGCCTTCGCCGGCAACGCCAAAAAGAACTCATTCAATAGCGATTCACGCGCCGGATAGCAGAACGGCGCACCGCTCAGATCCAGTACCTCACCGCCCGCACCTTCCAGCACACCTTGCGCCGCCGCCGTGTCCCACTGGGACGTTGGCGCCAGGCGTGGGTAACAGTCCGCGGCACCTTCCGCCAACAGGCAAAATTTCAACGAGCTGCCGATGTTGGCCAATTGCAGTTCACCGAGACGCTCGCTCAGTCCAGATAACAAACGCTCCTGCTCCGGGCTCGAATGCCGACGACTGGCCACCACCGTAAAAGCTTCGCCCGGCGCCGGCACTTCGCGGACCTGAATCGGCAACGGCTCGCCAGCGTTATCACCCCGCCAGGCTCCCAGCCCCGCACCACCGACGTAGAAACGCCCACTGGTCGGGATCGATACCACGCCAAACACCACACGGCCCTGCTCGATCAGAGCGATGTTGACGGTAAATTCTTCACTGCCGCTGATAAATTCCTTGGTCCCGTCCAGCGGGTCCACCAACCACCAGCGCTGCCAGCCGGCACGCACGCTTTGGGGGATGTTGGCGTCTTCTTCGGACAACACCGGAATGCTCGGGTCGAGGGCGACCAGCCCCGCCAGAATCACCTCATGAGCCGCCAGGTCGGCAGCCGTGACGGGCGAATCATCAGACTTGGCTGTCACGGCCACATCGACGCGCCAGAACGGCAGGATCGCTTCGCCGGCCTGCAAGGCCAACGCAACCACGGGTGCCATCAACGGATGAGGGAAATTCAAGGTCATGGCAAAAACACTCCGCGTTGCGTCAACAGATCACGGGCCAGATACAGCGCCGCCAAGGCCCGACCCTCAGTGAATTGCGGGTTCTGGGCCAGGGCAGACAACTCGCGCAAGTTGACCTTGTCCACGCCCATCGGCTCGGGCTCGTCGCCCTCCAGGCTTTCTTCGTACAGATCAGTGGCCAGGACCACCTGGATTTTCTGGCTCATGTAACCGGGAGACAACGACAACTCAGTCAGATGCTCCAACTGCCGCGCGCCATACCCGGCTTCTTCCTTGAGTTCACGCTCAGCCGCCGCAAGCACGTCTTCGCCGGGCTCGATCAAGCCCTTGGGCAAGGACAGTTCGTATTCATCGGTGCCACCGCAATACTCTTCGACCAATATCGCGTGGTCTGAATCGAGCATCGCCACGATCATCACGGCGCCGTAACCTGCGCCTTTGCCGACCAAGCGCTCGTAAGTGCGCTCCACGCCATTGGAAAAGCGCAGCTTCAGCTCTTCGACACAGAATAAACGGCTGGTGGCGACGATCTCGCGGGCGAGTACGGTGGGTTTCTGGCGCATGCAAAGCTCCTTGGCGTGAACGCGCTACTATAACGCGGCTTTCCCGATTGTTTACGTCGGATATCTTTCTACCGTTCGAGACATTTGCCATGCCTTCTTTACCCTGGTCCGATATCGACACCGTGCTGCTGGACATGGACGGCACGTTGCTGGACCTGCACTACGACAACCATTTCTGGATGGAGCACCTGCCTCAGCGTTACGCCGAGTTGCACGGGGTGAGCCGGGCGATGGCGGAAATGGAATTGCAGCCGCTGTTCGAGCGCAATGCCGGCCAATTGCAGTGGTACTGCCTGGACTTCTGGAGCGCCGAACTGAAGCTGCCAGTGCGCGAGCTGAAACTGGAGACCGCTCATCTGATCGCCCTGCGCCCGGACGCAGACACCTTCCTGGCGGCGATCAAACAGGCCGGCAAACGCGTAGTGATGATCACAAACGCCCATCGCGACTCGCTGTCGTTGAAGCTGGAGCGCATTGAACTGGCGCCGTACTTCGAGCGCTTGATCAGCTCCCACGATTACGGCTTCGCCAAGGAAAACCCCCAGTTCTGGGACGCCCTGCAGGCGGATATCGATTTTGACCCCGCGCGCAGCCTGTTTATTGATGACACCTTGCCAATCCTGCGCAGCGCTCGGAATTTTGGCGTCGCGCATTTGTTGGCCGTGAGCGAGCCGGACAGCCGCAAAGGACCGAAAGACACAGCCGAGTTCGCGGCGGTTGAGGATTATCGACACTTAATCGCAGGGCTTTAGACCGAACCGTCACCCTCGCGAACGGGAGACGCGCGCAACAGTTCGCCACGACCGCCCGGCTCCAAACCGCCGCATGACGCCGTTCAAGCGCAAGCGCTAGAATCCGAACCTTAACGCGCCCAGGAACGAAGATGGACATCAAACAGCTGAAATTCCTCATCGCCCTCGACGAAACCCGGCACTTCGGCCAGGCCGCCGCCCGCTGCCACATCACCCAGCCGACGCTGTCCATGCGCTTGCGCAGCCTTGAGGAAGAACTGGAACTGCCGCTGGTCAATCGTGGCCAACGCTTCGAGGGCTTTACCGCCCCCGGCGAACGGGTGCTGGCCTGGGCGCGCACGGTGCTGGCCGCCTACGACGGTTTGCAAGCCGAGGCGGCAGCGTGTCGCGGCCATCTGGTCGGTACGTTACGCCTGGGCGTGGTCCCGCTGTCCAGTTTCGATCCGCTGCCGTTGATGCAGCGCCTGCACGCCGAGCACCCGAACCTGCACTTCGAACTGTCGGCCCTCAGCTCCGAGCAGATCCTCGAACAACTGGCGAGCAATCGCCTGGACCTCGGTGTGTCCTACCTGGAACGGCTGGACAGCGAACGCTTCGATTCCCTGGCTTTCAGCGAAACCCGCATGGGCCTGCTCTACGATCAGCGGTTCTTCAGTTTCGGCGAAGCGCCGCTGAGTTGGGAGTCGCTGATCGAACTGCCGCTGGGCATGCTCACCAGCGGCATGCATTTTCGTCAGTCGATTGACCACAACTTTCACAGTCGCGGCCTGACGCCAAAGCCGTTACTGCAAACCGATGCGGTCCATCAATTGTTACAAGCGGTACATGGCGGGTTCTGCTGCGCCGTAATGCCCTTGGACGGCGGCCTGGAAACCCTCACCGACCACCTACGCCTACAGCCCATCGAAAGCGCTCAAACCCTCGCCCGGCTTGGGCTGATCATGCGCCGTAGCGCGCCGCGCTCGGCGCTGGCAGAAGCCTGTTTTGCGATCTATCAGAAATCACCGACAGACACTTGATCGACGTCATCTATCGGTAGATCAGTATTAGCGATTAGACGCGACAACTTGCCGCGCCTAGGCTTAGAGCTGATCAAACCGTCGGTGATGCCCCATGAACGCCAAGCGCCCAGTCTGCGCGGCGCCTGCCCTGGAAACGCCAGCGCCCGCCGCCAGCCAGACCTACAGTTACAGCAATCTGTGCCACACCGAATCGGACAGCACCGCGCTGGCCGAAGAAGTGGCGTTGGCAATTGCCTATAACGGCATCAGCCAGGCGGTGATGTTGGTCACCCCGACTGATCTCGAAGACTTCATCGTCGGCTTCAGCCTGGGTAGCGGCATTATTGAAGACGTCACCGACCTCTATGACCTGCAACTCAGCGGCTCGGGTTCAGCGCAATACGCGCAAGTGACCATCGCCAACCGGGCCTTCTGGAACCTCAAACAGCAGCGTCGGCAATTGGCGGGCACCAGCGGTTGCGGGCTCTGCGGCGTGGAAGCCGTCGAACAGGCGTTGCCCGACCTGAAAGTGCTGCCCGGCGCGCCGTTGCCGCCGGCCGCATGGCTAGACGGCCTGCGTCAGCGCATCGGCGCGTTTCAGCCGTTGGGCCAACATTGCGGCGCGGTGCATGCCGCTGTGTTCATGAACGGCCAGGGCGAACTGCTGCTGGGGCGCGAAGACATCGGCCGGCACAACGCCCTCGACAAACTGATCGGCGGCTTGATCCGCCAGAACATCCCAACCACCGGCGGCCTGGCGATTGTCACCAGCCGTTGCAGTCTCGAATTGATCCAGAAAGTGCTGCGCGCTGGCATCCAGACCCTCGTCAGCCTGTCGGCGCCCACCGGCCTTGCCGTGCAATGGGCCCGTCGCCACAACCTCAACCTCATCCACCTGCCGCAGAAAAGTGCGCCGCGGGTCTACAGTCCTGCGATGGAGAATCAAGCGTGAGCCAACATCATCAAGCCGACCAGAAGCCCATCCCGCGCTACAAGCCTTATAAAGGCCCGGCCGGTGGCTGGGGCGCGCTGATCAGCGTCGCCCAGGCATGGTTGACCAGCGATAACGCGCTAAAAAACCTGCGCATGATGCTCAAGACCAACCAAAACGGCGGCTTCGATTGCCCGGGCTGCGCCTGGGGTGATTCGCCAGAAAGCGGCATGGTGAAGTTCTGCGAAAACGGCGCCAAAGCGGTGAACTGGGAAGCGACCAAGCGCCGGGTAGACGCCGCGTTCTTCGCTAAGCACAGCGTCACCTCGTTGCTGGAACAGAGCGACTACTGGCTCGAATATCAGGGGCGCTTGACCGAGCCGATGAGCTACGACGCGCAGACCGACCGTTACCAACCCATCAGTTGGGAAGCCGCGTTTGCACTGATCGGCAAACACCTGCAAGGACTGTCCAGCCCCAATCAGGCGGAGTTCTACACCTCGGGCCGCGCGAGCAACGAGGCGGCGTACCTCTATCAACTGTTCGTGCGCGCCTATGGCACCAACAACTTTCCCGACTGCTCGAACATGTGTCACGAAGCCAGCGGTGTGGCACTGGCGCAAAGTGTCGGCGTGGGTAAAGGCACCGTGACCTTCGATGACTTCGAACACGCCGATGCGATTTTCGTCTGGGGCCAAAACCCTGGCACCAATCACCCACGGATGCTCGAACCGCTGCGTGAAGCCGTGAAGCGCGGCGCACAGGTGGTGTGCGTCAACCCGCTGAAAGAGCGAGGCCTGGAACGTTTCCAGCACCCGCAGCACCCGCTGGAGATGCTCACCAACGGCGACAAACCGACCAACACGGCCTACTTCCGCCCGGCGCTGGGTGGCGACATGGCGTTGCTGCGCGGCATGGCGAAATTCCTGCTGCAATGGGAACGCGACGCACAGAACGTCGGCGGGCCAGCGGTGTTTGATCACGACTTCCTCAATGAACACAGCGTTAACGTCCTGGAATACCTGGGCAGCCTCGACGACACCCCGTGGGAGCAGATCGTCGAGCAATCCGGCCTGACCCTGGTGGAAATCGAGCAAGCGGCACGCATGTATGCCAAGGGCAAGAACGTCATCATGTGCTGGGCGATGGGCATCACCCAGCATCGCCATTCGGTGGCGACCATTCAGGAAATCGCTAACCTGATGCTGCTGCGCGGCAACATTGGCCGACCGGGTGCCGGTCTGTGCCCGGTGCGTGGCCACAGTAACGTGCAGGGCGACCGGACCATGGGCATCAATGAACGTCCGCCGGTGGCCTTCCTCGATTCCCTGGAGCGACGTTTCCAGTTCAAGGTGCCTCGCGAGAACGGCCACAACGTGGTCGAGGCGATTCATGCCATGGCCGATGGCCGTGCAAAAGTCTTTATTGGCCTGGGCGGCAACTTCGCTCAAGCCACCCCCGACAGCCCGCGCACCTTCCAGGCCCTGAGCAGTTGCGACCTGACGGTACAAATCAGCACCAAGCTCAACCGCAGCCATTTGGCCCACGGTAAAAACGCGCTGATCCTGCCGTGCCTGGGCCGTACTGACATCGATATCCAGACCGAAGGCCCACAAGCAGTGACCGTGGAGGATTCGTTCAGCATGGTCCATGCCTCCAACGGCCAGTTGCAGCCGCTGTCGAACCAGATGCGCTCGGAGCCGTCCATCATCGCCGGTATCGCCGCCGCCACCTTGGGCAGCAAACCGGTGGACTGGAACTGGCTGGTGGCCGACTACCGCCGTATCCGCGACCTGATTGCCGACACCATTCCCGGCTTCCGCGACTTCAACGAGAAGCTCAAGAACCCCGGTGGTTTCTACCTCGGCAACAGTGCGGGCGCACGCAAGTGGAACACCGCGTCGGGCCGTGCCAACTTTCGTGCAAACGTCCTGCCGAAAGATCTGGTACACGAACGTACCCGCGCCACAGGCGTGCTGCCAGACCTGATCATGCAGTCGATGCGCTCACACGATCAGTACAACACCACGATTTATGGCCTTGATGACCGTTATCGCGGGGTCAAGGGTCAGCGCGATGTATTGTTCGTCAACGAGGCCGACATCATTCGCCTGGGCTTCAAACCGGGACAGAAGGCTGACATCGTTTCGATCTGGGATGACGGTCGCGAGCGTCGGGTGAAAGGCTTCACGCTGCTGGCGTTTGATATTCCTGCTGGGCAGGCGGCGGCTTATTACCCGGAAGTAAACCCGCTGGTGCCGCTGGAAAGCACCGGAGATGGCAGCCATACACCGACGTCGAAGTTTGTGGCGATTCGTTTGGAAATGGCGAGTGAGACCGGCTTGATCATGGCGAAGTCGGCGTAAGGCGCCGGCAGAGCCGGCTTCATCGGGCACATATCCCAATCAATCACTTTCCCACGCCCACAAAAAAGGCCGCTTTTGCGAAAAAGCGGCCAATTACAAGTAGCTAAAGACCGGCAAAAATTACTTAAGTTCCCTTGCTAAAACAGCAAGTTATAGAAATGTGTACACGTCGTGTTACTCGTCGGAAACCGATTGTCACAATCAAGACACACCCTCAGGATCGCGCCGTCATCCCCCTGAGGTTCCTCTATGAAGTTCTCCTCGATTCTCTTGTTGTCCCTTGGCCTGGTCAGTGGCTTTGCCTCTGCCGGCGGCACCGCCGAAGCAGGCGTGGGCGGCGCGTTGGGCGGGGTTCTAGGCTCGGTCGTCGGTCAGTCGTTAGGCGGCAATACCGGTTCAACCATTGGCGCGGCGTTGGGTGGCGCGGGTGGTAGCGCAGTCGGCGCCGACAAACGCAGCCGTGGCCAAGCCGCCATCGGCGGTGCGTTGGGCGCTGCCGGCGGTAACGTGGTCGGACGCAGCATGGGCGGCAACACCGGCAGCCTGATCGGCTCCGCAGCAGGCGGCGGAGCGGGTGGCGCACTGGGTAACTACATGGGCAACTCAAGCAACGAACAGGATGATCGTCGCGGCTATCGTGGCCATGACGATCGCGGCTACTACCGCGACGACCACCGCCATCGCGGCCATGCCTATGGCCATCGCAAGCATCATCACGATGACGACTGAGGCTGACATCCCCCGCTACCGGCCTCTCATGAAATCGCAGCCCTAGGGCTGCGATTTTTTTTGCCCCTCAAACCACCAAACGCTCCAGTGCCCGACGCAAGCCGAGCGGAATCGCCACAGGCTGATTCGATGCCCGATCCACAAACACATGCACAAAGCGCCCTGCCGCGCAGGCCTCTTGGTCGTCTTGTTTGAACACCGCCAGTTCGTACTGCACCGAACTGTTGCCCAACTTACCGACCCGCAGACCGATCTCGATCCGATCCGGGAAAGCGATAGAGGCAAAATAGTCGCACGCAGAACTCACGACAAACCCCACCACTTCACCCTCCTGAATATTCAGCCCGCCCGCCTCAATCAGGTAAGTATTCACCGCTGTGTCGAAAAAGCTGTAATACGTGACGTTGTTGACGTGACCGTAGACGTCGTTATCGTGCCAGCGCGTGGTGATGGGCTGAAAGTGCGGGTAGTCATTGCGTTGGGGCGTCGGGGTGGACATTAGCGTTGGTTCCTGAGGGATGGCTACCCAGTCTAAGGTGAAAACCACGTTATTGTTCAGCGCCCGCAGGCACCACATCAGTTATCGGTCCGCAAACCCCTTGCCCATCGCCGCCAGCTCCCCAATCAACTGCGCCGGTTTCCACTGCGCGCCTTGCCGGGTCTCCAGCGCCAACAATCGCCGATGAATATCCGCCAACCCCTGCTGATCTGCCCACGCCATCGGCCCACCCTTGTCTGCCGGGAAACCATAACCATTGAGGTACACCCGATCAATGTCATGCGCCGAGGCAGCGATGCCCTCCTGCAAAATCTTCGCGCCTTCATTGACCAAGGCCAGCAGGCAGCGCTCCAGAATCTCATCAGGGCCTATATCGCGGCGTTGGAAACCCAGGCCTTCGCTAACCTCCAGCACTAACGCATCAACGACCGGGTCGTGTTCAGCCTGGCGGCTGCCCGGCTCGTAATGGTAATAGCCGTTGCCACTTTTCTGGCCGAACCGGCCCCGCTCGCACAAGCGGTTATCCACCTGAACCTCAGGCGCATCATGGCCTTTGCCGGCCAGTTGCCGGGCGCGCCACTCCAGATCAACGCCAACCACGTCATACATGCGAAACGGCCCCATGGCGAAACCGAAACCTTGCAGTGCAGCGTCAACCTGATAAGGAAAGGCACCTTCGAGCAGCATCTTGCGCGCCTCCAGCACGTAGGTATGCAGCATCCGGTTACCGATAAAACCGTAGCAGTTACCCGACACCACGCTGACTTTGCCCATGCGCTTACCCAGCACCAGGGCCGCTTCAAGCACCGCCGGGGCGGTTTGCTCTCCACGGACAATTTCCAACAGTTTCATGATGTGCGCCGGGCTGAAGAAGTGCAGGCCCAGGACCTGTTGTCGGCGGCGAGTGACCGCAGCAATCGCGTCGATATCGAGTGCCGACGTGTTACTGGCCAGAATCGCGCCGGGTTTAAGCAAGCCATCCAGTTCGCGGAAAATTTGCTGCTTCAGTTCGAGGTTTTCGTAGACCGCTTCGATCACCAGATCGACCTCGCGGATCGCCGAGTAATCAGCCTCTGAGGTGATCCGTGCAATACGGACATCGGCCTCAGCCTGATCGATCCGCCCCTGACGCACGTTATGGGCGTAGATGTCAGCCACGGCCGTCAGCGCCTGCTCCAGCATTTGCGGATTGTTATCCACCCATTGCACCGGCACGCCGGCGTTAGCCAGGCACATGACAATGCCACGGCCCATGGTGCCCGCACCGATCACGGCGGCGCGCTGAATATCGAACGACGTCTGGCTCATTGTTGTTCTCTTGTTGGCGACCCAAAGACAACCATCACCATAGTCAGGCGCAGCGCATTTTTGAAATTTATTCCCGTGATGAGCGACATTCAGCGGATGGATGCGGCCACAAATACACCGCAGCGCGCGCACAGGGGCCACGGTTCAGCCTGAGAGATGCACTTGCGCCCACTCCCGCACTTCGGCATATGGATAGTCCTCAAGCGCACCCGTCCCCTGAATCGTCCGTGCCTTGAGCTTGGTAAACAGCGGCACGCTGATCCCGCACAGGAACCGGGTCACCCGCTCAGCCGAAGGCACATTCCCTGTGTGCTGCTCGTGCCTGTGGATAAAATCGCCGCACAACGTTTCGAAGTTTTTATCCACAAGCGCCGGTAACTCGGGCGGTGCAGGCAACCGCGCCACATCGCCATGACACACCGAACAATGCCCGCATTGTCGAGGTGCCTTTTCATCGCCGAAGTATTCCGCCAGGCGATAACCCAGGCAGTGTTCCGTGGCGAAAAGATCAAGCATCGCGTGAATCCGGGCGATCTCAGTCTGTTCATGGCGAGTGAAATAGGCGTGTAATTCCGAGCTTAGCGCCTGGGCATCGAAGTCGGCGTGCAGCAGGCTGTAAACCTCGGTCATCTGCTTACTTTCCAACTCTACCCAACCCTTCTCCTGGAAGTAATCCAGCGCCTTGACCACCCGATTGCGCTCTGCTGAATGCTGCTCGTAAAGCGCATCGAAATTCACCGTGGCCCACGTCCGTGCGCGAGGGGAGGTCTGAATGATCGCTGCGACGAAATCCTTCCGTTCGCCCTCGAACCGGGCGAGCAACGCCTCGGGTTCCTGCAAGTATTTAAAACGGTACTCGGCGTAATACGCGTAACGCGGGGCGATGATGGCGCGCAACTCCAGTTGCACCAGCAAGGTCTTGAGCGGCAACTGGCGAATATTGCTCTGGTCCGCCAGCGGTCCCAACAAAAACTCCCACTGCCCCTCAGGTGCGGCGGCTTGCAACTCGTCGAGCACACAGCGGATGCCATCCAATTCCGGTGTATCACCGTAAACGAAGTTTTCCAGCACGTTGAGGCTATCGCGGTTGGCCAGCACCAGACAGTCGGACGGCTGCCCGTCACGGCCGGCGCGACCGATTTCCTGACTGTAGTTTTCGATCGATTTTGGCAGGTCAAAATGCACCACGTTGCGGATGTCACTTTTGTCGATACCCATGCCAAAAGCGATGGTGGCAACGATGCAATTGGACTGCCCTCCCATGAAGCGTTTCTGGATCGCCTCCCGTTGCTCATGCGGCAAACCGGCGTGATAGGCCTCGGCCTGAATGCCATTACGGCCCAGGTGCTCGGCAATATGCTCGGCGGTTTTCTGCAAGGTGACGTAAACGATGCTGGGTTGATCCGGGCGCTGGCTCATCCACTCCACCAGACGGCGGCGCTTGTCCTGGCCCCGCACCGGTTCCACCAGCAGGTTGAGGTTCGGCCGGTAAAAACCGGTGGTCACCACGTCCTCGCGAGCGATAGCGAATTTCGCCTCCATGTCCGCGATCACTTTTGGGGTGGCGGTGGCCGTCAGCAGCAAGGCCTGGGGAATGTTGAACTGGCGCTGATAATCCGGGAGCTTGAGGTAGTCGGGGCGGAAGTTATGGCCCCACTCCGAGATGCAGTGCGCCTCGTCCACGACCAAGAGCGAGATCGGCACCTGCTGCAAGAAATTACGGAAACGCTCGTTTTTCAAGCGTTCGACGGAAATCATCAAAATCTTCAGCTCGCCGGACTTGGCCCGTGCCATCACATCGTTTGCGACATCACGGCTCTGGGCCGAATCGATACTGCCCGCCGAAATACCGTGGCGCTGCAAAAAAGCCAACTGGTCCTGCATCAACGCCAAGAGTGGCGACACCACCAATGTCAGGTGGGGCAGCAACACCGCCGGCAATTGGTAGCACAGGGATTTGCCTGAACCGGTGGGGAAAATCGCCGCCGCCGAGCGCCCAGCCAACACCGCACTGACCGTGGCCTCCTGACCGGGCCGAAACTGTGGATAACCGAAAACCTGTTCCAGGGTGTTGTGCATGAGCTGTCACTCCATTGACCGCTGTCATGCCAAAAGCCTAGCTGGCGATTACAGCGAGTCGAGAAAAGGTCGGGGGCAAAAACGATACCGGATGATACAGCGTCCACTCCCCCGACCTCGCCACACGTTGAAACAAACGAAGCACATTGCCGACTGACATCTGCACTCGGCAGACGCTAAGGTCTTTCGTCCGCGGACTTCACATCAAGGCAGGACGCCTGATGGACGCGGCATTTGAACAAGGAATGGCCATGCCTCAAAAACCGACATTTGTAATCGCCCTGATCCTGGCATCGCTGCTGCTGAGCGGCTGCTATCCATTTCCTGAAGAGCCGCTACTCGCCGCGTGCGACACCTTGGCGTGCGCCGCTCTACAGGGCTGGCGAACAGCCTGATGGCTACGGAACACCTCACTAAGTCCCCTGCGGCCAGCCATTGTTACCCGCTTAATTTCTACGCTTGAAACGCCTGGCTCTTACCTCCCCATGCGGCTTGAGCCGGGTTGATTTCACCGGTCAACGCGCCATCGGCGCCGGAGGCGGCGTCCACCTCCGCCAGGCGACACACTTGTGGCCCTAGGCAGCCATTGCCGTCCTGATTCACGTGAGTTTCTAACCCGGCACCTTCGAAATGCCCTACAGGGTCTGGCGCGCCCCGTACCGAGGCAGGTTGCACTTAACCTGACCACCTCGTAGGAAATCTTCTCCCCAAGGGTTTTACGATGAAAACCCTTGAAAAACGCGTAGGCATGTTCCCAAAAGACGGGTAACGCCCTACAAAACCTGTCCATCGCAGCCGTATTGCCACGCTACGCCCCGCACTTCTATAGTCGGCGGCGCGGCTGAAAGTGTCTCGGCCTGCCGGGAGCCACCTCCCGATTTCGCACAGGACAAGCCTTGATGAACCACATCCACCCGCCGACAGACCGCTACCGCCCACTCAACCGCCGCGACAGCGAAACGCCAATGCGGGTCATCGACACCGCGAACGACGCACACAAAATCCGTTATCTCTGCCGGTTTGATCAACCTGAACACCGCCTGCCGCCAACGCTTGTTCACGGCGATGGCGGTTCATCCGACACTTTCAGAGATAACTCACAATGAACACTTGGAATCCGGCCACAAACAATCGTTACCTCCCGCTGCAAACCAATCTCACCGACTCTCCGCCCATGATCATCGACACAGAGGCCAATCCTCAGGACATCCTCGAAGCCGCTCTCCAGCGCATCCGCGCCTCCAGTGATCTTCTGAAGACCCTGCACTGCCAATGCTTCAAGCACGGCGACGTCGAAGACATCCCGCACATCACCCACGCCGTGTACCTGCTAACACAGGATGGCTGCGACCTGCTGCAAGTGGCTCAGCAACGCCTGATGAGCTGGAAAGCACCTGCCTGACACTCTGGATAAAGATCGTAACCATGCTGTGCGTGGGGGCGCCCCAACGGACGCTCCGCGTTCGAACCTTGGAATACAGATGCAGTGGCTTTGCAATGTGAAGCCTTACAAGGGCGATAAAAAATAAAAAAAAACGCCCTCAAAGGGCGGTTTTTTCATTCGCTAAACCCAAGCCTTACAGCTTAGGCCCGGCAGCCTTGATCGCGTCACTCACGTCGAACTTCTTGAAGTTCTCAACAAATAACGCGGCCAGTGCTTTGGCAGCTTCGTCGTAGGCAGCCTTGTCAGCCCAGGTATTACGTGGGTTCAACAGGCCAGTATCAACGCCCGGCACTGCCAATGGCACGTCGAGGTTGATGGTATCCAGGTGTTCGGTTTCAGCACCGATCAACGCGCCGCTTTGGATGGCTGCAATCACGCCACGCGTAGTGGGGATGTTGAAGCGCTTGCCAACACCGTAGCCACCGCCGGTCCAGCCGGTGTTAACCAGGTAAACCTTGGAGCCGAAGCCGCGGATGCGTTTGATCAGCAGTTCTGCGTATTCGCCAGCCGGACGCGGGAAAAACGGTGCGCCGAAGCAGGTGGAGAAGGTCGACTTGATGCCGCTGCCGGAACCCATTTCGGTCGAGCCCACCAGAGCGGTGTAGCCGGACAGGAAGTGGTAGGCCGCTTGTTCTTCGCTGAGGATCGACACTGGCGGCAGAACGCCGGTCAGGTCGCAGGTCAGGAAGATCACAGCGTTTGGCTCGCCACCGAGGTTAAGCGGTGCGCGTTTTTCGATCAGTTCACGCGGGTAAGCGGCGCGGCTGTTCTGGGTCAGGCTGTCGTCGGCGTAGTCGGCCTTTTTGTTGGCATCGAGTACGACGTTTTCCAGGACGGCGCCGTGCTGGATGGCCTTCCAGATAACAGGCTCGTTCTTCTCGGAGAGGTCGATGCACTTGGCATAGCAACCCCCTTCGATGTTGAACACCACGCCTACGCCCCAGCCGTGTTCGTCGTCGCCGATCAGGTAGCGGCTTTCGTCAGCGGACAGGGTCGTTTTACCGGTGCCGGACAGGCCGAAGAACAGTGTCACGTCGCCCTCTTCGCCCATGTTGGCAGCGCAGTGCATCGGCAGAACGTCAACCGCTGGCAGCAGGAAGTTCTGAACCGAGAACAGGGCTTTTTTCATTTCGCCGGCGTAACGCATACCTGCGATCAGCACTTTCTTCGCCGCGAAGTTGATGATCACAGTGCCGTCGGAGTTGGTGCCATCACGCTCTGGTACGCATTCGAACTCAGGGGCGTTGAGGATCTGCCACTCGTCCTTGCCACCAGCGTTGTACTGGCCCGCTTGCGGGTTGATGAACAGGCAACGGCCGAACAGGTTGTGCCAGGCCGTCTGCGTGGTCATTTTGACCGGCAGGTAGTGTGCCGGGTCGGAGCCTACATGCACATGAGATACAAAACGCTCGCGATCGCCCAAGTAGGCTTCAACGCGGTTCCACAGGGCATCGAACTTGTCGGCCGGGAACTTGCGGTTGATCGGGCCCCAGGCAATGGCTGCCTGAGTCGACGGCTCTTCAACGATGAAACGATCGACTGGCGAGCGACCGGTACGATGACCAGTGCGTACAACCAGCGCGCCAGTGTCGGCAAGCTCGCCCTCACCGCGGTTCAGGGCTTCTTTAACCAGATCATCAACACTCAGATCGGTGTACACGGCGTTATTGGCTTGCGTCATGAGATTCCCCGTCGGCCAGTGGCCGAGTGCTCCAAACGTTTTGTAGTAGAAACTCGCGCACTACTACCGCGAAAAAAGTGGGCCGGATTATGCCAGAAAAGCCCAAAAAAAGTAGGGCCCTCCCGTCGTAACGGCGTTATTGCGGCGTGGAGCAGTGAATTTACCTGCGCTGAAACGGTTTAGTGACGGGTATCTGACGGCGTATCGACACCCGCACCCGCGAACAATTGCGTCATGTCAGCGGCATCAAACAGGTAGCGCTGGTTGCAGAACTGGCAGTCGATCTCGATATTGCCGCCATGTTCGATGACCAGTGCCTGGGCATCTTCCAGACCCAGGCTGATCAGCGCATTGGCCGAACGTTCGCGTGAGCAACTGCAATGAAAGCGCAGTTTCTGCACATCGAACAGGCGCACCTGCTCTTCGTGGTAGAGGCGATGGAGCACCGTTTCGTTGTCCAGGCTCAGCAATTCATCGGCGGTCAACGTGCTGCCCAGCGCGGTAATGTGCTGCCAACTGGCGGCGCGTTCTTCTTCGTCTTTCAAGCGGTCGGCGGGCAGTTGCTGCAACAGCAGGCCGCGGGCGCGACGGCCATCAGCGTACAGCCAGAAACGGGTGCCCACCTGCTGGGACATGACGAAGTAGTTGGTGAAGCATTCGGACAGGGTTTCGCCGTCAAGGTCGACGATGCCCTGATAGCGCTGGCCGTGAGTCGGGTCGACGGTCAGCGCCAACACGCCATTGGGCATCATGTCGGCGAGGGTCGCGTCGGGGGCGATCTGGTCCGCTTCGTAACGGGCCAGGCCACGGATTTCGCGCTCGCTGGAGCATTCGATCATCAGCAGCGGGATCGGGCCATCAGAACGGGCCTGCAAAATCAGCAAGCCATCGAACTTCAAAGTCCCAACCAGCAGCGACGCTGCTGCCATCAGCTCGCCCAGCAGTTGCGCGACCGGCTCTGGGTAGGGGTGTTTGGCGAGCACTTCGGCATAGCTACGTTCCAACGCCACCAGCTCGCCGCGGGTGTCGCTGTCATCAAAGATGAAGCGTTGGGTGAAGTCGGTATCCGGTAGATCGGTCATAGGTCTGGGTATCTGAAGTGATGACGAGAATAGATTACAAAAAAGTGCTTACTGCACCTATGCGGCACCCCTGGGGTGCTCGAAGTTCAGCCATGTGCGGCATTTTATGAACAATCCGGGTTTGTTCCAAGCGAGGCGCAGCCTCGGCCGCTGGGTTTTGCACCCTTTGGGCCTTTTGGTTATGGCCTAAGGGCCGGATATTATGTGCGATTTTCGACGAGTGGCTTTTGCCGAGGCTCAACACGCCGCAAGCCAGTCAGCCCATATGGCTTCACTGGCGGACAATGGCAAGGCTGCGTCCATTTGACGCGCCTATTAATGTAGGCGGGCGCTTGTTCGCCACAGGGCCTAACGTCAATCGAGGGATGCCTGCCTTATTCGTCGTTGCTGCTGCCGCGAAATTTGAACAAATCGCGGCGCTGCTTCTTGCTCGGCTTGCCATCGGTACTCACGCCGAGCGCTCCGGCCTTGCGCATCGCGGCCGCGGCCTCACGTTTGGCGATGCTCGCGTCGGTCTCGGCATACAAGGCCTGAGCCTCTGGCGCACCGCGACGCACAATCGACAGCGCCTGAACCACAACGCTACGTTCCTCAAAGCCTGCACGAATCTGAAACTCGTCGCCGATCCGCGGCTCTTTGCCAGGTTTGCAGCGTTCGCCCCGGCAATGCACCTTGCCGCTTTCAATCGCCGCCTTGGCCAAGGCACGTGTTTTGTAAAAACGCGCCGCCCACAACCACTTATCGAGACGGACCTTGTCGTCCTCTTCCTGTTTTTGCGCCACTGGAATTCCTCATTCAGACCGTAGTCGGAACTGTACTACCGTTTCTGTCGGGCGCAAGAACCCGCCATGCCAGATAGAATGCGATCTTGGCCAATTAATCGGCATGGAGTGATCAAGTGACTAAATTTCCGTCTTCATTGACCTCGCCCAACGGCGGTTGCCAGGGATGCCAGCAAAGCGAGCCATTAGGTTTCGATTTTTCCTTCGCCTACCAACCGATCGTTGACCTGCGGGACCAATCGATTTTTGCCCACGAAGCCTTGGTACGGGGGGTGAACGGCGAAGGGGCACTGTCGGTGCTTGACCAGGTCAACGAAGGTAACCGCTATCGCTTTGACCAGCTGTGCCGGATGCGTGCCATTGAAGGTGCCGCGACGCTAGGCATGCAGTCGTTTCTGTCGATCAACTTCATGCCTAACGCCGTCTACCGTCCAGAGTTGTGCATTCGCAGCACCCTGGAGGCGGCGAAAAAACACAATTTCCCCATTGATCGACTGATTTTTGAAACCTTGGAAAGCGAGCACGTAGATAACTATCGCCATTTGACCAATATTCTGCGTGAATACCGCGAATTCGGCTTCATGACCGCCATCGACGATTTCGGTGCTGGTTACTCGGGGCTAAACCTGCTCGCCGACTTTCAACCGGACCTGATCAAACTCGACATGGCGCTGATACGCGATGTCGACCGCGACCGCGTTCGTCAGGCGATTGTTCGGGGGATTGTCACAATCTGTGCAGAGTTGAACGTTACAGTCATCGCCGAAGGCATCGAAAGCGCCGGAGAACGAGACTTCCTGGCGGACTGTGGAATATTTCTGATGCAGGGTTACTGGTTCGCCAAACCTGCATTCAAAGCGTTGGCCCAGGTAACGCCTGAAGCCTGGACGCGTTAATTGCCGGTTTATTCCTATTGAAGACATTTGACCATTTGACCGTTGTCGGTCTGCGCGAGTGGGTGGCGCTCCCTGAGTTGGGAGTCGCTGGTCTTCGGGCAAAAATTGACACCGGCGCCAGTACCTCCAGCCTGCATGCCACCGACATCGAGCCGTTTGAGCGCGACGGGCAAAAGTGGGTGCGCTTCACGGCGCACCTGGGCACGGTGGTGCAACTGCGGCATCGGCGTTGCGAGGCGCCGCTGGTGACGATGAAAACCATCAAAAGCTCCAACGGTCACACGCAGGTGCGCTATGTGATCAGCACCACCCTGGCCCTCGGTGATGGGGTCTGGCGGGTCGAGTTCACACTCGCTTGCCGCAAGTCGATGCGTTATCGCCTGCTACTCGGTTCCAAAGCCCTGATCGACGGCCAGTTGGTGGTCAACCCGGGCATTAAGTACGTTCAAGACAAGCCGGTGTTCCCGGTATCTACCTCCTCCACAGGTGTTGAATGAAGATCGCTGTGCTGTCGCGAAACCCGCGTCTGTATTCCACCCGTCGTCTGGTCGAAGCCGGTACCGAGCGTGGCCATGAAATGGTGGTGATCGACACCTTGCGCGCCTACATGAACATTGCCAGCCACAAACCGCAGATCCACTACCGCGGCAAGCCGCTGGAAGGTTTCGATGCGGTGATCCCACGGATCGGTGCCTCGGTGACGTTTTATGGCTGCGCGGTGTTACGCCAGTTCGAAATGATGGGCGTGTTTCCTCTCAACGAGTCGGTGGCCATCGCCCGTTCGCGGGACAAACTGCGCTCGCTGCAACTGCTGTCGCGACGGGGCATCGGCTTGCCGGTAACCGGTTTTGCGCACTCGCCGGATGACATTCCCGACCTGATCGACATGGTCAACGGCGCACCGCTGGTGATCAAAGTGCTGGAAGGCACCCAAGGCATCGGCGTGGTGCTGTGTGAAACGGCAACGGCAGCGGAATCGGTGATCGAAGCGTTCATGGGCCTGAAACAGAACATCATGGTTCAGGAATACATCAAGGAGGCGGGCGGTGCGGACATTCGTTGCTTCGTGGTCGGCGACAAGGTAATCGCGGCGATGAAGCGCCAGGCCAAACCGGGGGAATTCCGTTCCAATCTGCATCGCGGCGGCAGTGCGAGCCTGATCAAAATCACCCCCGAAGAACGTATGACCGCATTGCGTGCGGCCAAGGTGATGGGGCTGGCCGTGGCTGGCGTGGATATCCTGCGCTCCAATCACGGACCGCTGGTGATGGAAGTGAACTCGTCGCCGGGGCTTGAGGGGATTGAAACCACCACCGGCAAGAACGTAGCAGGCATCATCATTGAGCATCTGGAGAAGAATGGTGGGCCGAACATGACGCGCACCAAAGGCAAAGGTTAAGGCACTGATCGCCCCACGCGGAGTGGGAACACCTCAACGGACGCTCCGCGTTGCGCTGTGGATGGCGCGCGAAGCGTCCAGCGCTGCATTCCCACGCGGGGCGTGGGAATGCTCGGCTTACACAGCATCTCGCGGCAGCATCAAACCCAACGGCAATCGGACCCGAGCTTCAAGCCCGCCACCCGACCGATTACGCAACTCAACATTGCCGCCATGCATCGACGCAATCCGCTTCACAATCGCCAGTCCCAACCCTGTGCCCTTGCCGCCCCGTGCACTGTCGCCACGTGTGAATGGGTTGAAGATCGCCTCCAATTCGGACGGATCAATACCTGCTCCACGGTCCATGACGCTCAGCACCACATACGGCGCACTGGTATCGCCAGACACATAAGCCGCGACTTCAACCCCAGCACCGGCATGGTTCAAGGCATTGCCGATGAGGTTATTGAGCAACCGTTTCATCGACACCCGGCGTAATGGAAACGGCTGGATCGGCTCCAGGCGCAAATGCACTTTCTGTTCGTTCTGGTTGTAAGGGGCTACCACTTCACGAACCAGCTCGGTCAGGTCCACCTCTTCCACGGACTCGTCACGGCCATCGCGAATGAACGCCAGAAACTGATCGAGAATCGCGTCCATGTCTTCAATGTCACGCACCATGTCGTCGCTAAGGTCGCTGTGGTTACCCATCAACTCCAGCGACAGGCGCAACCGGGTCAACGGCGTCCGCAGGTCATGGGACACCCCGGCCAGCATCAATTCGCGCTCGCGCCCCGCCTGTTCGACGTCTTCCGCCATCTGGTTGAAGGCCCGATACACCTCGGCCATCTCGCTCGGCGTGTCGCTGATCGGCAGGCGCACGCTGCGACCCTGGCCGAGTTGCCTCGCGGCATCGACCAAACGTTTCAACGGCTGATTAAGCTGACTGACGAAAATCCACGCCGAGGCGGTGGACAGCAGGCCGATGGCGAGGAACCAGCCGAGTACGTTCCAGATTTTCTGGCCACGCAACGGGTGCGGGTACAGCGGCACTTTCAGCCAGCCATCACCCAGGCTTGGCGCCCGAACCCACAGCGCCGGCGGCGAGTGCATGCGTAATCGGACCTCGGTGTCGGCACCCAGCTCCGCCTGCATCTGCCGCTGATAGATTTCACTGTAGGGCCAATGTTGTTCACCTTCCGGCACGCCGGCACCCACCACCCGGATCAGGGTCGCGGCATCGGCGATCTTGGCGCGGTTTTCTTCATCGGCCGCCCAATAGGCGCGTAACGTCAGGGCGACGCCGTGGCTGTATTGGCGGTCCACCAGCACGTCTTCGTTCATCAGCAGATAAACCAGGGTCAGCGCCTTGGAAAACAGGACGACGATCAGCACCAGCCACAGGGTGCGGGAGAAGAAACTCTGGGGGAACCAAACGGGGGTTTTCATGGATAACCGCTACATACTTGCAGGAGCGAGCGATGCTCGCACATTGCGGATCGCGAGTCTGCGGGCAAAGTCGTTTGACCCATTGCCCGCCCACCCGCTCCTACAAATCGCCGATCACTTGGTGGCGGCGCCATCCGGAACGAACACATAACCCACGCCCCAGACGGTCTGGATGTAGCGCGGCTTGGACGGATCCGGTTCGATCATCCGCCGCAGACGGGAGATCTGCACGTCGATGGAACGCTCCAGTGCATCCCATTCCCGGCCACGGGCCAGGTTCATCAGTTTGTCACGGGTCAGTGGCTGACGAGCGTTCATGACCAGCGCCTTGAGCACCGCAAATTCACCCGTGGTGAGCATGTGTACTTCGGTGCCGCGTTTAAGCTCACGGGTGGCCAGGGACAGCTCGTAATCACCGAAGGTCACGCTTTCGTCTTCGCTGCCCGGTGCGCCTGGTACTGGGGTCAACTGACGACGCAGGACCGCTTTGACCCGCGCCATCAGCTCGTCGGGGTTGAACGGCTTCGCCAGGTAATCGTCGGCGCCGAGTTCCAGGCCCTTGATGCGGCTCAGCTCATCGCCCTTGGCGGTCAGCATGATGATCGGGATCTGATTGTTCGCGCCGCGCAGGCGGCGGCAAGCCGTCAGGCCGTCTTCGCCGGGCAGCATCAAGTCGAGGACGACCAGATTGAACACTTCACGCGCCAGCAGACGGTCCATTTGTTCAGTGTTCGGTACGGCGCGGGCACGATAGCCCTTGCTGACGAAAAAGCGTTCCAACAGGCTGCTCAGCCCCGGATCGTCGTCAACAATAAGAATTTTTTCGCCTTCAGCATTTTGTGCAGTGCTGCTCATTGGATGCTCCTTTTAGCTCGGCGCGCATTATGGCGTAGCTGCCGTTATACGCACCGTGTGCATTGTTAGCAGATTTTTCCTTCAACGCCAGAAAACCGGCCATTGTGCCTACAACCTGTGATGCCCCCGAATGACAGAACGCTGGTTATAATGCCCAGCGTTTTGTGTCAGGCAACGTCTGATCGTGACTGCAAATCGACGCTTTTTATTTTCATTGCGCCAGCAGTCATTGTTCGATTTCACGGGTCAACGGGATGCCTGTTGATCCAGGTAGCGGCGCAGGCCAGGCCGTTCAACCAGTCTCGCCGAGCCTTTATTCCTGTGCCTGCGAGCCTGCTTTCACAATTTGTCAGGTGGTTTTATGGACAGCATCAACAGCCGCATCGCCGAGGAACTCGGTGTACGCCCACAACAGGTCGAAGCGGCCGTCGCGCTACTCGATGAAGGCTCTACCGTTCCCTTCATCGCCCGCTACCGGAAAGAAGTGACCGGCAGCCTTGATGACATCCAGTTGCGTCACCTGGAAGAGCGTCTGCGCTACCTGCGAGAACTCGACGAACGGCGCATCAGCATCCTTGCCAGCATTGAAGAGCAAGGCAAGCTGACCCCTCAACTGGAACGCGACATCAAACTCGCCGACACCAAGACCCGCCTCGAAGACTTGTACCTGCCGTACAAGCAAAAGCGCCGCACCAAGGGTCAGATCGCTTTGGAAGCCGGCCTCGGCGAACTGGCCGACAGCCTGTTCAACGACCCGACGCTGGCGCCAGAGGCTGAAGCAGCGCGGTTCATCGACGCCGAAAAAGGCGTGGCCGATGTGAAGGCCGCCCTCGAAGGCGCCAAGTACATCCTGATGGAACGCTTCGCCGAACACGCCGGCCTGCTGGACAAATTGCGCAGCTACCTCAAACAGGAAGCCATCCTCAGTGCCCGCGTGATCGCCGGCAAGGAAGAGGAAGGCTCCAAATTCCGCGATTATTTCGAACACGACGAACCGCTGAAAAGCATGCCGTCGCACCGCGCGCTGGCGATTTTCCGTGGCCGTAACGAAGGCATTCTGAGCTCCTCGCTGAAAGTCGGCGAAGAGCTGCCGGGCGCCATGCACCCGTGCGAAGGCATGATTGGTCAGCAATTCGGCATCGCCAACCAGAACCGCGCTGCCGACAAATGGCTGAGCGAAGTGGTGCGCTGGACCTGGAAGGTCAAGCTCTACACGCACCTGGAAACTGACTTGCTGGGCGAACTACGCGACGGTGCCGAAACCGAAGCGATCAACGTATTTGCACACAACCTGCACGACTTGCTGCTGTCAGCCCCGGCCGGTCCGCGAGCGACGCTGGGCCTCGACCCCGGCCTACGCACCGGTTGCAAGGTGGCGGTGGTCGACGCGACCGGTAAGCTGTTGGACCACGCCACGGTGTACCCGCACGTGCCGCACAACAAATGGGACCAAACCCTCGCCGTGCTCGCCGCCCTGTGCGCCAAGCATGCCGTGGACCTGATCGCCATCGGCAACGGTACCGCCAGCCGTGAAACCGACAAGCTGGCCGCTGAACTGATCAAAAAATACCCGGCCATGAAAATGACCAAGGTCATGGTCTCCGAGGCTGGCGCATCGGTTTACTCGGCGTCGGAACTGGCGTCCAAAGAATTCCCGGACCTGGACGTGTCGATCCGTGGCGCGGTGTCCATTGCTCGCCGCCTGCAAGATCCGCTGGCCGAGTTGGTGAAGATCGATCCAAAGTCCATCGGTGTCGGCCAGTACCAACACGACGTGTCGCAACTGAAGCTGGCGCGCGGCCTGGACGCGGTAGTCGAAGACTGCGTGAACGCCGTGGGCGTTGACGTGAATACCGCCTCCGTCGCACTGCTGGCGCGTATTTCGGGCCTCAACGCTACCCTGGCGCAGAACATCGTCAGCCACCGCGACGAGCACGGCGCATTCAAAACCCGCGCCGCGTTGAAAAAAGTCGCACGCCTGGGTGAAAAAACTTTCGAACAGGCCGCCGGTTTCCTGCGCGTCATGAACGGTGACAATCCACTGGACTCGTCCGCCGTTCACCCGGAAGCCTACCCGCTGGTGCAACGAATTGCCGCTGAAACCGACCGCGATATCCGTTCGCTGATCGGCGATGCCAGCTTCCTAAAGCGCCTCGATCCGAAGAAGTACACCGACGAAACCTTCGGTCTGCCAACCGTTACCGACATCCTGCAAGAACTGGAAAAACCTGGCCGCGACCCGCGTCCCGAGTTCAAGACCGCTGAGTTCCAGGAAGGCGTAGAAGACCTCAAGGACCTGCAACTGGGTATGGTTCTGGAAGGCGTGGTGACCAACGTGACCAACTTCGGCGCATTCGTCGACATCGGCGTGCATCAGGACGGCTTGGTGCATATCTCCGCGCTTTCGGAGAAGTTCATCAAGGATCCACGGGAAGCGGTGAAGGCCGGTGATGTGGTCAAGGTCAAGGTCATGGAAATCGACATCCCGCGCAAACGGGTTGGCCTGTCGATGCGCATGAGCGACACGCCGGGCGAGAAAATCGACGGCGCCCGTGGCGCGCGTCCAGGGTCGGCACCGCGCCAGTCGCAAAGCACCGCACCGCGCAAGGAAACCACGGCAGCGGCCCCGGCCAACCAGGCAATGGCTTCGCTGTTCGCCAACGCCAAACAACTGAAGAAACGCTAATGGACATTCCTGCCGAGCTGACCGAAAGCGCTTTTTTCAAGCGGCTGGGGTGTCGCTTGCACAGTCTGGAAACCGGGGTGGCGCACGTCGCCCTGGCGCTGGCACCGGAACTGCGCAATCGCGGCGGCAAGCTGCACGGCGGGGCCTTGTTCAGTCTGGTGGACATTGCCATGGGGCTGGCCTGCTCCAGCACCCACGGCTTTGACCAGCAGAGCGCAACCATCGAATGCAAGATCAACTACATTCGCGCTGTTTCTGACGGCGAAGTGATGTGTACGGCGCGGGTAATTCATCCGGGCCGTCGCACGCTGGTGGTCGAAGCGGAAGTGAGGCAAGGCGAAAAATTAGTCGCAAAAGCACAAGGCACGTTCGCTGTCCTGTAGATGAACGTCATCAAATTGAGTTAGTTTCGGCGCTGTGAATACGGCGTCGAACTTTTCCGTGTCTGCGATTGCCAGACTCAAGGAGTGAAGTCTGCATTTCAACGTGAGCCTGTGCGGCTCAAAAACCGGGCGAAAACGCCAGTTTCTACTTCACCCTTGTAGACCGTCCTGCCCACCCCCATATTGGGGCGACTGACGCGTGAAGGAATCCAACTTGAGCGAACTTCTCAACCGCCGCCTGGCTCTGCTTGGCGAGCGCGCTAACCTCTCTCTGCTCGAACAGTGCCTTCACGGCATCGAACGTGAATGCCTGCGCGTGACGGGCGAAGGTCGCCTGGCGCAAACGCCGCACCCAGACGAATTGGGCTCTGCGCTGACCAACGAACAAATCACCACCGACTATTCCGAGTCGCTGCTTGAATTCATAACGCCCGCCCTGCCGGACCCCGCCGACACCCTGGCGAGCCTGGACAAAATTCACCGCTTTGCCTACAGCAAACTCGGCAACGAGTACCTGTGGAGTCCGTCGATGCCGTGCCCGTTGCCGGCTGAGGAAGACATCCCGATTGCGTATTACGGCACGTCCAACATCGGTCAGCTTAAATACGTCTACCGCAAGGGTCTGGCCCTGCGTTACGGCAAGACCATGCAGTGCATTGCCGGGATTCACTACAACTTTTCCCTGCCGGAAAAGCTCTGGCCGCTGCTTAAAGAGGCTGAAGGTTTTGTCGGCACCGACCGCGACTATCAGTCATCGTCCTACATCGCGCTGATCCGCAACTTTCGTCGCTACAGCTGGCTGCTGATGTACCTGTTCGGCGCATCGCCGGCGCTGGACGCCGGTTTCCTGCGCGGCCGTTCACACCAGCTCGAACAGCTTGATCCAGACACCCTGTACCTGCCTTACGCAACCAGCCTGCGCATGAGCGACTTGGGTTACCAGAGCAACGCCCAGGCAGGACTGACGCCGTGCTACAACGATTTGGAGAGCTACACCGACAGCCTGCGCAAAGCCGTGGCCACACCGTATGCGCCATACGTCGAAGTCGGCACGCACAAGGACGGTGAGTGGGTTCAGCTCAACACCAACATCCTGCAAATCGAAAACGAGTATTACTCCAACATCCGTCCGAAACGCGTGACCTACACCGGCGAACGGCCGATTCAGGCGCTGGTGGCGCGCGGTATTCAGTACGTCGAAGTGCGCTGCCTGGACATCAATCCGTTCCTGCCGATGGGCATCGACTTGCAAGAGTCGCGTTTCCTTGATGCATTCCTGCTCTATTGCGCGCTGAACGACAGCCCACTGCTGGACTACACCACCTGCAACAACGCCACCTCGAACTTCCTCAGCGTCGTCAAGGAAGGTCGCCGTCCGGGTCTGCAACTGCAGCGCGACGGTGAAGCCGTGGAAATGAAGCAATGGGCCAGTGAGTTGCTGGAAAAAATTGCCCCCCTGTCGGCGTTGCTGGATCAGAGCCATGGCGGCGATGCTCACAGCAAAGCGCTGGATGTGCAGATGGAGAAGGTCAAGGACTCGTCCCGGACCCCGTCGGCCCAGGTGCTGGCAGCCATGGCCGAGCATAAGGAAAGCTTTGCTCAGTTCTCCCTGCGCCAGAGCCGCGTACACGCGGATTACTTCCGTAGCGAGCCGCTGAGTGTTGAAGATCAGGCGAAGTTTGAAGCGCGGGCGCGTTCTTCGCTGGCGGAACAGGCGGAGTTGGAGCAGAACGAAGTCGGCGATTTCGATGTGTTTGTCGGGTCGTATCAGGCGAGCATTCTGGCAATCAGCAATTAACCTCTGAAGGTCCTGCGGACCTTTTCGCGGGCAACCTTTTGTAGGGGGCAGATCGTTCCCACGCGCTGCGTGGGAATGCCTCAAAGGACGCTCTGCGTCGAGTGACGCGGAGCTTCACGGGCTGCATTCCTAAACAGAGTGAGGGGTCGATCAGTGCGCTTGCTTAGAATTTTCCGCTCATAAGCTCATTCGAAAAAGTTATTTATTTTCGAATTCTTAGATCATTTAGTCTCCTTTCACGCCGACGCTCGGTCGCGGACAAGGAGCTTCCCCTCATGACACTGCATTTCCCCCTTCGCCTCCTGGCGGTCGTATCGTTGGCGGCGGCGAGCTTCTTTGCCCAGGCAGCCGACTTCACCGTCGCCTACCAGACCACCGTAGACCCGGCCAAAGTCGCCCAGGCTGACGGCGCCTACGAACAAGCCACCCACGCCAAGATCGACTGGCGCAAATTCGATAACGGTGCCGACATCATCGCCGCCATCGCCTCCGGCGATGTGCAGATCGGCTACCTCGGTTCCAGCCCCTTGACCGCTGCAATTACCCGCAAAGTCCCGGTGGAAACCTTCCTCATCGCGACCCAGATCGGCGCTGCTGAAGCGCTGGTCGTGCGTGATGGCTCCGGAATCAAAACCCCGCAGGACCTGATCGGCAAGAAAATCGCCGTGCCGTTCGTTTCCACCGGCCACTACAGCCTGCTCGCCGCGCTGAAGCACTGGAACATCGATCCGTCGAAAGTGACCGTCCTCAACCTCGCGCCACCGGCAATCGTCGCCGCCTGGAAACGCGGTGACATCGACGCGACCTACGTGTGGGATCCAGCCCTTGGCGTGGCCAAGGAAAACGGCAAAGTTTTGATCACCTCCGGCGAGCTGGCCAAATTCGGCGCACCGACCTTCGATGCCTGGATCGTGCGTAAAGACTTCGCCCAGAAGCACCCCGAAATCGTCACCGCGTTCGCCAAAGTCACCCTCGACGCCTACACCAACTACCGCAAGGATCCGCAAGCCTGGCTCGCCAACCAATCCAACATCGACAAACTGGTGAAGCTCTCCGGCGCCAAAGCCAGCGATATTCCGCTGCTGCTGCAAGGCAACGTCTATCCACTGGCAGCTGATCAAGTAATCACCCTCGGCGCACCCACCACCAAAGCCATCACCGACACCGCTGCGTTCCTGAAAGAACAAGGCAAAGTCGAAGCCGTACTGCCGGACTACGCACCCTACGTCAGCGCTCAATACATCACCCACTGATCGGGAGTTAACCGCAATGGCTTTGCTACAGCTGGAGCGCATCAGCGCACAGTACCCCGGCAGCCCGGAACCGGTGCTGGCGGATATCTCGCTGAGCCTGGGGCCACGGCAATTGCTGGTAGCCCTCGGCCCCTCCGGCAGTGGCAAGACGTCGCTGTTGAACCTGATTGCCGGTTTCGTCGAGCCCAGCGCCGGGCGCATTACCCTTGACGGCGTGCCGGTCAAAGGCCCGAGTGCCGAGCGCGGCGTGGTGTTCCAGGACGACGCCTTGCTGCCGTGGCAGGACGTGCTGGCCAACGTTGGTTTTGGTCTTGAACTGGCAGGGGTTCCTCGGGGCAAACGCGAGATCCGCGCCAGGGAAATGCTCGCACTGGTGGACCTCGACGGCTTTGACACGCGTCGCATCTGGCAGCTCTCGGGCGGCCAGAAACAGCGTGTCGGGCTGGCCCGTGCGCTCGCCGCAGACCCGCGCGTGCTGCTGATGGACGAACCCTTCGGCGCCCTCGATGCCTTCACCCGTGAACAGATGCAGGAGCTGCTGCTGCAAGTCTGGCAGCGCACCGCCAAACCGGTGTTCCTGATTACCCACGACATTGAAGAGGCGGTGTTCCTCGCCACCGACCTGATCCTGCTGGCCCCTCATCCAGGGCAAATTGTCGAGCGCCTGAGCCTGGACTTCGGCCAGCGTTACGCTACCGGCGAGTCGGCACGCGCGATCAAATCCGACCCACGCTTTATCGAAACCCGTGAACACGTGCTCGCCAAAGTATTCTCGCAACGCAGCGCCGCCCAGCGCCAGGAGCGCGTATGAGCAGCTATGAAATTCCAGCCGTGGCAGTGAAACCTGCGCCTGCAAAGCCGTCAAAACGTAGCGTCAGTACACGTTGGATCAGCTTGCTGACTCTGTTGACGCTCGTCTCCATTTGGTGGGCTGTCACCGCCACGGGGCTGATCGAACCGCTGTTCCTACCGCCACCTTCCGCCGTACTGCAAAAAGGTTGGCTGCTGGCGACCACTGGCTACATGGATTCGACCTTGTGGCAGCACTTGGGCGCGAGTCTGAGCCGTATCGGTCTGGGCCTCGGTTTTGCGGTGTTGACCGCCGTCCCAGTCGGCATTGCTATCGGCCATAACCGCATCGCTCGCGGCATTCTCGATCCGCTGATCGAGTTCTACCGCCCTATTCCGCCGCTGGCGTACCTGCCGCTGATTGTGATCTGGTGCGGCATCGGTGAGCTGTCGAAAGTCCTGCTGATCTACCTGGCGATTTTCGCCCCAATTGCCATCGCCACCGCCACCGGTGTGCGCACGGTCGATCCCGCCAAATTGCGCGCGGCGCAGTCTCTGGGCGCGACGCGGGCGCAGCTGATCCGCCATGTGATTTTGCCGAGCGCGTTGCCGGACATCTTGACCGGCGTGCGCATCGGCCTGGGCGTGGGTTGGTCGACGCTGGTTGCCGCCGAATTAATCGCCGCCACCAGCGGCCTCGGTTTCATGGTGCAGTCGGCTGCGCAATTCCTGGTCACCGATGTGGTGGTGCTGGGGATTTTGGTCATCGCGCTAATCGCCTTCGCCATGGAAATGGGCCTGCGCGCCCTGCAACGCAAACTGGTGCCGTGGCATGGTCAGGCAAACTAATTGTTCATGCGTGAGCCCCGCGAACTGAAGAGAATCACCATGAGCCAACTGAGCATAGTCCCCCTAAGCTGCGCCCTCGGCGCGCACATCAGCGGCATCGACATCAGCCAACCGCTGAACATGGAACAACGCAACGCCGTCGAACAGGCGCTGCTCGAACATCAAGTGCTGTTCTTTCGCGATCAACCGATAACGCCGCAGCAACAGGCGCGCTTCGCCGCCTATTTCGGCGACCTGCACATTCACCCGATCTATCCGAACGTGCCCGAGCAGCCCGAAGTGCTGGTGCTCGATACCGCCGTGACCGACGTGCGCGACAACGCGATCTGGCACACCGACGTGACCTTCCTGCCCACCCCGGCCATGGGCGCGGTGCTCAGCGCCAAGTTACTCCCGCCGTTCGGCGGCGACACCTTGTGGGCCAGCGGCATAGCGGCTTATGCGGCGCTGTCGGCACCGATGAAAAACTTGCTCGAAGGGTTGACCGCTACGCACGACTTCATCCGTTCGTTCCCGCTGGAGCGCTATGGCAACACACCCGAAGCGTTGGCACAGTGGGAAGAAGCACGGCGCAAGAATCCGCCGCTGTCGCACCCGGTAATCCGCACGCATCCGGTGAGCGGGCGTCGGGCGCTGTTCGTCAATGAAGGGTTCACGTCGAAGATCAATGAGCTGTCGGAGACCGAAAGCGAGACGATTTTGAGGTTTCTCTTCGCGCATACCACACGGCCGGACTTCACGATTCGCTGGCGTTGGCAGAAGGATGACGTGGCATTTTGGGATAACCGCGTAACCCAGCATTACGCGGTGGATGACTACCGTCCGGCACGGCGAGTGATGCAGCGGGCGACGGTGCTGGGGGATGTGCCGTTTTTCAGATGAACCGATCGTCCCCACGCGGAGTGGGAACGATCAGAACGCGCTTACTCCGCCGTCGAAGGCTTCTCCCAAAGGTTGATACCGCCCTCTTGGGCAAACCGATCAATTTCTGCCAATTCTTCAGCGCTAAAGGTCAAATTCTTCAACGCCCCGACGTTCTCGATGATCTGCTCCGGCCGGCTCGCGCCGATCAGTGCCGAGGTCACGCGCGGATCACGCAGGGTCCAGGCCAACGCCAGTTGCGCCAGGCTCTGGCCGCGACGTTTGGCGATTTCGTTAAGCCCGCGCACATGCGCGATGTTGGCGTCGGACAAGTGCGAGGACTGCAATGAGCCGCCACCCGGACGGTTAACGCGCGCGTCTTTCGGAATGCCGTTGAGGTATTTGTCGGTTAACAGGCCCTGAGCCAGCGGTGTGAAGGCAATCACTCCGGTGCCCAGTTCGTCGGTAACGTCCAGCAGATCCTTTTCGACCCATCGGTTGAGCAGGTTGTAGGCTGGCTGGTGAATCAGCAGCGGCACTTTCCACTCTTTCAACAACGCGGCCATCTCGCGGGTTTTTACCCCGGAGTAGGACGAAATACCGATGTACAAAGCCTTGCCCTGCTGCACAGCGGTGGCCAGAGCGCTGGCTGTTTCTTCCAACGGGGTGTCGGGGTCGAAACGGTGGGAGTAAAAAATGTCCACGTAGTCCAGGCCCAGGCGTTGCAGGCTCTGGTCGAGGCTGGCCAGTACGTATTTGCGCGAACCGCCGCCCTGGCCGTAAGGGCCTGGCCACATGTCCCAGCCGGCCTTGCTGGAGATGATCAACTCGTCGCGGTACTGCTTGAAGTCTTCACGCAGCAAGCGACCGAAGTTGATCTCGGCGCTGCCATACGGCGGGCCGTAGTTGTTGGCCAGGTCGAAGTGATTGATGCCGAGGTCGAACGCAGTACGCAGCAACGAGCGCTGGGTATCGATCGGCGTGCTGTCGCCAAAGTTGTGCCACAGGCCCAACGAAAGCGCGGGCAGCACCAACCCGCTGCGACCAACACGGCGGTAGGGAATGGAGTTGTAGCGGTTTTCGGCAGCGGTGTAAGTCATCGAATCCTCTCTTGTTTGTTTTGAAATGGTGTCGACGTCTTCGCGAGCCTGCTCGCGAATGGCATTACATCAATCGATTACTCGGCCGCGCCAGGCCAAGGTTCTGGCGCAACGTTCGACCTTCATACTCTGTTCTGAACAGTCCGCGTCGCTGCAGTTCCGGGACCACACCGTTGGCGAAGTCTTCCAGGCCACCCGGCAGGTGCGGCACCAGCACATTAAAACCATCCGCCGCGCCCTGCTCGAACCACGCCTGTAATTGGTCGGCAATCTGCACCGGCGTTCCCACCAGGCTGTAATGACCCCGACCACCGGCAACCTTGCGACCCAGTTCGGCGAGGCTGAGGTTCTCTTGACCCGCCAGCTCCGTCAGCAGTTTCTGACGACTTTGCTGACCGCTTTCTGTCAGCGGCAACGCCGGCAGCGGTCCGCCCAGCGGGTACTTCGACAAATCGAAGTTGCCCAGCATACGCCCAAGCAATGCCACGCCAACCTGTGGTTCGACTAATTGCTGAAACGTTTCATATTTTTCCTGTGCTTCGCTTTCCGTCCGCCCGACCACCACAAAAACGCCGGGCATGATTTTCAGCGAATCGGCGCCGCGACCGTACCGACTCAGGCGACCTTTGAGGTCGGCATAGAAAGCCTGGGCATTGGCCAGCGATGTCTGAGCAGTGAACACCACCTCGGCGGTTTCTGCCGCCAGCTCCCGACCAATCTCGGAAGAACCGGCCTGCACAATCACCGGCTGGCCCTGGGGTGAGCGCGCGACATTCAGCGGTCCTTTGACGCGGAAGTGTTCGCCGACATGATCCAGCACGTGTACTTTTTCCGGGTGGTAGTACGTACCGCTGGCTTTGTCGCGTACAAAGGCGTCGTCTGCCCAACTGTCCCACAACCCCGTGACCACCTGATGAAACTCCCGCGCCCGGCTATAGCGCTCAGCATGGCCAATATGCTGGTCGCGGCCGAAATTTTGCGCTTCGGCGGCGTTGTCGGAAGTCACCAGATTCCACCCCGCGCGCCCCCCTGAAAGATGGTCTAACGAAGCGAATTTTCGTGCCACATGGTACGGCTCGTTATAGCTGGTGGTGGCCGTGGCGATCAGCCCGATACGTTCTGTCACAGCGCTCAATGCCGACAGCAACGTCAGGGGTTCAAAGTGGTCTGAGCGCGCCATGCGGCTCGCACTCTCACCAATCGGCGCCGCCACGCTGTCGGCGACGAACAACGCATCAAACTTCGCCGCCTCGGCAATCTGTGCCAGTCGCTTGTAGTGGGCGAAATCGAGTCCAGCGTTCGCTGGCACGTCGGGATGACGCCAAGCAGCAACGTGGTGCCCGGTGGCCATCAGGAAAGCCCCCAGTTTCAGTTGACGGGTCATGCTCAGAAGTCCTTGCGCAGTTGCACGCCGAAGTAGCGCTCGTCGTCTCGCGGCACGGCGCGGTAGATGTAATTACCGCCGCTGGCCAGGAGCGGTGAGTAGGACTTGTCGGCGAGGTTTTTGCCCAGCAACGCCACGCGCCAACCATTGCTGTAGTCGGCCAGGGCAACGCTGGCATTCCAGATGCCGTAGGCACCTTGTTTAGTGTCAGCGTTCTGGCTGATGTCGTACTGCACTTCGCTCTGCCAGCTGTAGTCGGTGCCCAGCTCGATATCCAGACCGTTATCCAGCGCGATTGTGTAGTCAGCGCGCACATAGCTTTTCCAGTCCGGGCTGAAGGGCAGCGGCTTGCCATTGACGTTGCACGCCGCCGCCGCGCCTGCGGGGCAAGCGAACTCATCGATGCGCGCGCGGGTGTAGGCCAGGGCGCCGGAGAACTTCAGTTGCTGGGTGGCTTGCAAGGCGTAATCGAGCTCTATGCCTTCGGTGCTGACGCTGCCGGCGTTGATCAGACGCGTCACTACTTGCCCGGCGACGGTGTCAAAAAAGTTCGCTTGATAGTTGTCGTAAGCGCTGTGGAACACCGCGAGGTTGGTGGTCAGGCGATGGTTCCATGAAGTGGCTTTGATCCCGGCTTCCCAAGTGTTGGAGGTTTCCGGTTTCAGCGCCTCGGTGTCCCTGGGCTGCATGTTGAAGAACACGTTATAGGCCGGGCCTTTGTAGCCGCGCGAATAAGTCAGGTAGGTGGTCACCGCGTCGCTCAGGTCGTACTGCACGCCCAGTCTCCCAGACCAGCCGTCCTCGTCCACCGACCCGGAACTGCTGGTGTCCGGCTGAATGCCGCTGACGGTGGTGGCCGACGTAGAGACCCGGCGGTGATCATATTCCAGGTCGTCGTGGGTCCAGCGCAGGCCGGCAATACCACGAAAGTCCGACGTGAAATTGAGCGTGCTTTCGCCGAACACTGCGTAACTGTCGCTGGTGGTGCTGTAATCGGCAACGCCCCGGTTGAGGCTGGTGGGCGTGGTCAACGTGCGCTGATACGTCTCGTCATCCTTGCCGTGCATGTAGAACAGGCCCCCCACGTATTCGAGGAACTCACCCTTCGGCGAGGCCAGACGTAACTCTTGCGAATACTGATCAAATGCCAGAGCGCCCTTGTCAGCCGTACCGGGGAACGCGGCGGTCACGGTGCCGAGGCGGTCACCGTCCTGATACTGAGTGTTGTCCCAACCGCGCCACGCAGTGATCGAGGTCAGGGTGTAGTCACCGAGGTTCCAGTCGAGCTGAGCCGACAGGCCTTTGTTGATGTCATCGACGTGGCTGCGAGTGTCGGTATTGATATCGCGGTTGTCGCTGGAGGCCCGTACCGGGTTCAGGGCCGTGGCAAACGCCGGGGTCAGAGACTGGCTGACCACACCATTGGGCGCGTCATCGTGGGACTGCATATAGTCGGCAATCAGGGTGAGTTTGAGGTCGTCGCTGGGGGTGAACTCCAGTTTGCCGCGCACGCCTTTGTGGTTGTAACCGTTAACCTCCTGATCGTTGTGCTGGTTATCGACGTTACCGTCGTAGCTGCCAAACAGGGTGGTCATCGAACCCTTCAACGTGCCGGGAATCAAACTTCCTCCGAGGCCGAACCGGGTGCGACTTTCATTGCCGCTGTAGTACGACTGATCGATGTAGCCGTGGGTCTCGCTGGTCGGCGCTTTGCTGGTGATGTTGAGCACCCCGGCCGAAGCGTTTTTGCCGAACAGCGTGCCTTGCGGCCCGCGCAGGACTTCGATGCGCTCCAAGTCCAGCAGATCAAGGGTCGCCTGTCCCGGACGGGCGTAGACCACGCCGTCGATCACCGTGGCCACGGTGGGCTCGACGCCGGGCGAGGTAGAGATCGTCCCCACGCCCCGAACGAACAGCGAGGTGTCTTTGTTCGACGCGCCAGTGCGGAAATTCAGCGACGGTACTTGCTGGACAAGGCTCGCGACGCCGTTGCGGTTGTCGCGCTCAAGCTGCTCGCCCTCAATCACCGACACCGCCACCGGGACTTTTTGCAGCGACTCCTCACGACGGGTGGCGGTGACCGTGACCGGTTTGAGTGTGGGCTCCTGCTCCACGCTGTCGGTGGCGAACGCTTGCGGCAACGACAACGCCGCCAGTGCGGCCAGACACCAGCCCAGAGGCGGCTTATGTCGAAATGTGGTGGCGCGAATCGATTGCGCCAGTGGGTGTGGATCCCCAGGAATGTTGTGCATGGTCTGCCCGCTCGAAAAATTGCCCTGAACCGCTGCCCTTCTGCGGGGACAGCGCCTGTGAATATGTCTTGGGCATTCGCTCGAGCGAGTAGCAGACAGCGCGCTTTGTTAGCGCTAACATCGCCAGTATCAACAAGCCGCGCATAGACCGTCCAATACTGAAAAATTACTTTTATATGCGTTTTAGTTTTTAAGAGGGATTTCCCGTTGAGTGCAGACAAGCCCCGCAAACGCCGTGGCGCCGGCCGTGTGACCCTCAATACCGTGGCCCGCCACGCCGGTGTCTCGGCGATTACCGTATCGCGCTACTTCAACCAACCGGAGCACGTCTCGCTGGAACGACGCGAACGCATCGCGGCGGTGGTGGCCGCGTTGGGTTATGTGCCAAACCTGGTGGCCGGTGGTCTGGCGTCAGCCCGCGGCAAAATTGTCGGCATGGTTATCCCGAACATCTCCGGCCCCATCTTCGCCAACACCCTCCAGGGCTTCAGCGACACCCTCAGCCGCCACGGTTATCAACTGTTGCTGGCGTCGAGTTACTTCAGCGTCGAACAGGAAGAAAGCGCGGTGCGCGCGTTCCTCGGCTGGTCACCGGCAGCGCTGGTGCTAACCAGCCACTTCCACAGTGCCGGCACCGAAAAACTGATTGCCGACACCGACATCCCCGTGATCGAAACCTGGGATTACCAACCCGAACGCGAGCCCGTGCAGATCGGCTTTTCGCACTATGAAGTGGGCGTTAGTGCTGCCCGGTATTTGCATCGCAAAGGCTATCGGCGAATCGCCTTTGTGCAAAACAGCGCAGTCGGGGATTTCAGTGCGCTGGAGCGCCGTGACGGCTATGCGGCCACGGTTCGCGAGTGGGGACTGGAACCGTGGGTGTTCGCTCCGGATGCGGATCGTGCGCCGTTCGACGCCGGGAAGCAGGCCATGGAGGCGCTGATGAAGGCCTCGCCGCCGCCCGACGCCATCATCTTCGCCAACGACAACCTCGCCGCCGGCGGGCTACTCGCCGGGCAACGCGCCGGGCTGAAAATCCCCGAAGACTGCGCCGTCCTCGGCTTTGGCGATTACCCGTTTGCCGAAATGCTGCTGCCGAGCTTAAGCACCATCAAGCCGCCCGCGCTGGAAATCGGCGTGCTGGCAGCGACGCGGGTGCTGGAGAGTCTGGGGGTGTTGCCGGTGGCGCACGAGGTGCAGCGATTGAACCTGCTGGAGTGCCGAGTGATCGAACGCGAGAGCGCCTGACGGATTTTTCAGGCCATGATCGTTCCCACGCAGAGCGTGGGAACGATCATTTGGGACGCGGCTCACACCGCCCCCGCAAACACTTCCCCCAACCAATCCACAAACACCCGAACCCGTGGCGACAGGTGTCGGTTGTGCGGGTACAGCACGGAAACCGGCATCGTTGGCGGCGGTGTGTCGGTCAGGATTTCCTGCACCAGCCCTTGGGCAATCAGCGCTTCCATCCGGTAATGCGGGCACTGGATGATGCCAAGTCCGGCAATCGCCGAGGCCGCATAAATTTCCGCGCCGAACACTGAAAGCGCGCTGTCGATGACCACTTCCTTCAGTTCGCCATCGACCCTAAATTCAAACGGAAACGGCCTGGCGGTGGTGCGTGATACGCAGTTATCTGATCACGCACGCGAGTCGTTGGTGCCAGTCCCTTTACAAGCCGTTTAATGTTGTCTTGATTGAATTGCCTGCTCAGTTCTGAGTCATTTCCAACCTCAACCCAAAACGCCTTCCTGAACGCATCAAAGCTTGAGAACTCGCGCCCTCTGAGCTGGTCGGCAATTCGCGTTGGGATTGGGGAACCCAGCCCAATACCTGCCCCAGCGAGCCAAATCCCCGTCACGTCTTGACCCACGCCTGTGACCACGCCCGGCGCACCACGCACATTGAGCGAGATGTAGACCGGCAGGATTTGCGGCTGACTCGGAAACCAGATAATGGCGTCCCGGAAGTCCGGTGGATTTGCCGGATGCTCATAGCGTTACAGCGATACGCGACATCACTGAGTACCGCCTCTTGGGTTTTACAACAACGAACGGCTGCACTCGAAACTGGGATATCTGCCACCGACCGTTTACGAGCGGGCGATGGCGTCAAAATCCCCTATCGAGGTATCCGAAATTAGTTGATCACTACACTCCTGAACGATCGATCAGAAGCGAGGCTTAAAGCCCGGTAGGCCATTGGCTTCGCGCCATTTTTTCACAGTTTCGGTGATGCCTTCGTTTGAATTATCTGCACCGTCTTCAGGGTAGTAGATTAGGTCACTGCCATCAGGGTGGCCTGTGAGCTGCCTGAATTGCTCCAAAAGTTCGCCCAGCACTTCGTCTGATGCGCTCTTGTTTGCCCCACGTATTTCCTGCATGAAGCGAATGAACTCAGCTTCGGTGTACTCCGAGATACTTTTTTTCATAGATCTATTGTTTCCGGTGATTGGCTATGTGGTTTTGGGGAGTATTAGCCCTGAGATTATCCACGTCATATACGGCTCCGCCGTCAGCAATACGCTCAACGTGATGCAGTTCAAACGTACTTCTTTTCCCTACAGTATCTTTATCCCGAGCAGTTGGTGCATAGCCTGTCTGTATACGGTCTAAGTTGTCTTCATTGAATTGCCGACTCAATTCAGGGTCGCCTGCTACTGCTTTCCAAAACGCCTTCCTGAACGCATCAAAGCTTGAGAACTCGCGCCCTCTGAGCTGGTCGGCAATTCGCGTTGGGATTGGGGAACCCAGCCCAATACCTGCCCCAGCGAGCCAAATCCCCGTCACGTCTTGACCCACGCCTGTGACCACGCCCGGCGCACCACGCACATTGAGCGAGATGTAGACCGGCAGGATTTGCGGCTGACTCGGAAACCAGATAATGGCGTCCCGGAAGTCCGGTGGATTTGCCGGATGCTCATAGCGTTACAGCGATACGCGACATCACTGAGTACCGCCTCTTGGGTTTTACAACAACGAACGGCTGCACTCGAAACTGGGATATCTGCCACCGACCGTTTACGAGCGGGCGATGGCGTCAAAATCCCCTATCGAGGTATCCGAAATTAGTTGATCACTACACTCCTGAAAGATCGATCAGAAGCGAGGCTTAAAGCCTGGTAGTTCGTTGGCCAAGCACCAAGCCTGAATTGCCTGCACGACTCCTTCTGCTGAGTTGTCCGAACCATTTTCAGGATAATAGATCAGGTCAGAACCACCGGCACCCGCTGCAAGGCTGTTCAGGTGTTCTATTAACCCAGCCTGAAAATCCTCGGTCCCTTCACAGTCTTTTATAGACTGAATCAATGCTTTGAACTGGTCTTCGGTGTAATCAGAAAGTGCGCCCTTAAGCTCCATCACTGAGCCTCCCTATGAATATCTATATGATTTTTTGGGGTGTTAGCCCGCAGGTTATCCACATGATAAACAGCACCGCCGTCAGCGATACGCTCAACATGGTGCAACTCAAAGGAAATCCGCTTTCCTATCTGATCACGCACGCGAGTCGTTGGTGCCAGTCCCTTTACAAGCCGTTTAATGTTGTCTTGATTGAATTGCCTGCTCAGTTCTGAGTCATTTCCAACCTCAACCCAAAACGCCTTCCTGAACGCATCAAAGCTTGAGAACTCGCGCCCTCTGAGCTGGTCGGCAATTCGCGTTGGGATTGGGGAACCCAGCCCAATGCCTGCCCCAGCGAGCCAAATCCCCGTCACGTCTTGACCCACGCCTGTGACCACGCCCGGCGCACCACGCACATTGAGCGAGATGTAGACCGGCAGGATTTGCGGCTGACTCGGAAACCAGATAATGGCGTCCCGGAAGTCCGGTGGATTTGCCGGATGCTCATAGCGTTACAGCGATACGCGACATCACTGAGTACACCCTCTTGGGTTTTACAACAACGAACGGCTGCACTCGAAACTGGGATATCTGCCACCGACCGTTTACGAGCGGGCGATGGCGTCAAAATCCCCTATCGAGGTATCCGAAATTAGTTGATCACTACACTCCTGAAAGATCGATCAGAAGCGAGGCTTAAAGCCCGGTAGGCCATTGGCTTCGCGCCACTCTTTGATGGTCTTGGTGATGCCTTCAGCAGATGTGTCGGCTCCCGGCTCAGGGTGGTAAATCAAATCCGCACCGCATGGGTGTCCGATGATTTTCCTGAAATGAAACAAAAGGATGTCTGCACGGACATCTGTCGGTGCAACATCCTCCTTAAAAAGCTCTTCCAAGAATTTAACGAACTCATATTCGGTGTAGTCCGAGAGGCTGTTTTTGATGAATGGATCGCTCATGTTGTTACCTTAACCCTGATGTACTTCGACATGATTTTTAGGGGTGTTGACCCGAAGATTATCAACGTTGTAGACCTCACCGCCTTCAGAAATCAACTCAACGTGATGTATCTCGTGGGACTGTCTCATACCCACCATATCAACCTCTGTGGCGCGTGGAGCACTTCCTGCACGCATACGATCAAGGTCTTTCGGTGAGAACTGCGAACTCAACTCAGGATCTCTCGAAACAGCCACCCAGAACGCCCGTCTAAACGAGTTGAAACTTGAAAACTCGCGCCCTCTGAACTGGTCGGCAATTCGCGTTGGGATTGGGGAACCCAGCCCAATGCCTGCCCCAGCGAGCCAAATCCCCGTCACGTCTTGACCCACGCCTGTGACCACGCCCGGCGCACCACGCACATTGAGCGAGATGTAGACCGGCAGGATTTGCGGCTGACTCGGAAACCAGATAATGGCGTCCCGGAAGTCCGGTGGATTTGCCGGATGCTCATAGCGTTGCAGCGATACGCGACATCACTGAGTACAGCCTCTTGGGTTTTACAACAACGAACGGCTGCACTCGAAACTGGGATATCTGCCACCGACCATTTACGAGCGAGCGATGGCGTCAAAATCCCCTATCGAGGTATCCGAAATTAGTTGATCACTACACTCCTGAAAGATCGATCAGAAGCGAGGCTTAAAGCCTGGCAAGCCGTTGGCTTCGCGCCATTTTTTCACAGTTTCGGTGATACCTTCCGGGGTGCATTGATCTTCCGATTCAGGGTAGTAGATCAAATCAGTCCCATCGGGGTGCTCCGCAAGTTTACAAAATTGGTCCAAAAGCTCGCCCAGGACGTCGTCGGGAGTACCGTTATTGTTAGCCGTAAATATTTCCTGCATGAGGCGAATAAACTGAGCTTCGGTGTAGTCCGAGAAACTGTTGTTCATGGCGTACCTACTAACCTCGATGAATATCGATGTGATTTTTAGGAGTGTTAATCCGCAGATTATCTACGTCGTAAACTTCTCCACCTTCCGACACCAAGTCAATATGATGCAATTCAAAAACTTTTCTTTTCCCTATAGCATCGTTGTAGCGAGCATTGGGTGCATAGCCATCGTGCATGCGACCTATGTTTTGCTGATTGAATTGCCTGCTCAGTTCTGAGTCATTTCCAACCTCAACCCAAAACGCCTTCCTGAACGCATCAAAGCTTGAGAACTCGCGCCCTCTGAGCTGGTCGGCAATTCGCGTTGGGATTGGGGAACCCAGCCCAATGCCTGCCCCAGCGAGCCAAATCCCCGTCACGTCTTGACCCACGCCTGTGACCACGCCCGGCGCACCACGCACATTGAGCGAGATGTAGACCGGCAGGATTTGCGGCTGACTCGGAAACCAGATAATGGCGTCCCGGAAGTCCGGTGGATTTGCCGGATGCTCATAGCGTTACAGCGATACGCGACATCACTGAGTACACCCTCTTGGGTTTTACAACAACGAACGGCTGCACTCGAAACTGGGATATCTGCCACCGACCATTTACGAGCGAGCGATGGCGTCAAAATCCCCTATCGAGGTATCCGAAATTAGTTGATCACTACACTCCTGAACGATCGATCAGAAGCGAGGCTTAAAGCCCGGTAGGCCATTGGCTTCGCGCCACTCTTTGATGGTCTTGGTGATGCCTTCAGCAGATGTGTCGGCTCCCGGCTCCGGGCGATAAATCAAGTTCATTTTACTGGGGTGACCGACAATTTTATTGAAATGCAAAACAAGCACATCGGCTCGCTCGCCGGTCGGAGCAACATCCTCTCTAAATATTTCTTCAAGAAATTTCACGAACTCGTTTTCTGTGTAATCTGCAAGGCTGTTTTTGATAAATGGATCGCTCATGGCTGCACCTTAATCCTGGTGTACTTCAATATGATTTTTGGGAGTGTTGACCCGTAGATTATCCACGTCGTAAACCTCTCCACCTTCAGAAATTAACTCAACGTGATGTATCTCATGTGAAATTCTAGAGCCTGCAATATCTGCAATGTCGACGCGCGGCGCTCTGCCAGCACGCATACGATCAAGGTCTCTCGGTGAGAACTGCGAACTCAACTCAGGATCTCTCGAAACAGACACCCAGAACGCCCGTCTGAACGAGCCAAAACTCGAAAACGCGCGCCCTCTGAGCTGGTCGGCAATTCGCGTTGGGATTGGGGAACCCAGCCCAATGCCTGCCCCAGCGAGCCAAATCCCCGTCACGTCTTGACCCACGCCTGTGACCACGCCCGGCGCACCACGCACATTGAGCGAGATGTAGACCGGCAGGATTTGCGGCTGACTCGGAAACCAGATAATGGCGTCCCGGAAGTCCGGTGGGTTAGCCGGATGCTCATAGCGTTGCTCGGCCTGGTCGGCTTCGGGAAAGACAAACGCCGCAGGTAATTGCGGGGCACCTTCCAGCGCTGGAATGCCCAGCACGCTGCCGGTATCGACGGCAGGTGTCCAGATCAACTCTACGCCGTCACCCAGATCCGCGACCAATTGATCACCGCGTGCGGTGGCAGCAATCACCGGGACACTTCGCCACGCGGAGTTATTGCCGGTGTATACCCCGAACGCGCTGACTGATTCACCGGGTAGGTGTTTGACGTTGATCCGTACACCAATGTTGGCGGCGGCCAGATTGGCGAATTCTTCGGTGTTGTAAAACGCGGCGTCAGACGCAAAGGTATTGGGCCAGAGCATCGCGACGGTACCCGCAATACCTCCCGCGACAACACCTGCGCTGACGGCAGCACCGGACAAACCCATCGACAACGAGCCACCGACTCGGCCAGCCAAGGTCAGTGCCGTGGTTGAGCCACCGATCAGTTGAAGAGGTGTGCCCGCCGAGGTGATGGCCTCGCGGGTGCTGAGCACGGCATAGGTGCCGTAATTGCCCAAGCCCTCAAACGGGACTGTGCCGTTCGGATGGCAGACGTGCCCCTTCGCCACGCTAGTGGATTTGGCAAATGTGCAGTCCTGAACGGGAGGAGGTTTTAGTAACTCGGCTTTTTCACGTTCGTCACATCGACGAAGAAATTCCTCTTGTCGGGCGCGCTCGGCTTTTTGAAGCGCTTCGTATCGATGGATCTCTTCCTTTTGTTCCCGCTCACGCACTGAGGCAATTTTTGCTTTAGAGGGGCCAGATGGCTCCATGCTGTGCGGTATCGGAGTAATGACGTAGGTCCATGTTTTACACCGTACCAGCCCTCGGCGCTTGAGTGTTTCATCACTTTCCTCAGACAATTTCTGGGGCATTATCAGCACTCTTCACAGGTCAAATCCATTTATGAGGGCCGAAGAGTAACCGCCGTAAGCCAGTGGTCAAATACCGGCTTATCGCCATTTTTATTGAGGGAGGGGCAGGTAGAGGGCTACAGCATCATACTCCGCCACCACTGCCTATTCTTTAGAAGGCAGCCGGCCTTACGGGTCCAACCAAGGTGACGGAAGTTTCTGGGGTTGCGGCTTACACTCCCGTTTATCAGCTTGAGTAAACATGTGAGTCTGGCTTCACCCAATCAAACACCTCTAAAGGAATCAACGCCATGACGACTCAAACGTCGAAAGTTGCCATCGTGACCGGCGCCTCGCGCGGCATTGGCGCAGTGATCGCCAAGCAACTGGCCAGTGAAGGTTTCGCCGTCACCATCAACTACGCCAACAGCGCCATCGAGGCCTCTAAGCTGGCAGTCGAATTGCGCCAGGCCGGGCATCAAGCCATAGCGGTCAAGGCTGACGTGGCCAGTGCCGAGGACGTGCGCCGACTGTTTGATGAGACCGAAGCGCAACTGGGCAAGGTCGATGTGCTGGTCAACAACGCCGGCATTCTCAACGTGATGCCGCTGGCGCAACACACTGATGAGCTGTTCGAACAGACCTTCAACATCCACGCCCGAGGCACCTTCAATACCTTGCGTGAAGCGGCGACACGCATGAACGACGGCGGGCGAATCGTCAATTTCTCCAGCAGTACGGTCGGCATGAACCTGCCGGGCTACGCGGTATACATCGCCAGCAAAGCGGCGGTGGAGTCGCTGACGCAGGTCTTCGCCAAAGAAATGCGTGGGCGCAACATTACGGTGAATGCCGTGGCGCCAGGGCCAGTGGCGACCGAGCTGTTTTTGCATGGCAAGAGTGAAGAGCAGATCCAGAACTTCGCCAAAATGCCGCCGCTGGAGCGTTTGGGTCAGCCTGAAGACATCGCTCGCGTCGTGTCGTTTCTGGTGGGGCCGGATTCGGCGTGGGTCAACGGGCAGATTTTGCGCGCCAATGGTGGGTTGGTTTAACTATGCTCAGCCTGATACGGCAGTGACACCTTCACGAGAAGGCGGCCTCGAAGCAGCACACCTCTGAAGGACGGGACACCACTATGCACACCACCATCATCATCTTCTTCGGCCTGGTCCTGCTGGCACTGATGCTGTTCATCGGCGAACGCATCGGCTTCAGTCGCCAGACCCTGACCTACAGCTTCGTCGCCTTGTGGCTGGCACTGACGGTGATCAACGGCGCCATCGGCATCGTCACTGCCGGCCAGTCTCTCAGCGCGGAACTGGTGGTCGGCAGCGTGGTGTTTGGGGTGCCGGTGGCGGCACTGGTTCTGTTCAGGGTGTTGAACAACGCCTAGGCGCCACCGGTCTCCAATCAGCGCACCAAGTGCAGGAACTGCATGTGCCGTTCGTATTGGTCGAGGATGTCGTTGATGATCTGGTCTTTGGTGTATCCCACCAGATCGTAGTCCTGACTGCCCTCAGCCAAATGCACTTCGGCCCGGTAATAACGACGGTTGTTGAGTTGCTTGGAACCCATCCCGCCACGGGCAAAGGACGGCGTAAAGTAACCGCGCATCTGCACTTGGTAGATGAACGGGTGCTGCTCGCCATGACCGATCTCCAGGCTGACGTTGTCATTCGCCGGGTCAGGCTGAGTCACAACACTCAAGCCTTTCTCGACAAACACCGCGCTCACTTCTTCAATCGCCGGGCGCACTGTCGTGTCGAGGAAGCGATAGACCTCATCGCGCGAAGGGAAATGCACCGCCTGACTCAAGCGCTGACGCCAACCGCCACGTTTAGAGCCGGAGACCGGCGCCAGGGAATGCATCTGTGCAATCTGCTTCTGCGACTCCAGATAGAACGCCTTGTGCAGCCCCCACATCATCAGCAGCAAGATCATCGAGAACGGCAGCGAAGTCAGTACCACGGCGGACTTCAGCGCATCGATACTGCCGGAGAACAGCAGCGCACTGGTCACCAGCGCCGTCATTGCGCCCCAGAACACCCGCAGCCATTTCGGCCCGTCTTCATCCGGGTTGCCACCCTTGGCCGACAATGTCGACAGCACGACGGTGCCTGAGTCAGCTGAGGTCACAAAGAACACGAAGCTGATAAACACCGTCACCGCGATGACGGTTTTACTCCACGGGTAGGTTTCCAGCAGCAGGTACAGGGTCATCGACGGGTTGTCGATGGCCGACATGCCGAGCGCACTCATGCCGTGGTTGAGCACTTGGTCGATGGCACTGTTGCCGAAAATCGACATCCACGCCAGGGTGAAACCGAGCGGAATCAGCAACACGCCGAAGACGAATTCGCGGATGGTCCGGCCACGGGAAATCCGCGCGATGAACAGGCCCACGAATGGCGACCACGCAATCCACCAAGCCCAATAGAACACCGTCCAACCGCCGAGCCAGTCGCTCGGTTTGTCATAGGCGTATAGGTCGAAACTCTTCATCGGCAGTGCGCCGAGGTAGTCACCGATGTTCTGGATCAGGGTGTTGAGCAAGTGCTGCGTCGGGCCGGCGAACAGCACAAACAGCAGCAGCGCGCAGGCCAGCAGCATGTTGATGTCAGACATCACCCGCACGCCTTTATCGACGCCGGAGACTGCAACAATGATCGCCGCGCCCATCATCAGGGTGATCAGGCCCACCTGAATCCACTGGGTGTGAGCGACTCCGAATAGATAGTCCAGACCCGAATTGAGGTGCAACACTCCGAAGCCCATGTCGGCGCCGAGGCCGAACACAGTGGCGATGATGCCGAAGCCGTCCACCGCATAGCCAATAGGGCCGTTGATGCGTTTGCCGATCAGCGGGTAAAGCGCCGACCGCAGGGCCAGCGGCAGGTTATGCCGGTAGGCAAAGTAGGCAAGGGCCATGCCGACGAAAGCAAAAACGCCCCAGCCATGCAGCCCCCAATGCAGAAACAAAATCTGCATCGCCTGGCGCGCAGCGTCTGGCGTGCCGGCCGTGCCTTGGGGTGGTTGCGCTAAATGCGTCAGCGGTTCGGAGACGCAGAAAAAGAACAGCGTGATGCTGATCCCCGCCGCGAACAACATGCCGGCCCAGGACAGGTAACTGAATTCGGGTTCGTCGTGGTCGGCACCGAGCTTGATCTTGCCGTAGCCGGACAAGGCAGTAACCACCACGAAGACCAGGTACAGCGTCATCGCGAGCATGTAGTACCAGCCGACCGTATTGGCCGCCCAGTTTTGCGCTTCGAGTAACCAGGCACCGGCCTGTTCGGGCATGGCAATGACGACAATGCCAAACAGCAGAATAAAACCCGCCGAAAAGTAGAACACCGGCGGGTTCATGCGGACCTGGCCGCTAATAGGGGTGGACGGCGCACTCATGAAAGGCGCACCTCAAAGGGATGAAACAGGGCAATCAATAACGGACTCGGCAAGGGCAAGCCTCCTGTTGTGAGCGGGCAGCAAACCGGCGGTTTAACTTGAATGAACGTTCAAGTTAAACATGAATAGGACGCTAAGGACTAATCGCAGGGCTGGGCGGTGCCTTTCCTACGTTAGTTCAAGGAAGGGTATGACGCGGGGATCGGCTAATTCGTTCAGTGATAAATGAGCTAACGGCCATTATCCCGCTTCGGCATGAAACCCTTCGTGAGCAGCCTTGCGGCGAGGCCGTCGCCGTCGCCGTCAGCCGAGACCTCGGGATTTACTTCTGCGCCCCCTCCTCATGCTGCAAATTGGCCTGCGTCAGGTTGCATCCTGCGGGGACGCTGCGGGTTAACCACACATTGCCGCCGATGGTCGAACCCTTGCCAAGGGTGATCCGCCCCAGGATCGTCGCACCGGCATAGATCACCACATCATCCTCGACAATCGGATGACGCGGATGGCCCTTCTGCAACTGCCCGTCTTCATCCGCCGGAAAACGTTTGGCGCCCAGGGTCACGGCCTGATAAATCCGCACACGCTCACCGATAATCGCCGTCTCGCCAATCACCACGCCCGTTCCGTGATCGATAAAGAAGCTACGTCCGATCTGCGCGCCCGGATGGATATCGATACCGGTGGCCGAGTGCGCGATTTCTGCGCTGATCCTTGCCAACAACGGCAACCCGGCGCGGTACAAATGATGAGCCAGGCGATGGTGAATCACCGCCAGAATCCCCGGATAGCACAGCAGCACTTCATCAACACTGCGAGCCGCGGGGTCGCCGTGGTAGGCCGCCAGCACGTCGGTGTCCAACAGACTGCGCAGCCCCGGTAACGCGAGGGCGAAGTCCTGAATGATCTGAATGGCCCGGACCTCGACTTCAGTATCGACCTCGGCACTATGACGGGCGGCGTAACGCAATTCGAGTCGCGCCTGACCCAGTAAGGCATTCAACGCCACGTCGAGGGTGTGCCCCACGTAAAAATCTTCACTCTCCTCGCGCAAGTCCACCGGGCCCAGGCGCATCGGGAACAACGCACCGCACAGCGCCTCCAGAATGTCGGCCATGGCCGCTCGCGACGGCAGTTCACGACCGCCCTGCTCGCCGCTGGCGCGACCGTTTTGTGCGCGCCACTGGTCACGCGCCATACGCAGTTGGCTAACGATTGTCTGCAATTGCCAATGACTGGAACGCTCGCTCACGGTAAAGACTCCTCACGGGCGGCCGGACTGTCTGGCCGCGTCAACGGCGGTTACTTTACGGCATGCCCCTCAAGCCGAATTAAGAACCAATTGTGCGGTGGCCAACCCGTTTGGCTATATGCAATTGGCGGTTGCCGCGCCAAATAGGCATGCCTATAGTCCTGACATCTTCCTGTGCCAGTACGGACCCATGATCAAACAACAGCTTGCCCGCTTTAATCGCCTCGACCTGCTCAGCCATCCCACTGCCCTGGAAAAACTCGAACGCCTGTCGACCTGGCTGGGCCGCGACGTTTACGTTAAGCGCGATGACCTGACACCGCTGGCAATGGGCGGTAACAAGCTGCGCAAACTCGAATACCTGGTTGCCGATGCACAGGCACAGGGCGCCGACACCTTGATCACCGCTGGCGCGCTCCAGTCCAACCACGTCCGTCAGACGGCGGCGCTGGCGGCAAAATGCGGGCTGGGCTGTGTGGCGTTGCTGGAAAACCCGCTAGGGACCGACGACACCAACTACCTCAGCAACGGCAATCGGCTGCTGCTGGACCTGTTCGACACCAAGGTTGAGCAGGTAGAAAACCTCGACAACGCCGACGATCAACTACAAGCCCTCGCTGGACGTCTGCGCAATAACGGGAAAAAACCGTATGTGGTGCCCATCGGTGGTTCCAATGCCTTGGGGGCTTTGGGTTACGTGCGCGCCGGCCTGGAGCTGGCCGAACAAATCAAGGACACCGGGCTGACCTTCGCCGCCGTCGTCCTCGCCTCAGGCAGCGCCGGGACCCACAGCGGCTTGGCACTGGCGCTGAGCGAAGTGCTGCCGGATTTACCGGTGATTGGCGTCACAGTGTCACGCAGCGATGAAGATCAGCGTCCCAAAGTTCAGGGCCTGGCCGAACGTACCGCCGAGCTGTTGGGTGTGAGCCTGCCAGCGAGTTTCAAGGTTGAACTGTGGGACGAGTATTTCGGCCCGCGTTATGGCGAGCCGAATGCCGGAACACTGGCGGCGGTGAAACTGCTGGCGAGCCAGGAAGGTGTGCTGCTCGACCCGGTGTACACCGGCAAGGCCATGGCCGGGTTGCTGGACGGCATTGGGCGCGGGCGCTTCGATGAAGGTCCGATTATCTTCCTGCACACCGGTGGGGCGCCGGCGTTGTTTGCCTACAAAGACTTCCTGTAACCGATCGTTCTCCTGCAAGAGTACGGAAACGATGCTGAATTCTTATTCCACAAAAGAATAACAAATTAAATATTTAGTATTTTCCTATCTAACAGGAACGTCATATAGTCGCGCCGCAGGCGAATTTGCAGCGAGACGCACAGGCTGCTTTAAGGCAGGATACCGCTGTCGTTTCACTCCCGAATTTGCCAACTTTCCTTAAGCGTCTTCCATAAGAAAACACAGGGGCTTGTCATGAATTTTTCCGCACTACGTCGAAATCTGCTGGTGGGTTCATTGGGCCTGGCACTCAGCGCCGGCCTGCTGGGGCAGGCAGTTGCCGGTGAGCAACTGCAAAAAATCAAGCAGGCGGGCGTGATCAACGTCGGCTTGGAAGGCACTTATCCACCGTTCAGTTTCGTCGACGCCGACGGCAAACTGGCCGGCTTCGAAGTCGAGTTCTCCGAAGCCCTGGCCAAAGAGTTGGGTGTAAAGGTCAAACTGCAACCGACCAAATGGGACGGTATCCTTGCAGCGCTGGAATCCAAACGACTGGACGCGGTGATCAACCAAGTGACCATCTCGGACGAGCGCAAGAAGAAGTATGACTTCTCCGAGCCGTACACCATCTCTGGGATTCAGGCCCTGACCCTGAAAAAGAATGAAGGCACCATCAAGACCGCTGCTGACCTGGCGGGCAAAAAAGTCGGTGTGGGCCTGGGCACCAACTACGAACAGTGGCTCAAAGACAACGTCCCGCAAGCCATCATCAAGACCTACGACGATGATCCGACCAAGTATCAGGACCTGCGCGTAGGCCGTATCGACGCCATTTTGGTTGACCGGCTGGCCGCCCTCGAACTGCTCAGCAAAGCCAAGGACACCGCCATCTCCGGCGAAGCCTTCTCCCGCCAGGAAGCCGGTGTTGCCCTGCGCAAAGGCGAGCCTGAACTGCTGGCCGCCGTGAACCAAGCCATCGAGAAATTGCGCGCTAATGGCACGCTGAAAAAAATCTCGGAAAAATACTTCAACGCTGACGTCACTCAATAATGCAAGAAGGTTTCCAACTCGCGCTGGACTCCGCGCCCTTCCTGCTCAAGGGCGCGTATTACACGGTTATCTTGAGCCTGGGTGGGATGTTCTTCGGCCTGCTGCTGGGCTTCGGCCTGGCACTCATGCGCCTGTCGCGCTTCAAGCTGGTGAGCTGGATCGCGCGTATCTACGTCTCGTTCTTTCGCGGTACGCCGTTGTTGGTGCAACTGTTCGTGATCTATTACGGCTTGCCGCAAATGGGTCTTGAGCTGGATCCGCTGCCCGCGGCCCTGATCGGTTTTTCGCTGAACATGGCGGCTTACGCGTGTGAAATCCTCCGCGCCGCGATCAGCTCCATCGAGCGCGGCCAGTGGGAAGCTGCCGCCAGTATTGGCATGACCCGTGCGCAAACCTTGCGGCGGGCCATCCTGCCGCAAGCGGCGCGCACCGCTCTGCCGCCGCTGGGTAACAGTTTCATTTCGCTGGTCAAGGACACCGCGCTTGCGGCTACCATTCAAGTGCCGGAACTGTTTCGCCAAGCGCAATTGATCACCGCTCGCACCTTCGAAATCTTCACCATGTATCTGGCCGCCGCGCTGATCTACTGGATACTTGCAACGGTGCTGTCGCACCTGCAAAACCGGTTGGAAGCGCGGGTCAATCGGCACGACCAGGAGTCCTGACCCAATGATTGTCGTGGAAAAACTGACAAAGCAGTTCAAGGGTCAAGTGGTGCTCAACGGCATCGATCTGCAAGTCAAGGAAGGCGAGGTGGTGGCGATCATTGGTCCCAGCGGCTCGGGCAAAACCACCTTCCTGCGCTGCCTTAATTTTCTGGAAGAACCCACCAGCGGCCGGATCAAGGTCGGTGACATAGAGATCGATAGTAGCCGCCCCCTGAACCAGCAACAGAGTCTGGTACGACGTTTGCGCCAGCACGTGGGTTTCGTGTTCCAGAACTTCAACCTGTTTCCCCATCGCACCGCCCTCGAAAATGTTATCGAAGGCCCGCTGGTGGTGAAAAAAATCCCACGCAACGAAGCCGTTGCCCTGGGCATGAAGCTGCTGTCCAAGGTTGGCCTCGCGGGCAAGGAAGATGCTTACCCGCGACGCCTCTCCGGCGGCCAGCAACAGCGTGTCGCGATTGCCAGGGCACTGGCGATGGAACCGGAAGTCATCCTGTTCGACGAGCCGACCTCGGCACTGGACCCTGAGCTGGTGGGCGAAGTGCTGGCGACCATTCGCGGCCTGGCCGAAGAAAAGCGCACGATGGTCATCGTCACCCACGAAATGGGGTTTGCCCGAGACGTGGCGAATCGCGTGGTGTTTTTCGACAAGGGGGTGATCGTCGAACAAGGCGAAGCCAAGGCGCTGTTTGCCAACCCAAAAGAAGAGCGGACGCGGCAGTTTCTCAGCAAGTTCCTGAATAACGCGCAGAACTGAATAACCTGTAACACGCCTTAACTTCCATGGACGGAAGTAACAGCGACCTCGTCTTATAGTCCCATTTCCTTTATTTAAACTGCCTGCACTATAGGTTCGTACTTTCCAGTGCGTGCGGTACATATATATGCCTTGCAACAGATTTAACTCGCCTAAAATCCCCCACATCGTTCACTAAACGACACCCACAGATGCAAAGGGCCGCAGCGTAATACTCACTAAAATCACGGAAAAATTCGACAGGGAGAGGTGGTTTATTAACCACGGAACGTAGGATTATTCTGAATAACGCAAGAACTGACGTTCAACTAACACTCTCTCTTGACACTTGTTAAGGCGCGCTCTTATCTAGTCTCCAACAGGCGCCATTCATCGCACTTCATCATTATTTCAATGTGTAAATAGTGAACAGTTTGTTGCTTGGTAATTCACGCCTTTTGATTTTTCAGAAATGGACTTCGCTGGAAGGCTTCAAGGAGAAACCCCATGACAAGTACCTCGAACACACCCGAAATGGCGGCACCCACTCTGGCGCAATCGCACAGGAGCGGCATCAATATCACTTGCGCCGCGCACCTGCGGATCGACGTGGAGCCCTACTCCGGCATGGATGAAGGCGACCTTATCGAACTGTACTGGGACAACTGCTACGTAGCGTCGAAAACCCTGATAACGGGTGATGTCGGCCACGCTGTCCAGCTGCGGGTGCCGGAAAGCTTCATCAACAATGGCACTTCACATACTCACTACCGGGTCATGCAGGTCGGGCAAGCACCGGCACTGTCGAAGACGACTCACGTCCAGATCAAACTCGACTGCCCCGGCGGACAAACCTTCGCGTTGTGCGGTGACGAAAACCAGAGCCTGGCCCCCGTAGGCATCCCCGACACGATTCGCCGCCAAGGGGTCAACCCGAACCAGATAAAACGCGGCGTGCCACTGACCATCGAACCCTACCTGAACATGGCCGTGGACGATGAAATCACCCTGCGCTGGGGTGATGTGCGCATGGACCTGCCAAAGCTCAAGGCTGGCGATGTGGGGCAGACAATCCAGGTCTGGGTGCCGCCGGCGATCATTCTTGAAGCCGGCGAAGATCTCAGGCTCGAGGTGACCTACTGCATCCTTGACCGAGTGGGTAACAACTCGCGCTGGGCGCCGCCGCGAACGCTGAAAATCGGCTGCGCCAATCCCTATCTGAAAGTGCCGTTAAAAGAACACCTCATGGCCGCTGAACCGCGTACCAACTAAGAACCCTCACCGAGGCCCCCTGTAGCAAGAGGAAACTCCGTGGCAGGGCTTCTGCGGTGAGGGAAATACCCACTGCCCTTCTATGTATATTCCTAAAAGTTAGTTTATTAATTATTTATACGCGCTTAGGGTATATACACCGGACCACCGGACATTCTTGTTTTCGTTCGCCGCAACGTTCGCGGCGTCTCCATGAGATGTGAGGTAGGTATGGTCCGGAACACAATCACCCCAGTGCAAATCGCCAGGGCATTGCGTGCAGCCAAGGAGCGGCACTGATGTCCAGTCTGGCAGAAGCCATTGTCCAGAGTGATCTGGACGTCGCGCCCCCCTTGTTGCCCGCGCAGGTCTTGCGCAACGACGCACAAGCCATCAAGGCCGCTCATGAGCTGGCGCAAGTCGCCCGCCTGCACGCCGCCAAACGTGACCAGCAGCGCAAGCTGCCATGGGCGGAAATAGAACACTTTACCCGTAGCGGCCTGGGCAGCATTGCCATCCCCCGCGAGTACGGTGGCCCCCAGGTTTCATTCGTCACCATTGCCGATGTTTTCGCGATCATTTCCGCGGCGGACCCGGCCCTCGGGCAGATTCCGCAGAATCAGTTCGGCCTGCTCAATCTGGTGCTGGGCTGCGCAACCGAACCGCAGAAAAAGCAGTTGTTCAACAGCGTCCTCGAAGGCTGGCGCATCGGCAATGCGGGGCCGGAGCGCGGCACCAAAAATACCCTCGAACTCAAAGCGCGGATTACCGCCGACGGCGACGGTTTTGTCATCAACGGCCAGAAGTTTTATTCCACCGGTGCGCTATTCGCCCACTGGGTCGCCGTCAAGGCGTTGAACGACGATGGCAAACAAGTGCTGGCCTTCGTCCGCCGTGGTACGCCCGGTTTGCGCATCGTTGATGACTGGTCGGGCTTTGGCCAACGCACCACGGCCAGCGGCACCATTTTGCTCAACAACGTGCGGGTCGACGCCGAGCAGGTGGTGGATAACTGGAAGATTAACGACAGCCCGAATATTCAAGGCGCGGTGTCGCAGTTGATTCAAGCAGCCATCGACGCCGGCATTGCCCGGGGTGCCATTGATGACGCTATCGAATTCGTCAAAACCCGCGCTCGGCCGTGGATCGACGCCAAGGTCGAACGCGCCAGCGATGACCTGTACGTGATCGCCGACATCGGCAAACTGAAAATCGAATTGCACGCCGCCGAAGCGCTGCTGCGCAAGGCCGGGCAAGTGCTTGATCAAGTCAGCGCGGCGCCTGTCACCGCAGAGTCCGCCGCCCGCGCCTCGATTGCCGTGGCCGAAGCCAAAGTGCTGACCACCGAGATCTCGTTGCTGGCCAGCGAAAAACTCTTCGAGCTGGCCGGCAGCCGCGCCACCCTCGCCGAATTCAATCTTGATCGTCACTGGCGCAACGCCCGCGTACACACCCTGCACGACCCGGTGCGCTGGAAGTACCACGCCGTGGGCACCTATCACCTCAACGGCACGCTGCCCGCTCGCCATTCCTGGATCTGACCGACCAGACCTCTGGAGAAACACATGACTTTTTCTCACCACGTCGCGGTCATAACCAGCGATGAGCACGCCCTGATTGTCGCCACAGACCTGGCCGACGACTTCAAACGCGACAGCGCGTTGCGCGACCGCGAGCGCCGCCTGCCACACCCGGAACTGGAAGTCTTTTCCCGTTCGGGCCTGTGGGGCATCAGCGTACCCAAAGCCTACGGCGGCGCCGGGGTGTCGAATGTCACCCTGGCCAAGGTCATTGCCTTGATCGCACAAGCCGACGGTTCCCTCGGACAAATTCCGCAGAACCATTTCTATGCACTCGAAGTGCTGCGGGTGAATGGCAGCGAAGCGCAGAAAAAGCGCCTGTACGCGCACGTATTGGCCGGGCAGCGCTTCGGTAATGCTCTAGCGGAACTGGGCACCAAAACCGCCCACGACCGCGTGACGAGCCTCAAGCGAGACGGTGACGGCTACCGCATTAACGGCCGCAAGTTCTACGCCACCGGCGCGATCTACGCCCAGCGCATCCCGACGTCAGTGGTGGATGAAAACGGTATACAACAACTGGCATTTGTCCCGCGCGACAGCAAAGGACTGACAGTGATCGACGACTGGAGCGGCTTCGGCCAGCGCACCACCGGCAGCGGTTCGGTGGTGTTCGAAGACGTCTATGTCGCCGCCGACGACGTGATCCCGTTTCAAAGCGCCTTCGAACGCCCAACCACCGTCGGTCCGCTGGCGCAGATTCTCCATGCCGCCATCGACAGCGGCATCGCGCGCGCCGCTTATGAAGACGCGCTGCACTTCGTGCGCACCAAAACCCGACCGTGGATCGATTCCGGCAACGACAACGCCACTGAAGACCCGTTGACCCTCAAAAGCTTCGGCCACTTGGCTATTCGCCTGCACGCCGCCGAAGCCCTGCTGGAACGCTCCGGCGAATTCCTCGACAAGGCCCAGGCGAACACCAACGCCGACACCGTCGCCGCGGCCTCGATTGCCGTCGCCGAAGCCCGCGCCATCAGCACCGACATCTCCCTCGCCGCCGGCAGCACGCTGTTCGAGCTGGCCGGCAGCCAGGCCACCCTGATCGAACACGGTCTGGATCGCCACTGGCGCAACGCTCGGGTGCATACCTTGCACGACCCGGTACGTTGGAAGTACCACGCCGTGGGCAATTACTACCTCAACGATGAAAACCCGCCACTGCGGGGGACCATCTGATGGCCGATGCCAAGAAAAAAATCCTGCTCAACGCGTTCAACATGAACTGCATCGGGCACATCAACCATGGTCTGTGGACCCATCCACGGGACAACTCCACCGAATACAAAACCCTCGAATACTGGACCGAACTGGCGCAATTGCTGGAGCGTGGACTGTTCGACGGTTTGTTCATCGCCGACATCGTGGGCGTGTATGACGTCTATCAAAACTCGGTGGATGTGCCGCTCAAAGAGTCGATCCAGCTGCCGGTCAACGACCCGTTGCTATTGGTTTCGGCCATGGCCGCCGTCACTAAAAACCTCGGCTTCGGCTTGACCGCCAACCTGACTTACGAACCGCCGTACCTGTTCGCCCGACGCATGTCGACCCTTGATCACCTAAGTCGCGGCCGGGTCGGCTGGAACATCGTCACCGGCTACCTCGACAGCGCGGCCAAGGCCATGGGCCTGAGCGAACAGGTGGAACATGACCGGCGTTACGACCAGGCCGACGAGTACCTGCAAGTGCTCTACAAACTCTGGGAAGGCAGTTGGGAAAACGACGCGGTGATCAACGATCCAACGCAACGGATCTACGCCCTGCCAGACAAAGTTCACAAGGTCAAACACCAGGGCGAGTTCTATCAGGTCGAGGGTTATCACCTCTGCGAACCGTCACCACAGCGCACGCCGGTGCTGTTTCAGGCGGGCAGCTCGGATCGCGGCCTGGTGTTTGCCGGGCGGCACGCCGAGTGCGTGTTCATCAGCGGCCAGAACAAGCCTTCGACCAAAGTTCAGGTGGACAAGGTGCGCGCCAGTGCCGTTGAGGCCGGGCGCAGCCCCGAGGGCATCAAACTGTTTATGGGCCTGAACGTGATCGTCGGCGCGACCGAGGAACTGGCCTGGGCCAAGCACGCCGAATACCTGAGCTACGCCAGTGCCGAAGCCGGCGTGGCACATTTCTCAGCCTCGACAGCGATTGATTTTTCCCAGTACGAGCTCGATGAGCCGATCCAGTACGTGAAGAGCAACGCTATCCAGTCCGCCACCAAAAACCTGCAAAACAACGACTGGACCCGGCGCAAATTGCTCGAACAGCACGCCTTGGGTGGCCGCTACATCACGGTGGTCGGTTCGCCGGAGCAGGTGGCTGACGAGCTGGAATCGTGGATTGCCGAAACCGGTCTGGACGGCTTCAACCTGACGCGGATCGTCACCCCGGAAAGCTACGTGGATTTCATCGACCTGGTGATTCCGGAGTTGCAGCGCCGCGGTTCGTACAAGACCGCCTACGACGCGGGCAGCCTGCGCGAAAAATTGTTTCACGGCGGTGCGCATTTGCCTGAGCAACATACCGGCGCCCATTACCGACACTGATCGGCCTTAACTTGACTGGAATAACGACCATGACCCAGAAACTCCTGACCCACCCAGTCAAAGCACTGGCCCTGGCCCTCGGCCTCTTCAGCAGCGTGACCTTTGGCGCCGAGGCGCCGCTGAAAGTCGGCACCACCGCCGCGTTCGCCATTGCGCTGGAAGCCGCCGTCGACGAAGCCGCCAAACAAGGCCTGAAAGTCGAACTCGTGGAGTTCACCGACTGGATCGCCCCGAACGTCAGCCTCGCTGCCGGCGACATCGACGTCAATTACTTCCAGCACATCCCGTTTCTAGAGAACGCCAAGGCTGCCGCTGGGTTTGACTTGGTGCCGTTTGCTCCGGGAATCATCAACAACGTCGGCCTCTACTCGAAGAAATACACAAGCTTCGACGCATTGCCTGAAGGCGCCACCGTGGCCATTGCCAACGACCCGATCAATAGCGGTCGCGGTCTGCAACTGCTGGCCAAAGCCGGGCTGATCACGCTCAAACCGGGTGTCGGCTACAAAGCCACCGAAGAAGACATCATCGCCAACCCGAAGAGAATCAAAATCCTCCAGGTCGAAGCTGTGCAACTGGTCCGCGCCTATGATGACGCCGACCTGGTGCAGGGCTACCCCGCCTACATCCGTTTGTCGAAGACCTTCGATGCCGGCTCGGCGCTGCTGTTCGACGGCCTCGACCACAAGGAATACGTGATTCAGTTCGTGATCCAGCCGAAAAGCAAAACCGACCCGCGCCTGATCAAATTTGTCGACATCTACCAGCATTCGCCGGCTGTTCGCGCAGCGTTGGACAAGGCCCACGGCACGCTGTACCAAGCGGGCTGGGAAAGCTGAACATGACGGCCGCTATCCAACGGCGACTGGAGATTCCAGAGCCCCACAATGCGAAGCAAACCGACCTGCACCCACAGCTTAACCACGCGCATGTGCGCTTCATCGGCCTGGGTAAAACCTACAACGGCCAGCAAGGTCCGGTGGCGGCGTTGCACGGCATTGATCTGGCGATCCAGCGCGGTGAAGTGTTCGGCATTATTGGCCGCAGCGGCGCAGGAAAATCGTCACTGATCCGCACCATCAATCGCCTGGAACAGCCGAGCACCGGACGGGTGCTGATCGATCAAGTGGACATTGGCGAGTTCGATGAAAACCGCTTGGTCGCGCTGCGTCGGCGCATCGGCATGATCTTTCAGCACTTCAACTTGATGTCGGCCAAGACAGTTTGGCAAAACGTTGAATTGCCGCTGAAAGTCGCTGGCGTGCCCAAGGACCGGCGTCAGCTTAAAGTTCGCGAACTGCTGGAACTGGTGGGTCTGCAAGACAAACACAAGGCCTACCCGGCGCAGCTTTCCGGTGGACAGAAACAACGCGTCGGCATCGCCCGCGCGTTGGTCCACGACCCAGAAATTCTGCTGTGCGACGAAGCCACGTCAGCGCTGGACCCAGAGACCACGCAATCGATCCTCGGCCTGCTGCGCGAGATCAATCAACGGCTGGGCCTGACCATCGTGCTGATCACCCACGAGATGGCCGTGATCCGCGACATCTGCGACCGCGTCGTGGTGCTGGAGCATGGGCGAATCGTCGAGCAAGGCCCGGTGTGGGAGGTGTTTGGCAATCCGCAACACAACGTCAGTAAAACCCTGCTGGCGCCGCTGCAACATGCGTTGCCGCAAGCGCTGCAACGTCGCCTTGAGCCACAACCACAGGCTGCGGACGCCGCCGTGGTGCTGCGCCTGCAATTCACCGGCAGTGCCACGGATGAACCAGACCTGGCGGCATTGTTCAGCGCCCTGGGTGGTCGCGTGCAGCTACTTCAGGGCGGTGTCGAACGGATTCAGGACCACGCGCTCGGGCAACTGCTGCTGGCAATCACCGGCTCGTCGCTTGACGCCGAACAATTGCGTCAACGCGCCAGTCACTGGGCGCAACAGGTGGAGGTACTGGGCTATGTGGTTTGATCGTTTGCTTCAGGGTTTTATCGACACCTTTTTGATGGTCGGCGTGTCATCACTGATCGCGTTGCTGGCGGGCATTCCGTTGGCGGTGATTCTGGTCACCAGTTCCAAGGGTGGCATCTACCAGGCCCCGGTACTGAACCGCGCACTGGGCGCGTTCGTGAACCTGTTTCGCTCGATTCCGTTTCTGATTTTGATGGTGGCGCTGATTCCGTTTACCCGGTTGATCGTCGGCACTACCTACGGCGTGTGGGCCGCCGTGGTGCCGCTGACCATCGCTGCCACACCGTTCTTTGCACGCATCGCCGAGGTCAGTTTGCGCGAGGTCGATCACGGCTTGATCGAAGCCGCGCAAGCCATGGGTTGCCGGCGCTGGCACATCGTCTGGCATGTGCTGTTGCCCGAAGCGTTACCGGGGATTGTCGGGGGATTCACCATTACGTTGGTGACGATGATCAACTCGTCGGCCATGGCCGGGGCGATTGGTGCCGGTGGGCTGGGGGATATTGCGTATCGCTATGGCTATCAGCGTTTCGACAGCCAGATCATGTTGACGGTGATTGTGTTGCTGGTGGTGTTGGTGGCGATAATTCAACTCGGCGGGGATCGGTTGGCTCGGGGGCTGAACAAGCGCTGAGCGATCTTGGCGGCACTCACTCCCCACACGATGAGGGATTTTTCCCAACGGACCTGCCGCGCTGCGCGTCCGTCACGGCCTATCAATGCAGTGACCACCTCAAAGCCTCTGACCGGGCATTGGTGTTTTCCATCTGGCATTTGCTGGAGATTGCCAACGCCATGGTTGATCGGTCGATTGAAAGTTGGGGGATGAAACAAACCTGAATCGTCAGTGATATCGCCTTCGCGAGCCTGCTGGCGAATGGCGGCGAAGCAGCCCCAAGGTTGATGGCGTATATTCGGCAAACCCCAATTGCCTGCGCAGCCCACCATGAAACAAACCCCCGACGACCTTCAGCAGATCACCGCCACCACCCTGGATCATTACAATTCGGTGGCCGAGGACTTTCGTGAAGGGACGCGCGACCATGACGTCAGTCAGAACATCGACGCGTTGCTGCGGCACATTCAGGGCGCAGCACCGTTCAGCATTCTCGACTTCGGCTGCGGGCCAGGCCGTGATTTGCAGACGTTCACGCGCAGGGGCCACACCGCCGTCGGCCTTGATGGCTCCGAGCAGTTTGCACACATGGCCCGCGAGGACAGCGGTTGCGAGGTCTGGCAGCAGGATTTTCTGAAACTCGATCTACCGGCCGACCGCTTCGACGGGATTTTTGCCAATGCGGTGCTGTTTCACATCCCGCGCCAGGAACTGCCTCGGGTGTTGAAGCAGTTGCACGGCACGTTAAAGCCGGGCGGGGTATTGTTCAGTTCCAATCCCCGTGGGGAGAACCAAGAGGGCTGGAACGGGCCACGCTATGGGGCGTATCACGATTTGCAGGCGTGGCAGACCTTGCTGACCGAGGCCGGGTTTGTCGAACTGGAGCATTACTACCGCCCCACGGGACTGCCACGCGATCAACAGCCTTGGCTGGCAAGTGTCTGGCGTAAGTCGGCGTAGCCAGGTCGGGCGCCTTCGCGAGCAGGCTCACTCCCACATTAGATTGAATGTCATCTGTGGGAACGAGCCTGCTTGCCTTACTGCACTTCTTTCTTTGGCTCGCGAATTTTGTACCAGGCCACATACAGCGCGGGTAAAAACAGCAGCGTCAGCAGGGTGGCGATGATGATCCCGCCGATCATCGCGTAGGCCATCGGCCCCCAGAACACCTCGCGGGCAATCGGGATCATCCCCAAACTGGCCGCCGCCGCCGTCAACAGGATCGGCCGGCGACGATGCTCCGTCGCCTGCACCACGGCGTCCCACGGAGAAGCACCGTTGTTTTCGAACTCCTCGATTTGCGTCACCAGAATCACCGAGTTGCGGATGATAATGCCGATCAGCGCCAGAATCCCGAGAATCGCCACAAAGCCCATCGGCGTCCCCGTCGGAATCAGCGCCAACACCACGCCAATCAAGCCGAGTGGCGCGACGCTGGCCACCAGGAACAGCTTCTGCACGCTGTGCAACTGGATCATCAGAAAGGTCGCCATCAAAAACAGCATCAACGGCACCACCTTGGCAATCGGGCCCTGGGCCTTGCCACTTTCCTCGACGGTGCCGCCGGTGGCGACCTTGTAGCCCACCGGCAACCCGGCAGCGAATTTATCGAGGGTCGGCTTCAGTTGTTTGATCAGATCGGTTGGCTGGATTTCGTCGCGAACAGCCGCCTTGATGGTGATCGTCGGCTTGCGGTCGCGGCGCCACACCAGCGGTTGCTCCAGTTCATAGCGCACGGTGGCAAAGGCCAGCAACGGAATCGAGGTGCCGCTTGGCGTGACGATTTGCAGGTTTTGCAGGGTCTCAGGGGTCCCGCGTTCAGCATCTTCGGCGCGACCGACCACGTTGATCAGGTAAATATCGTCGTCCACCTGAGTTATTGGAGAGCCAACGACGATGCCGTTCATGAGGTTGGCCACGTCTTCGGAGGACAGCCCCAGTTGCCGCGCCTTGTCCTGAGCAATGTCGATGCGCAGCACTTTGCCGGGCTCGTTCCAGTCGTAAATGATTTCGCCGATGTGCGAGTTTTTGTCCAGTTCGGTGGCCAGTTCGATCGCGTGTTTACGCACTTGATCGATGTCTTTGCCACTGACCCGGTACTGAATCGGCCGACCGACCGGCGGCCCCATTTCCAGAGACTGGACGTAGCTGCCGATGCCGACGAAGTCTTTGCGCAGCCGATCACGCAAGCGTTGAGTCAGCGCGGTGCGCGATTCCAGGCCTTTGCTGACGATCACCAGTTGTGCGTAGTACGGGTTCTGCAATTGCTGATCGAGGGGCAGGTAAAAACGAATCGCACCCTCACCGATGTAAGTGCTCCAGCGCACGATGTCTGGATCGTCCTTGAGGGTCGCCTCAAGTTTATCCACGGCCTTGCGCGTTTCGGCTATCGAAGCATTTTGAGGAAGGTTGAGGTCGACGAGGATTTCTGGACGGTCCGAGGACGGGAAAAATTGGTTCTGCACGAACTGCATGGAAAACACCGACGCCACGAACAGCGCGAGGGTGATGCCGATGGCCCACCAGCGATTGCGCATGGCCCAGAGCATGCCGTAGTTGAAGGCCCGACCAATGCGCCCAGGCTCCGCTGAATGCGGTTTAACGTTGGTGCTGAGGATATGTACGCCAATCACCGGAGCGAAAAGCACCGCAACCACCCATGACACAAGCATGGCCACGGCGATCACCGCGAACAGGGTGAACGTGTACTCACCGGCCGAACTCGCGTTCAAGCCAATCGGCACGAAACCGGCGACGGTCACCAGCGTACCGGTGAGCATCGGAAACGCGGTTGAGGTGTAGGCGAACGTCGCCGCTTGCTCCTTGGTTTCGCCCATTTCCAGGCGCGTGACCATCATTTCCACGGTGATCATCGCGTCATCCACCAACAACCCGAGGGCAATGATCAATGCACCGAGGGAAATCCGCTGCATGGTGATGCCGCTGTATTCCATAAACACAAAGACCATCGCCAGCACCAGCGGGATCGAGCATGCCACCACCAGCCCCGCGCGCACGCCGAGGCTGATAAAACTGACGATCAGCACGATCACTACCGCTTCGAACAAGGCACGGGTGAAGCCGCCAACGGCTTCTTCCACCACGTCTGACTGATCCGACACGTTGTGTACGCCGATGCCTACCGGCAGGTCCGCGGTCAGGTCGGTCATGCGCTGGTGCAGCGCCTTACCGAACTCCTGGATGTTGCCGCCCTTCTTCATCGCAATGGCGAGGCCGATGGCGGAGTGGCCGTTGAAGCGAAATTGCGGGGTGGACGGGTCAACGTAGCCGCGGCTGATCTCGGCGATGTCAGCCAAGCGATAGAAACGATCATTGAGGCGCAGGTTGACGTTGGCCAGGTCTTTCTCGGACTCAAACTGCCCTGAAGTGCGCACCGAAATCCGCTCGGGACCGGCTTCGATCACCCCTGCCGGGGTCACGGCGTTCTGCGATTGCAGGCTCTGAACCACCTGACGCTGGTCGATGCCGAGTGCCGCGAGTTTGCGGGTGGAGAAGTTCAGGTACAGCACTTCATCCTGCTCGCCGATCATCTCGACCTTGCCCAGCCCTGGCACTCCGCGGATCTCGGCGCGGACTTGTTCGACGTAATCGCGCAACTGACGCATCGACAGGCCGTCGGCGGTAAAGGCATACACCGAGCCATAAACATCGCCGAACTCGTCGTTGAACCCCGGCCCTTGCAGGCCTTTGGGGAAGTCGCCGCGAATGTCGTTGATCTTCTTGCGTACCTGGTACCAGATCTCCGGGATGTCCTTGGCGCTGGTGGTGTCACGCAAGTAGACGAACACCGTGGACTCACCGGGCCGGGTGTAGCTTTTCACGTAGTCGAGGGAATCGAGTTCTTCGAGTTTTTTCTCGATGCGGTCAGTGACCTGCTTGAGGGTCTCCTCTTGGGTCGCGCCCGGCCAACGGGTCTGGATCACCATAGTTTTGATGGTGAATGACGGGTCTTCCTCGCGGCCGAGGTTCATGTAGGAGAACACGCCCATCAGCAGCGCGACGAACATCAAATACCAGACAAACGACTGATGTTTGAGGGCCCATTCGGATAAGTTGAAACTCCCTTTCATCGCGGGCTGCCCTCATCAATTTTCACTTTTTGCCCAGGTTTCAGGCTGTTTACACCGGCACTGACCACACGCTCACCCGACTTCACGCCACTGGCCAACACCACCGTCGAGTCTGTGCGGCTGATCAGGCTGACGTCACGCGGGGCAACGGTCTGGCTCTGTGGATCGATCACCCAGATGCGGGTTTTGCCGTCGACTTCTTGCAGGGTGCTGAGCGGCAGTTCGATTCGCGGTGTGATCGCCGAACTGAGGGTCACGCTGATCGCCGTGCCCAAACGCAAACCCTGCGGTGTATCGGCCAGGGTCAGGCGGGCACGACGGGTGCGTGTCGCGCTCTGCGCCTGGGGTTCGATTTCACGCACGATGGCGGTGCTGGTGATGCTCGGGTCCAGCTGCGCAGCGACCAGAAACACCACATCCGCCGGCAGTCGATCGACCAGCGTGTCGGGCAGGTCGATCACCGCTTCCTTGATGTCCGGTTGCGCCAGGGTCACCACTTGCTGGCCAGCGGTAACCACTTGCCCGGCCTCGGCTTTCCAGGCGGTGACGATGGCTTTGTGATCGGTGCGTAACTCGACGTAATTGAGCTGATCCTTGGCCTGATTGACCGACGCCTTGGCCTGATCCAGCGAAGCCTGAGTGGTTTTCAGGTTGGTCTGAGCGATGTCCAGTTGCGCCTGGGCGCCGACCCCGCGATCAAACAACTGCTGCTGGCGTCGGGCGCTGGCCTGGGCGTTGATGAACTGCGCCTGAATCCGCGCCAGATCGCCTTGGGCCGAACGCAATTGGTTTTGCTGGTCGGTGGGGTCAAGGGTGGCGAGCAGCGCACCCGTCTCGACTTCGGCGCCGACATCTACGTTTCGACTGGCGATGCGACCCGGCACCCGGAAGCCGAGGTTGCTTTCGTAGCGCGCCTGGATGTTACCGGCAAAGCGACCGAGGTCCTCCTGGTCGAGGGCCTTGACCTCGACCGACAACACCGGTCGCACCGGTTCCGGTGGTGGTTCTTTTTTAGAGCAGGCGATCAACAGCAGGCCGCCGGCTAAAAGCATCAGGCGCTTCATGGCTGGGCTCCCGGTGCCAAATCTTTGTAGGTGTTTTCGGCGATCTCGACTTTCATTCCGGGGTGCAGCAACTGGCCACCGGCGATGATGACTTTTTCACCACCGTCCAGACCGCCGCTGATGATCACATGGCCGGTCAGGTAACGGCCGACGGTGACGGTATGCAATTGCGCTTTGCCGTTAGCGTCCACCAGCCACACGGCCGGGTCGCTAAGGTTTTTGGTCAACGCTGACCACGGCAGCTCTACGGCAGACTTACCGGGTGCCTTGGCCGTCGCGCTGACCACCGAACCGAGTTGCATACCGTCAGGTAAACCGTTGAGGGTGACTTTGACTTGCACGGTTCCGGTCTGAGCCGAAACCGCCGGAGTAACTTCACGCACGGTGCCGGTGGTCTTGATCGCCGGATTGTCGAGCAGGCTGACCACAATCGACTTGTTTGAAGAGGGTTCGGACAGCAGCGATTCGTAGACGTTGAACACCGCATCGCGCTCACCGTCCCGGGCCAGACTGAAAATTGGCACCGTAGCCTGCACCACTTGCCCTACTTCGGCCTGACGCGCGGTAATCACCCCCGGCGCTTCAGCGATCAGCGCGGTGTAGCCCAGTTGTTCGCGAGCGTTGGCCAATTGCGCCTGCGCCGCGGTCAGCGCGCTCTGACTGCTGCGTAACGCGGCCTGGGCCGAGTCGTATTCGCTTTGGCTGGTGTAGCCCTTGGGCAGGAGTTTTTGCTGGCGAACAAAAGCCGCCGCCGTCTGTTTGACCCGGGCCTGTTCAGCGACGACTTGGGCCTGGGCCGAATCGACGTTGGTTTGCAGGTCCTTGGGGTCAAGTTTGGCCAGGACTTGTTTGGCTGACACGCGGTCGCCGACATCGACCATGCGCTGGATGATCTTGCCGCCGACGCGGAACGACAGTTCGGTCTGTACCCGTGCCTGAACGTCACCGGTGAGGGTCACCGAGGCCGCGTAATCCGCTGGTTTGACCGCCTGCACAAATACCCGTGGCAGGTCCTTCTCGACCGGTTTCTTATCGCCACAGGCCGTCAACAACGCAAAGAGGCTGAGGCCCACCATTACTTTCAATCCGGTACCCGCCATGCAGACTCCTTTGCGGTGAACAAACGTGCAAGTGACGATACGACTGTGAGCTTAGAACAGGGTTCCACGCGCGCACGGGTTTGCTGCAAACCCTTTTGGAGATCACAGTGTTGCCGACAATAAGGCAAACTGCGCGCCTATGCAGCAGGACGCTTCTCATGCTCAACATTCTCGCGGTGGCTAATTACCGCTCGATCAATAAATTGGTGATCCCGCTGGGTCGGTTGAACCTGATCACCGGCCCCAACGGCAGTGGCAAGTCCAACCTCTACCGGGCACTGCGCCTACTGGCGGAAACCGCTCAGGGTGGCGTGGTCAATGCGCTGGCCCGCGAAGGCGGGCTGGAGTCGACTTTCTGGGCCGGCCCGGAAAACATCAGCCGGCGCATGCGCAACGGTGAAGTTGCCATCGAAGCCTCTTTACGCAAGTCTCCGGTGCGCCTGCGACTAGGATTTGCCGCGCAGGACTTCAGTTATTCGATAGCCCTGGGCCTGCCAAAGCCCTCGCAGTCCTATTTCTCTTTCGATCCGGAAATCAAAAAAGAATGCATTTGGTCCGGACCGTTCTACCGCCCAGCGAGCCTGCTGGTGGACCGCGACGGCCCCATGATTCGGGCCCGTGAAGGCCATGGCTGGGAAGTGCTGACCCAACACACGCCAAATTTCGACAGCCTGTTCGATCAAGTGGGCAACTTGCGCAGCTCGCCGGAGGTGTTGCAGCTACGCGAGTTCATCCGCCGCTGGCGTTTCTACGATCACTTTCGCAGCGACGCCGACGCCCCCGCCCGCCAACCCCAACTGGGTACCCGCACGCCGGTGTTGCACCACGACGGTCGCGACCTGGCCGCCGCGTTGCAGACGATCCGTGAAATCGGCGATCCCGAGGCTTTGCAGACAGCCATCAGCGATGCCTTTCCCGGTGCGCGTTTGAACATCGCGCCATTGCAGGGCGGCCGATTTGCCATCGAGTTTTATCAGGAAGGATTATTGCGGCCATTGTCGGCAGCGGAGTTGTCGGACGGGACGTTGCGTTACCTGTTGCTGGTCGCGGCGCTGCTGACGCCCCGGCCACCGTCCATGATGGTGCTCAACGAACCGGAAACCAGTCTGCACCCGGACCTCTTGCCGGCATTGGCGCGGTTGATTATCCGCGCCTCCGGGCAGTGTCAGGTGTGGGTGGTGTCCCATGCGCGGCGGTTGATTTCGACGTTGCAGGAAGACCCGGAGTGCAACTGCATCGTGCTCGAGAAAACGCTGGGCCAGACCGGGATTGTCGGCCAGCGAATGCTGGATGAACCGGCGTGGTATTGGCCGGATTGAGGTAAACCGATCGTTCCCCCGCTCTGCGTGGGACCGATCAGCTCAGAGCATCACCCCTGCCACTTACCGCCCTCGACAATCACGCTGTCAGGCTGGGTGTCATCGCTCAGTTCTTTACGCACGTACTGGTCGTACAGCTTGAGCAAATACTTCTCTTCACCCAGCTTCGCCAACTCGGTGTTCACCCAGTCGCGCAGCTCGATGTTGCCCTTCTTCACCGCTGGAGCAATCGGTGCTTCAGCGCCCAAGGTCTGAGCGAGCACGCGGTAGCCAGGGTTTTGCTTGGCCCAACTGAACAACACCAAATTGTCTTGCGCGTAAGCATCACCGCGACCATTGGCCAGGGCTTGCAGCGACTCGGAGTTTTTCTCGAATTTCAGCAGTTTCCAGTCCGGGTGGTTTTTGGTCAGCCAGATATCCGCGGTGGTGCCCGTGGTGACGATGGTGGTGCGGCTCGCCAGGTCATCAAGGTTTTTTACCGGGCTGCCCTGCGGAACCAGCGCCTGTACCGCGACCTTGAGGTTCGGGTTAGTAAATTCCACCGCCTCCTTGCGCTCCGGGGTGACGGTCATGTTGGCCAGGATCAGATCGACCTTGTCACTTTGCAGGAACGGAATGCGGCTGGCCGGCTCCACCGTCACGAACTCGACTTTGTTTTCATCGCCCAGCAAGTCCTTGGCGAATTGACGGCCAATATCGGTATCAAAGCCGACGTAGCGTCCCGCTTCATCAACAAAACCAAACGGCGGTTTGTCGGTGAAGACGCCGACAATCAGTTTGTCCCGTGCTTTGATTTTCTCCAGGTAGCTGGCAGCCGGGGCCGCGCTGGCACTGGTGGCAGCAGGTTTGGTGGACGTGTCCGATGGGCCGCAGCCGGTCAGCAGTGCAAGGCCGAACAGCGGCAATAAGAAGCGTGAAGACGTGGCAGTTTTCATAGCAGTTCCAGTTCCTTGGTTTGAGTCTTTTTGGGCAGGGCTTCGACGTAGGAGAACTTCTCCAGGAACTGCTGCGCTCGCGCGGTTTGCGGGTTCGTAAAGAAAATCTCGGGAGGGTTTTGCTCGAGGATGTGCCCGGTATCCATGAACACAATCCGGTCGGCCACCGCGCGGGCGAAGGCCATTTCGTGGGTCACAATCAACAGCGTCATGCCTTCGCGGGCCAGGCCCTGAATCACTTCCAGCACTTCCTTGACCATTTCCGGGTCGAGGGCGGCGGTGACTTCGTCGAACAGCATCACTTGGGGGTTCATGCACAGCGAACGGACGATGGCGATGCGTTGCTGCTGACCGCCGGAGAGCTGACGCGGGAAGGCATCGCGCTTGTCCGAAAGGCCCACGCGCACCAGCAAGGCTTCGGCCTGTTCACGGGCTTCGCGACGTTCACGTTTTTGCACTTTGAGCGGGCCGAGCAGCAGGTTATCGAGCACCGTCATGTGCGGAAACAGGTGATAACTCTGGAACACCATGCCGATCTGCTGGCGCACCTCGCGCCAGTCGGTGCCCTTGTCCAGCAGCTCGCGGCCGGCAAACTTCAAACTACCGCTGTGAGCGACTTCCAGGCCATTAAGGCAGCGCAGCAAGGTACTTTTGCCGCAGCCGCTGGGGCCGAGGATGACGATCACCTCGCCGGACTTCACTTGCAGGTCGATCTCGTTGAGCACCTGCTGTTCGCCGAAAAACTTGTTGAAACCCTTGAACTCGATCAATGCGCTCATGCTTGCGTCCAGCGCCGCTCTAGCACGCGCGAGGCGGCCGACAGCGGGTAGCAGATGAAAAAGAAAAACAGGAACAGTGCGCCGTAGATCAGCACCGATTCGTAGGTACGCTCGATGATTTGCTGACCGACCTTGATCACGTCCACCACACCGATCAGCACCGCCAACGAGCTGGTTTTGATGATTCGCGTGTACACGTTGATCGTCGGTGGCGTCATGCATTTCAGGGCTTGGGGCAACAGCACATAGCCGTAGAGTTGCGCGCTGTTCAAACCGATCGACAACCCGGCCTCTCGCTGACCGCGCGGCAGTGAATGCAAGGCACCGCGTACCACTTCGCCGACCTCGCTGGCGCCCCACAACGACAGCACCAGCACCGCGCAGCCGAAACTCGGAATGCTCAGGCCAAAAAAAATTGGCAACCCGAAGAACAGCAGATAAAGCCAGACCAGCACCGGAATCGCCCGAAACAGTTCCAGGTACACCCGCAGAAGCACCTTCAGCCACTGCGAATTCAGCGTGCATAACACGCCGTAAAGCAGGCCGCCGACGGTACTCAAGGCGATGCTCAGGAAGGAAATCGACAGGGTTTGCGCGGCACCCTTGCCCAATTGCGGCAACGACACCCACAACAATTCAAGACCCGAACTGGCCATGCTGGAGCCTCCTTTCCAGGCGGCTGAGCAGCAGCGACAACGGTAAGAACAGCAACACGCAAATCAGCGTCAGCACGGTGAGCATTTCGTAGGTTTTGTAATAGAGCGCGATGTAACTCTTGGTGGTGTAGAGAATTTCCGGCACCGCCACCGCCGACACCACGGTGGTTTCCTTGAGTAGGAAAATGAAATTGGCGAACAGCGACGGCAGGCTGAGAAGGCCGGCCTGGGGCAGAATCACGTAGCGCAGCAGTTGACCGCGTGACAGGCCAATCGAGCGGCCGGACTCAAGCTGTGCTTGAGGTACGGCCTCTATGCCCGCGCGCAACACTTCCGTCAGGTAGGCACCCCCGAGGAAGGTCAGGGTAATGATCGCGGCGGTAAAACCGGAAACCTTGATGCCCAAGGCCGGCAATGCGAAATAGACAAAAAATAATTGGATCAGCAGAGGCGTGTTGCGCGCCAACTCCACGTACAGCCCGACCAGGCGTTGCAGGTAGGGCGTGCGAAACACCAGAAGTGTCGCATTGAGCAGCGCCACCAGCGTTGAAGTGCCGATAGCGATCAGCCCGACCTGCAGCGTCACGCCCACTGCGTTAAGAAACGCCGGCAGGGTGCTGAGGATAAACGCGTAATCGAGAGTCATTGAACGTCCTGTACGCCGCTCGGTAAGCGACGGTGATGCCATCCATGGGCGGTGGATAACCCCCCGGCAGGCACCGACTTTAAAGGTATAAAAAGAAGAATTTAAATACCGATAAAGCATATTGATATCACGCAAAAAACTATCGGGCGGATTTGCTCCGACAGCCCTAGACAGCTATTTTTCTGTGCGCCACAGGAGGGGACTTTTTTCAAACAGCCTCGCCAGGGACGGAGCGTTTTTGGCCAGTCTCCCGGCCAATCCACCACAAGGAAGAACGCAATGGCTGACGTAAAAATGCCCCAGCGACTGGACCCACAAGACATCGTGAAGTTGCTGATAGCACTGCGCAGGGCGTTGGAGGCCAGGGTGGCGTGAGGGCGCTGAGAGGGTCGCTTCCACGCGCGGCGCAGAAACAATAACGCCGACGCTGCTGCTAGCCGTCGGCGCTCGAAACCTTGAACAGTTGGGTATGGCGTCGAATCAGAACGCGGGCAGTACCGCGCCTTTGTATTTCTGCTCGATGAAGGCTTTGACTTCCGGGCTGGTCAAGGCTTTGGCCAGTTTTTGCATGGCGTCGCTGTTCTTGTTGTCCGGACGAGCGACCAGGAAATTCACGTAAGGCGAATCTGCACCTTCAATCACCAACGCATCTTTGGCCGGGTTCAGACCCGCTTCCAGCGCATAGTTGGTGTTGATCATGTCCAGGTCGACCTGATCCAGCACACGCGGGAGCATGGCCGATTCGAGTTCCTTGAACTTGAAGTTATGTGGGTTCTTGGCGATGTCTTTCGGCGTGGCCAAGGCATTTTTCGGGTCTTTCAACTCGATCAGGCCTGCCTTCTGCAGCAGGATCAACGCACGACCACTGTTGCTGCCTTCGTTCGGGATAGCGATGGTTGCGCCGTCCTTCAGTTCAGCCAGGGTTTTGACTTTCTTCGAATAACCACCAAAGGGTTCGACGTGTACACCGATCACGGTCACCAGGTGCGTGCCCTTGCCTTCGTTAAAGCTGTTGAGGTACGGCAGGGTCTGGAAGTAGTTGGCGTCCAGACGCTTCTGATCGACCTGCACGTTCGGCTGGACGTAGTCGGTGAAGACTTTGATTTCCAGGTCCACGCCTTCTTTGGCGAGGGTAGGCTTGATCAGTTCAAGAATCTCGGCGTGCGGGATCGGCGTAGCCGCCACCACCAGTTTTTCGCCGGCCTGGGCCAGGCTCGCAGTCAGGGCAGCCGCCAATGCGGTGAACAACAGAACCTTTTTCATGCAGTGTCCTTATCGAGAATCACGGTCGTCAGTGACGACGGCTAACTATGAAGGTGGTTTTTGTTAGGTGCTAGTGAAGTGCCATCGCTGGCGTGACGCGGACAATACCGGGATTTTTTATTCCCGAACAATATCTTTTATTCACTTTCATATTCCATTTTGCTCATACACAGGCACCACCCTTTGCATCCCCAGCGCAAGCTTGCCGCTGGGGGGGGCTTATAGCGTTTGACTGAGGTCTTCGAGCAACCCCTTGAGCGCCGATCGTTCGGCAACGGTGCCGTTTTTGGCGACATGAGCCACTTGCCATTCGATCCGTTCCAGCGACACCGTCGCGTCCGGCAGATTTAAATGCTCCGGCAAAATCTCGTCTCCCGTACTCACCAGCAAGGCAAAGTGAATAACGTTCTCCAACTCCCGGGTGTTGCCCGGCCAACGGTGAGCCTCCAACAGGTGTTGCGCGGCCTCGCTGATCAGCGGCACCGGCAGGTCCAGGCGCTGGCTGTAGATGCCCAGGAAGTATTCGGCGAGGGACAGGATGTCGCCCACCCGCTCACGTAACGCCGGCAATTCCAGCTGACCCTCGCTGAGGTAGTGATACAGCCGTTCATGGAATTTCCCGGCGGCGACCGCTTGTGCCAGATCGATACTGGTGGCGGCCACCAAGCGCACGTCCACCGGACTCGGTTGATGAGCGCCGACGCGGGTGACTTCGTGGTTTTCCAGGGCGGCGAGCAATTTGATCTGGATCGGCAGTGGCAGGTCGCCGATTTCGTCCAGGTACAACGTCCCGCCATTGGCCGAACCGAACCAGCCCGCACGACTGCTGGCCGAGCCGGTGTAGCTACCGGCGGCGTAACCGAACAATTCGGCGTCGGCATAAGTGGGACTGATCGCACCGCAATTGACCGAGACGAACAAGCCGCTACGGTCACTGCCGCGATGGATATGCCGCGCCAGCAACTCCTTACCGCTGCCGGTTTCACCACGGATTAACACTGAGATCGCACGCGGGGCGAGTTGCTCCAACTCCTGGCGCAACTGCCGCGAGCGCGGATCGACAAACACCAGCGCCTTGGCGCGGATGCTCAGAGGGCTTTTTTCGGCGTCGGGGAAGGTCAGCAGCGGTTGACCGAAGGCTTCAAAACTCATGGCAGACTCCCGCCCAAAACCGTCGTGAGACGGTGGGCGATATTAAAAAAAGCAACAAGAAAAAGGTTCAAGCGCGGCGCAGGGCGTGATGTTCCATTCGGTTTTGCATTCGATAGAGATAGGCAAAACCCTGCTCCCAGCGCTGGTGACCGGACTTCACATTGATATGTCCGGCCCCTGCCAGAATCCCCGCTTCAGCGCCCCAATTTCGCGCCAGCTCCAAGGCCCGCGGTGCGCTGACCGCGCTGTCGTTATCGGAGCTGACAACCTGGCTCGGAAACGGCAGCAGGTCCGTCGGAATCGGTGCGAAATTACGCAGGGCTGGCGCGCAGGCCGGGCGTTCAACATCCGCTGGCGCGACCAGCAAGGCACCGCGTACCTGACGCAAAAAATTCAGCGGGGCGGTGGCAGCCCAATGAGCCACCGTGATGCAGCCCAGGCTATGAGCGATCAGGATCACCGGCGTGCTGTCAGCGGCAATCGCCTCGGCCAGCGCCGCGACCCAATCCTCACGCCGCGGCGCCAGCCAGTTGGCCTGCTCAACCCGCGCGCTGTTAGGCAGGCTGTTCTGCCAATGGCTTTGCCAATGATCTTCTGGCGATCCTTGCCAGCCCGGCACAATCAGGTAGCGAATTGATTCGTTGCGCATGGGGGAGCTCTCCTGCTGCGTGTCTGTTCCTGGCCGAGTATAGGGACGAGAGTTATATTCGTTAAGGAATAAGAAGCTATTTATTAAGACCTATAAAGAATATGAAGCCGACTACTGATCGTTCCCACGCAGAGCGTAGTAACGATCTTTACGCAAAAAAAAGGGCCGCACCCTGCCAAGGAGACGGCCCTGAAAAACGGTAGAAACCCTTTATTTCGCGGTAATCACCGACAGCTTGGTAATCCCAGCCCGCTCAATCGACGCCATGGCCCGCGCTACTTCGCCGTAATTCACGCCGTCGTCCGCCTGCAACTGCACACGCACTTGCGGATCCTTGGCCTTCGCCGCTTGCAGCTTGAACTCCAGCAGATTCGGCGCGATCTCGTCCTTGTTGATAAACAGCTTGCCGGCACCATCAATACTCACCACCAGCGGGTCTTTCTGTTCCACCGGCGCCACGGCTTCGGTCTTGGGCAGGTTGATCGGGATTGCGTTGGTCAGCAGCGGCGCGGTGACGATAAATACCACCAGCAGCACCAACATCACGTCGACCAACGGTGTCACGTTGATCTCGCTCAGCACCTCATCGCTGTCTTGCGTGGAGAAGGCCATATCAGGACGCCTCCTTTACTTTCTGCACGCTGCCCTGCACGGCCTTATGCGAGGCGGGATGAAGCAACAAGCGGAACGAGTTCTTCTGCGCCAAGCTGTAGAAGTCATGGGCGAAGTCATCCAAATCCGCCGCTGTCAGTTTCAGGCGCCGCAAAAAGTAGTTGTAAACCAGCACCGCCGGCACCGCGACCGCGATCCCGACACCGGTGGCGACCAATGCTGCGCCAATCGGCCCGGCCACCGTTTCCAGACTCGCCGAACCGGCCGCGCTGATACCTTTCAACGCCTCCATGATTCCCCACACCGTGCCAAACAAACCAATGAACGGCGACGTGCTGCCGATACTCGCGACTACCGCCAGGCCGGTTTCCAGCGAGCGCCGCTCGCGCACGATCTGCTGACGCAAGGCCCGCTCCAGCCGATCTTGATGATTGATCGCCTGGCTCAGATCACTCGCTGCCGGAGCCTCACTGACCTGAATCGCGGCATAACCCGCTTGGGCCACCCGCGCCGCCGCACCCGGTTGGGTTTCGCTCAACTCGGCCGCTGAATCAAGACTCGAAGCGGCCCAGAATTGCTGGTGAAACTTGCGATCCTGCGCCTTGAGACGACCGAACTGCACGCCCTTAAGCAGGGCCAAGCCCCACGTAGCAACGGAAAAAATCACCAACAGCCAGATCACCGCGCCTTCGATGGATTCAAGTGGAGATGCCAGTAACGTCATGATGTATTCCCTCGTGTAAACGTTTCGCGCGTAAAAGGTTTCGGTTTAATGAATTTTGAAATCGATGGGCACGCTGACCCAGCCGACCTGGGCCACATCACCCTGCTTGGCCGGCACAAAACTCCAACGTTTCACCGCGCTAAGCGCCGCGTCATCGAGCTGTTGGCGACCACTGCTTTTCTGAATTTGGATCTCTCCCGGTTTGCCGCTGGGCAACACCTGCACCCGCAACAACACCGTGCCTTCCCAACCGCGACGCTGGGCCAGTGACGGGTACTGCGGCGCAGGGTTTTTCAGGTAAGCGGCGTTGGCCGAAGCCGGGATTACAGGTGCCAGCGCCGGGGGGGCAGGAGGCGCCGGGGCGGCCACAGGCGCGGACGGCTGCGGCGGCGCAGGGGAGTGTTCGACGGCTTTGGGCGCCGGTTTCGGCAGCGGTTTAGCGACCGGTTTGGGTTTGGGTTTGGGTTTGGGAATCAGTTTTGGCGGCGCGGGCTTCACGGCCAACTCGTCCTCCACCGGCGGCGGTGGTTCAACCGCCGCCGGTGGAGCAGGTTGCGGTGGCGAGGGCTCAACCACAGACGGTGCCGGACGTGAGAACTCAATGCTCATCGGCGGAATCTGCGGCGGCACAATCGGCAGCGTGGTGGTCGGTTGCTGATTGACCCAATAAATCAGCGCGCCATGCACCAGCAACGCCAACACACCGAGCAGGATCACTTCGCGCCGGCTCAGAATGCCCTTTGGCGCACGCTGCAAGCGCAACTGACCCAACGGCACCCGAAGAGGCCGGCCAAGGTCGACCAACTCGCCACTCGGCGCCTGACGCCACAGCACCTCCTGTGCCACAGCGGCGGTTTGGACATTGCCCATTGGTTAACTCCCTGCGGTTTCTTGGCGAATAAACCGATGGCAGCGCATTAAATCCCCCGCGTAGCGCATCGACAGGCCAATCATTGGCGCAGAGGCTTATCTCTTAAAGTAATTTTTAAAGTTATTGATAGATCTTAATCGAATATAAAAAAGATCAGTTTCGCCCAAGCCCCGGCGTTCATGGCGTGTAGCCCGGCGACCAAAGCGCCATGCTTTCCACGCATTCAAAGTATTCCCGAAAGGCATCGATTGATGAGGAAAGTGAGTGGCACCACGGCCAACAACAGTGACGGTTTATGCCATGGGTTGAAGGTCGATCAATGCAACCCCGCCGCTTTGCAGGCATCGACGAAGTTCACGCCTTTTTTGTCCATCGCCGTTTTGACCAAGGCGTTGGCTTTTTGAAGCGCGGGGCTGGGTTTGGCCCACTGTTCGGGGGGCAGCGGTTGCGACCAGGCCTGTACCCGTTCGGGCAGGGTCGGACGGCCCTTGCGGTGGGCCCACTCGGCGATCAGGTAGGGCATTTTCCAGAACACAAACACGCGCCGGATGTACCAGAAGCGTAAGGGCCAAGGTGTTCGCTTGCCATAACCGTAACGGTGTCGCTGCTCCGCAGTCAGGTGCCCGCCGTCATCGTCCATTGACCCCATGAAGCGTGCGCCCTTACGTTCAATCTCAAAGGTATGCAAGCCTTCGTAGGGTTTGAGTTCATCCTCCGTGGGCGTCAGTCCCAAAATGACGAGCATCGGGCTCGGCGCATCCACTAATTCGCCCTCCTCCATGTAATTGCGGATCGAGGTCCACAGGCCCAAGGCATGCGCATCGCTGGGTTGCGCCATCAGTACAAACTGCACCGTGTCGTGCGCTTCGTCTTCCAGGCCCATGCCAAACGTGTAATCGCGCAGGGCGCCATAACTGCTCAGGCCCTGACTGTTCGCAACCCACGCCACCACACGTTCCCACGGCACAATCAACACACGGTGAGTGCGGTCGTCGATGTAACAGACCTCTCGGCGCTGACGATTAAACCGCAGGGGATAGCTTTTGGCTGAGGTGTAGACGCCGGATAGCATGCCGTAGACGAAGGCTCCAACGGGGAAAATGAATAGCAGCGAACCTGTAGCGAACGCTTGCACAGCATCCCCAACAATGTCGAAAAATTTTCGGTCAATCTCAGGCGGGCTAAAAGCAACAAGCCATAAGCAAATAAGAACAGGCATAAAAAAAGCCGTGAACAGAACCATCCAGATCTGGAACGCCAGTCTCTTCCCCAGCTCAACCATCCCGTAGTTATTACCCCCCAGCTCCAGATAGGTCTCATTCATCTGCGAAAAACTACGCCGAGAGGCTTGTGCCTGACCGGTGTAGACCGGTAACGGCGCCAAGAACAGGGTTTGATTTAATCCCTTGACCCGCAATTCCCCGGCACTCGGCCGCTGGCTGCGTATATCCATTGCAGGCTCTGGGGCGGGGGATTTTTTGCGGCGTTTGAACAGCGCCCTAAACATCGACCGTGGCCATTTCGTCGCGGGTGAAATACCAGAAAGGCGCGTTGCCGGTGCCGCTGGGCATGCTCGGCTCCGGGTCAAGTGGGAACCTGCCGTTGGCCGGCAGGCTTACCCCGCGCACGGTCTGGATGTACAGGTTGCGCAACACAAAACAGCTGCGGTGCGGCAAATCACGCTCGGCTTCCAGTTGGTAACCGATGTGGAGGGCCAGCGCAAAATCCGTCGTTTGCAGGAATTTAGCGAGCGGCAGATGAAGGGTCAGCGCCTCCTCTTCCTGGCTGACCACCATCGATATTGCCGCCCACGCCGCGCTGCTTTCCTGCCAGCGCGCAGGCGGCAACTGGCGGCTGTAGGGCCGGGGAATATGCCGATCGCGGGTTTGCTGATACGCCTGTAGATGCAGTTGTCGGCGGTCCATTTCCCGGGTACGGACCCCGGGCAGCACCAGCCTCAGGTAGGTGGATTTATCGTCGCGCACCAGTTCACAGGTCGGTTGTTGCACCGCCTTCGCCAACGCGCTCCAGTCTTCGGGCAGGCCGCGGTGCAGGTTTTTTTTGCCCCACGCACTGGCCTGGAACCATTGTTGCAAGTCGTCCACGTTGAAATAGTGATAGAAGCCTTCCCCCGTCAGTTGCAACGCGGTGCCGACCAAACCGACCAGGTTGGTTTTTACGCCGATACTCAGCAGTTTGGGGCTGGCTTCGGCCCAAGCCAGGGCCCGTAACTCGGCGGGATTTTTCAGGATGTGGCTAATGACCGATGTCGTGTGTTTGGCGCCCCAGGTATTGGTGCCCAACAAGATGGCGTCACCGCTGAGTTGCAGGCTCGTGGCCGCCAAGCTCTGGTAATTGCCTTGGGCCAGCGCTTTAGTCCATTGCTGGGAGTGTTTGCCTAAATCAATGGCGGCGGCCAGCGCGCCAAAGCCAAAGGCACCCACGCCGGCAATGCCGGCCCAACGGCCCAATCGACTCATGGTATTGAGCTTGCCGGCGGCACTGTCCATCTGCTCGATATGCGCTTGCAAGATTGTTACCGACAGGCCTTGCACTGCTGCAAAGCCGGCAGCGGACATGCCTATGAATGATTCAAAGAGCACATTCCAGTCGGACAGAGAGACCGTGGATTTTTTACCAAACGTACTCAACGCCTCTACAAACTTCTGCCCCTGATACACAAACAACAGCAGCGCAATCCCGTCCCCTCCGGACTTCAGGGCGCTGCTCAGGGGTTGGCCGAAGGTGCCTGTTGCGCGAAAATCACGCACGGTACGGTGCATTTCATCACGCAGTTTCGGCGCCATGCCATCGACCACCGTGCCGATTTGTCCGGGGTTGCCACTGCCGACGGTCAACGCACGGCTGAGGTTGTCTTCCAACGGTGCCAGCCTGGTCTTGAGTTGATTAATGCGCTCGTTGTAAACCTGCTCGCCGCCCGGCGCCACAAAGCCGGCGGTTAGCCTTGATAACTCGCGCTGGCGCAGTTTATAGGTGTCTTTGAGCTGGCGACGCAGGTCGAGGGCGGCATCGCGGGTCTGGTTGAACGCGTGTATTTCAGAAGCCGATGCTGCGCGTAGCGTTAAGCCACTGCGGGAAAACTCACGCAGCAATTGCAGGCGAGCGGGTGCCCCGATGTTACGTATGAAGCTGTTGGGGTCAATGGGCTGTTGTCGCTTGAATTCGTTGTGTGCTCGGTCTAACTGGTCCGCTGCGATTAACTGATGCGCGGGAATATAAGCGCTATCCAACAGACTTTGCAGCCCACTAAACCGCGTATTCAAATCCGCAAAGTTGGGCAGCCGTTCGTTCATCAGGCTTTTGAACTGGCTGGAGAGCGTGTTGACGTTGGCCAAGCTCTCCTCGGCCGTGCCCACTTTGATCGAGAAATTGCTCAAGTCCATCAGCTTTTTGCTCACATCGAGCTGATCCGCCAGGGTCAAGGTGTCCAGTCCGGGGACGACGGTGAGCAGGTTTTTCTCCAGGTAGACCGCCAGTTTTTCCGTCGCGGCGCGATCCCCGCACAGCGCGGCGACACACACGAACTCGGTTTCCAGGCGATGCTTGATCTGCCCATCGTGTTCGAAGTCGTAATACCAGGCCGCCCGGTGAAAGTAACCACCGGTGATCAAGTTCAAGCGATCTTCGCGAATAGCCTGAAGTCGTTGCTGCCAATGGCTCAGTAAGCGCTGTTGATGGCTGACAAACGCTTCCATGTCTGCCCGATTGACCAAGTCATCAATGCCACGCTGGCCGATTTTTTCGCCGTGCAGGGCGTCCTTCGACTGTTGCTCCAGTTGTTCGATGGTCTTACCGTGTTTTTGCCACTTCACCTCGCCCAGCGCGTCGTACATCCTGAACCAGGCCTGGACCCCTGGGTTAGGCGAGTTGCGCCAAAACGCTATATCGTCGTAGCGGCTCGGCCCGCCCGCCGCTTGCCTGACGTGCAGGTGCTCATAAATCGTGGCCTGCTGCTCGGGCGTGGTGTCATCCTTGAGGGCTTTAACCTGGGGATCAGAGGCGCCCAATGCCTCCAGACGACCCGGACTCACCTCGTACAGCGACTGAATATACGCGCCGGTGAGGTACTGCCGCTGAGCCGCATCGTCGTCACTCCAGTGCCCGATCCAGTCGGCGACTTTCAGTTGTGCGCTGGCCAGATCGCGCATCACGCCGATGTCATCGCGCAAGACTAAAAACAAATAATCGTTCTGGTGTGGCCCGAGCACTTGGCTGGTCAGTGCTTCAATCGCGGTTTCCTGAAACAGCGGCGTGTCTTCCCAGTGATAGGGCTGACGCTCTTGGGGGTGGGCGCCGTCGGGCAAGGCCTTGACCGGCATCGGCTGAGTAACGCCCCAAAGATCGGTTTTCGGGGTGTTTTCTGCCACTTCCGCCAGCCAGCGTTCAGCCTGCTGTTTACTCAGCAGATCGGCGCCGCCGTTCACCGGACAGGCACTCGCCAGCTCGATGCGCTGCATCAAGCGTTCGCGCTCGACGCTGTGCTTGAGCACTTGCGCGCATTTGTTGGCGGTCCACTGAATTTCCGAATAGCTGGCGTACACCGTGTGCTGGCGCATAAACACCAAGTGCGGATCACCCACCGCCGCGGTGCGCGTATCGCCGGTAACTTCCTGGCTGTTCCAGAGCAGTTGGGTGACGCGACCTTGCTCAATCGCGTACTCATGCAAAAAACCCGTCGCGGGGTCGATGAGGTACAGGTAGCCGTCGCGCAACAACCGGATGCCCAAGGGCTGGCTGCTCAGTGTCAGCGGCATGGACAGTTCGCACGAGGGGTCGAGGTGTTCGACCAGGCCATAGCGCAGCGGCAGCAACTGCACTTTTAAGCTCATCAACGGGCAGAGCCCCAAGGGTGAGCGAACATCTTGGGCACTCTTGGCCATCGCGGCAGTGTTGGCATCGATTTTAGGCGGTTGTCGGGCAGTCACCGGCGGCTTCCTTGTGGGTCTATTACACGGCGCTGAGCCAGTTCAGCTGCGCGTTGCACGCGTGGCAAAGGGGACTGCGCGGTGGAGGCCGTCAGCAACTCGACAATGTCCGCATGGTCTGCCAACGGTTGCCCGGCCAGAGAACCAAAGACATTGGCGTAAAGGGTGATTTCCTGCTCCGAGGTGAAGCCCTGCCGGTAAGCCTCCTGGGCCATCTGATGGGCATAACACAGACGCTCTTGCACGGAAGAAGACGCCATGAACGTGGGGAAATGCGTGTGCAGGTGCTCACTCAAGCCAAATACCCGATGACGAAACTCTACCTCCCCCAAGGCCGTGAGCTCCTGGTCCGTCAGGCGATAGGTCTGGGGGCTCTGTGGCGTCAGGTGAGCGGGGCGGGTGTGCTGGTGCCAACTGGCTTGCAGCGCATCGGGCAAACACACGTGTTCGACGGGGCCGAACCAGCATGCGTCCGGTGCCTGCGCAGCAAGGCCAAGCAATTGATGCATAACGGCCGGATCGGCAATGCGTGGCATTACCTCAATGCCGCTCGGGTGTTCGACGCTCAGCAGGCGCCGCCAATGCTTGCAGAGCGTTGTTGCCTCAGCGGCACTGAACAGCAGATAGCCCCATTCCAGGGCGGCGTGTTCCTGGTAGTACGCCAGCAGTGAGTCGTGCGCGCCGTTGAGCAAGATCAAATAAGGTGAAATGTCCGACAACGCCTGCCAGCGCGTGCCTTGGTAAAGGCAGTACGCCGGGTTATTCCAACGATGCAGACGCTGCGCCAGGTTTGACGCGCTGACACCGTCAAGCAGCAAGTAAGCCGGCATCGTCCAGGGCAAATCGTCCGGTAGCGGCGGCAAATCAAACATGGGCGGGTCCACCTTGTTGTCGGGCGGCTTCGCAGACCGCACAGATCGGTTTTTTGTCCATCAACGCCAAACGCTGTGGCAGGGGTAGAACAGGGACTTGCAGGGCGGCTAACGCAGCCTGTTCAGCCGACAACGCCGGCGCGGCGACGACGCCCACCACCGGCGCCCCGCCCTGAACAATGGCCACGCTGCTGAAAATCCCGCTGGCGTTGATCACGATGTGTTGGCCACCGGCCTCAAGCGTCAGGCTCACGTCGGCCTCAATCACCACATTGGCGGCCGTCATATGCGCTTGCGAACCCGCCTGAATCACCAGCGTTCCGGCCACCGTGGTGCTGGCGTTACTGCTGATGCTGATCCGTTCTTCACCGCCGATCACCGTATTGCGCGCGCCTTCGGTGGTGTGCAGTTCGTCGCCCTTGATCAGGCTGGCGCTGTGCTGGTCCACCTGTTCAAAACGGTCGTTGCCGATCAGGCTGTGGCTGTCGCGGGCGATTTGTTCACGGCGGTCGTTGCCGATGCGGCTGTCGCTGTCGTTGAGGATCAGTTGCTCGATATCGCGCTGGGCCCGCAGGTAGATTTTTTCCTGCCCGGCGCGGTCTTCCAGCGACAGTTCGTTGTAGCCGCCGGTGCGCGGCGAGCTGTGGCTGCGCAATACGGTTTTGGTTTTGTGTTCGGGCAAGGCATGGGCGACGCAGGTGACTTTGTTCGGCACGCAACCGGTGATCAGCGGCTGGTCGGGGTCGCCTTCGAGGTAGGTGACGACGACTTCCATGCCGATGCGCGGGATGGTCACCGCGCCGAACTGCTCGCCCGCCCAACTGGACGAGACCCGTAGCCAGCAACTGCTTTTATCGCTGTTGAGTTCGGCGCGGTCCCAAGGCAGTTCGACCTTTACCCGACCAAACTCATCGCAAAAAATCTCTTCGCCCTCCGGCCCGGTGACGCGTGCGGTCTGGCTGACCAGCTGCGCTTGGCGTGGGCACAGCGGCGGACGATAAAAAACGTCCCACGGAATGGCGCTGAACGTATTGCGGTAACCCTGAGTGAAACCCTCTTCGGGTTTGACGTCGCGGGTGATCACCTCTTCGAGTGCTTGTGGCTGTTTCCCAAAGTGCGTAACGCTTAGCAGCAGCCACAGATCGTTGGCGGTTTTACGCGGATGCTCCATCAGGTCAAAAAAGTGACCGCTGCGCAGGGTCGGCTGATCGCTGGTGCCTTGGGCCAACTGATAGTCGGTGCGGTGGCGCTCCAAGGCCTGACGGGCGAGTTGTCTGCCGCGTTTTTCAGTCTGCATCAGCAACGGGTAATCGTAGTCTTCCAGCACCGGGGTGAACTCGGCGCTGAAGCTGTTTTCCAGCAACAGCTGTGACCGTTTCAGGTCGTAGTCGCGGCGGGTCACGTAGCTGGTACGGGTGCTGAAACGCATGGAAAACTGGTTGACCACCGGGTGCTCCGCGACCATGCCCGAGTCTTGCTGGTAGGGGGTGGAGCCCAGTTTAGGGAAGAAGGTTTGATCGTCGGTGAACACCAACTGATGACCGTCCGATGAATGCTGGTGATGCCACGCGATGCCGTCTTCGGCGCACAAGCGCTGGACGAAATCCAGGTCACTTTCACCGTATTGAGTGCAGTACTCACGCTCGGGGCTGGTGCTGACATGGAAGCTGAACGCATCGCTCAGGATGCCGTGCCCCTTGAGCACTTGCGTGATGATCTGCGGCACCGTCAACCGCTGGAAAATCCGTGGGTTGTGGCTGAACTGCAAATAGTGCAGCGCCGGCACCAGCGTCAGGTGATAACGGGTCAGGCGCTTGCCGGCCTCACCGACCATGACGTCTTCGATGCGGCCGTGAAGGCCTTCGCCGTTGAAGCCAAATTGCAGAAACGCCGGCTGACTGAGCAGGCGTTCCAGATCGAAATCAGGGTGCTCGCTGACCAGCTCGACCTTGATCGCGTACAAGGCGCTGATGGCCTCTGTACCGTCAAACGCGAGCACCTTGAAATCGTGACTAACTGCGGGGATGTGCAGTGTGAAATGCGCCGTATTGGCTGACCCGAACATACGCTTATCCTTAAGCCCAGAGGATATGAAAGCGCGACGTCCAAACCGTCCATGGCCCGTGCTCGCGAAAGAGCCGAGTACGTTAGCAATGGGAGGAATTGATTGATGTAGGACTAATCCAGGAGTTCTGTATGAGCTTTCTGATTTTCAACATGTGCGTCAGTCACGTCACCGATCAGAAGTCGTAGCGACCGGTCACCCCCAGCGTTCTGGGTGTCCCCAGCAAGCCTTCGTACCCGCCGTTACCGCCGGTCCACAGGGTTGTGTAATAGGTTTTGTCGAAGGCGTTTTTCAGCCACAGCGAGACATCCCACTGCCTCTGATTAAAGTCGCCACGCAGGCCGGTGGATAAGTTGACCACCGCGTAACTCGGGATCTGCCCGTAGTCAGAGTCTTCCACCGTGCCCACCGCTTTGGAGCGGAAGGCGTAGCTGGCGGTGACGTACTCTTCGAAACCGTTGTTCAGGTTCCATTTGTATTCGCCGTTGGCGTTGCCGATCCATTTCGAGGCGCCAACCACTTGATGACCGCTGAGGTCGCACGACGCCGGAGCGCCCGGTGCCTGGCTGACTTCCGGTGGGCACGGTGCATCTTTGTAAGAGAGGTAGCTGACGTCGTTGAACGAGCCGTTGAGGTTCAGGGTCAGGCCGCGCAGAGGGATCAGGGTGCTTTCGACCTCCACACCACGCGAGCGCACGGAACCGGCATTGGTCAGGTATTGCACGCGGTTGACGTCATCGTAAGCGTTGGTCTGGTAAGCATTGACCTGAGTCCAGAAGACGTTGGCGTTGAGTTGCAGGCGCTTGTCCCAGAGGGTGCTTTTGAAGCCGAGTTCGGCGTTGTTGGCGCGCTCGGTGCCGATCAGCAGTGAATCAGCGCCTGCCGTCGGTGCCGAACCCACAGCCAGGTTGACCCCGCCGGATTTCTCGCCATGGGACAGGGTCGCGTAACCCAGCAAGTTGTCGGTAAAGCGGTAGCTGAGGTTCAGCAGGCCCGAGGGGCTTGAGCTGTACTGATTCAAATCGCCGGAATCGTAAGCGCCAGTACGGCCGCCCCTGGCCGCGGCTGCCGCGCCGCTTACCCCTGCGCCACCCACGGGCGCATTCCGTGTGACCCAGGCGTTTTTCTCTTCATAAGTACCCCGCAGTCCGGCGGTGAAATCGAGGCGTTCGCTGAGGTGCCACGTGCCTTGGGCGAAGAGCGCAAAACTATTGGTTTCAATGTGCCCATTGCCGACGCTGTTGACGTTGGCCAACGCCCCCCGTGGCGTGCCGTTCCAGAGGTCGGCTTGCGGGCCGTAATAGGAAAAGGATGTGTTGTCCAGGTTCGAGCCGAAGTAGTAAGCGCCGAGCACGTAGTCGAAGAACTCACCTTTGGGCGAAGCCAGGCGAAACTCCTGGGAGTATTGCTTATCCTCAACCGACACCCCGGCGTTATAAGCCACGGGTACGTTCAAACCGTCGTCGTTACGCGGGGTGAAATTCCACCAGCGGTAGGCGCTGACAGAGGTCAGGGTAAAGTCATTGGGCAAGGTCCAGTTGGCCTCCACCGACGTACCGCCCTGATGCACCGTGACGTGCTGATCGCTATCAAGGTTGACCTCGCGATGAGGTCCGTTGGCCAGCGTCGCACCGACAACGGCGGCGCGGGACTGGTAGAGATTCACGCCATTGATGGTCGGCCCGGTGCTGTACAGCACGCGAGTGCCGGCGCTGGAGTCCTCTTCGTTGTAGTCGCCGATCCAGCGCAGGTTGAACGACTCGTTGGGTTTGTACAGCAACTGCCCACGAAAACCGTCGCGCGAGCCGCCGTTCAGTTCATGGCCGTTGTATTCGTTCTTGATGTCGCCGTCGCTTCGGGTGCGGTAGGCCGAAAAGCGTCCGGCCAGTTGCTCATTCAATGGCCCGGAGACAGTGCCCTTGGTCTGGAAATACCCGTCCTCGCCCACCGAACTTTCGATGCTGCGTTCAGCGGTGAAGCTCGGTGCCCGGGTGTTGATGTTGATCACACCGGCGGTGGTGTTTTTGCCGAACAAAGTCCCTTGCGGACCGCGCAGCACTTCGAGTTGCTCGATGTCCATCAAGTCGAACACGGCCATGCCCGGCCGGCCGAGGTAGACGTTGTCGATGTAGAGCCCGACGCTGCCTTCGAGGCCGTCGCTGGCCGGGTTATTCCCCAGGCCGCGAATCGACACGCTGGATTGGCGCGCATGCATGTAGGCGACGTTGACGCTGGGCACCCGTTGCTGCAAATCCTGAATGCGATAAACCCGCTGACTTTCCAAAGACTGGCCGCTGATCACGCTCATCGGCGTTGGTACGTCCTGCGCGCTTTCCTCGCGACGGCGCGTGGTGACTGTGACGGTTTCCAGCTGCGCGCCCTCGGCCGTGGTTTTGCCCGTGGTGGCCGGTTCCGGGGTGGCAACCTCGGCCGCATAACCCTGAGTCCAACTGGCACTCCCCGCTAGCAACAGGGCCAGGGGCAGGCGTTTGAGCCGTCGAGGGGGTAGCGGTGACGCAAGATGTAACAGGCTCATTCAGCGACTCCTGATCAAAAAACACACAGTGATTTTGGTATTGCATATTCTTTAAGGTTATTTATTTATGTTTTTATAAAGTTTTACTGCATAAGAGATTGCCTTTATAAGGAGTCCACCTGATGCATATCCAATGCATTTCCCCGATATTTTTTATGTGAAAAATGCATATCGATTTACGCCAGCTACGCCACTTCATCGCCCTCGCTGACCAGCGCAGCTTCGTCGCGGGAGCGCTGGCGGTGAACCTTTCGCAATCGGCGTTCAGCCGCAGCATTCAGGCGCTGGAACACAGCGTCGGCTGTCAGTTGGTTGATCGCGGGCGTAAGGACCTGGCGCCAACCAAGCAGGGACAGGTGCTGCTCGAACACGCACGGCGGCTGGTCAGCGGCGCGCAGCAGATGGCCAACGAGATCAGCCAGTTCAACGGCCTGGAGGCCGGTGAGCTGCATTTCGGTTGCGGACCAGCGCCGGCGGCGGGATTAATCCCACGGGCAATCGGCCATTTCATCGGGCGCTATCCCAAGGCTCGGGTGCAGTTTCAGGTAGACGACTGGCAGAGCCTGAGCAAGCGATTGCTGAGTGAGGAGTTCGAATTTTTCGTCGCCGACACCCGCTCTTTCGAGGCGGATCCGCAGTACCTGACTCAACGCTTACGGCCCCGCAAATGGCATTTCTGCTGCCGCATCGGACATCCGCTGGCGGGGCGTGAACGTGTCAGCGCCGCCGAATTGATGAGCTACCCGATGGCCGTTAGCATCCGCCCGCCGAACCTGCGCAAAGTTCTCGTCGATTTGAGCGGGCGACCGGATTTCAAACCGAATGTGGAGTGTGAAAACAGCTACAGCTTGCTGAGTGTGGTGATGCACTCCGACGCCATCGGCATCGTCGGCGCCTATTCCGATGCGCTGCACACGGCCAAGGGTGAGCTGGTGTGTTTGAAGATCGAAGGGTTGGCCGATGACCTCGAAGCGCTGCACACCCGTTACGGCATTGTCAGCCTTGCGGGGTATCGGTTGTCGCCGTTGGCCGAGGCGATGATTGCGCAGATCAAGGCGATTGATGCCCAGGATGAGGACGTGTGCTCGCTCGATAAGCTGGCGGTCTGACCTGCCGCTATCGGTGACACCGATGCAGGCGCTGCATACAACCCAGTCCCCAAATGCACTTGCCTTAACCCCGCCTTAGCAGCGAAAACCCTTGCCAGTCTTTTGATCGGTGAGCCCCATGCCCAACACCCAAAACCCCGTCCGCAATGTGCTGTACATCATGTGCGATCAACTTCGCCGCGATTACCTGTCGTGCTACGGCCACCCGCATTTGCACACCCCGAACATTGATCGCTTGGCCGCCGCCGGCGTTCGCTTCAGCCGCGCCTACAGCCAAGGCACGATCTGCGGACCGTCACGGATGTCGGCCTACACCGGACGCTACGTCAGCAGTCATCAAGTGGCGTGGAACGCGGTGCCGTTACCCCTGGAAGAACTGACCGTTGGCGACTATCTGCGCCCTCACGGAGTCCGCACCGCGCTGGTCGGCAAGACTCACGCCACACCTAATATCGAGGCCCTGCAACGGCTGGCCATCGATCCCGCCAGCGCACAGGCCGAGGTGCTGAACGAAGTCGGTTTCGAGGCGTACTTACGTCACGACGGAATCTTCCCTGACGACCCGCTGTTCGACGACAAACGCGAGTCAGCGCCCTACACCCATTACCTGCGTGACCTGGGTTTCGAGGGGCGTAACCCTTGGCACGACTGGGCCAACGCGGCCGAAGGCAAAGAGGGTGAAATCCTCAGCGGCTGGAAAATGCGCAACGCCCATTTGCCCGCCAGGGTGCCCGAGGAGCATTCGGAAACGGTCTACACCACCGACCGCGCCATCGACTTCATCACCGAACAAGGTGAGCAGCGTTGGTGCCTGCACCTGTCGTACATCAAACCCCACTGGCCCTACATCGCACCCGCGCCCTATCACGCGCTGTATGGCGCAGAGCAGGTGATTGAGCCGGTGCGCGCGGCACGTGGCGAGGAAAGCGATCACCCGGTGTACAACGCCTTCCGTGAGCACGAAGAGAGTCTGAATTTTTCCAGGGACGAGGTGCGTTTGAACGTGATCCCGACCTACATGGGACTGATCAAGCAAGTCGATGATCAACTCGGACGGTTGTTCGATGTCCTCCAAAGCAGCGGTCGCTGGGACGATACCTTGATTGTGTTCACCAGCGACCACGGCGATTTCCTGGGTGACCATTACCTGGGGGAAAAAGAGTTTCTACTGGAGCCGGCCGTCGGCGTTCCGTTGATCGTGCGCGATCCGCGTCCGGAGGCTGATCTCACTCGCGGCTCGGTAGACGATCGACTAGCGGAGACCATCGATGCGTTGCCGACCTTTCTCGAGGCGTTGGGTCTGCCGAACGCTGAACACCGACTCGAAGGACGGTCACTGATCCCGCTGCTGCACGGCGTGCAAACCGACTGGCGCCGCTACGCAATCAGCGAATACGACTACGCGTTTCAAGCACCGGCCCGCGAACGACTGGCGCAGCCCATCGACCGCTGCCGCATGACCATGGTGCGCAGCGAGCGCTGGAAATACCTGTCGTATGACGGCTTTCGCCCACAGCTGTTCGACTTGCTGAATGACCCGCAGGAGCTGCGCGACCTCGGCGCTGATCCGGCGTATGCCGCGGTTCGCGAAGAACATGCGGGGTACCTTTTTGAATGGCTGCGCGGATTGAAGCGGCGCACGACCATCAGTCATCAGGAGATCGATTGGCGCGGGCAGCGGTTTCGTTATGGTGAGCCGCACACCAAGAAAGTGGTGCAGATCGGGGTGTGGTGAAAGAGCATCGCGGGCAAGCCCGCTCCCACAGAAAACGCATGACCTTGTGGGAGCTTGGCCGTGAAGGCGTCAGGTCAGACGCCGACGTTTTCAGCCCCTTTAATCGTCTGACTGCGCTGCCCAGCCACCCCTACCGGCACCTCTCCCTTGAGCGTCACCCGCCGAACGATACGGTCCTGTGTTCCATAATCATCCACCGCGTAATGCTGGGTAGAACGGTTGTCCCAGATCGCCACATCACCGGCCTTCCAACGCCAGCGCACGGTGTTTTCCAAACGGGTGACATGACTTTGCAGCAAGCCGAACAGGTGCGCCGAATCAGCGTGGGAATAGCCCTTAATGCGCTTGACGAAATGCCCCAGCAGCAAACTTTTTTCGCCGCTGATCGGGTGTACACGAACCACCGGGTGCTCGGTCTCGTAAACGGTGGACGTGAAGACCTTGCGGTAGCGCTCCAGCGTCGCCGGCGACACGTCAGGCCTGGCGCCGGCGTAGTCATATTCATTGCTGTGTACCGCCACCAGTTTTTCAGCCAGCGCTCGCAGTTCCGGCGCCAGTTCGTTGTAGGCCGCGGCCGTGTTGGCCCATAGGGTGTCGCCACCGAAGGCCGGGGCCACCACCGAGCGCAGGATCGAGGCTTTCGGATAGGCATCGACGAAGGTCACGTCGGTGTGCCACGAGTTAGCGCGCTGGCCCTCTGCGCCGTCCAGCTCCATCAGGTAACGGGTGCCTTCACGCACCGGCACCGTCGGGTGCGCCACCGGCTCACCAAGCAGATGAGCAAACGCTTCCTGGCGCTGATCGTCGAGCTGGGTCTGCTCGCGGAAGAACAGCACTTTGTATTGCACCAGCGCTTGCTGGATCGACTCGACAACGCTGGCGTCCAGTTCACCGGAAAGTTGCACGCCACGAATTTCGGCGCCGATCCGACCGGCCACCGGATGGATTTCCAACGCGTGAACTGCGGGTGTTACAGCGAAAGCGGCATTGCTCATGGTGAGACCCTCGATCGGACTGCTGACGGTTGAGCGGCAGCGAAACAACGCTCTATCTATATTCGTTTTAGATCTAATAGATATTCATATGCTTCGTTGACGGAATAAGAGCTTGCATTTAAAACCTCAACACAACCTCGTCGCAAATGCCTTCGAGCTATTTTTGGGATGCCGCAAAAGCATATGGATCTTCGCCAGTTGCGCTACTTCATCGCCCTCAACGAGCACCGCAGTTTCGTTCGCGCGGCAGACGCCATGGGCATTACTCAACCGGCGTTCAGCCGCAGTATTCAGGGGCTTGAGCAAGAGTTCGGCTGCGTACTGGTAGACCGTGGCAACAAGGATTTACGCCCCACGCCCGAGGGCCAGGTAGTGTTGCAACACGCCCTGACCCTGGTCCAGGGTGCAACACTGCTCACGGCCGAAGTGACCCGCATGACCAAGCTCGACGCCGGTGAGCTGCGCTTCGGTTGCGGGCCGGCCCCGGCGGTGAAACTGGTGCCCGATTCGGTGGCGCATTTCATCAATGCGCACCCGAAAGTACGCACCTGTTTTCAAGTGGATAACTGGGAAAGACTCAGCCGCGCACTGAGCCGTGAAGAGATCGAATTTTTTATTGCCGACATTCGCCATTTCGAAGCCGACCCTAACTTTCAGACGCAAGCGCTGACACCCAAGCGCGGGGTGTTTTTCTGCCGACCGGGACATCCACTGCTGGCCAAGGACAGCCTGTCGACCAACGACATGTTCGACTATCCGTTGGCGACCACATTGATTCCACCCGGCATCCGCAAATTGCTGGCCAACCTTAGCGGCCGGATGGACTTCTCGCCGACCATCGAGACTGAACACTTTCCGGCGCTGGTGAAAATCGTGCTGCAATCCAACGCGATTGGCGTAGGCACGGAAGAAGCGTTTATCGAGGACATCGCACGGGGTTCGCTGGCGTTGCTGCACTGGCGCAATTTGCCGCAGAACATCGACAGCATGAATGCGCGGTGCGGGATTGTCAGCCGCACCGGGTTCCGCTTGTCACCCGCCGCAAGGACGATGATTGAGACGTTGGTGGCGGTGGACAAGCGGCCAATGGGCCTCGCGGTTTAGCGACTCATCGCGGGCAAGCCCGCGAAGACATGCGCACAGCGGCTAGCGAGTCAGAGTTTCGCCGCTGTCAATTCAGGCGCCACCCAATCCGTCACCTTGAATGGCTTGCGAATCAGCTTCTGCTGCGAAGCCAGGTCCACCGCGTCCTGCAATTTCCCCAGGAACACTGGGTCCAGCGTCGAAGGAAACACCTCACTCAATTTCTGGTCCTTCAAGTCCTGCTGAAGAATCACCGGCGGATAACTCGCCAGCCCTGATACCAGCTGAATATAGGCATCCTTATGGCTGTCCTGGGTCAACCACTCCACCGCTTGCTGCTGCGCTTTCAACAGTTTCGCCACCGCTTCAGGATGCTCGTCGACAAATTTCCCGGTGCCCACCAACACACTCTGGATGCTCCCGGCGCCGCCCAGATCTTTGGTGCTCAGCGGCAACTCCGCCAGGCCCTTGGCCTGTAACGCAGTCAAATTGGAACTGCCCCAGGATGCATCGATTTGCTTGGCCGCCAGCGCCGCAACCGCGCCGTTGAAATCCAGGTTGATGACCTTCAAATCCTTTTCGCTCAAGCCCTGGCTGGCCAGTGCCGCGTCAAACGACAACTGGCTGGCGGTACCACGAAAGATCGCCACGCGCTTGCCTTTTAGGTCTTGCAAGGTCTTGATCCCCGAGCCTGGCACCACGCCCAGGTAATGCTTCACGCCTCGAGCGGACGCACTCAACAGTCGCGTATCCAGACCATTGGACTTGCCAATAATCGCCGCCAGATCGCCGAGATACGCCAGGTCTACCTGCCCATTGGCAAATGCTTCGTTGATCACCGGACCGGCGCCCTTGAAAAAACTCCATTGAATTTTGATGCCCTGATCGGCGAAAGCCTTTTCGTAAATCTGCTGGTCGCGCAGCACATCCACAACGCCACCGCCGCTGTGCTGGCTACCGGCACTGAGATCGGGCACGGCGATCCTGATTTCCTTGAGTTCGTCGGCATTGACGGTCAACGCCAGCAACCCCGCCAGGGCCGGTACGGCGAACAGACTGATGACACGTTTAAAGGGAAGGTTCATGGGTGCGGCTCCTGGTGGCGACAGCGTTGAGGAGCCGAACGTAGGCTTGATCGGAGCAAACTCATAAATACTATAAATTCACATTTTTATATCTTTTTGTTCTATGCCGACAGGGATGGGGCTCTTGGCCGTGTATGCCTAAACGGCATCGAAAATATTCTCCGAATGCATTGGATGCGTGTAGGCAGGAGGCCTTAAATGGTCTTGCTTATCTCTTAATAGAATTTATTTTAAATTTAATAGATCAAATAAACATATGTCTAAACCTGTTGAAGCGAGCCTGCTCGCGATAGCGCAGGCGCTCCCCACAACAGCAGGCCTGTCTTGCAACCCGACAACGGAGGTCACCCATGGCCCGTGTTTCCCTTCTCTGCCTGCCGCTGGTGGCGCCGCCGCTCAACGCCGCGCGTTTTTGGCCAAGCCTCAGCCAGCGAGTCTTGCCCTGGCTACTGCCCGTCAGCCTGTTCGCGCTGTGGTGGCTGGCCAGCCGGAATCACTGGATGAGCGAGCAAATCCTGCCCGCACCGGCGCTGGTCTGGAGCAGCGCGGTTGAGCTGGCCCAAGGCGAATTGTGGGGCCACCTGTGGATCAGCCTGCAACGCTTGTTCTGGGGTTTGCTCGCCGGAATCGGCGCCGGTGCGGCCCTCGGCGCGGCGCTGGGCTCCAGTCGGCTTCTGGAGCGCTTGGTGTTCCCGACCTTTGCCGGGCTGGCGCAAGTTCCAACCCTCGCCTGGATTCCACTGTTCATGGTGTTTTTCGGTATCGGCGACGTATTGAAACTGGTGGTATTGGTCAAGGCCATCGTGGTGCCGGTGACCTTGCACACGTTGGTCGGCGTGCGCGATGCACAACCCAAATTACGCGAAGCCGCTGCGGTCCTGCGCCTGCCGCCACGGTTGTTGATTCGACGCCTGGTGCTGCCCGCCGCGCTGCCCGCCTTCATGGCCGGCGTGCGCCTGGCGCTGGCGGCCGGCTGGACTTCATTGCTCGCCGTCGAACTGCTCGCGTCCAGCGAAGGCATCGGCTACCTGATGGTCTGGGCCCGGCAGTTGTTCATGCTCGATATCGTGTTTGTCTGCATCGTGGTGATCGGGTTGATCGGCGTAGCGATGGATCGCGGCATCGGTCTGCTGGATAAAAAATGGGTGTTCTGGCCACACCCGGCGACCGCCGAAATCCGCCGCGCTCCGACGTACTCGGGCTGGCAGCACCTGCAACCCTGGTTGCTGCCCTTGGCACTGCTGGCGATGTGGCAAGTGACCACCGATCAACAATGGGTCGACGCCCATATTCTGGTCAGCCCGAAGGCGGTGCTGGAAACCACGTGGCACGGCCTGCGCGACGGCACACTGATCAGCGCAATGGCCCTGAGTCTGGGCCGCACCGTCGCAGGTTTGCTGCTGGGTGGCGGTCTCGGGTTTGCGCTGGGGTTACTGCTGGGACTGTCGCACACCAGCGAACGCATCCTCGGTCCGACCCTGGCCGCCATTCGCCAGATCGCCATTTTCGCCTGGGTGCCGTTGCTCACGGCGTGGTTCGGCCTGGGCGAGTTGGCCAAGTGGGTGTTTGTCGCACTGGCGGCGTTTTTTCCGCTGTTCATCGCCACCCAACGTAGCGTCGCCAACCTCTCGCCGCAACTCACTGAAGCCGCGCAGGTGCTGCGCCTCAACCTTGGCCAACGCCTTCGCCGCTTGGTCTTGCCGGGCGCAGCACCGGGGATTTTCGCCGGGCTGCGACTGAGCCTGATCTACGCCTGGCTTGGCACCATCGGTGCCGAATATTTCATGCCGTCCAATGGCGGAATCGGCAGCCAGATGATTGGCGCCCAGCAACTGTTACGCATGGACCTGATCATGGCCGGCATGTTGCTGGTGGGCCTGACCGGCGCCCTGCTCAACCTCATTGGCCAACGCCTGGAAATCCGCGCTACCGGCTGGAGACACGTATGAACGCACCGATTGTCAGCTTCAATCACGTGGGCAAATCCTTCGACGTCGATGGCGTTGAGCTGGAGGCGATTCGTGAGTTCAACCTGGACATCGCCGAGGGCGAATTTGTCGCCATCGTCGGTTCCAGTGGCTGCGGCAAGTCCACCTTACTGCGCCTGCTGGTGGGCCTCGATACGCAGTTTCGCGGCCAGATAACCGTGGACGGCAAAGCGGTCACCGGCATCGGTGGCGAACGCGGCATTGTCTTTCAGGAGCACCGCTTGTTCCCGTGGCTGACGGTGGCCGAGAACATCGGCCTGGGCCTGGTCAATGAACCACTGAGCGCCGATCAGAAACAACAACGCATCCGTGACTTCATCGAGTTGGTCGGCCTCACCGACTTCACCCGCGCCTACCCGCACCAGCTCTCCGGCGGCATGGCACAAAGGGTGGCAATCGCTCGCGGGTTGGTCGCCAGCCCGCGAATTCTGCTGCTGGACGAACCTTTCGGCGCCCTCGACGCCCTGACGCGGCAGCAGATGCAAGACGAGCTGCTGGCGATCCGTAACCGCGCAAAAATCACCACAATCCTGGTCACTCACGATGTCGAGGAAGCGATCTTTCTCGCCGACCGCGTGGTGGTGATGGAGCCGCGTCCCGGCCGCATCAAGCAAGTGGTCGACATCGTTTTGCCGCATCCGCGACAGCGCAGCCGTTTCGACTTCCATCAACTGCGTGAAGAACTGCTGCACGAGCTCACCAGTGACGACCACTACCAACCCACGGTGGCGGCGCAGATTCGCGACCTGCCGCTGTCCTTCATTGCCTGCTGAACAGGAGATTTCTGATGCAGCAACGTCCCAACTTTCTGGTGATCCTGGCCGATGACCTGGGTTTTTCCAACATCGGTGCGTTTGGCGGTGAAACTGCTGCGCGAGGCTGGCGACCAAACGCTGATGAGCGGCAAATGGCACCTGGGCCTGAGCGCTGACCGGGCGCCGCACGCCCGTGGGTTCGAGCGTTCATTTTCGCTGTTGCCCGGGCCGGCAACCTGGCAGTTGTATGACTTGGGGAGCGATCCGGGGGAGGTTCATGATTTGGCTTTGAGTCAGCCGGAGAGGCTCAACGCCCTGATCGAGCATTGGCAAACTTACGTGGAGGAGACCGGCGTGATATTGAGCGAGTCGCCGTTTGACCAGGATTGAGGGGGCCTGCACGACCGCAATCGCGAGCGGGCTCGCTTGCTCACTGGGTCTTCAGCGGCCACACAATGTGTGAGCACGGGGAAGTCCCTGTGGACGCGAGTTGGCTCGCGATGGGCCGCTCAGACTCAACCATCACGCTTGGGCCGCACGCACCTCTTCCCTCACCGCCTCGTCCTTGCGCACAAACCGGTTAGCCCGCGCAAACGTCCCGAAATCATTGAACCGAACACCCATTTCTCGCATGACTTTATGCCCCACTGGCACGGTCATTTGGCGAATGTAAAACGGCTCCTTCACCACAAAATGGTGAATCCCGTGGCTGCTGCCGAAGTTGAAGCAAAACGCCTGCAAGGGCCACAGCCACCAAGGGTTCAGCACCTGAGTTTGCTGAATCACATTGCCCAGCTCGACATCACCGTAGTAGTGCATGTTGGAGCTGACAAAATGCAGGCAAAAAGTGCGCAACACGTTCGGCCCGATGATCACCACCGCCGCGATGTCGATCACTTGCATCACCGACAACGTGGTCGCTGACCATTCAATCGGCGCCCCCAGCAGATGGGCGATACCATTCGCGGCATGAAACCCAAGAAACACGTACCACGCGCCCCAATGCACCAGCGCCAGCGGCGCATAGACCCGCAGGGTGCGCTTGATAATGCTGAATTTGTGCGCCCAGGTTTTCGCCCGCAGCATGCGGATGAACGCTGACATCACGTTATCGCCCACCATTAACAGCCGTGCAAAACCCCAAGGCTCACCGTTGGTGATCGCACGCTCTTCCATATCGCTTTCGGTGCCGGAAACCTTGTGGTGATTGAGGTGCAGATGCCGGCGAATCCATGGATTGATCGTGCTCGGCCGTGCCAGCCAGACCAGGCCCAACATGAGGTTGTGCGGGATGCGTTGTTTGCGAAAGTACATGCTGTGGATCAGATCATGCTCCAACTCATGGGTCAAAGACGCGAAAAAACCGTTCAGCAGCAGGCATGCCCACCACGCAATGTGCCCGGTGATGTACAGCGCTGCCGAACCGATCATTCCCGCCAGCGCAAAGGTCAGAATGCCCACGCCAAGCGCGTCCTGATGCTTGAGAAGTGGGTAGCGCTGCCGCAGTTCGACCCCCTTGGCCAGCACCACTTCGCGAATATGTGCTGATCGCTGGGCTGCATTCAGTCGCTGGGGACTTGCAGAAGTACCGTCCATGCTTCCATCCTCGGGTTTAGAGGTTCACATCCTGCCTTGTGAAGGCTGACAACGGGGTAGCCGTGAACGCCAATCTGTTGACCGGAAGCGCCAATCAGCATGACTGAACCGACCTCCCTCGCCAGCTGGACCCGCGCCCTGCGCAAGCAACTCGATGCCCTGGGCCTGGACAGCATCGGCCTGTGCCAACAGGCCGGACTCGACCCGCACCTGATGGACGACCCGAACGCACGCTACCCTTTGTCCGGCACCACGCGTCTGTGGGAACTCGCGGTACAGGCCAGCGGCGACCCGGCAATTGGCCTGCGGGTGTCGCGCTTCGTCAGCCCCACCACGTTCCATGCGCTCGGTTATGCGCTGGTCGCCAGCGGCAGCCTTAGGGAAGTGTTTGAACGGATCGTGCGTTATCACCAGGTGGTCAGCGATGCCCTGGAGCTGAAATTGACCCGTACCGAGGACCGCTATACCTTTCGCCTGCAAGTCCCGGTCGGCAACCTCGCCCCGGCGCTCGAAGCCATCGACGCCTTTGCCGCCATTTACGTGCGCACCTGCCGCAATCGCCTGGGCCGTGATTACGCGCCGCTGGCCGTCTATCTGCGCCGGCCGGAACCGGCGGACCCACACCCTTGGCACAAGGTCTTCCGGGCGCCGGTGTACTTTGCTGCCGACGAAGACCGGCTGGAGTTTTCCCTGGCGGATTTCGACAGCCACCTGGACGACGCTAATCCCGAACTGGCACAACACAACGAAACCGTGCTCAAGCGTACATTGGCGCAACTCAAGCTTTTGACGTGGGAGCGCAAGGTGCGCGATGCCATTGAAGAGCAGTTGCCCGAAGGCGAACCCAGTGCCGAACGCATCGCCCAGACCCTGCATCTGAGCCTGCGCAGCCTGCAACGGCATCTGGCGGACGAGGGCTGTCGGTTCGATACGCTGCTCAACGAAAGCCGCGAAAATTTAGCGCTGCTGCACCTGCGTGATCCGCAGTGTTCGTTGAGTGAGATCAGTTATCTGCTGGGGTTTGCGGACACCAGCAGCTTCAGCCGTGCCTTCAAACGCTGGACCGGGATGACGCCGGGACAGTTTCGGGATGGCTTGCGCTGACGCACCGGTGTGGACGGGTCTGCTCGCCAAGCAATTTTTCAGACACCGTAGAAATCGCTCAACGCCCCCGATCCCGCCGCAACAACTTACGTACCCGCATCACCAGCTCACTCATGGCAAACGGTTTGAGCAGGTAATCATCCTCATGCAGCTCAAGCCCGCGCAGACGATCTTCGATGCCGTCCTTGGTGGTGAGGAACAGCACCGGCGTTTCGCCGAGTTTGCGGATCTGTTGCTGCAACTGCCAGCCGTTCAGCCCCGGCAGCATGACGTCGAGGATGATCAACTCATACTCGCCGGACTCGATAAATCGCCGGCCGTCCATACCATTGAGCGCCACATCCACCGAATAACTCGCTTCGCTCAAGCCGCTGGCCAGGGCCTTGGCGACTTCAGGTTCGTCTTCCACTAACAGGACACGCATGGCACACCTCAATTTTTCAGAGGTACAGGCTAGGCGCGTTCGGCCCGATTGCCCATTACAAACTTGTAATCGTGCTGACGGTGTTCTGCAAAAATGCCGGGATAAGGTGGCGCCGTGATTTTCGGAGCCTGCCCATGTTGTTCAAAACCCTCGCCCTGAGCCTTGCCGCCGGCCTGACCGGCAGCGCGTTCGCGGCCACTGATTTACCGCGCCACGCGGACCTCGACCTGCGGACCGCACGCCTGCTGGCCGATGCCACGCTGGCCAGTTGCACAGGCACAGTCTCGGTGCTGGATCGCGGCGGTAATCTGCTAGTGACCCTGCGCGCCGACGGCATCGGCCCGCACAATACCGTCGCCAGTCAGCGCAAGGCCTACACCGCGCTGTCGACCAAAACCCCGACTCGGTTGTTCGCCCAACGCGCGCGCAGCAACCCTGAAACCGCCAACCTCAACACCCTCCACGAATTGCTCTTGCTGGGCGGCGGCGTACCGCTGTTTGCCGGCGATGAACTAGTGGGCGCGCTCGGCGTGGCCGGTTCCGGCGGTGGCGAGCAAGACGAAAACTGCGCGATCAAAGCGACCGAGTCTGTCGGCCTGCGGACCAACCAACTCAACTCAGGAGAACGACCATGAACACCCTGCGCATGACCCTCGCCGCCCTAGGCCTCAGCAGCCTGACAAGCTTGGCGTTTGCGGCCGGCAATCCTTTAAGCGTGCATGTACTCAACCTGGAAAACGGCCTGCCTTCAGCGGGCATCAACGTCACCCTTGAAAAACACGTCGGCCAGCATTGGCAGCCGCTGGCGGAGGGCATCACCAACGAACAAGGGCGCATTGCTGAGCTGTACCCGGCCAAACAGCCGTTCGAGGCGGGGGAGTATCGGGTGGTGTTCAAGACGGGTGACTACTTCAAAAAGACCAGACATGAGACGTTTTTTCCGGAAATACCGGTGATTTTTGAAGTGAAGCAAACGGATCAGCATTACCACATCCCGCTGCTGCTTAGCCCCTATGGTTTCTCGACCTATCGCGGTTCCTAGACCCACCCCCCATTTCTGAGTGCAGCCTGATCGCGATAGCCTCCTGTCGTTCGACAGCCATGTCGAGTGGCCCGACCCATCGCGAACAGCTCGCTCACACAGAGGCTTTGCAATGAAGCCTAGAGCGTGGCCAGTGCCCGCAATCGCTCGGCGTCCAGTATTTGGATCTCCCCATACCCCAGACCGATAATCCCCTGCCCCTCTAACGCCTTGAGAATCTGGTTCGTGGTCTGGCGTGACAACGACAGCATCGAGGCCAACTGCTCCTGTGGCAGTTGCAGCACCCTCCTTGGCGAATCAGTCTCACCATAGCCATCGGCAATCATCAGCAAGCGATGGGCCAATCGTGCTGGCGCGGGCATCAGGCTCAGTTGTTCGAGGTTGATGAACGTCAGGCGCAGTTTTTGGCTCATCAACAACGCCACGTGCCGCCAGTACAGCGGTTGCTCATCGAGCATCTTCAACAGCGCCGCTTGCGATACATGCAGCAGGATGCAATGGCCCATGCCGATCGCATCGTGGGTACGTGGCTGACCATCGAACAGGCAGATTTCGCCGAACCAGTGCGGCGACTCTACCCGGCTCAGCAGCGCCTCTTTGCCCTGCCCACTGACGGCGCCTATGCTCACTGCACCTTCAAGTACCGCGTACAGGCCGCACGGCGGGTCACCGCGTTTGAACAGCCGCTGCCCCGCCGACAAGCGCCGCACCCGGGCTGCCGCCAGCAAGCCGTCCTGAAAAGGCACCGGTAGATGGCTGAACCACTGGCCGCTCATCAGGCTTGGACGCCAGACCTGCATATCCATAAAAACTCCTAAAGACTGTCGCCTGCCCGACAGAGCGAACAGCGAACCCGGTGCATGATCAATCACCCTACAGGAGGAATAACAATGAAAAGCCTCGTTGACCATCTCAGTCAATACGCCGCCTACCACCGTGACCCGCGCAACATCGCCAGCCACTTCATCGGCATTCCACTGATCGTGGTGGCGGTGGCGGTGCTGCTATCACGGCCACAATGGCCGTTGGCTGGGGTATGGCTGTCACCGGCGATTTTTTTGGCGTTGGCTTCGGCGTGGTTTTACCTGCGACTGGAATGGCGACTCGGGGCGCTGATGACGGTACTGCTCGGCCTGTCCGTGTGGCTAGGTCACGTGCTTGCGCAGCAAGGCACGATGCTCTGGTTGAGCAGCGGCGTGGCACTGTTTGTGATCGGCTGGGCGATCCAGTTTGTCGGCCATCACTACGAAGGGCGCAAACCGGCGTTTGTCGATGACGTAACGGGGTTAATCGTCGGGCCGCTGTTTGTGGTGGCCGAATTGGCGTTTTTGCTGGGATTGCGGCACGACCTCAAAGAGCAGATCGAGGCGCGCGCGGGTTTGGTGCGGGTCAATCCGAAGCGTGCGGCTGTTTAGGCCTAAATCACCAGCAGGCTGGCTGCCACAGGGGATCTATGGCGTACATAGATCCCCTGTCGGAACGAGCCTGCTCGCGAAGCGTTTGATCTCAGGCTTTCTGCCAGACCTTCGGTTTGAAGAACAATGTCTCACCCTTGGCCAACCCGACCAGGCTGTCGTGATCCTTCACCACTTCGGCCTCGATCAGCTCGCTCTGGCCTTCAACCTTCAACGTCACCCGCGTCGTTGCGCCCAGTGGGCGAATATCGCGCACCTCAGCGCTATGGTGGTCCTCCAGTTCATGCCGCGACAGCGACACCTCATGCGGACGGAACAGCACGTGCTGGTCGTCGCCTAGATGCAGACGGTTCGAATCCCCCAGGAAGTGATAAACGAAGTCACTGGCCGGACTCTCGTACACCTCACCCGGTGAGCCAATCTGTTCAATCACACCTTTGTTCATCACCACGATACGGTCGGCGACTTCCATGGCCTCCTCCTGGTCATGGGTCACAAACACCGAGGTCAGGTTGATGTCTTCGTGCAGCCGCGCCAACCAGCGGCGCAGCTCTTTACGAACCTTGGCGTCGAGGGCGCCGAAGGGTTCATCCAGCAGCAGCACTTTGGGCTCGACCGCCAGGGCACGGGCCAAGGCAATACGTTGACGCTGACCGCCAGAGAGTTGCTCCGGGTAGCGATCCGACAGCCAGTCCAGTTGCACCATGTTCAGCAGTTCATGAACTTTGAGCGCAATCTGGCTTTCGCTCGGGCGCTGGTTTTTCGGCTTCATACGCAAGCCGAACGCAACGTTGTCGAACACCGTCATGTGGCGAAACAGGGCGTAGTGCTGAAACACGAAACCGACATTGCGGTCGCGCACATCGTGACCGGATACGTCTTCACCGTGGAACACGATGCTGCCCTGGTCCGGGGTTTCCAGGCCGGCAATGATCCGCAACAGCGTGGTCTTGCCGCAACCGGACGGCCCCAGCAGCGCCACCAGCTCGCCGCTTTGAATGTCCAGGCTGATGTTGTCCAGCGCTTTGAACGCGTTGAAATTCTTGCTGACGTTGCGCACTTCGATCGACATGACTTATTCCTCCGCGGCGCTGGCGCGCAGGCGGTTAATACGGGATTCGCTCCACTGCTTGAGCAGCAGGATGAAGAGCGCCAGGATCAGCAACAGGCTCGCCACGGCGAACGCGGCCACGTGGTTGTATTCGTTGTAGAGAATCTCGACGTGCAGCGGCAAGGTGTTGGTCACCCCGCGGATGTGCCCGGACACCACTGACACCGCGCCGAATTCACCCATGGCCCGTGCCGTACACAGCACCACGCCGTAGATCAGGCCCCATTTGATATTCGGCACGGTGACGTGCCAGAACATTTGCCAGCCATTGGCGCCGAGCAGTCGCGCGGCCTCCTCTTCCTGGGTGCCCTGTTCCTGCATCAGCGGGATCAGTTCACGTGCCACGAACGGCACGGTAACAAAGATCGTCGCCAGCACGATGCCCGGAAGGGCGAAGACGATCTGGATGTCGTGATCCTGTAACCACGGGCCAAAGAAGCCCTGCGCACCGAACATCAACACATAGACCAGACCGGCGATCACGGGCGACACCGAGAAAGGCAGGTCGATCAGTGTCACCAACATGCTCTTGCCGCGAAACGAATACTTGCTGACACACCACGCGGCACTGACGCCAAATACCACGTTCAGCGGTACGGAGATCAGTACGGCGAAGACCGTCAGTTTCAGCGCCGACAGCGCATCCGGTTCAAAAATCGCGGCGAAAAATGCCCCCAGGCCAAGCTTCAGCCCCTGGGACACAACAATGAACAATGGCAGCAACAGAAATAGCGCAAATATCAGCCAGCCGAGGCTGATGAGGATTCGACGTGAGAGCGCACTGCCACGGCGGGCGGCGTTCGAGGACGCCGCAGAAATTGATGATTGGGACATGTTCAGCGCCTCCTTATGGGGTTTCGATGCGTCGTTGCAGCAAATTGATCAGCAGCAACAGAACAAAGGAAACCACCAGCATCATCACGCCGATGGAAGTGGCGCCGGTGTAATCGTACTGGTCCAGTTTGACCATGATCAGCAACGGCAAAATCTCGGTTTTCATCGGCATGTTGCCGGCGATGAAAATCACCGATCCGTACTCGCCAACACCACGGGCGAAGGCCAGGGCAAACCCGGTCAGCCAGGCGGGTAACAGCGCGGGCACTAAAATGTAGCGGAACACCTGCCACGGCTTGGCACCGAGGCAGGCCGCCGCTTCTTCGATTTCACGCGGGATGTCCGCCAGTACCGGCTGCACCGTGCGCACCACGAACGGCAAGGTGACGAAGGTCAGTGCCAGGGTGATGCCAAGCGGGGTATACGCAATCTTGAAACCCAGGTCCGCGGCAAACTGCCCGACCAGTCCGTTCGGCGCGTACAACGCCGTAAGCGCGATACCGGCCACGGCCGTTGGCAGGGCAAACGGCAGGTCGATCATCGCGTCGATAATCTTGCGACCGGGGAAGGTATAGCGCACCAGCACCCAGGCCAGCAACGTGCCAATAACGCCGTTGATGATCGCGGCATACAGCGCCGTGCCGAAGCTCAACTTCAACGCCGCCAGCACCCGTGGCGCCGAGATGATCGCCCAGAACTGATCCCAGGTAAGTTGGGCGGCGTGTACAAACATCGCCGCCAGTGGAATGAGCACAATCAGACTGAGGTACACCAAGGTGTAGCCCAGCGTCAGCCCGAAGCCGGGTATGACGGGGGAGATACGACGCGACATAGAAGTCCTTGGTTGAGAACGCGCAAAGCCCCGACGGTTAAATCGGGGCTCGTTTAGGGCTGTTGCAGGTTACTGCGCCTGGTAAATCTGGTCGAACACGCCACCGTCATTGAAGAACTTCGGCTGCGCTGTTTTCCAGCCACCGAAGTCCTTGTCGATGGTCACCAGGTCCAGTGTCGGGAACTGCTTGGCGTACTTGGCGGCCACGTCCTTGTCACGTGGACGGTAGAAGTTTTTCGCGGCGATTTCCTGCCCAGCTGGGCTGTACAGGTGCTTGAGGTACGCTTCGGCGATCTCGGTGTTGCCCTTTTTCTCGGCGTTCTTGTCCACCACCGCCACCGGCGGCTCGGCAAGAATCGACAGCGACGGCACGACGATGTCGAACTTATCGGCCCCCCCGTCCTCTTTCAGCGCCAGGAACGCTTCGTTTTCCCACGCCAGCAACACGTCGCCCTGACCGTTGTTGACGAAGGTGATGGTCGAGCCGCGAGCACCGGTATCCAGCACGGGGACATGCTTGAACAGGGTTTGTACGTATTCTTTGGCTTTGCCTTCGTCACCGCCGTTGGCTTTCAGGCCATAGGCCCACGCCGCCAGAAAATTCCAGCGCGCACCGCCAGACGTTTTGGGGTTTGGCGTGATGACTTCAACGCCATTCTTGGTCAGGTCACCCCAATCCTTGATCCCTTTCGGGTTGCCCTTGCGCACTAGAAACACGATGGTCGAGGTGTAAGGCGTGCTCGCATCCGGCAGACGCTTCTGCCAGTCGACCGGCAGGGTCTTGCCGAGTTTGGCGATTTCGTCGATGTCACCGGCCAGGGCCAGGGTCACTACATCAGCTCGTAAACCATCAATTACCGCTCGACCTTGCTTGCCCGAACCACCGTGAGACTGCTGGATTTTTACGCTGTCGCCCGCGTGGTCTTTCTGCCAGAACTTAACGAATTCAGCGTTGTAGTCCTGGTACAACTCGCGAGTCGGGTCGTAAGACACATTGAGCAGCTCGTAATCCTTGGCAACCGCAGAACCTGCAAAAAGGGCGCTGGCCAACGCGGCCAAGGCAAAATGACGAATCGACGACATGGTGAAGCTCCTGGAATTCTGGGGGTGCTGGCTTTTCTTATGGCGTTCTACTATCTGGGCTGCCGCGTTCGGACGATCTTTTCAAGTGGGTTTGTGGCTGGGGTTCTGCAAACGGAATTTTTCTTTGCGTTCGATCTGGACCACTTGGGCGTTATGCACCGTGATCTCCACCGCGCCAAAGCGCAGGTCGCGCAACGCGCTCTGGATCTCACGCAAAATAGTTGCTTCGTCCTGGCCGTCAACGCTACGTAGGGATGCGCTCATGGTGCTGCTCCTTTGCTGAGAGGTTGCCTGGCAGTGGCGGCACTGCTTGCGGCGTGGGAGCAATAATAGGCAGGCGCAGATATTCTTAAAAAGACTATTTAAGAATGTTTATATAACCAGAAAGCATTATTTGACGAAGCAATGGCTTGCGCAGCATTTCAAGCCTCATCGTTGCCGCTCGTGGGAGCGATCATCGCGACCGCCACCGAGGCGGACCACTCCAGCTGTTCAGCCGGCACCGGCCTTCCGAACCGATAGCCCTGCCCTAAATCACAATCGTGTTCGAGCAAAAAGTCGGCCTGCTCAGCCTGCTCAATGCCCTCGGCATGCACCTGCATCCCCATACTCTTGGCCAGGGCGATGATCACCCGCACGATCGCCGCATCATCCTCATCCCACGGCAACCCGGCGACAAAACCCTGGTCGATCTTGAGCTTCTGCACCGGCAAACGCTTGAGCCGCAGCAGTGACGAATACCCCGTCCCAAAATCATCGATGGCCAATCGCACGCCCAACTCACGCAGACGGTGCATTTGCTCGAGGGCCACTTCCGGGTCTTCCATTACCGCACTTTCGGTGACTTCCAGCTCCAGGTAGGCCGGGTCCAGCCCCGTTTCGTCCAGCACGTGTGCTACCTGCTGATACAACTCGCGGCGGGCGAACAGGCGTGACGAAACGTTTACCGCGATAAATGACAGCCCCACACCGACGGCTTGCCACTGGCACATCTGTCGACAGGCCTGGTGCATCACCCAGCTATCGATCTCGGCAATCAAACCGGTGCGTTCGGCGATCGGAATGAATTCTGCCGGAGAAACCAGCCCGCGCTGCGGATGCTCCCAACGCACGAGGGCCTCGACGCCCATCAAACGACAGGTTTTAAGGTCGTGGACCGGCTGGTAGTAAACCCGCAGCTCTTGCTGCTCCATGGCACGACGTAATTCGAACGCAAGCTCGACGCGCTGCTGGGCATGGGCGGTCAATTCTTCGGTGTAGAGGGCGTAGCCATTGCGCCCACTGCTCTTAGCCTTGAACAGCGCCGAGTCAGCGTTGCGTAATAATTGCTCGGCGCTCAAGGCGTCACTGGGAAACAGACTGATACCGACGCTGGCGTTGATAAACAACTGATGCCCATCGATCTCGAACAATTCCTTGAGGCCGTCGAGGATGCGTTGCGCCAACGCGGCAGCCTGCACCAGTTGCGAGCAGCTTTCGGCCAACACCGCGAACTCATCGCCTCCCAGTCGAGCCAGGGTAATGCCGGGGCCGAACATGGCTTGCAGACGTCGGGAAACGGCCTTGAGCAACTGATCGCCGACGTTATGTCCGAGGCTGTCATTGATCATCTTGAAGTGGTCCAGATCGATCATCAGCAACGCACACCCACGCTTATGGATCTGCGCCGACGCCAGGGCCTGAGCGGCGCGATCTGTAAACAGCAGGCGATTGGGCAGGTCGGTGAGCGGGTCGTGATGGGCCAGGTGCGTCAGTTCGTGCTCGGAATCCTTGATCGCGCTAATGTCGGAAAACACCGCCACATACTGACTGGGACGTCCTTGATCGTCGTGAATGATGCGGATCGTCTGCCACTGCGGGTAAATCTCGCCGCTTTTACGCCGATTCCAGATTTCTCCACTCCACTCGCCTGTGCTATCGAGGCTGGCGAACATCGCCTGGTAAAAATCCGCAGGGTGGTGCCCGGACTTGAACAGACTGGGCTGCTGTCCCAGCACTTCCTCACGCTGGTAACCGGTGATTTCCATGAATGCCCGGTTCACATGGATGATCAGCCCTTTGTTATTGGTCACCAGCACACCTTCGCGGGTGCAATCGAAGACCGCTGCCGCCTGGCGCAGGCGCTCCCGATCCTCATGCCGCTCGCGCAATTTGGCGCCGATCCCCAGGCAGCGGAACAGTCGTGCCCGAGCGATAAAAATCAATCCGGCGCTGAACACCACCCAGGCGTAACCGTTGATCAGTTGCCATCGCAACAATTCAGCGGAGCTATCGAAGAAACTGTTCAATAAATAGCCACTAAACTGCAGCCAAGCCACAGAAAGCACTAGGTAAAGCAGCGCAGCACGCAGGGCATCACGATATGTGGCTGACATTAGGCCGTCCATGTCCCTACAAAAAAGTTGGGATTATAGATGAAAGAAACATCCAGCCACTCTTATCTGAAAGAGCGACTGGTTTTATCTGTGCGCTTAGTGATAATGCAACGGCTGTTTTTTCTTTTTCGAGGGCCCTATAGCCTATGTGGTACGAAGGTTTTCTTGGCTTGTCACCCTGGTCTCTGGTGGCCGTCACCCTGCTGATGACACACGTCACGATCATCGGCGTCACGGTCTATCTGCACCGTTATTCAGCCCATCGCTCGCTTGAGCTCAATGCGGGCCTGAAACATTTTTTCCGCTTCTGGCTGTGGCTGACCACGGCACAGAACACGCGCGAGTGGACCGCCATCCACCGCAAGCATCACGCCAAATGCGAAACCGTCGATGACCCGCACAGCCCGGTCATCAAGGGCCTCTCCACGGTTCTACGCAAAGGTGCCGAGTTGTACCGCACCGAAGCGGAAAACCCCGAGACCCTGCGCATCTACGGCAAGAACTGCCCCGAAGACTGGATCGAGCGTAACCTATACAGCCGTTACCCGCTGCTGGGCGTAGCGATCATGGGCGTCATCGATCTGCTGCTGTTCGGCACCATCGGCATCACCATCTGGGCCATCCAGATGATGTGGATTCCGGTCTGGGCTGCCGGCGTGGTCAATGGCTTGGGGCATGCCATCGGCTACCGCAACTTCGAATGCCGCGATGCGGCAACCAATCTGGTGCCTTGGGGCATCCTGATCGGCGGCGAAGAACTGCACAACAACCATCACACCTACCCTAACTCCGCCAAGCTGTCGGTGAAGAAGTGGGAGTTCGATCTCGGCTGGGCCTGGATCCAGGTCTTCAGTTTCTTGCGCCTGGCGAAGGTCCAGCGGGTTGCGCCAATCGCCCACCGGGTGGAAGGCAAAGGTAACCTGGACATGGACACTGCCATGGCGATCCTGAATAACCGTTTCCAGATCATGGCCCAGTACCGCAAATTGGTGATCGCTCCGCTGGTCAAGCAGGAGCTGGAAAAAGTCGATCACTCGGTTCGTCACCAGTTCCACCGGGCCAAGCGTTTGCTGTCCCGAGAAACCAGCTTGCTGGATGACAAGCATCACATCCGTATCCAGAACATGCTCGAGCACAGCCAGGCGCTGAAAGTGATTTACGAGAAACGCCTGGCCTTGCAGCAGATCTGGGTCAAGACCAGCTCAAACGGTCATGACATGCTGGCCGCCATCAAGGAATGGGTACATGAAGCCGAGGCCAGCGGGATTCAATCGCTGCGCGACTTCGCCAACCAGTTGAAAACCTACTCGCTGCGCCCCGGCGCAGTCTGACCGACCGCCATGGGCAAGCCTCTGGAACGGGGCTTGTCCCGGCTCGGTGGCAAAGTCGTCGTCCCCTGGGCATTGCGTTTCAACTGAAGAAACACGCCCATACCGCCCAGCGGGAGCATGCGCCCTCGCCTCATAGGGCGGGAACTTAGCTCAAAATCCCCTATCTCAAATACACTTCGCCACCCCCGGCGGGCTGTACCGTGGCTGCCGTCGAAACAGCGGCACGCTCTTTGAGATTTGTGCCGATGGTCAATAAAAACCTACAAGACTCATCCCCCGAGCAATGGCCCGAAGCCGCGCAAACCCTCATGGCGCTGATGCACGCACAGGGCGAAGTAGCGCGCCTGAGCGAGCGCGAGCAATTGTTCAGCTCCTTGCTCGTGAGCGTCAACGCGGTGCTGTGGGCTTTCAATTGGGAAACCCAGCAGGTGCTTTACGTCAGCCCGGCATACGAACGGATTTTCGGCCGCTCCGCAGGTGGACTGCTGGCCGACTACAACGAGTGGCGCGACAGCATTTACCCTGACGATCTCGACTATGCCGAGCGCAGCCTGGCGCAAGTGCTGGATAAGGGCGCTGTCGAAGATCGCGAATACCGCATCATTGCTGCCGACGGTCAGGTGCGCTGGCTCAGCGATAAATGCTTTATCAATCGCCAGGCAGAACCGGGGCAACCGGTGATCATCGTCGGCATTGCTGAAGACATCACCGACAAAAAACACATGGAAGCCGAGCTGCAACGCCTGGCCACCACCGACGCGCTGACCCAAAGCAGCAACCGCCGACATTTCTTCGAATGCGCCCATCGCGAATTCGCACAGGCGCGGCTGCAAGGCACGCCACTGGCGTTCCTGCTGCTGGACATCGATGACTTCAAGGTGATCAACGACACATATGGCCATCAGGAAGGCGACACCGTACTGCAACGGATCGCAGAAAGCGGGCGCGCGGTCTTGCGCCGGGGTGACCTGTTTGGACGCATTGGGGGCGAGGAGTTCGCGGCAGTGTTCCCTGGGTGTGCGCCAGACATGGCCATGCAAGTGGCCGAGCGGCTGCAACGGGAAATCCAGCGATTGAGCTTCACCCATGACGACCAGACGTATGGCATCACCGTCAGCCAGGGCCTGACCCGGCTCACCGATGAGGACGACAGCATCGACACCCTGTTCGCCCGCGCGGATGCTGCGATGTACCAAGCCAAGCGGCAGGGCAAGAACCGCATCATCTCTGGCTAACAGACTCTCTGGCTTGAATCAGCGCCTGTGGCGAGCAAGCCAGCGGCTAGAGGGTTTCGAGGCCTAGTTACTTTTTGCGCAAGCGCATCAGTTCCGGCAAGCCAATCTTGAGCAACCGTGCTGTTCGGCTCTTGGCCAACTCTTCAATGCCCTCATGCTCGGTCAGCCGCGCTAATTGCCCCGCGATACTCATCACCAGGGCCTCGCGCGAGTAAACCCCACCGCCAAGCTGGTAAACCGCCGCAATCAGCTCTCGTAGCTCCAGCGGCAAGCGCCAGCGGGTTCTTAGTGCCGAACCATAGCCCGATCCGAACTCGGCCAGCGCTTCGCCAACCTCTTCCCACTCATCCAGCTTGCCGCCCGCTTGCTTCCATTCCTGTAAGCAGCGCAGTAACGCCAAGTCGCCGAGGCGATGAAGCATGCCGGCGCAATAGCAGCGATCCTGATCCAGGTCGAGCAAGCGTGCCAGGGTTCGGGCGTACTCAGCGGTGTGCAGCGACAGACTCCAGTAACGCTCGGCATAGTCGGCCAGGCACGGGTCACTGAGTCGGGCGCTACGCTTGAGCGTAAGACCAAGAATCAGATTCATGCTTTGCCCGGTGCCGAGGCGTTGCAGCGCCTGCGCCAGGGTTTGCACGGCAGCACCATTGTGCTGGGAAGCACTGTTAGCCGCCGCGATCAGAACAGCGGTAACCTGCGGATCGGTACGAAGCTCGTCCTTCAGCAGCGTCAGGTCGAGGCCATTGGGGTTAAGGCTGCGTTTGACCGCCACCTGCACATCCGTCATCAATGGCGCTCCATCCGCCAGCTCTCGACGACGCTCCAGGTAAACCGACAACGTCATGCCCGGCGCCAGCGTCGGCACCACACACGACACTTCTTCACCAGCGTTCAGCAACAAATCCTGTAAGCGCTGGGTCAGGCTTTCCATGTTCAAGGGTTTGGTCAGGTAGGCCGTGGGGGCCAGGGGCAACGCTTCGCGCACGCTGGCGCTGTCATTGCGGCTGCTCATCAGAATGAACGGCAGCGGAGGATTACGCTTGCGTTGACGAACACTGCGCAAGACATTCAGGCCATCGACGCCGGGCAACTCCCAGTCAGCGATCACCAGGTCATAGGGTACCTGCGCCAGCAGTTCCAGCGCCTGTTGGCCATCGGCACACAGGTCCAGCCGTGCGTCGCAACGCACATTCAACAAAACTTGCTGGAGCAAATCGCGTGACCAAGGGTCCGCCTCGGCAATCAGCACACGCGGTACAGCAGGTAAAACCACGGCGATCATCTGCACACTCCAACGACAATGACTTCACCTTAGTCAATGCTGGCCATTCGATACAGCGCAATTACCCACTGAGATGCCTCAAAAACAAAAAAACCCGCCGAAGCGGGTTTTTTGTCGATCAGGTCACACTTGGCAATCAGAGCTCGGAGAAGCACTCTTCGATGATCGCCAGACCTTTATCCAGTTGCTCGTCCGGCGAAGTCAGCGGCACCAGCACGCGTAGAACGTTGCCATAAGTACCGCACGACAGCAGGATCAGACCCTTGTCACGAGCCTTGGCCACCACCGCTGCAACTGCTGCAGCGTTTGGCTTGTGGCTGTCGCCGTCGACGAACAGCTCGACCGCGATCATCGCGCCCAGGGCACGGACTTCACCGATCACCGGGTACTTGGCCTGAATAGCCTTGAGGCCAGTCACCAAGCGCTCGCCGACAGCCTTGCAGCGGTCCAGCAAGTGCTCTTCTTCAAATACTTCCATAACGGCCAGCGCTGCCGCGCAAGCAATCGGGCTACCCGCGTAAGTCCCGCCCAGGCCACCTGGCGCAATGGCGTCCATGTATTCAGCTTTACCGCAGACACCGGCCAACGGGAAGCCGCCAGCGATGGATTTGGCGAAGGTGGTCAGGTCGGCCGCAACGCCCATCTGCTCCATGGCGAAGAATGTACCGGTACGGCCTGCGCCGGTCTGTACTTCGTCAGCGATTAACAGAATGCCGTGCTGGTCACACAGCTCGCGCAGACGCTTCATGAACGCTTTAGGCGCGACGTAGAAACCGCCTTCACCCTGAACCGGTTCGATGATGATTGCGGCGATGTCACGCGGTTCGGCGTCGTTCTTGAAAATGCGCTCGATGCTGGCGATCGAATCGTCGATGCTCACGCCATGCAGTTCGTTCGGGTACAGCGCACGGAAAATGCCGCCGGGCATCAGGCCCATGCCGGCCGAGTAAGGCACGACTTTACCGGTCAGGCCCAACGTCATCATGGTACGACCGTGATAGGCGCCGGTGAACGCAATCACGCCGGCACGGCCAGTGGCTGCACGGGCGATTTTCACAGCATTTTCAACAGCTTCGGAGCCGGTGGTGACCAGCAGCGTTTTCTTGGCGAAATCACCTGGCACCTTGGCGTTCACTTTCTCGCACAGCTCAACGTAAGGTTCATACGCCAAGACTTGGAAGCAGGTGTGGGTCAGCTTGTTTAACTGCGCGGTCACGGCGGCGATGATTTTCGGGTGCAGGTGACCCGTGTTCAGCACGGCGATACCGCCGGCGAAGTCGATGAACTCGCGACCTTCAACGTCAGTTACCGTAGCGTTCTTCGCGGACTCGGCGAAGATCGGGTGAATCTGGCCAACACCACGTGGTACAGCGGCTTCGCGGCGTTTCATCAAAGAAGCGTTAGTCTTGCTCATACAGTCCTCAGTCGCCGCTCATCGGGCGGCGTTGTTCAAGGATTAAGTGGCGGGAAAACGACGGCGACAGCATGCGATGATCGACTGCCACAGCGTTCCCGGCCACCGAGAAAATGCCGGTTGAAGCGCACAAAGGGTCAGCGCTCTCGTGCCCTTAGTGCTTGAAACCATGTAGTGCTTGAAACCATGCCTCGCCGGGCGTGTTAGATGCCCAGGCAGAGGTATTTGATTTCCAGGTAATCTTCGATGCCGTACTTGGAGCCTTCACGGCCCAGGCCCGACGCCTTGATACCGCCGAACGGCGCGACTTCGTTGGAAATCAAGCCCGTGTTGACGCCCACCATGCCGTATTCCAGGGCTTCAGCCACACGGAACACACGGCCCAGATCACGAGCGTAAAAATACGAGGCCAGGCCGAACTCGGTGTCGTTGGACATCGCGATCACTTCAGCTTCGTCTTTGAAGCGGAACAGTGGCGCCAATGGGCCGAAGGTTTCTTCCTTGGCCACCGCCGCGTTCTTCGGCACGTTGATCAGGATGGTCGGCTCGAAGAAGTTGCCTTCCATGCTCTTTCCGCCAGCCAGCAGGGTCGCGCCTTTGCTCAGCGCATCCGCAATGTGTTCCTTGACCTTGGCCACCGCTTTTTCGTCGATCAACGGGCCAGTGGTAGTGCCTTCTTCCAGGCCGTTACCGATTTTGAGTTTGGCCACCGCCACTTTCAGCTTCTCAGCAAACGCGTCGTAGACCGAATCCTGAATGTACAAACGGTTGGCGCAGACGCAGGTCTGGCCGTTGTTACGGTATTTGGAGATGATCGCGCCTTCGACGGCCTTATCCAGGTCCGCGTCGTCGAACACAATAAACGGCGCGTTACCGCCCAGTTCCAGCGAGACTTTCTTGATGTCCTTGGCGCATTCAGCCATCAGCTGGCGACCGATCTCAGTCGAACCGGTGAAGGAGAGCTTGCGCACAATCGGATTGCTGGTCAGCTCACTGCCGATGTCGCCAGCACTGCCGGACACCACACTGAACACACCCTTTGGAATGCCGGCACGCTGAGCCAGTTCAGCCAGAGCGAATGCGGAAAACGGAGTTTGCGAAGCAGGCTTGAGCACCATGGTGCAACCGGCGGCCAAGGCCGGGCCGGCTTTACGGGTGATCATCGCAGCCGGGAAGTTCCACGGAGTGATCGCGGCAGTCACGCCGATGGGCTGCTTGATCACGATCAGGCGCTTATCTGGTTGGTGACCCGGAATCACGTCACCGTAGACACGCTTGGCTTCTTCGGCAAACCACTCGATAAAGGACGCGGCATAAACGATTTCGCCCTTGGCCTCGGCCAATGGCTTGCCCTGTTCGAGAGTCATCAGGCGAGCCAAGTCGTCTTGGTTCTCGATAATCAGCTCAAACCAGCGACGCAACTTGTTCGCACGGTCCTTGGCGGTCAGAGCACGCCAGGCTGGCAGCGCTTTGTCAGCAGCTTCGATGGCACGACGGGTTTCGGCAGCGCCCATTTTCGGCACAGTGCCCAGAATTTCGCCCGTTGCCGGGTTGTTGACCTTGATCGTCTGACCGTTGTCCGCATCGACCCAAGCGCCATCGATGAAGGCTTGTTGGCGGAACAACTGGGTGTCTTTAAGCTGCATGTCGGCTTTCCTTAACAGCACCGCACTGATGCGGAGCAAATTATGATTGTAGAAAGGCGCCTTTTCGGCTGCCGTCAGGGAAATCATTCACCGGGCTGAAGCACATAAATAGCGCACTGATCAAAACTCGTGCGGTTCAGCACCCAGACAAGAGCGTTTGAAATCTCAAACGGATCCTAGGATCAAAGGGCCTAAAGGACAATAGCCTGTTCGAAAAAAAGAACGAAAACGCCGCATTTGCCTATTTTTTCTGATCAACGTAGCAAACGGCTGTGACAGGTTAAAAAACGCAGGCGATTCAGCAGCATGGACGCCCGCAGTGCATATGAGTATCATGGCGCCCGCATCGCACCAGTAGCTCAGCTGGATAGAGTACTGCCCTCCGAAGGCAGTGGTCGTGGGTTCGAATCCCGCCTGGTGCACCATCTTCTTTCCCTTGTAATACAAGGGGATAGCGCTCCTGACAGAAACCTGTCCTAGTCCTGAAAGTCGTTTTTGCCACAAATTTGCCACACTCAAAAGTGGCGGGAATGGTCGAAATGGCAACAATCAGGAATCGCGGCGAGTATCAGTGGGAAGCGCAAATCCGCCGTAAGGGCTATCCAGCCCAACGAAAAACCTTCGAAACCAAAGCAGATGCCCAAGCCTGGGCGCGCATGATCGAAAGCGAAATCGACCGAGGCATCTTTGTCTCTCGCGTCGAGGCCGAACGTACCGCCTTTCATCAACTCATTGATCGTTACATCTCCGAGATCGCTCCAAAGCACAAAGGCGCCTATTCGGAAATCAAACGCCTGGAAGCCCTCAAGCGTCATCCACTGGCTACGCGCATCGTCGCAACACTCACCTCATCCGACTTCGCCCGCTACCGTGACGAACGCCTGAAGATCCGCAAGGGCAACACGGTCAAGCGTGAGCTGGCTTTGTTTCAATGCGTGATTGAGGTCGCTCGCCGAGAATGGGGAATTCATCTCGCCGAGAATCCGGTGCGGATGGTCAGCCGCCCAAGCTACAACGACGAGCGCTCGCGACGCCTGGATCCGGTTGAAGAGCAATACATGCTCAGTGCACTGCAGTGCCAAGAGCGGCGCGCCGACGGTATCCGCGTGAGTTACCGATGCATCCTTATCCCATAACCCGCTTCGGCGTCAAAACCCAAGGCAGGAGCCGTATGCGGTAATTCCGCACGTACGGATCTGTGCGGGGGGTGGCAGGTGACTGCCATTCCTACCGCGACCGTTAAAAAGCAGGGCGGGTAGGCTTTGGATCTTGACGCAGGACCGGCTAATGGGTGTCCCCTATTCCCCTCTCTTCGAAGTTTGGATCTTTGGACAGTTTGAAGGTGCGTGTCAGGTGCGGTTTTATGTCGTTGGCGGCCCATATGCGCTGGACGCTGGCCGGTGAAATGCCGGCGACTCGCGCCATGCTTCGGCAGCTCCAGCGAGGCTGACCGATACGCGGCTGAGTGACTTGCTCAAGGGTTCGTTTCAACGCTTCGGCCGGCAGGGATGGCTTGCGACCTCTTCCGGGCAGATCCACCAGGCCTTGTAGACGCAGCTCTTGAAAACGCTTGCACCAGCGGGTGACTGAAACAACGGAGAGACCGGTCAACTGGGCAATCTCGTTACGAGAACAACCTCGAGCGGCTAACAAAATCACCCGCGCCCGACGACCGTCGCGCTGACTGATCGTGGCTGATCTTATGCGCCGACTCAGTTCAATTTGTTCGTCTTCACTGAGCACGATGTCCTGAGAGTTCATGTGATCACTCCAAGCACTGACTGACCACAGAAGCATAGCTCAGGTTAGAAACTTATTTCAGAGACGGCACACAAGCGAGTACTTCCCTTCTAAATAGCTATTTATCAAATATTGTATAATTACCTGGCTCCGCCCAAGAGATCACTCGAAAGGTCCCCGTCACAAAGCCTAAGTCACGATAACAATCAACAAGTTCAGCAGGACTCCAGCCCGTACCATACGAAAAAAATAGCTTTTATTTCAATAAGATCTGGAACGAGCTTTTTCCTATCCTCATCATTAACTATATGGCGGATCATTCCCTGACAGTCATGCACAAAGCCTAAAGCTATAAGCTTAGATGCAATATTCACATCACCACAAACTACTAAAGCTCTAGCACCTGCAATATCGCGCACAACCAGCTCAGCTTCTGGAAAGTTCACTAGGGATCCACCTTCACTTTCAAAACAGTAGCAACCGCACCATTATCAATGGTTGGTATCGAACGAATCACCATCTCCGGTGCCCCTACAGGGAGATGATTACCTGCAACAAGAAATACTCATTACCTACGAGCGGGCTGGAGGGTTCTAGCTCTCTTATTCCGGCTAATGGGTGCCCCAATTTCTCCGTCCCCCTATCTTTACGTCTCAATTTCCAATGTATGTCCACCTCTAGAAAATTCGTCCTGTATTTCGGCAATGAGCGAGTTCACCTCATCAGCAGTGAGAGCGTCCAATTCGTTGGGCTTATCCCAAGTCCTTATTGAATCTCGATACAATACAAAGCCCATTTTCTCGTTCTTCGGAAAAAACATCTCGCCCTGAACAGTTACAACTCGCCCTCCGACTTGCACTCTAACATGTCCACGTGAAACTTCTAAAATCATTTACTTACCCTCTCATATATTATTTTTTGGGCCCTGCTTACGGGATCAACCGTAATGATTTTCTCTACATTCGGGTTCTTCATCAGAGCTGGCAATTCGGCAGTTTCCCACACATTACCAACCCGTAGATCCTGCCCTATAACTGCGCGAACAGTACCTGACACACCATTTGCATATTGTGCAGATATGTCTTTCCATGCCTTAACAACCATTGGGTTTGTGGCGTCCCACGCAGGCATTTCTATCCCTCGCTGGGCAATTAAACTCTCCAAAGTAGTACCTCCATGTTCCTTAGCAATTTGCTGGGCTAAATCGGCACCACCAAGCCGTTCAGTTCTGCCAGACCAAAAAAATGCTTCGTCTGGTTTCGTCAATACACGTTTCGCGGCCGCCTTAGACGCAATCCTCTCCAGAATCACATCGGCAACAGTCGCTGCCCCTTTACAGCGTGCGTTATCTGCGCTTGCCGCGCTTGATGGAAGAACTAGGCCTGGCCCACGGCGACGGCCGCTTCGCCAAACTCATGGCCGGCTACGCCAAGACCGACTTGCTGATCCTGGACGACTGGGGCCTATTGAATCGCTCAGCGACTGGATGCAGGCGAGTGAACAGCAAGCCGTTTCGATGAACTGGCGGATATTGGCGTTGCCCTGGGAGGAGTTCTGCCAAGCCGTCGCGAGCGAAATCAACCCAGATGAGCGCATTGATGCATTAGAGAACTATGTCGCGCATTTGGAAGTGGTGACTTCGCTGCTCTCGCTTTACGACGATGACATTACCGATCTTGCTTCCGCAGCCATCAAAACCGCGACCCGGCAGAAGGGCGGTGTGTTCAGCGGCATAGATCGAAAGGATGAGATGAATGAACGTGATGCTGCCATCGTTAACCAGGCACGGAGCTTGCTGAGAAACGGTATGTCGCGTCGGGCTGTCACAACAACGGTGCATCGCTGGCTTGAGAGGGAGGTGGCCAAACTCGAAGATGAGCGGCCCGACTGGATCCCCCTCGAAACATCAACGGCGCTAACCCGCAAACGAGTGGAAGCCATCCTCAAACAACACAAGGTGTTGTAAACCAGAAATTTCAAATGGAAGTGAACTGCTCACCGCATTTCAACACTTAGATCATTGCTCTCGTCAGTCCAAACCAATCGAGAGCAATACCAATGACTAACCACTCCCCATTCGGATTCAATCCTGCCTTTCCAGATCTGGCCACACCTCTCGGCGCGGCTTCTGCAGTTCCAAATCTCGCTACACCTTTCGACCCTGCTACCACCCTCATACGCATGCCACGTCTTGAGATTGCTACGGGGCTCAAGCGCTCGACGATCTACAAGCTCATGCAGTGCCCCGAAAGTGGTTTTCCACAGCCCGTCAAACTGAGCAACAGCACAGCTCGTGGCGCACCAGTTGCCTGGGTTTTTTCTGAAGTTCAGAGCTGGGTAAAAAGCCGCATTGAAGCCCGTGATCAGGTGGCCGAATGAGACGCAGCCACTGCCCTTTCAAGGGGCCATTTCTCGATTCCTACAGCGTAGGATTCCGCATCTATCGACCTGATGCGATCAACTGGCGGCATCGCACCATTGCGGGCGTGAGCTGGAACGGGGAAGAACAAGAAGCCTTCTTTTTCAACCCTGATGGCCTGGTCCTTCCGCTTAAACCCAACCCCTGGGAATTGCCTGAACTGATCCGCAAAAACGCGGTACGCAGGGAGTTTTCCAGCATCCACGGTACGGGCCATTTCGCGATGAAAGAGGGCCGCCGCACCGCCCTGAAATCGCTGGGTATGAACGTAATGAACAAGCCAATACAGAACAGCGCGAGCTGGTCTGACACGCTTAAAATTCGTAAAGCCCATCTGAATGCCCTGTTGAAAACCATCAACGCGGGGCCGGGCAAAACCAGTCCGATACAAACGCTAACCATCAACGCGATTAAATCGGAAATGGCTCATATTGAAAGCCAACTGAATCGCCGGAGATAGTGCTGAACTTGTAACCCGCACTACTATCCAACCAAGCACGCATGACTTCACTGACAAGGGAAATAACATGTCCAAACTCGCAGAATACCGTCAGCTGGAAAAACATCTGGCCGAACAACTGAAAGCCCTCGAAGCACTGAAAGGTGATGATGGACTGAAGAAAGAAATCGAGTTCGAAACGAAGCTGCGCAAGCTGCTCGAACACTATGGCTTCAGCCTGAAGAACATCATCAATCTACTGGAACCGCAAACCAACGCCCGACGCCAATCTGCCGCTCCGGCCGCCAGCACGCGCAAACCACGCGAACTCAAGGTCTACAAAAATCCGAATACCGGTGAAGTCATCGAAACTAAAGGTGGGAATCATAAAGCGTTGAAAGAGTGGAAAGCAGAGCACGGTGCCGACGTCGTCGAGGGATGGCTGAAAAAGTAAAACTGCTTCACCTGAAAAAGGGCCCAGATGGACCCTTTTTGTTGAGCGTGCTTGGCCCAGAGTGAATAACTTGGTCGTCAACTCACAGCCGAGTGACGATTTCCTTCCAAATGTACCCGTAGTTATATTCCAGCCAGCGGACGAGCAACTTATCAAATTGCCTGCGGAACCAATTATTTCTCCTGGCTGCATGCCTTTCTTCAATCATGGCGTTAAGGGAATCTGGATCGAAGCCTGTCCATACCGTTGGAAGCACCGCTGCAATATTGGTGAAGCACACAGGCGCAACGTCAGAATAAAGAATCTCGTAGAGAGTTTGAGGATCGACACCTTTGACCTGTCTTGCTATGTAGTCGTAATCAACCGGGAAATCATTGAACGGATCTGAGAGCGCGACTCTAATCTTCGTCAACTCAGACTGACTCAAAGAATGTCCCAATGTGAGAACTCCTCTAATTCCTCATCAAGCGAGTCCGCTGCCGCACCACCTGCGATTCCTCCGGCAACGGTTCCCAAAAATACAACGGCAAATGCACAGATCGGAGCGCCTGGCCCGCAGAGAGCGCTGACTCCTAGCCCTGCAAGGAGACCACCCGCCGCGCCGCCACCCACGATGAGGCCTTGACGCGCCGTTTCCTTCTGTTTGTTTTCAGCATTCAAAATCTGATAAGTAGCCAGAGCGGCGGTAACTAAGATGCCGAGTTTGCCCATCATCCGCATAGTTTTGGTGCCATTCGTAAACTTGGCATCATCTCGTCCAGCGGCCTCCAGAATCGTGTAATGAACCTTGCTCTGCTCCGCACGTGAAAGACTTTCGTAACTCTTTTGGAAGAGTTCCTTCGAATAGCGATCAAAAAGCGATTGAAGTGGCCGGCCCCCCGCCTTTTTTCGCTGCACGACAGCAAGGCCCTGTGCGGACGTAACCTTGCGATGTTCCATCAAGATTTTGTTTCGCATTTCATGACTGAACTGCACGCCCTCAAGCGCTGTAATCTTCCCGGCTTTCACATCGGCCAACGTCTGCTGTGACATACGCTTTATGTTTTTCAGATAGTTCGCCCTGATCTTTTCGTCAGAGATGGCGTCTAGAGAGAATCTGAGCGCAGTGCCCTCCATCAGCTCTAGCGCCCTGTCGAGCGGAGAATCCTGTAAGGCATGCTCACGCTGAACGACGTAGCTGCCGGTAACGAGATAGGGTTCTGTCACAGGATGTTCCTTATCCTAAAATTCGGTTCAAAAAACTCTCAGTCAGCGACGATGCAGCACTAGACGCGTCATCTTCGAACTTGAGCATTACGCAAGTCTTACCGGACGGATTCGAAAACTTCACGGCGTTTTGTCCGTCGAATACACCTGGCAGTGATGACCCATCCTCGAAATGCGCGGTGCACGATAAGCCCTCGTAGCTTTCGTCAGCGGGAATTCTGAAGCCGATCCAGCGTGCGTAACCAGTCAACGGCGCGGGAGGAACAAATTCGCATGGAGTATGAGTACCACCGATGATTACAGTGCCCGAGCCACCAATCACGATTCCGCCGTGTGTGCCTCCGGTATCGATGGTTGCCGCATTCTTGCCGTTAATGAAAACCGTCGGAGACAGCGCTGCAGAGAGCGCACTGCCGCAAGTGCAGGTGTCGCCTTGACGCGCTGCGGGAAGGCCGTCGAAGAACACGTCAGGTGACCCTGATGCAATGGGGTTGGTACCGTGCCCCGGCAGAGGGCAGTTGTATGGATCACTTTTACGCGCTGCTGGCTTAGCCACTATGACCTCCTGTCATAAAAATCCCAGAGCGGAGTAACTTATCAGAGGATAGACAGCTGAACAGCCCCGAGAGAGAGAAACTCGGACAAGGCCACCCCATCGAAAAGAGCTTGCAGGTGGGTAATTAGAGCACCCCATGGATGACCAAGCGCTCACCGTCGGACATACCCAGTAAACGCCCCCGTGTATGCCTAACCAAAACATCACCGGCCGCACCCTTATAAACCGGGCCTCACAGCCTCCAGTTCAAACGACGCCTGGTGCACCATACGCAAAAACGAGAAAGCCTCAGGCCATAGGGTCTGGGGCTTTTTTGTGGCGCTCAGGGCCAACGGCAAAAATCGCCTTTGCTCGTTTTTTCCAAACCACGGCCACTGATGAATAGCCAAAAAAAACCGCCGAAGCGGTTTTCTTATTCTGTGGTCCAGTCGAGATCGTCATCCCAATCCTGATCTTCCTCGAAGTCGTCCTCATCGGTTTCGTCTTCTTGCGGTTGGTTCAGGAGGAATTCTTTACGGCTCTCGGTGATCGCCCGTCGCAATTCCTCACCCTTTACCGGGCAGTTGAGCATTTGGGCGATGCGGTCGATTTTTTTCGCCACGGCTTCCTCCAACGCATCGGCAATGGCTTGATAGTGCGCTCATTCAAGGGGCGATGCCAATTCGCCGGTTTAAACCTCAGCGATGGTAGCGGCGCACCACACTGCTGTTCTTCAAGACGTGGTCCTTGATTTTTTCCAGCAGTTGCACGCGAGTCAGGCCTGCGGGCAATGCATCCGGGGCAAGGTCGAGGGCGTAGATCTGGATAACGTAATGGTGCGCGCTGTCGCCGATCGGAGGGCAAGGACCGATGTAGGTCGTGGTGCCTTTAGTGTTGGTGCCACCGAGGCCTTCAAGCGTAGGTTTTGTGCCAATACCGGCTGGGAGCTGGTGTGTGGTCGGCTTGATGCCGTAATGCACCCAGTGATCAACTCCCTGGCCTTTCTGGCCGTCCGGGTCGTGCATGACGATGGCGTAACTGAGCGTTCCCGCGGGGCCGGCATTCCAGTTCAGGGCCGGTGACACGTTGTGCCCACCACAACCGGAAGCGTCGCTGGCGGCGGCAGCAGTAAACAGGCGATCGTCCGAAACACCAGGGATGTTAAGGGTAAAGCGCTCCTGGGCCTGCACGGGCATTTGCACGCAAAGGGCGACTGCAATAGCCGCCAGCCAAGGGTTCAGAGAGGTCAATCGGGTCATTCCGGAGCACCTTGTGCTGGTGAGGCCGTCATCGGCCCGCAAACTATAGCCGGACCGTTCGTTCGGTGGCAGTAGCAATTGGGCTGAACCTGAGGATAAGGGCCAAACTCAGCAGTCGAACACCTTGCGGTGTCCGTATGTGGCGAGGGACGCCTCATTCCTCCGCAGGTAGGCGGATCACCCGAGGATGATCCAACGGTGCCAGGGGTGGCGGCTGAAGGAGCGGATTAATCGGGAAAAAATGGGTGATGACGTTACTGACATCACCTTCCTGATTGTTGTGAATAGTCATCGAGCCGGGGGCACGCAGTTTCTGCAGGCGGTCGCCGCTCAGTTTGAAACTTTTGCTCAGCCCCTCGTCGTCCACCACCGGGGCTGGCAATCGACGCTGAGCGAAGCTGTTGCTTTTGCGCTGTTGATAACGCGCCCAGGAAATCAGGATCACCGCGTTGACCACGGCCACCCACATATAAATCTGCAACGTGCCAAGGGCCTCGAAGAACGACGTGTCGATACGCTGACCGCCGTGGGTATCGAACAGTGGCAACAAACCTCGCACCAGCAGATAGAGCAGACCAATCCAGGCCAGCACCGTGAAAAAAACATCGAGCACGACCAGAAAAGGCCGTTGCCGGGTTCTGATGATTTTCATTTGACGACCTCTTCTTCCTCATCGTCCAACGGTTTGATGCCACGATCCGGACTGACCCAGCGCGCACGCTTCTGGTGGCGACCGAACAGCACCTTGGGAAAGCTGACCAGCGTCGTGAGCAGACTGATGAACCAGAACACCAATGGATACCAGACCACCCAGAACATGGTTTTCCACAACCCTTGCTCATAGCGGCGGTCGATCAAAATGCTGACGGCGAACTGCACCAGACAAACCATCGCCAACAGCAACCCGGTAAAGGCCGGTGGCAACAAGTGATGCACTGCAATAGCGTCAGGCATTTCGATAAACTTGCCCACCGCCCAGAAGATCACCGACAACAGGAAAGTGAAGGCCCACCCCGTGGACAGGCAGTATTCGAACAGCAACGGCCAGAGGTAACGATGGCGATACTGCCAGATGCCGCGAATATTTTTGAACAGCACCTCGGCACCGCCCTGCGCCCAGCGCAAACGCTGATTCCACAGGCCACTGAGGGTTTCCGGCATCAGGATCCAGCACAACGCACGAGGTTCGTAGAAGATCGTCCAATGGTCCAGTTGCAGCTTCCAGCTGATGTCGATGTCTTCGGTAATCATGTCCGGGCTCCAGTAGCCAACCCGGTTCAGGGCCGTGCGCCGGAAGGCGACAATGACCCCGGAGACAGTAAATATCCGCCCGAACACCCGCTGCGTGCGCTTGATCAAGCCAATGATCGAGGAGAATTCACCGACCTGAACCCGGCCGACCAGCGTCGAACGGGTGCGGATGCGCGGGTTGCCGGTTACGGCGCCCAAACGCGCATTGTCGAGCATCGGCGCCACGAGATAGGCTGCGGTGTTCGGCGCCAGCAGCGCATCGCCGTCGATGCACACCAGGTATTCACTGCGCGCCGCTATGGCGCCCATGCGCAACGCCACCGCTTTACCCTGGTTTTCCGCGAGGTGTAGAACCCGCAGACGCGAGTCTTTCGCCGCTAAGGCATCCAGCACTGCGGCCGTGTTGTCCTTGGAGCCGTCGTTGATCGCGATGACTTCAATGTTCGGATAATGCTGGGCCAGCGCCGCGTGAATGGTGTCGGCGGCGTTATCGCCTTCGTTGTAGCAAGGGATCAGGATAGAAATCATCGGTTCGCCGGCCAGCGGCGGCGGCAGCGTGTCGTCCTTCCACGGCCAGTGGCGCTCCCAGTGCATCCAGAAATACAGGCCGCCGGCGATCCATAGCCCCGACATGAACAGTGGGTAAAAGAACACGAAGTCCATCAGGAATTGCCCGGTGACCAGAAAGATCAGCCCGAGAGGAATCCCGAGGACAATCGCCAGGACCAGCAGAGCCAGAAGTCTATCCAGCATGTTAGGGATTCCATTTGTTGGAGAGTTCACGCCGCACGGTTTTCAAGTCCGGCTCGTTCTCGAGGAAGTTGTCCGGGTAGTAGCCAAAACTGGTAGCGCCCTGACGCTTGAGGCGGCCCATCCAGTCGCTCAACTGCGCGCCATCGATGTTTGAATTGGTTTGTTTCGTCCAATCCTTGGCCTGTAATTCGAACACCGTGCGCTTGAGTGCATCGGGGCGAGACTTGACTGTGGCAACCAACGATTCAAGCCAAGGCCCGGATTGCTGCTGGCTCTGTTTTTCCATGAGCGGCATGGCCATTGGCGCCGTCCAGTCGTAGGTCTGGAGGAAGTCATCGAGGTTCTGGGCGAACCAGGCTTCGCTCTGCGGGTTGAGCATCGGCTCGGCAAAGATATTACGCGCCGTCAGCACCTGCGGACCGCGAATGGCGCGGACCTTGGCCGTCAACTCCTGGGTGAAGTCGATCAGGTAACGACTTTTGAAACGCGTCCAGCGCTGCATCGCCGCCGGATCGTCGCGCAGGGCGGCAATCGAGCCTGGCAGACCGTTGGCGGCATACGCCTTCAAGGCCTCGGGGCTGGCATCTTCGAAGTCCGACAGCACCGCATCATCGTGGTAGAGGATGCCGTCGACCGATGTCAGGCGCGCCAGGTCTTGATAGATTTCACCGATCATACGACGCACGTTCGGGTCGAACGGTGACAACCGTTGGTATTGATTCGGGTCGACCGAGGTGGTGCCGGTTTTCGGGTCCCAGCGGGTAACCCGGGGCAACTTCGAATCCAGCGCAAAGCTGAGCACCGGCATCCAGGCATAGACTTTGACACGAGCCCGGGTACGCAACTGCCACGCTACGCGGTCGAAAATGTCGGCGCGCACCGGCAGGTGCCGGTTGGGGAAGTACAACGAATGCACCAGACCATCGCCTTTGGGGTCGGCGAAAGCTTGCAGGAACACGGTGTTGGCGCCCATGTCAGCCATACGCTGGATCAACTTGCCGAGGTTGATGTCCTGCTGGGCCGGGTCAGGGTCGTAGACGTTGTCGAGGTCGATATGCACCACGCGCATCGGCGCGTCGCCCTGGACCGCGACGACGCTGTTGGCGAAGTGTTGGCCGTCAGGGTCAGACGCCACCAGAAAACGTGGGCTGCTCATCAGGTTGTCGAGGGCATCGAGGCCGTCGTCCAGCGTCAGGGCCATTTGGTAGCCCTGTTCGTTAATCACTTCCAGCGTACTGCCGTCCGCCGTGCCGTAAGGCCAGACCCAGACCCGAGGTTTGTAACCGGTGACTTTGCGGATTTTCTCCGAAATCGTCACCACATCGATGCGCATGCGAGCCTGAAATTCGTCTTCGGTTTCGTAGTGTCCGGTGGTCGCGTTATACAGGCGGGTTGCCGCCGCGGGTTGCAGATTGCCCTGAGGGTTAGCCAGGATGCCTTTGTGGCTGGCGTCGGTGTGGGCGGCGATTTCCACCAGACCTGACCGGGATATTTCCCGGATCTGATCCCAGTTCAGAAAATCCGAACGCGGACGCAGTTCGCCGGCAAAATCCACTCGCTGGTTCGCCGGAGTATCGATCCACACGCCAACCGGAGCCAGCAATGCATGCCAGTTATATGCGCGCAGCACCGGCAGGACACGGCTGTAGAAGCTCGCATAGCCATCGTCGAAAGTCAGCAGAATCGCTTTGGGCGGTAACTCTGGCCCCCCCTTGCGAGCGGCCAGGATCTGGTCGATGGTGACCGGTATGTAGTTGTTCTCCCGCAGCCAGGCCATTTGATCAAGCATGCGCTCGGTGCGCACAGCCACGACCGCTTGATCGGGGTCGCGGTCCTCAATGTCATGGTAAGCAATGCCCAGCACGTGGTTTTTCGGCCACGGCTTTTCATTGGCCGACAGTGGACGCTCGGACGGCGGCGCAAAGGCAGGGGCCTGCTGGGCACAAGCGCTGATCAGCAGCACTCCCAGCAGAAGGATGAAACGCGAAATCAAAGGCATTTTCAAACTCTTCTAGAAGCGGTAAGTGAGGTCGACGAGCAGGCGCAGATCGGTTTCGCGTTGTCCGTCATAGGGCCGGTTGATCACCGTCAATAGACCGCCCACCTCGAACACGTCGTTCCAGCTGTAGCGCTGGCCATAACCCAACAGGCCAACGCCCCCAGTGGAGTAATCACGCTGGCTGTAGGTGCCCGCACCTGCCTGAAACTGCTGGCTCCAGGTGGTTTCGTAGCGGTGGTACAGCACATGGCTCGCGCTCACCGTGGGCAGGACGCTGAAGTCGGATTTTGGGTTGAAGTAGGGTACGTCTTCAGACAAGGAGTTATGGCTGGCGCTAACCTCCAGACCCAAATCGACCTGCACCTTCGGCGCGGTGTAAACACCCTGACGGCCGGTGAGCAACGCTTCGACGCGGTTGTTACCGTCGCTGAAATGGGACGGGCTGACGGCCAGTTTCCATTCTCGGCTTTCATTGGCGCGCCAGCGGATGAAACCACTGCCGCCGTTGGAGGTGATGTCGCTGTTGAGCGCGCGCAGCGGCGTATCGGCAGACAAGTAGGCGAAGCTGCCGCCGTACTGCCATTGATCGTTGATGTCGCGGGCGATAGCCACTCGCGCGCCCTGTTTGGCGCCGTAACCGAAGTCATGATTGGAAACCTCCGCTTCCAGGGTCATGTCACGGGTTCGGCGCTCGACGCCGAGCCGTTGCCAACGGTCGCGCCCGGTGCCCTCCTGGAAGTCGCCGGAGGCATAACCGATACCGCTGAAAACGCGCCAGTCTTCGTCGATGGGCGGACTGTACAGCAAGGTTTCAATGCCAAAATCCTTGCTGCCAGCCACCGCGCCGGCGCCGCTGCTGCCACCACCATTACTCTTGCCGCCGTAGGTCTGCACCCGCAGCTCGGTCATGTCATGTACGTCGCGCTGACGGTCCAGGCGCTGTACCTGACGGCTGTCGGGGTAACGCGCGACCACGTCATCGGTCAGCGCGTCCATCTGCCGCCATTCCTGCAAGGCCATGGCGGTTTGACCTTGCGCAACTTCAAGCCGGGCGTCGCGCGGCGCCATGGCCTCGACTTCCTTGAGCTGATTCTCGGCGCGGCGCGGCCAATCACGGGCCAGGTACAGATCGGCCTGGGCCAGGCGCAAGCCGATGTTGCCCGGTGCCTGATCGACCAGTGTCTGCAAACGCTGTTCACCCGTAGGCAGATCGGAACCCGAGGTCTCGGCCTGGGCATCGAGTTGTTGGGCATCCATCCATGAGTCATTGGGATTACCGAACGGCAATCCTTTGAGTTCCACTCTCGGCTTCTGACTCGCGGCCAGAGTTTCTGCCACGGCCCGCGCTTCGTCAGCGTGGTCGCTTTCATTCAATGCGTAATACAGCGCCGTGGTGTCTTCAACATGATCGGTGGGGTCAGCATCAGGGGCCGCCAGGACCTGACGATACAGGTCCGTGGCAACCTCGGGCTGACGTTGATCCAGATAGGCCGCCGCGACCCAGCGCATGGCATAGGTGGGGATTTTCACGCCCTCGGCCAACAGTTTTTGATACTCGCTGATGACATCGGCGGTGCGTGCGCGAGCCTTCAACGCGCCCAGGCGATCAATGCGCCAGCGGTTCACGTCGTCATGGGCCTGCGGGTCTGCATTCCAGGTGCTCAACAACTGATCATAGCCACTGAGGGCACGGTCGGCGATGACGTAGCGTTCACTTTCGCTGCGCGTTGCAAACTCGGCCATGCGCACCTGCTGGGCAGCCACATCACCCTCAAGACGCCGCTGCTGCACCGGGTCGATCAACCCCGGTCGTTGACGGGCCAGACGCAAGGCCGGCTCCGGCAAGCGCGCCCGTTGCAGGGCATAGACATATTCGCGAGCGACTTGCGGCTTGCTGCCCGCGCGAATGAAGGCCTGGTCGTACTCGAACAACGCATCGTAGGTCGCGCCGGCGCGGGTCAAGGCGTAGGCCAGGGCCAGGTGACGGGAAGGATCATCAGGCTTGGCTGCCACCAGCGCCCGGGTGCGAATCACCGCTTCGGCGGGTTTACCGGCATCGGCCTGGGTCATCGCCAGACCCAGCTGCAGATCAGGGTTCTGCGGTTCGAGGGCCAGGGCCTTGGTGTACAGCTCGGTTGCCGAGTCCCAGCGCTTAAGGTTGCGATAGGCGCGTGCCGTCGCGACTAACGCCTGCACCGGCAGTACCCGGTTACGTCCTTGGGCTTCATAGACCTGCACAACTTCGGCGTCCAGACCCGCCCAACCGGCTATCTGCAGGTGATCGCTGACCTGGCTGGTGGTGGCCTGGTTCACAGGCACCTGACGCAGCACGTTCAGCGCGGGCGCATAGTTGCCGGCCCGGGCATCACGGACCATTTGATCGTAAGGGGTATCAGCGAAAACCAGACCGGACCACAGCAACTGGCTACACAGTGCAAAACGAAACAAGGGGCGTAAACGCCATTGAATTTCGAGACGAGTAAAACGCGGCATTCGTCAGCATCCTTCCATGGCCAGCCGGGTCACAATGCCCTTGCCCATTCGTAACGGAGAGTCGGATCAGGGGACCCGACGTGCTTTATATCTGGGCATTCTTGCATGCAAGCGTAGACCAATATTCAGCACACAATATTTATTCAGAATCGTGACATTCCGGCGTTTACCTCTGACGTCAGAAACCAGACGCCAGGCAGCAAAACGCCCGGCGTCTGCGTTGCGCAGAGGCCGGGCATTGAGGTGCTGCCTTGGGTGTGACTGGAGCGTATTACTGGATCGCGCCAGCGCCACCCAGTTTGCCCATCACGAAGCCGACAAATTGTTCGACGGTCATTTTCTGGCCATTGAACTCTACCTGATTGTTGGCGTAGTGCAGCTTGCTGACGACGTTATTGCCGTCCAGTTTGGCCAGTTGCGTGCCCACGGCCATAGCGCTGAACATGTCGCTGGTCGCCTTTGCCTGGTCGGCGATGGCCTTGGCGTCGGTCTGGCCGCCCGCTTGCGCTTGCGCTTGCGCTTGCGCACTAAGCACGTCAACGAGCATCGGCTTGGACACTTGCAGGTTGATGTCCAGCAGAGCGATCACCTGTCTTACCAGTTGGTCCGGCGACAGGTCCATCGACGTCGGTTTGGTCAGATCCAGCACCAGGTTGGCGCGGCTTTCACCGTTAGGGGTGGTGAACGACAGGTTTTCCAATGCCAACTGAGGACCCGCGGCCAGTAGTTTCTCCAGGCCAGCCTTGATCTGGGCTTGTTCAGCCGGGGTGAGGTTCAGTTCTGGTGCTGGCAGGTGAGCGGCAGCCGCTTTAGTGACAGCCTTCTCGTAAGGTTGCAGCTTGGTCTGATAGATCTGCATCAACGACATGCTCGACGGAATATCGAGGTTTTTCGCGCTCATGGCCAATTGGGCAGAACCCACGGCTTTGCCGTTGAGCGACATTTCACCCATTTTGTAGTCGGCACGCCCGGAAGCGTTGGTGCCCGACTCTTCAGTCTGGCTTTTCATCTCGAAATTCTTGATCCCCACAACCGACTGCTTGGCACCAAAGGTGGTCTTGCTGTCGGTCAGTTCTACGGTATTTTCGCCGGTGTAATAACCGTAGGGGCTTTTGCTCAAGTTGCTGGCCAGGGTCAAGCCGTTCAGCTCTATCTGTATGGGCGCCTGGTTTTCAGACACGGCGGTCAATTTCAGACTGTTCATGTAGCCGCTGGCCTTGAGCTTCTGAGCCTGCGCGGTAGCGGAAACTTCAAGGTTAAGGCCAGAAAACTTCAGGCTCACCTTGTCATTCAGGGCGAGTTCCAAAGGCACCAGTTCAACGTTGCCGTTGGTGGCCTTGTCATAGCCGATATTGACCAAGCCCTTGAGCGGGGAAACATCCTTGGCCGCGGCAAACCACTTTTCGGTGAGCGGGGTTTTTTCCAGCTCGTAGTGAAGGGTGGCCATGACTGGCAGCCATTTCAACGAAAACAGGCGCGAGGCCGGCAACGGGCCGTGTTCGATGTGATCAACGAACAACAATTCGATCGGGGCATCCCCAAACAACTGGCCTTCACCCTTCAGGCGAAAATGCGCGGTGCTGCTGAACACATGACGCTCCAGCGAGACCAGTTCCAGGGAGGCTTTGCCGTTGGAACCGACCAGCGCCGACTCCAACTCTTTGTTGGTGTCGGCAACGGAGGCATTGAGTACGCCTTCAAGTTGGGTGCCGGTGTACCAGGCCCCGCCGGCGCTGATCGCACCGATGGCGACAACAATCCCAAGAAGCACGCCTGCTGATTTATTCATGAATTACCCGATCAATGTCCGTTGTTGAAAATGAGGTCGTCTTCCCTGCACCCATGACGGGTTGTGGCTCGACTCCGCTAAAAGTGCGCAAGAGATTAGCATTTGCCGAGCGATACGGCTCAATGATTAAAGGTGAAAGAGTCTCCAGGGACACATCGCGCAGGGCCAGCGTTTCGGCGCTGGGGCAATCGCCTCCGCGAGCAGGCTCACGCCCACAGGAGGCGTGTGACCCTCTGCGGGAGCGAGTGTGGTCGCGAAGGCGTGAGTGTGGCTAAAAAATCAGGAGTACTGCACTTCAATCTCGTCCAACTGATGGTCAAAGCTTTTCAGGCGTGCCGTCCACGTATACACCAGCACTTCAAAATCACGGTTGATCACCGCCGTACCGCTGGGGGACTCAGAGCGTGGGTCGCAGAAGTCCAGTTGATAGCGCTCGCGGGCCATGGCATTGGCGACATCGGACAACTCGCGAGCGTTATTGAGCCAATGCCAGCCTTCCTCGGTGACTTGCTTGTCGAGGGCCAGGCACTGCGTTTTCAAGGCTTCGAGGCTTTTTTCCAGGGGAGTGCCGGTGAGTTCGCCCATGACCTCCTGGAACGTGCGCCCCGGCTGCCAATAACTGCCCCAGAAATAGCGATCGAACACGGTTTCGACTCGTCGTAGCGCGACCTTGGCGTCCCAAATCAGCACCAGGGTTTTGCCTTGTTCGAGGTGTCTTTTTTTAATCCGCTGACCCTGGAATGAAGCCCAGGCCACGACCACGATGGACAGCACCGCAATCAGCGCCGACGCACTGTCGAGAAACACCAGCGCCTTGTCGATCTGGTGGGCCAGCATGATGCCGTAGAAGTAAGTGGCTGACAGCAGCACCAGCGCCGCAACGGCGCACCAGAAGCCGGGAGCATAAGGGTTTTTCATTATTGGAATCCCCATGACCAACGCGAGCCTTGATCCGCGAACTGACGTGGCTCGTGGCGCGTCAGCCCAACAGATCAAAGCATAGCAACGGGCTCAGGGTTTGCCGGGGTTCATGGCTTGCGTTCGTCCGCTTTCCCAGCCGCCGCCCAAGGCCAGGAACAAGTCGATCTGACTCATGGCGACCTGAGTGTTGGCCGCCGCCAGTTGGGCCTGTACATCCGTGTACGTTCGAGTGGCTTGCAGGTCCGCCAGGAACGACGCGCGACCGGCCTGGTAGAAGCGATGAGTTTGCTCGGCAGCCAGTTGTGCCGATTGCCCGGCGTCCGCCAAAGCATCGCGACGTTGCAGCAGCGCGGCGTACTGGGCCAGACCCGTCTGAGCCTCGCGAATGGCGTTGAGCACCACCCCGTCAAAATGCGCCAAGGCGCCTTGGGTCGCAGCCTCCGCCTCACGGATCCGCGCCCGAGAGCCGTTGGACGGTACGGTCCAGCTCAGCAACGGACCGAAGCCCCAGCGATTGGTCGCCGGTTTGCCGAGATCACCCAGAATGCCGACAGTACCGAGGGTCGCACCGATGCTGATGTCCGGGTATAACGCGCCAGTGGCAACGCCGATGTCGGCAGTGGCGGCAGCCAGACGACGCTCCGCCTGACGCACGTCGGGCCGACGTTTTAGCAGCGCCGCGCCGTCACCGACCGGCAGCAATTGCGTAATCGTCGGCAGTTCGGCGCAGTCAGCCGTGCCGACGGGCAGTTGGTCGACAGGTTTGGCCAGCAGCATCGACAACCGGAACAACCCCGTCTGGCGCGCCGCCTCGTAGCGTGGCATGTCGGCGCGCAAAGATTTGAATTGGGTTTGCGAGCGGGTGACCTGAGTCTCGTCGCCGCGCCCGGCATCACGCAGGCGCTGGGTCAAGGTGGTGCTCTGGGACTGCAAGTCCAGGGAATGTTGAGCGATTGCCCGTTCTTCGTTGGCCGCACACACCTGGGTGTAAGCGCGAACCACATCCGCCACTAAGGTGATGCGGGCCGTATCAGCCGCCGCCTGAGTAGCGTCGGCGTTCGCCTTGGCCGCTTCGATGCCGCGTTGCAGGGTGCCGAACAGGTCGAACTGATAGGACGTGGTGATGCCAAGGTCGCCAACGTTGGACACCGGCACCTTTTCCGTCAATAAATACGCCTCGCCGGACTCCTGCACACGTTGGGCGCCCGCCTTCACGCCACCGCTCCAACCACCCGCCGACTGCGCCTCTTCAACCTGAGTGCGAGCGCGCGACAGGTTCGCCGCGGCCACCCGTAGGTCGGTGTTGGACGCCATGGCCTGTTGCACCAACTGGTCGAGGCGCGGGTCTTGATACAAGCGCCACCAATCGCCGGGCACCGGTGCCGAGACGACATTTTTGCCGTTCATCGCCAGGTTGCCCTGCAAATCTTCACGCTGTACGGCAGCCTCTTTGGGCAGGTGATAATCCGGCCCAACGACCTGACAGGCCGACAACAACAGGCCCAACCCGGCGGCCGCTAAACCCGAGGCCTTGTTCATTTCACCGGCTCCCGGGTGCTGTCGTCCATGATCGAGACCGTGGCGGTGCGCCCGGCGATCATGCGGAAATCCGCGGGCACATCGTCGAAGGCAATCCGCACCGGAATTCGCTGGGCCAGCCGCACCCAACTGAACGCCGGGTTGACGTTGGGCAGTAGGTTACTGCCACTGCTGCGGTCGCGGTCTTCGATGCCAGCGACGATACTTTCCACATGCCCGCGCAAGCGGGCACGGTCGCCAATCACTCGGATATCAACGCTCTGGCCGACATGAATCCCGTCCAGTTTGGTTTCTTCAAAATAGCCGTCGATGTGGAATGAATGACTGTCCACCACCGACAACACCGGGCGCCCGGCGGTTACAAACTCCTGAGCCCGCGGGGCACGGTCGTTGACATAACCGTCCACCGGGCTGCGGATCACCGAGCGGTCCAGGTTGAGCTGAGCGCTGTCGACCGTCACCAGGGCTTCAGACAACGCCGACTGCGCACGGGCGACCTTCGACTGGCTTTCTTCCAGTTGCTCGGCCGGCACCAGATTGCCCAGGCCACGGTTACGCTTGGCCTCGCGCTGAGCCTGCGCCAGGGTTTCTTCACGGTCGGCCACGGCGGCTTTCGCTTGGCGCAGCGCCAATTTGAAGCGGTCCTGGTCGATGCTGAACAGCACTTGCCCACGCGTCACCAACTGGTTATCACGCACCTCAACGCGCTGGATCAGCCCGGACACGTCCGGGGCGATTTGCACGATGTCGGCCCGGATATGCCCGTCCCGGGTCCAGGGCGCAAACATGTAATACATCACCATGCGCCAGACCACGACAACGGCGAAGGTCACGATAAGTAAGGTCAGCACGACGCGACCAATGGTCAAAAAAGGTTTTTTCATGTCATCAGGTATCGACTGAGTGAGTCCACGGCGCCGAGCAGCAAAGCGTAGAGAGCCACGTTGAACAATGCCCGGTGCCAGACCAGACGGTAAAAGTGCAGGCGCGTTAGCACCCCATGCACCAACAGGTACAACACATACGTAATGCCCATCAACACCAGCAGGGTCGGGAGGAAAACCCCGCTGAGATCCAGATCACCGATCATAAGGGCGCTCCATCGATGCCATGGGGAAGCTGTTCTTCAGGCTCGCCGCCGCCAACGAATTCCACCCCTGGCAGTAGCGCCAGACGTAAGCCACTCAGGGCATGCAGCAAGTGCCGGCGGGTTTCATCATCGCCCGCACCGCTGAGGGCTCGGCGCGTGCGGTCGAGGGTCATCAACAATGGACTCGGCGCCGGCAAGCGCTCGCCCGCCTTCAGGCACGCCTTGAAGTAGCCGCCAACCTCGACGACCACTTGACCTAACAACACCTTCGGCAAGCCCAGAACCCGAGGCGAATAGGCGAGTAGATCCAGCAAATTGAGCGCAACCCGCACTTCGCGCAGCGCAACGCCGGTGTCTTGGCCCGTTAACCCAAGCCGGGGCAAATGCTGCATCAGGCGGTCGAGCATCTGTACGCCCAGGTAACGATGCTCCGACAGCGTAGCGGGTTCGGTGAGGCTGACGATGTCGCGCCAACTGAAACGAGTCAGCCGTTTGGCCGCCAGTTCCGCGCCGAACGGGCGCGCAACCAATGTCCAGATAAAGGCGAACAACAGCCCGATGGGGCCGGCCAGGTTGGAGTTGACGAAGCTGAAGAAGTCCGCGTCGTAGGCACCCTGGATACTGATAAAGGATGAGGTGTTTACGATGGTCAACAGCATGCCCAAATAGAATCGCGGTTGCAGCGTGAGCGTACCGACGCAAATGAACGGCACGGCGAACGCCAGCACCAGCATCGGGAAATCATGCAGGTTGGGCAGGATCAGAAACAGATAAAGACTGGCAAACAGTGCCGACATCGCGGTCCAGAAAAAAAACCGGTAAATCTGCGGCGCCGGGTCGTCCATCGACGCAAAAAAACTACAGGCCACCGCTGCCAGAATCACGGCGCTGCCGCCGTCGTTCCAGCCCAGCAAGATCCACAGCACCGACGCCACAATGATCGCGGTCACCGTGGACGCCGCCGAATAGAGCATCAACCCACGGTCGAGAAACGGTGTCAGACGACCCAGGCGCCAATGCCGGTAAACCGCGCGCCAGCTGTCCTGGCTTTCGCACTGGATGGCGTATTGCAGGCTGCGACAGTCTTGCCACAGGTCGATCCATTCGCCGAGGCGATACAACGCGTTGGAAAACAGCAGTTGCTTGCGATCATCCAGCGCCTCGGCACTAGGTTGCCGCGACTCTAGTTGCTCTTTGAGCGCTTGCCAGCGGCCCAGGTCAGCCTCTTTGTGAGCGAGCCACTCGGTGGTTGCCGTCAGCAAAGGCGCAAATTTATCCACCAGCTCGGGCGTTCGCCGTTCAAGGGCGTAGAGCGCGTCGTCGAGGGCATCGATCACCGGCAACAGGTGAATCATTCGCCCGCGCAACTCCTTGGTATTGCGCACGGTTTGCGGCCGCGCACCTTCGTGCGGCAACTGACCGATCATCAGCTCCAGGCTGTTAAAGGTCGCGACCATGGCCGAACGCAGGGCGCTGACTTCGTCCGGCTGCACGTCACGACTGAGGAAGCGCAGGCTGTAGGTCGAGGCATCGGCAAACCATTTGTTCACCGAATCGCTGAATACCGGCGCCAGACGCCGTGGCCAAAACATGCTGCCCACCACCGCGGCGACAGCGATACCAAGGAAAATTTCTTCAGTGCGCGCCTCGGCCACGTCCCACACCGCCAGCGGGTTATCCACCACCGGCAGCGCGATCAGAGGCAAGGTGTACCCGGCGAGCATCAAGGCGTAACTGTTCGCTGTGCGCAGGTGCAGGGACAGAAACAGCAGAGTGCCGGTCCACAGGGCGATGACCACCACCAGCACATAGGGCGTCTGGACAAACATCGGCACGAAAAAAACCGCGGCGGCGGCGCCAAGAAGGGTGCCGACTGCACGGTACAGGGCCTTGGAACTGGTGGGGCCGACGAACGGGCTGGAAACGATATACACCGTCGCCATGGCCCAATACGGACGCGGCATCTGCATCAGCATGGCGATGTACAGCGCGATCATCGACGCGGCGAAGGTGCGCACCCCATAAAACCAGTCGCGCGCGGGGGGCATGCCGGTAAAAAATCCGTTCAAGGGGCGGCCACCGGCAAATGATGGGCTGCTTCAAAGGCTCTCAATACACGCAGGGCAGCCTCCAGATCGCTCACCGCGATGCCTTCCAGCACCTCATGGCGTAAACGCACCAGTTCGATTTCAACCGCTTGCACCAACTCGCGCCCGGTTTCGGTCAGGCTCAGGCATTTGGCGCGCCGGTCGTGAGGATCTTCGGTGCGGCAGACATAACCGGAATTGCACAACTGATCGAGCAAACGCACCAGCGACGGGCTCTCCATCCCTGCCGCGTGCGCCACTGTCACCTGCCGCACGCCCTCGCCCAGACGCCCGATCATCAACAACGGAACGGCGCACGCTTCGGAGATGCCGTAGTTGGCCAGCGTGGTCTGGCAGATTTTCCGCCAATGCCGGGCGGACACCACCATGGCGCTGCTGATGTTCATCTGGAGGGCGTCGAGGGATTTGGGCACGGGAATAGACACACTGTTAGTTTGCTAACTATCAATATGGCACTGGAAAGGAAAGCGGGTCAAGTTTTGAAACAAATTGATGAGCAAGCCGCTGCCGACCTCTTCAAGAATCGGCACAGTATTGGAAACTGAACAGGACGGGCGGCAGAATAAATAACGGGCCGCATGGTCCATGTCTGTCGCACTCCCTGCGTGCGATGGGCGAGCAGTTTCAGCCGATTCCTGAAAATTTTTTACACCGCTCGCCCCGTCCTCAGCAGCACATCCAGCTGATCCACCACCTCAGCCCAATCCGCATCGCCCAGAATTTCCTCGCGCAGAAACTCAGCCTGGCCCTTGCTCCAGAAAAATGCGTCAGCCAGGTGCAGCTGAGGTTTGAGCGGTGAATGAGTGGCAACGAACTGCTCAATGCTGGCCGGGTCGTTGTCCAGGCCGAGTTGTTTGAAGAGCGAGGGCAGGCTGTGAGTCGGCGATTGCATATCGGGCTCCGTGGCGACTGAACAATAAGGTTAGTGGCTCAACTCGCACACCTCGGCGTGCGGCACCATTTTCAGGTACTGCAACATGCTCATGTGGACCAGGTTGTGGTGATTGCCGGCCTCGACGTAGATGTCTTTCTGCCGGGTCAGCAATGGGTCGATGACCATGTCCAGGCCATAGGACTCACCCAGTGCTGGCACCGCTCCGCGTTCGCAATCGTTGAACAGATGAGCCAGGGTACTTTCCCGGGTGATCTGCCATTCGCCACTGCCGCGAACTTTGCTCAGGTCCAAGTGACGACTGGCAGGCAGTACGGCCATCAAATAATGCCCGTGGTGATCATCGAGGATCACCGATTTGGCCACCCGTTCTGCCGGAATGCCTGCGACCCGCGCCGTTTCCAGGCTGCTGGCCGAGTGAGGATGAGTGACGACGTCATATTCGCAGCGAGCCTTGTCCAGGCTGTTCTGCACAGTTCTTGCCATGCGCATGATTCACCTCGGTGTCCGCGGTGAGCGGACGGTGGTTAAACCCGTTCTGTTGCTTGAAAGTCTAGGCCCAATGCCAGAAACCGACAGGGAATCTGCCCACCGGATCAGACGGGCACGGGATCAGAATTCAAACCCGCCGGGGCTCAACTAGACTGTAGAGAGCGCTTCCCCCAAGACGCTCTCGGAGGGTCAAGTGAACACTCGCTGGTGTACCGCTGTATTGCTGTTGGCCATGAGCGGATCGGTTTTCGCGGCGGACAGTGTTGTCCTGCTGATCCCCAATCCCATGGGTCTCTGGCTCATTCTGTTTGGCTTCGCCTTTCTGGTGGCCGAAGCCACGGTGCCCAATTACGGCGTGATCGGCCTGGCCGGCATTGTGATGTTCGTCATCGGTGCGGTCCTTCTGACCAATACCGAACTCCCGGTTCCGTTGATCATCGGTCTTGGGCTGGTCAGTGCCGTGCTACTTGTCGCGCTGCTGATCCGCGCCCTGAAAACCCGCCCGCGGCGAATCGTCAGTGGCGATGCGGGGCTGCTCGGCAGCGTCACGCCGATCACCGGGTTGCAAATGGGTAACGCCTGCAATGGCTGGGTTCACCTGCAAGGGGAAAACTGGCAAGTATTGAGTGCAACACCGCTGCAACCCGGGCAACGGGTCCGGGTGGTGGCGCGCAACGGTGTGTTGCTGCAAGTGGCCGCGGCTGACGCGGCGCCAGCGGGAGAATAATCATGGGCCTGCAAGTGGGTGTTGCCGCGCTACTGTTATTGGTGATTGCGCTGGCGGGGTCGACCTTTCGCATCCTGCGCGAATATGAGCGCGGGGTGGTGTTTCAGCTCGGGCGCTTCTGGCAGGTCAAGGGCCCAGGCCTGATCCTGCTGATTCCAGTGGTCCAGCAAATGGTTCGCGTCGACCTGCGAACCATCGTCCTCGACGTGCCGCCGCAAGACGTGATAACCCGCGATAACGTTTCGGTGAAGGTCAACGCCGTGCTGTATTTCCGCGTGCTTGATCCGCAGAAAGCGATCATTCAGGTTGAAGACTTCCTGATGGCCACCAGCCAACTGGCGCAGACCACGTTGCGGGCGGTGCTCGGCAAGCATGAACTCGACGAGTTGCTGGCCGAGCGCGAGCGGCTAAACGTGGACATCCAGCAAGTCCTCGACGCGCAGACTGACACCTGGGGCATCAAGGTCGCCAACGTCGAAATCAAGCATGTGGACCTTAACGAGTCGATGGTACGGGCCATCGCCAAACAAGCCGAAGCCGAACGGGAACGACGGGCCAAAGTGATCCACGCCGAGGGCGAATTGCAGGCCTCGGAAAAACTCATGCAAGCGGCCGAGATGCTCGGTCGCCAGCCGGGCGCGATGCAATTGCGCTACATGCAGACGCTGACGTCGATTGCCGGCGACAAGAGTTCGACCATTGTCTTCCCGCTGCCGATCGAATTGCTCAAGGGCATGGCGGATTTGTCGTCCAAACCCTGAACCTTCTCGCAGACGCCTTCTTCGTTTATGCGCGGCCTGCTAAACGTCGCAAGAGCCTGCTCGCGATGGCCTCAGAGCCCTCGACACATGACGCAGCCGGCAAGCCACCGCGCAGCAAGACGTCCAGCGGTGGTGGTTCGCTGAAAACGATGTGGCTGTCGAGTCGGGCAAGCGCCTGACTGAACAGCGTCGAGCCGCCAACGCCTGCAACAGCAGCACCTCCACCTTCAACCGTAAACGGGAGAATACCGGGCGACTTATCGCTTGGGCAGCACCGCACACGCTTCAAGCCACCCGAGCAAACGCTCAAGACAGTCCGCGACCGGTTGCACACCCGTGTCGAGCACCAGCGACGCGCACAGCGGCGCCTCATAAGGCGCGGACACGCCCGTGAAACCCGCCAGATCGCCGCGCCGGGCCCGGGCGTAGTGACCTTTTGGGTCTCGCTGTTCACACACCGCCAACGATGCGCAGCACCAGACTTCGTGGTAATCAGCGCCAAGCCTCTGGGCGAACAGCGCCCGCAACTCCGCCAGCGGTGCGATCATTGCCAGAATCACGATCTGCCCGTTTTCCACCAGCAGTGCCGCCAGTTCACTGGCGCGACGAATATTTTCCAGACGATCACTGTCGGCGAACCCCAAGTCGCGATTGAGCCCCACACGCAAGCCGTCGCCATCGAGCACCACACTTTGCACGCCGCGCTCGAACAGCGCGGCGTGCAGCGCTTGGGCCAGGGTAGATTTGCCGGCGGCCGGCAACCCGGTCAGCAGAATCGCCGTACCGCGATGACCGTTGCGGGCCTCGCGCCGAGCGCGGCTGACACTCGACGTCGGCGCCAGCAAATCAGGCTGCTTTGACATAAGCCACCGGCACCGTGATAGCGCCCGACACCCACGCCGCTTCGCGGTTGGCCAATGCCGCGATGGACATCGCCTGGCGGCACGCCTTGGCCACTTCCTCGACCGCTTTGGCGACATGGATTGCGACCGGCGCGGAAATAACATTAAACAGGTTCCAGGTCCCTTTCACCTTGTCGTCGGCCCATTTGTCGTTGACCCAAAACGAGTGGGCGTCGTAATGCCCGCCCACCGCAAATTCACTGCTGGCGCTGCTTTGATCAAGGATGCGGCTGAAGAGAGCACCGACCGGGCTGGCCATGTCCGCGTGAAAACGCGAATTCTGCAAAAAATGGGCAGAAGGCACGGTGAAAACAGAACGCGGCAAGCCGCAGATAAAGTGAAACTGTTGCAATCCCTTCACCGTTTTCGTCAGTCCACTTATAGGACAGAGCGTAGTCGATGGACGGGGGTTCACTATTGGACTTTTGATATCAAATCGGAGCGGAGCGGGTAAAAAGCTGCGGTAAGCGTCACTGTTTTTGGGTGAAGCGTTTAACCGCAGTGGTAAGCGGCCGACCAGCAGTGCGAGAGTTAAAGCAGCCGAGCCACCACTGTGAGGAAACAATCAGCGCCAGCGCGAGTGCTGCGCGGATGCCCTCACGGCCGCACAAACAACCTCGCCCTAACATCCCCGACCCGCTTCTCGCCCAGATTTTGCCAGCCGGCGGGCAATGCGGGGAACTCGTCCGGCATCTGCGCCAAACCGATCAACCACACGCGCCCACCGCTTTTAAGCAAATCACCCAGGCTGTCCACATAGACGTCGCTGGTCACCAACGTACCAAAGCCATAGGCATTGGGCCGGCTCGACGACCCATTGGCCTGGGGCGGCGTGTACAGCAGCGGCTTGGCGTCGGTGCGGTTGTAATAGACGTAAACGAGATACCAGAGCATATCTCCCGTCACAATCTGGTCGCCAGGGACGAAACGCTGATTGACGTAGTCGACCATGACGCTGAACTGTTCGCTGGGAATAGCCGTGGCGTTGTTTTTCACCCCCACCAGTTCAACCCCGATGAACAGCACCAGAATGGCCAGCGCCAACACTCGAAAACGTGCGTACAGACGATCAACCGCCAGTGCCACCAGCATCGGCAAGCCCAGCGCGTAGGCGGTCAAATAACGTTCAATGAACACTGGCGAGATGAACGACACCGCGAACACCAGCAACATCGGCAGCACGCTGAAAAACGCCAGCAGGACACTGCCGCGAAAAATGCTGCGATCGCGTGCCAACGCCACACCTGTAACCGCCAGCACCGCCACCGGCAACGTGACGAACAGCCAGCGTGGCAACGTTGCGCCGTCGTCCTGGGTCAGCACCGACCAGATCATCGACGGCAATGAACTCAGCGTGACCGGGTCTTCCCAGCCAACATCGCCATTGGCTTTGAGCGCATCCATGTGCTGCACCAGATCGATCAGGTTGGGCACCCAAGGCAAGTACAGCAACACAATCCCCAGGTTCGCCAGCCACCAGGCCGGACGCTGGATATGCCGCAGGCGATAGCCCGGCTGCACACGCACTACGGCCAGCCACAGCCAATGACTGATGACACACAGCGCAGTGAAATAATGGGTATAGAACGCCGCCGCCATCAGCAGCGTGTACACCGCGAGATAGCCGTTACGCCGGGGTTGCCGGACCCAATACACCAGCGCAATCGTGGCCCCGATCAGTAGCAGGCCGAGCAAGGAGTACATGCGCACTTCCTGGCTGTAACGCACCGCTGTGGGCAGCAGCGCCAGCAGGATACCCGCCAGTAAGGCAGCGCGCCGGGTGGCGAGGAGGTCGACCAGCCACACGCCCAGCCCGACCGTAATGACCCCCGGTATTGCACTCATGGCGCGGATCGAAAAAATACCGTCGCCGAACCAGGCGATCCAGCCATGCAGCAGCATGAAGTACAGCGGTGGGTGTACGTCGTGGGCGGCATGCGCCCAGATTTCGCTCAACGAGTGCTGGCTCAACAACAGGCTGGAACCTTCGTCGCCCCAGATCGCGGCGGCCGTCAGGTCGTAGAAACGCACCAGCGCCGCCAAAACCATGATCGACACCAGCCCATATTCTCTGGCCCAACGAGCCCAGCGTTGCGCGCCCATCCAGGCGCTTGGTGCTGCGTGGGGGTCTTGCGTGTCGCCAACCGACGTTTCTCTGCGCGCCTCCATTACTTCCTCATGCGGTGCCGGAAAAACCACGACGGTGTATCCCTGAAATATGCCGTCACTTTAGGCCAGCCACAGGGTAGTCGTCGATGCTGGCGTTGCTCATAGCGACATCCGGCAGCCCAGCAGCTCCGGGGCGGGCCACGCGCCGACACGGGGCCCGCCAGATCACGCACCTGAAGGATGAGTACTTATGGACGTATTTGTGGGCTCCTTCATGACGTTTGGTGTCGGGGTCACCCGTCTCGAACCGTTGGTCGGTGTCGCAGGCATAACCCAGGCACACACTCCATTCACCTGAAAGCGGGCTTAATTGCAAAGTGCCTTGCCTGCCCGCGCAAAACCTAACGCTGCATCCCCCAGCGTTTCACCGTCACCCGCTCCAGCGTGTCAAACAGTAGATTCTCTGCCAGCAACCCAATCAGGATCACCACCGCCAAGCCAGCAAAAACCTTGTCGGTGTACAGCTCATTGCGATTCTGAAAAATGTACCAACCCAGCCCACCCTTGCCGCTGGTCGCACCGAACACCAGTTCGGCGGCAATCAACGTGCGCCAGGCAAACGCCCAACCAATTTTCAGACCGGCAAGAATCGACGGCAGCGCCGCCGGGATCAGGATGAACAACACAAAGCGCATGCCCTTCAAACCATAGTTGCGCCCGGCCATGCGTAGGGTGTGCGAGACGCCGAGAAACCCGGCGTAGGTGTTCAACGCCAAGGCCCAAAGCACCGAATGCACCAGCACGAAAATCAGGCTGTTCTGCCCCAGACCGAACCACAGCAACGCCAGCGGCAGCAGGGCAATTGCCGGCAAAGGATTAAACATCGAGGTCAACGTGCTCAACAAATCGCGCCCCAACTGCGTCGATACCGCCAACGTCGTCAGGGCAAACGCCAGAACAATGCCGATCAGGTAACCCTTGAGCAACACCACCAGCGAAATCCACACCTTGCCCAGCAACTCGCCACTGAGCAGGCCGTCGTACAGCGCGCTGCTGGTTTGTAAAAAGCTCGGCAACAGCAAGTCGTTGTTCTGAATACGCGCGACCACCTCCCACAGCACCGCCAGCAAAATCAGGATCAGGCTTTTGCGCAGCCAACCTTGCTGCCAGAGGCGTTGCCCGAGGGGCCGCTCACGCTCCAGCGGCACGCTGGTGAGGGGTTGAAGAACCGTTTCGAATTCATGACGCGGGGATGATGAGTAGCTCATCGGGCGATCCTCCAGGCAGCTCAATAAGCAATACGAACATCCGCGAAACCCAGCTCGCGCTCGGCTTGCGGGGACTGGCCTTCATCGAACAACAGCCGATGAATACGCCGCGCCGACGCTTGAAAAGCCGCACCGCCGAGGCTGTGCAAATCGTATTGATGACTGTGGACCTCAGCCCGTACCCGCCCTGGATGCGGCGAAAGCAGCAAGATTCGATTGCCCACCACCAGCGCTTCTTCAATGGAGTGCGTCACGAACAGCAATGTGAAACGCACCTCCTCCCAGAGCAGCAGCAACTCTTCCTGCATCTTGCGGCGGGTCAGCGCATCGAGCGCCGCAAAGGGTTCGTCCATCAGCAGGATTTTCGGCTGCATGGCCAGCGCCCGAGCAATCGCTACTCGCGCCTTCATACCGCCGGACAAGGTATGTGGATAGGCATCGGCAAACGCCGACAGCCCGACTTTGTCCAGATAGTGCCGCGCGCGCTCTTCAGCCTCTTTACGCTTGAGGGTTTTCGATGCCAGCAGCGCAAACATCACGTTCTGTTTGACGGTTTTCCACGGCGGCAGTTGATCAAACTCCTGAAACACCACGATGCGGTCCGGACCGGGTGCATTAACGGTGCGTCCTTGAAGCCGGATCTCTCCCTCACAGGGCTGGATGAACCCCGCCACGGCTTTGAGCAAGGTTGATTTACCGCAGCCGGAGGGCCCAAGCAGCACAAAGCGCTCGGCTGCATCGATGTCGAAACTGACCTGATGCGTCGCCCGAACCACACGCTGCGCGGTGCGGTATTCCAGGCTGACGTTATTGACCGACAGCAACGCATCGGAGGTGTTGATGGGGTTGCTGACCGTGTGGCCTTGCAGGGAAGCGTTCATCCAGATCAGCTCCCTTGCAGCGGCTTGGCGTCCTGGAAGAAATAGTCCTTCCACGAATCCGGTTTGTTTTTGATCGCGCCGACGCGGTACATGAACTCTGCCAAGGGGTAGGTGTTCTTCGGCGTCACGCTGAATTCGAATTGCGGGTTATCGATGATTTTCAGCAGTGTCGCGCGGTCGATTTTTGCCTTGGTCACACGAAGGTAAGTGTCCGCCGCCGCGCCTTTATCGTTCTGCGCGAAATCGGCGGCTTCGGTCAGCGCCTCGACAAAGGCTTTGTAGGTTTTCGGGTTCTCGTCGCGAAATTTTTCGGTGGCAAACAGCACCGTCGGCGAGTTCGGACCAAGCACGTCATAGGAATTGAGCACCACGTGGACGTTGGGATTTTTCAGCGCCTGATCCTGGAACGGCGGGTTGGAAAAGTGTCCGGACAACTCGGTGCCACCGGCGATCAACGCAGCGGTCGCGTCGGGGTGCGGAACGGCCACGGTGTACGAGTCGAGGCGATTAAACTCCTTGTCGCCCCACTGCTTGGCCGCCGCGTATTGCAGGAAGCGCGACTGCACCGAGACCCCGACCGCCGGCACTGCAATGCGGTCCTTCTCGGTAAAGTCGGCGATGGTTTTAACGTTTGGATTATTGCTCAACAGGTAGTAAGGAAAATTACCGAGCGAAGCCACGGCTTTGACATTCTGCTTGCCGTGGGTCCGATCCCAAATGGTCAGCAGCGGACCGACGCCGGCACCGGCAATGTCGATGGAGCCGCAAAGCAACGCGTCGTTGACCGCCGCACCGCCCGAGAGCTGGGTCCAGTCAACCTTGATGTCGATACCTTCCTGCTTACCGTACTTCTCGATCAGGTTCTGATCGCGTACCACGTTGAGTAATAGATAAACGATGCCGAACTGCTCGGCGATACGGATTTCACCTTCGGCGTGGGCCATGGTCGGCGCCACCAGACTACCGGCGAGCAGGCTGAAACCCAGACCGAGGGCAGCCGCCAACGGCGCCAACGCGAGACGTTTGGACATGGTAGTTCTCCGGCAAATCAGAAAGGCGCGTCGCCCTGGATGGTGGTGCGATACAGCTTGCGGCGCAGCGCGTTTGGGCAGCCGGCGGCCAAGTGAATCAAAGAGCGGTTGTCCCAGAACACCAGGTCATGGGGCTGCCATTGATGGCGGTAGATGTTTTGCGGCAACACGCTATGGGCATGCAGCTCGGCGAGCAGCTGTTTGCTCTCGTCTTGCGGCAAACCAACAATGCGGGTGGTGAACCCCTCGCTGACAAACAACGCCTTGCGCCCATTTTCCGGGTGAGTGCGAACAATCGGGTGTAAGACTTCAGCGACCTGAGCCAGTTGCTCAGGCGTCAAGGTCGGGCGCCAATGGCCTTCGAATTTGGTTTCGCTGTAGCGCGCGGTGTAAGAATGCGCAGCCGAACGACCTTCGACCGCTTTGCGCAGCCCCTCGGGCAAACCGTCCCAGGCTTTGTGCATGTCGGCGAACAGCGTGTCGCCTCCTTCGGCCGGCAGCTCCTGGGCGTGCAACATCGAGCCCAGACTCGGCAGTTCTTTATAGGACAAGTCCGAATGCCAGAATTTGCCGGCGTCACCGAGGCCAACGGCGACACCGTTTTCGATGATGTTGGACACGATGAGGATTTCCGGGTGCCCGGCCAGCAGAAACTGTTTGAGCACATGGATCTGCAACACGCCGAAGCGGCGGCTGAAGGCAATTTGTTGCTCGGGGGTAATGCGTTGATCGCGAAACACCACGACGTGATGATCCAGGTGCGCGCGGTGGATGCGCGAGAAATCCTGCTCATTAATGGGGCGGGACAGGTCCAGGCCAACGATTTCGGCACCGACGGCATCGCTGAACGGGCGGATGTCGAACACTTGCGGCGCGATGCTTTGAGAAGCAGGTTTTTCAGAAAAAGAGACGACTGACATAAAAATCACTCCCACGCACGGCACGCCGTAGCGCGCGCGACGATCAGAAACTCACGGAGGTCCCGTGTTGGTTCGTGTCGTGCGGCGCGCCGATTGGTCGGAAGGTACGCAGGGGAGTGACTATATGGGTATAAGAATTAGAATTTAAATACCGTTAGTGCATAACGATATGCCACCGATTGTTCCCACGCTCCTGCGTGGGAACACATCCCGCGACGCTCTGCGTCACAGTGGACTCGGAGCGCCATGGCGGCACTCCGACGCGGTGCGTGGGAATGATCAGGCAGGTTTATCGCTCATGCAGCGCCTCGGCCCGCGCCCGGATAATCGGCTTGAGCAAGTAGCTGAGAATGGTCTTCTTGCCGGTAATGATGTCTACCGATGCGACCATCCCGGGGATGATCAGCAGCGGCTTTTCATCGGTCCCCAAGTGGCTGCGGTCAGTACGCAGCTTGATGATGTAGTACGTGGTCTTCTTGTCTTCATCGGTAATAGTGTCGGCACCGATCTGCTCAAGCTTGGCTTTGAGCCCACCATAAATGGTGTAGTCATAGGCAGTGAACTTCACCGTCGCCTCTTGCCCCGGATGCAGGAACGCGATGTCCTGCGGACGGATCTTCGCCTCCACCAGCAAGGTGTCGTCCAGCGGCACGATTTCCACCAGGTCGCTGCCCGGCTGGATCACGCCACCGATGGTGTTTACCAGCAACTTGTTGACGATGCCACGCACGGGCGAGGTGACCAGCGTGCGGCTGACGCGATCTTCCAGTGCTTTACCTGTGGCCTGCGCCTTATTCAGGTCAGTACGGGCTTCGTTGAGTTGGGTCAGGGCGTCGCTGCGGAATTTGCCGCGCGTCTCGTCAATCTTGCGCTGTACTTCCTTGATCGCCGATTCGGCACGAGGAATCGCCAGGGTCGTGGCGTCCAGTTGCCCACGGGTTTCCACCTCGGAGCGCTTGAGTCGCAGCACTTCCACCGGTGACACCGCACCCTGAGCCACCAGCGGTTCGGACATGTTGATTTCCTGGCGCTGCAATGCCAGGCCACTGCGGTACTGCGCCTGTTTGGAAGTGAACTCACGCAGCTCTTGCTGGCGCTGGATCAACTGTTCCTGCAAACCGCCAATTTCGTCGTGCAATTGCTGGCGACGGCTGGTGTATAGCGACTCTTCGCTTTTGGCTTGGTTAGGCACCGCCTTGAGGACGTCGGCAGGGAACTTCAGTGGACGGTCATCGACCTCAGCGCTCAAGCGTTCCACGCGCAGTACCATCGACAGGCGATCCGCTTCGGTCTCTCCAACGTTGGAGGCGAACCGGGTGTCGTCCAGCCGAATCAACGGGGCGCCAGCCTCGACGATCTGCCCTTCCTTGACGAACAGTTCAGAGACAATCCCGCCCTCAAGGTTCTGGATTTTCTGGATCTTGGACGATGGAATGGCCTTGCCGTCGCCCTTGGTCACTTCGTCAATGACGGCGAAGTTGGCCCACAGCATCAGGAACACGAAGAAGCCGATGATCGTCCAGATCGTCAGCCGCACCACGCGCGGCGCATCTTCGATCAGCGCCTTGTTGACTTCGGGCAATGGCTGGCCTTGCAGCGAGGCAGAGCCTTTGAAGTAACGACGGATCGAATCTTTGAAACCCGACTTAAGCAACACTGATCTGCCCCTTCTTCAACGCTTCCATCACAACGGCTTTCGGGCCGTCGGCGAGAATTTGTCCGCGGTCGATAACGATCAAGCGATCGACCAACGACAGCAGCGAGGCACGGTGCGTGACCAGCACCACGGTCTTGCTTTCAACCACAGCGGTCAGGCGCTGTTTAAGGCGTTCTTCGCCGGTGTTGTCCATGGCGCTGGTGGGTTCGTCGAGCAACAAAATCGGCGGGTTGAGCAACAGCGCGCGGGCCAGGGCGACGTTCTGCCGCTGACCGCCGGACAAGTTCTGCCCACGCTCGCCGACTTGCAGTTCATAGCCTTGCGGGTGCAAACGGGCGAACTCATGGACGCCGGCCAATTCGGCGGCTTGCAGCACCATTTCGTCCTCTACATAGCGAGCGCCCGACACCAGATTGTCGCGCAAGGTGCCGGCGAGCAATTGGATGTCCTGGGGCACATAGCCGATGTTGTGGCGCAGCTCGCTGACATCGATCTGACGGATGTCGACGCCATCCACCAATAACGCACCGTTGTCCGGCTGATACAGCCCCACCAGCAACTTGGCCAGGGAACTTTTGCCGGAGCCACTGCGACCGATGATGCCGATCTTTTCGCCGGGCTTGATGATCAGGTTGATGTTCTTCAACGCCGCGTTCTGTTGGTCCGGGTACGTGAAGTTCAGTTGCCGGCACTCGATGCCGCCCTGAAGGACTTTGCGACTCAGTGGGCGCTCTTCGAAATTACGCTCCTGGGGCAGTTCCATCATCTGGTCGACCGATGACATGGTCACCCGCGCTTGCTGATACCGGGTCAACAAACCGGACAACGAAGCCAGCGGGCTGAGGGCGCGACCGCTGAGCATGTAGCACGCAATCAGCCCGCCCATGCTCAGGTGGCCGTCGATGATCTGGTACACACCGAACACGATCATGATCACCCCGGCCAGTTGCTGGATCAGCAAGGTGATGTTCATCGCCAGACCGGAGAGCATTTTCACCCGCAACTCAAGACGACTGAGGGTGCCGATGGTTTGTTCCCACTGATACTGACGTTCGCTTTCGGCGTTGTTCACCTTCACTGCATCGAGGCCGGCGAGGGTTTCGATCAGGCTGGACTGACGCTCGGCAGCGAGCGCCATGGTCCGTTCCATGGTCGCCACCAGCGGCTTTTGCAAGGCATAACCGATCAACAACGCAATCGGGAACGCTAACACCGGAATCCACACCAAATGCCCACCGAGAATGGCAATGACCATGAAGATCAGCAACGTAAACGGCAGGTCGATCAGGCTGGTGAGGGTCAGTGACGCAAGGAAGTCCCGCAGGCTTTGAAACTCGTGGATGTTCTGGGCGAAGCTGCCAACCCTGGCCGGGCGGTACTTCATGGCCATACCGACAATGCGCTCGAACAGCGTTGCGGAAATAATCAGGTCGGTTTTCTTGCCGGCCAGGTCCAGGCAAAGACTGCGCAGGCTTTTTAGGATCAGGTCGAACAGGTATGCGCCGGTGATGCCGATTGCCAGTACCCACAACGTCGATTCGGCCTGGTTCGGCACCACGCGATCGTAGACGTTCATCACGAACAGCGGCGCAGCCATGGCGATGATGTTGATCAGGAAGCTGGCGGCAATGGCGTCGGCGTACAGCCAGCGCGAGCGCTTCAGCGTGTCGCGAAACCACGAGCGCGCACGTGGAATCAACGTGCCGTGATTGACATCGAATTTGTGCTGGGGCTGAGCGAAGAAAACTTTGCCAATGTAGTCGTCGGCCAGGACCTCACGGCTGACGAGGCATTCGCCGCCGTCGCTTTCACTGAGGAGCAAGCGGGCCTGGTCTTCACCTTGCCAGCCGAGCAACACGGCGCTGCGCCCACCCTTGAGCAGTAACAGCGTTGGCATCGCAATCGCTGGAATGTCTTCCAGCTTACGTACCAGCACCCGTCCCTGGAGGCCGGCGCGAGCGGCTGCGCGGGGCAGCAACTCAACGCTCAGGCGTTGTTTGGGCAACGGCAGGCCGGTGGTCAGCATCGCCGCACTGGCCGGCTTCTGATGCAAGGTGCAAAGAGCTAACAAGCCATCCAGTAATGGGTCGTCGTGCAACGCGCGAGGATCATGAATGAGATGAACTCGACTGACTTCTGATTCCACGCTCGGCACTCTTGGCTAACAAATTGAACAATTAAGGTTCTGCTCAATTCATACCGGGCAGTTTGACCTTTGGCTTCACGTCGTTTTGCACAACGGATGCCAACGGTGCGACCACTCCCTGGCTCTTGAGCAACTCGCCCATGGTCGCCTTGATTCGATATTGAGTAAATAACTGAATGTTCTTGATCTCCGCCAGACGGCGGGAAGCGGTGAACAGTTCGTTTTCACTGTCGAGCAAATCCAGCAAGGTGCGCTGACCCAGGCTGAATTGCTTCTGATACGCCGTGCGCACGGCAGTGCTGTGATCCACATACTGCTGGGCGATCGGCACTTGGGCGTTAGCGTTGTTCAAAGCATTCCAGGCCAAACCGAGTTCTTCGTTCAACACGCGCAAGGCGTTGTTGCGGATATCCAGCGCCTGAGTGGACAAATAGGACTTGGATTCCAGGTCAGCCTTGTTACTGCCACCGGCGAACAGGTTGAAGCGCATGCGCAACATGGCTTGCCATTCGTTGCTGTGACCGACCTGGCCGTCGAGGTTGTCGTCGGCGGTACGGCCCAGTTCGGCATCGAAACGCGGGTAGAAGGTCGACTTGGCCGCTTCGTACTGTTTCTCGGCGGCAGCGATATCGGATTCAGCAGAACGCAGCACCGGGCTGTTTTCCAGCATCTGCGAGCGGGCTTCGTTCAGGCTTACTGGCAACAGTGCAACGAAAGGCGCCGGACGCTCCAGTTGGTCGGGCATCTGGCCAACAGCGCTGAGGAAATTGGTCTCGGCATCGGCCAGGTTAGTCTGCTCGGTGATCAGGTTGTTGCGAGCCTGCGCCATGCGCGCTTCGGCCTGATCAAGGTCAGCGCCGCTGCCCACACCGCGCGACGTGCGCAGTTTGATTTGGTCAAAAATCCGTTCGTGGCTCTTCAAGTTTTCGTCAGCCAGGCGCACAAACTCACGACGGGTCAGCACGTCCAGATAGACCTGAGCGACGGTCAGCCCAGTGCGCTCCGAAGTGCCCAGCAACGAATAAGCGCGAGAGTTAACGGTGGCTTGTTGGCGTCCCACTTCGCTGGACGTCGCAAAACCGTCAAAAACCATTTGCGACAGTCGCAGACTGGACTCGCCGCGGTTCAGGGTTTCCCAGTGATTGTTACCGGTGGCGGCACGCGTGGTGACGTTGTCGGTGCCTTCGCGACCGTAACCGCCCAACAAATCGACCCGTGGCAGGTATCCACCTTGGGCCGCTTTTAATTGATAATCGGCGGCCATTCGGCTGTTAACGCCGGCCTGAATTTCAGGATGGACATCCATTGCCTGTTGCATGGCTTCAGGCAGGGTTTGTGCTTGTACGAAACTGGCTGCAAGCGCTAGCGGTAAAGCCTTTAACAGGTACGAACGCATCTTGAAAATTCCCCGGAACTTCTTGTCTTGAATCACAGCAAAACGTGGTGCTGCGTCGGATAATGGCAACCAGAATGACCGTATGTCGGAAAGTTCAAAACAGGAACTGGATCACACGCTGTAGGACAGGTCGCCGCTTAAATATCAATGTGACATTACTGGGACGATTGTTTAGGATGCCCTCTATAAGGTCAATAGTTTGGCATAAAGTTAATAGCGAAAAAACACAGCCAAAATATTGGCGCTTTTTAGCGTCAAATTAGATTTGTTAATTTTTTATAGTACGTCCAGACAGATTCGGCGAGATCGCCATCAGGGTCATGGAAGTTAACTGAACGTGACACCCGGAGAGTCTTCAATGAGCAGTGTTGTGGCCATCGTCAAAAGCATTGTCGGTCAAGTTTTCGCGGTGTCCCCGGAGGGCGTCCGCCGCGTACTTGTTGAAGGCGACCGGCTGTTCGTCGGCGATCAGGTAGACACCGGCGCGGCCGGCGCTGTCACGCTCGAATTGGCTGACGGCCGGACCCTGGACCTGGGCCGCGACACGCAGTGGAGCGGCAGCGCACCAGACGACACGACCAACTTGGTAGAGGCCACCGCGCAAGCCGCGCCATCGGTTGAAGAACTGCAACAAGCCATCGCGGCCGGCGTCGACCCGACCACCGCATTTGAAGCGGCAGCTGCCGGCCCGGCCGCAGCAGGCACTGGCGGCGCAGCCGGTGGCGGCCACAGTTTTGTGGTTCTGGACGCCACCGCCGCGCGAGTCGACCCGACCATTGGCTTCCCGACTGCGGGCATTGGCTCTGCCGCGCTGGCGACCCAAAACACCACGGGTGGCCAGAACACCAACACCAGTGCCAACGCGTTGCCGGGGTCGACCCTGACTCTGAGCGCCACACCGACTATCACCGAAGCCGGTGGTGTACTGGTTTACACCGCGACGCTGACTCAGGCACCGCTGTCCGACCTGACCATTAACCTGTCCAATGGCTCGGTGATCGTGATTCAGGCTGGCCAGGTAACTGGCAGCGTCAATATCCCATTAGCGCCCAACGACACCGTCTACAACGACGCGAGTCAGATCAGCGTGACGGTCACCGGCACCACGGGCGGCAACGGCATCGTCGTCACTGCGCCGACCGTACCGGCTGTGACCCAGGTCACCGACACCATCGACACCACCACCGCGACCCTGACGGCGAATGCCAACGTCACTGAAGGCGGCCAGATCACTTACACCGCGACATTGACCAACCCGGCGCAAACGCCGGTCACAGTGGCCTTGTCCAATGGTTCGACTATCACCATTGATGCCGGCAAAACCACCGGCACCGTAAGCGTCGCGACGCCCGCCAATGACGTCTACAACAATGGCAGCACTGTCAGCACCACCATTACCAGTGCCACCGGCGGTAATTTTGAACAGTTGACCGCGAACCCGACGCCAGCGGTCACCACGATTACCGATTCGGTGGATACCACCAGCCTGACCCTCACCGCCACCGGAACGGTCGTCGAGGGCGGCCAGATCACTTACACCGCGACATTGACCAACCCGGCGCAAACGCCGGTCACAGTGGCCTTGTCCAATGGTTCGACTATCACCATTGATGCCGGCAAAACCACCGGTAGCGTGAATGTCCCAACAGCAGCCAACGACGTCTACAACAACGCCAGCACTGTCAGCACCACCATTACCGGCGCCACCGGCGGTAATTTTGAAAATCTGGTGCCGAGCAAAGACGCTGCTGTCACCAGCGTCACCGACTCGATCGATGACACCACCGTCACACTGACCGCTTCGCCGAGCACCGTTGAAGGCGGCCCTATTACTTACACCGCCGCCATCACCGACGCTCAAGGCAACCCAGCCAAAGTGACGGGTTCGGACGTGGTCGTGACGCTGGGCAATGGTGAAAAAATCACCATCCCCGTCGGTCAGACTGGCGCCAGCATCAACGTGGCCGCGCCAAACGACGTTTATAACGGTGCGGCACCAGTCAAAACCGAGATCACCGGCACCACCGGTGGCGACTTCGAAAACCTCGGCGCGAACAAGACCCCGGTCGAAACCACCGTTACTGACAAGGTTGATGACACGACGGTGACGTTGACTGCGACGCCGACCGTGTCCGAAGCCGGTGTCATTACTTACACCGCCGCCATCACTGATGCCCAAGGCAACCCAGTCAAAGTGACGGGTTCGGACGTGGTTGTGACGCTGGGCAATGGTGAAAAAATCACCATCCCGGTGGGTCAGACTGGCGCCAGCATTAACGTTAATGCGCCGAACGACGTCTACAACGGTGCGGCTCCGGTTAAGACTGAAATCACCGGTACTACTGGCGGCGACTTCGAAAACCTCGGTGCCAACAAGACTCCGGTCGAAACGACCGTTACTGACAAGGTTGATGACACGACGGTGACGTTGACTGCGACGCCGACCGTGTCCGAAGCCGGTGTCATTACTTACACCGCCGCCATCACCGACGCTCAAGGCAACCCAGTCAAAGTGACGGGTTCGGACGTGGTTGTGACCCTGGGCAATGGTGAAAAAATCACCATCCCCGTCGGCCAAACCGGCGCCAGTATCAACGTGGCCGCGCCAAACGACGTCTACAACGGTGCGGCTCCGGTTAAGACTGAAATCACCGGCACCACCGGTGGCGACTTCGAAAATCTGGGTGCGAACAAGACTCCGGTCGAAACGACCGTTACTGACAAAGTCGATACAACCACCGTCACGCTGACCGCTTCGCCGAGCACCGTTGAAGGCGGGCCGATTACTTACACCGCCGCCATCACCGACGCTCAAGGCAACCCAGTCAAAGTGACGGGTTCGGACGTGGTCGTGACGCTGGGCAATGGCGAGAAAATCACCATCCCGGTGGGTCAGACCGGCGCCAGCATTAACGTTAATGCGCCGAACGACGTCTATAACGGCGCGGCCCCGGTTAAGACTGAAATCACCGGTACTACTGGCGGCGACTTCGAAAACCTCGGCGCGAACAAGACCCCGGTTGAAACGACCGTTACCGACAAAGTCGATGACACGACGGTGACGTTGACCGCGACGCCTACCGTGTCCGAAGCCGGTGTCATTACTTACACCGCCGCCATCACTGATGCCCAAGGCAACCCGGTTAAAGTCACCGGTTCTGACGTGGTCGTAACCCTGGGCAATGGTGAAAAAATCACCATCCCGGTGGGTCAGACTGGCGCCAGCATTAACGTTAATGCGCCGAACGACGTCTATAACGGCGCGGCCCCGGTTAAGACTGAGATCACCGGCACCACCGGTGGCGACTTCGAAAACCTCGGCGCGAACAAGACCCCGGTTGAAACGACCGTTACCGACAAAGTCGATGACACGACGGTGACGTTGACCGCGACGCCTACCGTGTCCGAAGCCGGTGTCATTACTTACACCGCCGCCATCACTGATGCCCAAGGCAACCCGGTTAAAGTCACCGGTTCTGACGTGGTCGTAACCCTGGGCAATGGTGAAAAAATCACCATCCCGGTGGGTCAGACTGGCGCCAGCATTAACGTTAATGCGCCGAACGACGTCTATAACGGCGCGGCCCCGGTTAAGACTGAGATCACCGGCACCACCGGTGGCGACTTCGAAAATCTGGGTGCGAACAAGACCCCGGTTGAAACGACCGTTACCGACAAAGTCGATGACACGACGGTGACGTTGACCGCGACGCCTACCGTGTCCGAAGCCGGTGTCATTACTTACACCGCCGCCATCACTGATGCCCAAGGCAACCCGGTTAAAGTCACCGGTTCTGACGTGGTCGTAACCCTGGGCAATGGTGAAAAAATCACCATCCCGGTGGGTCAGACTGGCGCCAGCATTAACGTTAATGCGCCGAACGACGTCTATAACGGCGCGGCCCCGGTTAAGACTGAGATCACCGGCACCACCGGTGGCGACTTCGAAAATCTGGGCGCGAACAAGACCCCGGTTGAAACGACCGTTACCGACAAAGTCGATGACACGACGGTGACGTTGACCGCGACGCCTACCGTGTCCGAAGCCGGTGTCATTACTTACACCGCCGCCATCACTGATGCCCAAGGCAACCCGGTTAAAGTCACCGGTTCTGACGTGGTCGTAACCCTGGGCAATGGTGAAAAAATCACCATCCCGGTGGGTCAGACTGGCGCCAGCATTAACGTTAATGCGCCGAACGACGTCTATAACGGCGCGGCCCCGGTTAAGACTGAGATCACCGGCACCACCGGTGGCGACTTCGAAAACCTCGGCGCGAACAAGACCCCGGTTGAAACGACCGTTACCGACAAAGTCGATGACACGACGGTGACGTTGACCGCGACGCCTACCGTGTCCGAAGCCGGTGTCATTACTTACACCGCCGCCATCACTGATGCCCAAGGCAACCCGGTTAAAGTCACCGGTTCTGACGTGGTCGTAACCCTGGGCAATGGTGAAAAAATCACCATCCCGGTGGGTCAGACTGGCGCCAGCATTAACGTTAATGCGCCGAACGACGTCTATAACGGCGCGGCCCCGGTTAAGACTGAGATCACCGGCACCACCGGTGGCGACTTCGAAAATCTGGGTGCGAACAAGACTCCGGTTGAAACGACCGTTACCGACAAAGTCGATGACACGACGGTGACCTTGACTGCCTCGCCGAGCACTGTTGAAGGCGGGCCGATTACTTACACCGCCGCCATCACCGACGCTCAAGGCAATCCGGTTAAAGTCACCGGTTCGGACGTGGTCGTAACCCTGGGCAATGGTGAAAAAATCACCATCCCCGTCGGCCAAACCGGCGCCAGTATCAACGTGGCCGCGCCGAACGACGTCTATAACGGCGCGGCCCCGGTTAAGACTGAGATCACCGGAACGACCGGTGGCGACTTCGAAAACCTCGGCGCGAACAAGACCCCGGTTGAAACGACCGTTACCGACAAAGTCGATGACACGACGGTGACGTTGACCGCGACGCCTACCGTGTCCGAAGCCGGTGTCATTACTTACATCGCCGCCATCACCGACGCTCAAGGCAATCCGGTTAAAGTCACCGGTTCTGACGTGGTCGTAACCCTGGGCAATGGTGAAAAAATCACCATCCCGGTGGGTCAGACTGGCGCCAGCATTAACGTTAATGCGCCAAACGACGTCTATAACGGCGCGGCCCCGGTTAAGACTGAGATCACCGGCACCACCGGTGGCGACTTCGAAAATCTCGGTGCGAACAAGACTCCGGTTGAAACGACCGTTACCGACAAAGTCGATGACACGACGGTGACCTTGACTGCCTCGCCGAGCACTGTTGAAGGCGGGCCGATTACTTACACCGCCGCCATCACCGATGCCCAAGGCAACCCAGTTAAAGTGACGGGTTCTGACGTGGTTGTGACCCTGGGCAATGGTGAAAAAATCACCATCCCGGTGGGTCAGACTGGCGCCAGCATCAACGTGTCCGCGCCGAACGACGTCTATAACGGTGCAGCCCCGGTTAAGACTGAGATCACCGGAACGACCGGTGGCGATTTCGAAAATCTGGGTGCGAACAAGACCCCGGTTGAAACGACCGTTACTGACAAGGTTGATGACACCACCGTCACGCTGACCGCGACGCCTACCGTGTCCGAAGCCGGTGTCATTACTTACACCGCCGCCATCACTGATGCCCAAGGCAACCCGGTTAAAGTCACCGGTTCGGACGTGGTTGTGACGCTGGGCAATGGTGAAAAAATCACCATCCCGGTGGGTCAGACTGGCGCCAGCATTAACGTTAATGCGCCGAACGACGTCTATAACGGTGCGGCTCCAGTTAAGACTGAAATCACCGGTACTACTGGCGGCGACTTCGAAAACCTCGGTGCGAACAAGACCCCGGTCGAAACCACCGTTACTGACAAAGTCGATGACACCACCGTCACTCTTTCGGCAACACCGACCGTTTCGGAAAGTGGAGCGATCACCTACACCGCCAACATCACTGATGCCCAAGGCAACCCAGTCAAAGTGACGGGTTCGGACGTGGTTGTGACGCTGGGCAATGGTGAAAAAATCACCATCCCGGTGGGTCAGACTGGCGCCAGCATTAACGTTAATGCGCCGAACGACGTCTATAACGGCGCGGCCCCGGTTAAGACTGAGATCACCGGAACGACCGGTGGCGACTTCGAAAACCTCGGCGCGAACAAGACCCCGGTTGAAACGACCGTTACCGACAAAGTCGATGACACGACGGTGACCTTGACTGCCTCGCCGAGCACTGTTGAAGGCGGGCCGATTACTTACACCGCCGCCATCACCGACGCTCAAGGCAACCCAGTCAAAGTGACGGGTTCGGACGTGGTTGTGACGCTGGGCAATGGTGAAAAAATCACCATCCCGGTGGGTCAGACTGGCGCCAGCATCAACGTGGCAGCGCCGAACGACGTCTACAACGGTGCGGCTCCGGTTAAGACTGAAATCACCGGCACCACCGGTGGCGACTTCGAAAATCTGGGTGCGAACAAGACTCCGGTCGAAACGACCGTTACTGACAAAGTCGATACAACCACCGTCACGCTGACCGCTTCGCCGAGCACCGTTGAAGGCGGGCCGATTACTTACACCGCCGCCATCACCGACGCTCAAGGCAACCCAGTCAAAGTGACGGGTTCGGACGTGGTCGTGACGCTGGGCAATGGCGAGAAAATCACCATCCCGGTGGGTCAGACCGGCGCCAGCATTAACGTTAATGCGCCGAACGACGTCTATAACGGCGCGGCCCCGGTTAAGACTGAAATCACCGGTACTACTGGCGGCGACTTCGAAAACCTCGGCGCGAACAAGACCCCGGTTGAAACGACCGTTACCGACAAAGTCGATGACACCACCGTCACACTGACCGCTTCGCCAAGCACGGTTGAAGGCGGGCCGATTACTTACACCGCCGCCATCACCGACGCTCAAGGCAATCCGGTTAAAGTCACCGGTTCTGACGTGGTCGTAACCCTGGGCAATGGTGAAAAAATCACCATCCCGGTGGGTCAGACTGGCGCCAGCATCAACGTGGCCGCGCCAAACGACGTTTATAACGGTGCAGCCCCGGTTAAGACTGAGATCACCGGTACTACTGGCGGCGACTTCGAAAACCTCGGCGCGAACAAGACCCCGGTTGAAACGACCGTTACTGACAAGGTTGATGACACCACCGTAACTCTTTCGGCAACACCGACCGTTTCGGAAAGTGGAGCGATCACCTACACCGCCAACATCACTGATGCCCAAGGCAACCCAGTCAAAGTGACGGGTTCGGACGTGGTCGTGACGCTGGGCAATGGTGAAAAAATCACCATCCCCGTCGGCCAAACCGGCGCCAGCATCAACGTGGCCGCGCCAAACGACGTCTATAACGGCGCGGCCCCGGTTAAGACTGAGATCACCGGCACCACCGGTGGCGACTTCGAAAATCTCGGTGCGAACAAGACTCCGGTTGAAACGACCGTTACTGACAAAGTCGATGACACGACGGTGACGCTGACTGCGACGCCGACCGTGTCCGAAGCCGGTGTCATTACTTACACCGCCGCCATCACCGATGCCCAAGGCAACCCAGTCAAAGTGACGGGTTCGGACGTGGTCGTGACGCTGGGCAATGGCGAGAAAATCACCATCCCGGTGGGTCAGACTGGCGCCAGCATCAACGTGTCCGCGCCGAACGACGTCTATAACGGTGCGGCTCCAGTTAAAACCGAGATCACCGGAACGAGCGGTGGCGACTTCGAAAACCTCGGCGCGAACAAGACTCCGGTCGAAACGACCGTTACTGACAAGGTTGATGACACGACGGTGACGTTGACCGCGACGCCTACCGTGTCCGAAGCCGGTGTCATTACTTACACCGCCGCCATCACTGATGCCCAAGGCAACCCGGTTAAAGTCACCGGTTCGGACGTGGTTGTGACGCTGGGCAATGGTGAAAAAATCACCATCCCGGTGGGTCAGACTGGCGCCAGCATTAACGTTAATGCGCCGAACGACGTCTATAACGGCGCGGCTCCAGTTAAGACTGAGATCACCGGCACCACCGGCGGCGACTTCGAAAACCTCGGCGCCAACAAGACTCCGGTTGAAACCACCGTTACTGACAAAGTCGATGACACGACGGTGACGTTGACCGCCACGCCAACCGTCAACGAAAGCGGCACGATCACTTACACCGCGACGCTGACCGATGCCAAAGGCAATCTCGTTACTGCGCACACCGATCCTGTCACCGTCACTCTCGACAGCGGCAAAGTAATCACCATCGCCGTCGGCCAAAGTTCCGGCAGCTTGCCGGTGACCGCAGCGAATGACGTTTACAAAGGCCCGACCGCCGTTACCGAGTCGATCAAAGATGCTTCGGGCGGAAACCTCGAAGCGGTAGCGCCGAACAAAACGCCGGTCACCACGACCGTCAATGACGTCACCGATGCCACCACCGTAACGTTGACCGCCACGCCAACCGTCAACGAAAGCGGCACGATCACTTACACCGCGACGCTGACCGATGCCAAAGGCAATCTCGTCACTGCGCACACCGATCCTGTCACCGTCACTCTCGACAGCGGCAAAGTAATCACCATCGCCGTCGGCCAAAGTTCCGGCAGCTTGCCGGTGACCGCAGCGAATGACGTTTACAAAGGCCCGACCGCCGTTACCGAGTCGATCAAAGATGCTTCGGGCGGAAACCTCGAAGCGGTAGCGCCGAACAAAACGCCGGTCACCACGACCGTCAATGACGTCACCGATGCCACCACCGTAACGTTGACCGCCACGCCAACCGTCAACGAAAGCGGCACGATCACTTACACCGCGACGCTGACCGATGCCAAAGGCAATCTCGTCACTGCGCACACCGATCCTGTCACCGTCACTCTCGACAGCGGCAAAGTAATCACCATCGCCGTCGGCCAAAGTTCCGGCAGCTTGCCGGTGACCGCAGCGAATGACGTTTACAAAGGCCCGACCGCCGTTACCGAGTCGATCAAGGATGCTTCGGGCGGAAACCTCGAAGCGGTAGCGCCGAACAAAACGCCGGTCACCACGACCGTCAATGACGTCACCGATGCCACCACCGTAACGTTGACCGCCACGCCAACCGTCAACGAAAGCGGCACGATCACTTACACCGCGACGCTGACCGATGCCAAAGGCAATCTCGTCACTGCGCACACCGATCCTGTCACCGTCACTCTCGACAGCGGCAAAGTAATCACCATCGCCGTCGGCCAAAGTTCCGGCAGCTTGCCGGTGACCGCAGCGAATGACGTTTACAAAGGCCCGACCGCCGTTACCGAGTCGATCAAAGATGCTTCGGGCGGAAACCTCGAAGCGGTAGCGCCGAACAAAACGCCGGTCACCACGACCGTCAATGACGTCACCGATGCCACCACTGTAACGTTGACCGCCACGCCAACCGTCAACGAAAGCGGCACGATCACTTACACCGCGACCCTGACCGATGCCAAAGGCAATCTCGTTACTGCGCACATCGACCCTGTCACCGTCACTCTCGACAGCGGCAAAGTAATCACCATCGCCGTCGGCCAAAGTTCCGGCAGCTTGCCGGTGACCGCAGCGAATGACGTTTACATCGGCGCGCCGACTGTCACTGAATCGATCAAGAGCGCCATCGGCGGTAACCTCGAAGCGCTGGGCGTGGATAAGTCGGTCGTCTCGACCACCGTCAGCGACGTCAAGGACACTACGACCCTCAGCATCACCGGTAGCACCTCGGTGACCGAAGGCGAAACCGCCAGCTACACCGTCAGCCTGACGCACCCCGCGCAAACTGACGTGACGCTCAAAATCGTCTACAGCGGCACCGCCACCGACGGCTCGGACTTCACCGGCGTCTACACGGTTAAAATCCCGGCTGGCGCCAGCAGCGCCAGTTTCAACGTCGCGACCATCGACGACAAAATCACCGAAAGTACCGAAAACTTTGTGGTCAAGATCGACTCGGCCACCGGTGGCAACTTCGAAAACCTGGCGATCAGCACCACCAGTGGCAGCGTCAGCACTTCGATCATCGACAACGATGCGCCGCCGGTCATCGACCTCGATGCCAACGATTCGAGCGGCGCGACCGGTGCCAACTACAAGGTGACGTTCACCGAGGGCACGCTCGGCCAGGGTGTGTCGATTGCTGACACCGACCTGAAAATCACCGACCCGGACAGCACCATGCTGACCGGCGCGACCATCGTGCTGACCAACCGTCAGCCAGGCGATGCGCTGAACCTGGGTAACAGCGTCAACGGCATCACCATCAATGCCAACAGTAAGGATGGTTCGGTCACGCTAACCCTGTCGGGCAACGCAACGCTTGCCGACTACATGCAGCAGATCAAGAACATCAGCTTCACCAACAGCAGTCACGACCCAAGCACGGTGCCGCGCATCATCACCGTGACCGTGACCGATGGCAGTAACTACTCCAACGTCGCGACCACCACGGTCAACGTGGTAGCGGTCAACGATGCTCCGACAGCGGCGCCTGTTAACGTCACCGGCACCGAAGACACCCCACTGATTCTCGGGTGGTCGACATTCGGTGTCAGCGACGTCGACAGTCCAGCCACCAGCCTCGGTGTAAAAATCACCGGCCTACCGGGCGAAGGCAAGTTGCAGTTCCTGGGCAGCGATGGCAAAACCTGGACCGACGTGGCGAGTAACCAGACCTTTAGCAAGGCCGACATTGACGCCGGAAAACTGCGCTTCGTGCCAGATGCCAACGAATCCGGCGCCAACGGCTACGGTGGTACCGGCCTGGGCAATAACCAGGCGGACTACGCGCAAATCAAGTTCCAGCCCACCGACGGTCAACTGCTGGGTAACACCGGTACGGTGAAAATCGACATCACGCCTGTCGCCGATGCACCGACCCTGAACGTGGCGGATAACAGCGTCAAATCCACCGGGCTGATCAAAGCCGTGTGGACCGGTCTGGCGGGCCTTGGCACCGATGGCAGTGGCGCACCGACGGCCACACTGAAATCGGTCATCGATGGCGCGGGGACTCCAAAGTCCAGCAGCACCGTCAGTAACGTGCAATCCGACGGTGATGTGGCGGCGGGCACGGCGTCGAAAACCTCCGGCCTGATCTACCTCGAGGCGGGTAAGACGTACACCTTCAGTGGCACTGGCGACGACAGCCTGCTGGTGACCATCGGCGGTAACAACATCGCGGCCACCACGTGGGGTGCCGGCGGCAAACTGAACGGCTCGTTCACCCCGATGACCAGTGGTTACTACACCCTGGACATCTACCACGATAACCAGAACGGCCCAGGCAACTATGACGTCAACCTGTCGGTCAACGGCGGCGCCGCCATAGACCTGAGCAGTGCCGGCGTGGCGCTGTACACCGGCGTAGCGGATCTGGTCGCCGCCGGTGTAACGGTTTCCGACCTGCACGGCGCCAACGGCGAAGGCTACTACGACGGCTACAAACTCAACGAAGGCGCCGAAGGCACCAGCGTTCACCTGAGCGCGATCAAAACGGCACTGACCGACATCGATGGCTCCGAAAGTCTGAGCGTGAAGATCAGCGGCATCCCGGCAGGCTCGGTACTCACTGACGGCGCAGGTCACACCTTCACCGTCACCACGACGTCTGGCGACGCCAACGTCACCGGCTGGAACCTCGGCACCCTGACCGTCACCCCGCCGTCTTATTACAACGGCCAGTTCAACCTGACCGTGACGTCGACCTCCACCGAAGCCTTGGGCGGTTCAGCAACCACCACCGCGCAGATTCCAGTCACCGTATACCCCGCGGTCTACAACGCAATCACGGCGACGTCTGGCGATGACACGGTCACCGGCACCAGCGGCAACGACATTATCGTCGCTGACATCGGCGGCCTCACCGTGGTGCCGGGCACCAACTACAACATCGCGTTCATGGTCGATAGCTCGGGCAGCATGAGCACGTCGTCGATCAACGCGGCCAAGGACTCCCTGACGTCGGTGTTCAACACCCTCAAGCAGAGCCTGGGCGGCAACTCCGGGACGGTGAACATCTTCCTGGTGGACTTCGACACCCAGGTCAACAAATCGGTGTCGGTCAACCTGAATGACCCGAACGCACTGGCTACGCTCAAAACGGTCCTGGACTCGATGTCATCCGGTGGCGGCACCAACTATGAGGACGTGTTCAAGACCACGGCCAACTGGTTCCAAAGCGCCGACGCAGTGGCCAACACCGGGGCGAAGAACTTGACGTACTTCATCACCGACGGCCAGCCGACCTTCTACCAGACGGGCGAGCAGACCAACCCAACGCTGTATGGCAACGTGAAGCTCGATGACGTGGTGACTAGCAGCAACTACAAAACCGGTGACACCTTCAGCACGTACATCGACAGCACGCATTACCTGTCCATCAACAGTTCGGGCAGCGCGGCCCTGCAAATTTATAAAAACGGCAACTGGAGCTATACCAGCCTGGGCACCGTTCACGCTCAGGGGGACGGCACCTACGAGTTGTCGACGCTGGCGGGCACTGGTAACAGTACCGACTCTTCGACCACCAGCAATGCCAGCAGCAGCTTCGCGCTGTTGAGCCATCTGTCGAATGTCGAGGCCATCGGCATCAATAGCGGAGTGAGCCTCAACGACCTGAAACCGTATGATTCCGACCACTCGCCGCAAACCAACATCGACCCCAAAGACCTGGCGAACTCGATCGTCGGTCACACTGAAGCAACATTGCCGGGCAACGACACGGTCAGTGGCGGCGACGGCAATGACATCATATTTGGCGACTTGGTGAGTTTCACCGGCATTGCGGGCGAGGGTTACCAGGCCATGCAGGCGTTCGTCGCCCAGCAAACTGGCGTGGATGTCAGCAAAGTCACCGCCAGCAACGTGCATCAGTTCATTACGGAGCACTACGCCGCATTCGACGTGTCCGGCACTCATGACGGCAATGACACGCTGCTGGGCGGCGCGGGCAATGACATTCTCTTCGGCCAAGGAGGTAACGACTACCTCGATGGCGGCAAAGGCAATGACATCCTGCTGGGCGGTACCGGTAACGACACATTGATCGGCGGTCCGGGCAACGACATCCTGATTGGCGGCGCGGGTGCCGACACCTTCGTCTGGAAAGCGGGCGACGTTGGCAACGATGTGATCAAGGACTTCAAAGCCAGCGAAGGTGACCGTATTGATCTGCGCGACTTGTTGCAGGGTGAAACCGGCAGCACCATCGACAACTTCCTGAAGATCACTACTGTGGACGGCGTGTCGTCCCTGCAAGTGAGTTCTACCGGCAAGTTCAATGGTACCGACGCAGCCGCAGCCGCACCGGACGTGACGATCAAACTCGAAGGCAACAACTGGTCCACCGCCAACATTCACTCGTTGATTGCCGGCAGTGACCCCACCATCAAAGTCGATCACAACAACAGCTGATTCGCTGGCTGACGGCCGCCCTCAAGGGGCGGCCGTCATGTTTGCACCCATCTCCCGGGTGACGAGCCCGTCACTGCAACGCATACTCGCCAACAGTTCACCTATGCTGCTGACAGCAGGGTACCGGTCCATTTCTGAGGGATGCTCAATGTTTTACGTGCAACGCGATGCGCAAGGCCAGTTAATGCGCGTAGAAGCTGCGGCCTACGCCGAGGCCACGGAAACCCTGCCGGCTGACAATCACGAAATCCAGGCCTGGTATGCCAACGAAGTCGTGGAGTCGAGCCTCAAACAGCTCAAGCAAAGCGACCTGGAAATGATCCGGGTACTCGACGACTTGATCCAGGTGCTGACCAGTAAAGGCGTGATCCGAGTCACCGACCTGCCGCCGGCCGCCCAGGCCAAACTGATGGACCGGAACCAGGCGCGTGAAGTGTTGGGCGGGTTGAGCCATCTGATTGATGATGACGAAAGAGGATTGATCTGACTCTTGATCAATGGCCCGAATGTCGCAGCCCACTCAACTAATCGAATCGATGTCCAGCGTATAGGGCGCCCCCACAGTACGGCCGTAGATCGAAGCAATCAGGTCGTCGGCGGCGTTTTGGGGTGCCCTGGCTAACGGTTCAACGGCTCATTTCCAAGGCTTCGGTTCACCCAACAACTGACCCTGAACCCCGTAAAGCCCCATCTCGCGAATCACCGACAGTTCCCCTTCGGTCTCGACCCGCTCGGCAATCAACGGCAGATCAATGCTGTGCGCGGCGCGCTGAATCGCCTCGATAAACAACCGCTTGTCACTCTCCTTATCAATGGCCCGAATATAACTGCCATCGATCTTGAGATACGCCAACCCCAGGCGCGCGAGGTTGCCAATCATGCTGAAGCGTCCACCGAAGCGTTGCAGGCTCAAGGAGAACCCCAGTTCACGCAGACGCCGGGTCAACTGCTCCAGCACCGCTTGCTCAGGCAATTGCTCCTCGCCGATTTCCAGGGTCAGTCGCGGCCCGAGGTTCGAATGCTGACGCAGAATGTCAAAAATCTTATTCAGAGCCTGTGAATCGGCGAGGGTCGCCGACGACAGGTTCAGCGCCAAGGACTCTTCGTGACTGGCCATCTGCACCAACACCCACTCCAACATCAGTCGGTCCAGCCGCGCGGTCCAGCCAAAACGCTCAAGCCACGGCAGGAAGCGCCCGGCGGGAATGGTTTGGCCCTGATCGTCGAGCAAGCGCGACAGCACTTTGTAATGCAACACCAATGTGGTGTCTTGCGTCGCGAACACCGGTTGAAAGTACAGCTCGAAACGTTGCTGACTCAGCGCCCGATCCAGCAGTGTATGCCAGGCATGATGGTCATCGCCGACACTGGTCGAGGCGCTGTGGTCCAGACAGGCCCAGTTCTGCTCTCCTTGAACCTCAGCTTGAGCCAACGCCTGATCCGCCAGGCCGATCACCGCTTGCGGCGAGTCACCATGCGCAAACGGCGCCAACCCGATGGAAGCCACCGACGCCACATCGGTCGCTCCAGTCGCATACAGACTTGCGAGCGCACCGTCGAGGTTCTGTGCCAGTTGCAGCGCTTCTTCACGCACCAGCCCGGGGGCCAGCACGGCGAATTCTCCGCCGCGAATCCGTGTGATGAGGTTCTGGGTTTCAGGGTGCCTGGCGCACTCGCGGCACAGCTGCTCGCCAACAGCTTTCAATAACTCATCGGTACGCTGGCCACCCAAGCGCTGGTTCAATCCGGCCAGATCAGTGACCCTTAACAACAGCAGATAACCGGAACTGGTCTGCTCCGGATTGCTCACCCGAGCGTGCAATTGCATCTCGAAATAACGCCGGTTGGCCAGGCCAGTGAGGGTGTCCTGATAGGACTCGACACGCAGTTTTTCACTGCGTTCGGCCTGCTCTTGGAACAGGGCTTTGAGTTTCTCCACCATCTGATTCATGGCCTGTACCACCCGCCGTAATTCAGGGGTGCGCGGAAGTTGTGGCAGGCTGAGAAATTCACGACGGGCGATGGCATGAGACTGCTGGACCATGTAGTCCAGCGGCTTCAGTTGCCGACGCAACAATAGCGCACCCAGCACCGCACTCACCGCGCCGCATATCAACAACCAGCCCAGGCTGCCCAGCGCGCTCTGCCAGAGCTTGGCCAACGCGAACATCGGGTGGCTGACGACTTCGACCCGCGCAGCCTGTTCCCAGCCACGGCTGACGAGTGCATCACCGCCCGCCGGTTCCAGGCCGATGAGTTTGACGAACCAGTCCGGCACGTTGTTCACCGCGGGTATACCGCTGCGCTCGACGAGGGTCTTGTCGGTCTTGAGGTCAACCACACGGATGCTCGCGTAATAACCGCTGTCGAAGATCGAGCTGACCAGCAGCTCAACCATCGCCGGGTCGTCGATGTTCGGTGTCAGGGATAGCGCCAGCGCCGTGGCGGCATCCTGGGCGTGGGAGCGCAACTGGTTGACGTACTGGGTACGCGAGCTTTCCAGGCTGACCATGAAGCTACCCGTGAAGGCGACCACCAGGAACAGACAGATAGCGATCAACAGCTGTTTGAACAAAGACATCTGAGCGTGTGCTCCTAGTTAGTCGTCTCGACCGGGAATCCTTCGGCCTGCATTTTTTTCAGTACATCCTGCCAGCGGGAAAGACGTTTGGTGTCACTGACTTTTTTGTTGCCCTTGGCGCCGGGCAAGTACAAGCCTTCAGCGTTGAAAGAGTAGACCGGCAGCAAATCGGTTCGTTGGCTCGCCGGCAGGATCTCGTTGATCAGGCTGTCGAGCACCAGCGGCATGGCTTCGGGACTGGTGTAGTAAGTCAAAACCATATGCGCACGATTCAGGCGCAAAGCCTTGACGTAGGTAATCCGCAGCTTGTCACTGGACACGCCGAGATGACGCAGGCTGAAATACTTGGCGATGGCATAGTCTTCGCAGTCGCCGGCACCTTTCCACAAGGCTTCGATGGGCGTTTCCCAATAATCGTCCACGTGCCACAAGTCGATGTCTTCTTCATAGCGCATCTGCTTGTTGAAGAACTGATTGACCACGTTGAGCTTTTCCAGCTCGCTGATCTGTTTCTGGGTGGCCAACAAATGTTGCCAGGCATCAATCCGCTGCTGCCCGACCCCCAATGGCCCGTACAATGCCTCGGCGCGGCGGCTGATCAACGAGAAGTCCCAATCTGCATGCAGCCCGCCCAGCATGACGCAGGCCAGCAGCAACGAGCAGCCTAGCCAGCGCAAAATCCGGGGAAAAGCGAAACGTACCGCCAATGCGAGGCATCCAGGGTAGGCAGGTTGAGAAGTCGGTTGATGGTGAAGGTTCGCCATGCAAAAAACAATGGCACGGTGCAATCACCCTGGACGCGCTAAACTTTGGATGTCAGACGATCTTTTCGGCGGTTTGACAAGGTGTTCTGTCGTTACTAGTGTCCATCTGGATCCAAAAATCATTTCAGTCAATCAGGGTGCGTAGTCGTGACACAGAAGCCCAATCCTCTGAATAGCATCAAGGTCAACGAACCGATTCCCGCTCACTTGGCGCGATCGGTGATCGAGCACACATTGCGCTCAGCCATTCTGGACGGCCGTATTCCTTGCGGGACCGCCCTGCGCCAGCAGGATCTGGCCGACCTGTTCGGCGTTAGCCGCATGCCGGTTCGCGAAGCCTTGCGCCAGCTCGAAGCGCAAGCGTTGCTCAACGTTATCGCCCATAAAGGCGCAGTGGTTGCCCCGCTGGTCCAGGGCGACGCGGCCGAAACATATGAGCTGCGGATTCTGTTGGAATCAGAAGCCCTGCGCCGTTCGATTCCCTTGCTTAAGGCCAGCGACCTCGAACAAGCGGCGCATTACATCGATAAGTTGGAAACAGAGCACGACTACACCGAAATCGGCCGGCTTAACCGCTTGTTCCACATGTCCTTGTACTGCAAAGCGCCTAACCAACGACTATTGCGACTGGTGGAAGACGGACTCAACGAGGAGGAGCGCTTCCTGCGCTTCAACCTCGAAGCGATGGGCCTGGGCAAGTTGTCCCAAGAGGATCACCGCAATCTGCTGCGGGCCGTCGAAAACCATGACGTCGATCATTCGGTGAAACTGCTCGAACAACACCTCAGTCGTGGGGTCGAGGTCATCACACACTACCTCAATAGTTTGACTGCACACCGCACGAGCAGCAGCACCCGATAAAAACGACGCGACAACGCAACGGCGCACGGTCAGAGACGCGAACAGCGGACCGTGCTGAGTTCCGGCCATGGCGGCAACCGCCACGAATCAGTGACGACTGCTTCCTACCACTGAAACAACTCGCCACCTCTGATCGTATCTGAATGTGTCTAGCGAACAATCTGCTTACAAAGCCTGCGGTGCTCGCCTCTGATAGGTATGGCGTATCGCACCCCTTACTAACATCCTCCCGCTCCCTATCTGCCACCTCATGGATGAGGCGTTGCGGAGATAGCGGCTGTTGCGATTTACGCTCACTCTTGGATCCAACACCCCAACATTGAACGGGCGTACCAGCGGCGTAGTCCTCGCATCAAGAACCTACGGAAGGAGTCTTGCCACGGGAAAGGAAGAACGGCGTACTCCCGGCCTACTTCCGTCCCATCAAATCATACTAATTCTCTTAATTAGAAAGTTGCTACGAGCGAGGCATTCGCTTTCTTATTTTATTCTGACTTTTATAAATCGGAAGGAGCAACTTCAGCCCAATAAAACTCAAACTAAAAGTTTTATTGGGACTTGTCGCGCCCGAGAAAACCAAACTTTAAAATAATATAAAAATAACTTGCCCAACACTTTATCCCTGTATTAGTTTTTCTCCGCACCCATTGAAACCCCTGGGGCAACGGCTTAAGCCAGCAAGGCCTAAGTCACTTCTAAAAATTGTGACGCAACTTAAAAGTTATTTATTTTTATGCCTTCGTTCGCTCACAGAAAGTAGTTACCAACTTTCGCTTGGCTATTGCATCACTCACCGACACTTTTAATCACGTATAGGCTCGCTCATGAAACCGACTAAAGCCCATCTAAACCAGAAGAAAGCAGAACTTAGCGTTCATCCGATTTTTTCCGAAATACATTCGCTATCGGTCCTGCAACGCTTCATGGAAACCCATGTATTTGCCGTATGGGACTTCATGTCGCTGACCAAGCGCCTGCAACAGGAACTCACCTGCGTTCAGGTGCCCTGGCTACCACCGCGGGACGCGCTAGCGGCACGTCTGATCAACGAGATTGTGCTCGGCGAGGAGTCTGATGATCGACCCGCCAACGGTCACTGCAGCCATTTCGAGTTGTACCTGGAAGCCATGCGTGAAGTCGGTGCAAGTACGGTGGCGGTGGAACGCTTTGTCGTGTTGCAAAAAGAAGGCGTGAGCTATGACATCGCCCTGCAAAGTATCGACATCGACCCCGCCGCAGCGCAGTTCGTCCGGCACACCTTACACACCGCGTTGCACGCATCGAGTCACTGTGTAGCGGCAGCCTTTTTGCATGGGCGCGAGCACGTGATCCCACAGATGTTCCAGAGAATCCTCGATGACTGGAGCATCGACATCGAACAGGCGCCCACTTTCCGGTACTACCTGGAGCGCCACATTGAAGTCGACTCCGAGGACCACGGCCCCGCCGCAGAAAAACTCCTCGCCCGCCTGGTCGATGGCGACCCGCAGCGCCAGGAAGAGGTCTATGCCAGTGCCATCGCGGCCGTAGAAAACCGCATTGCCTTGTGGGACGGCCTGCGCCTGAGCATGCACGAAACAGTCAGCGAGGTGAGCGCATGAAGGCCGCCGACTACCAATCCTTTGCCGACGCGTGGGAAAGCCGCGCGACCATCCGCTCCCGCCCACGGCGTGTGCTGGAAAACGACGATAAGTTGATCTACCCCTTGAGTCGCCAGCCGTTGGTGCTGAGCGAAACCTTCTTGCGCGAGTGCCCGCATCAGAGGGATTTCGCCTTGGTGCAGACGCTCTACAAGTTCATCAACGACGTGGTGATTTTCGAAACCGAAATCGTCGACAAAACCGCGCGCAGCATCGCCAAAAACCGCTTCAGCGTCGAGTTCCCTTTCCCTTGCCGCTATGACGCTATGACCGTGGTGGTGGACGAGGATTACCACGCCTTGGTGGCCATGGATTTTATGCAACAGACCATGGCCATGACCGGCATCCCACCCATCGAACTACCGGATGAAATCGAGTTGAGCCGGGCTATTCCCATAGCCGTTGCATTGGCACCGGAGCACCTGCGCAGTGCCGTCGAGTTGATATGCGTGGCTATCGCCGAAAACACCGTGACCGGCGATGTGGCCGCATTCGCCAAAGACGCCACCGTCAAGCAGTCGATAAAGGGGCTGATGGCCGACCACTTGCTGGACGAAGGCCGACACTCCGGGTTTTGGGCTCGGCTGGTACGCATCTACTGGCACACCGCAAGCGAAGCCGATCGCGAGTGCATCGCGAAAATCCTGCCGGTGTTCATCAGCCATTACCTGACCAATGACATCCAGAAATCTTTCGACTTTCGCTTGATCGATGCCCTGCAAGTCAGCGACGCCGCAAAGCACGCACTCAAGAACGAAGTGTCGGGCCTGGCCTTCCCGATCAATCGCCATCACCCGCTGGTCGCCAACATCGTGCGGTTTTTCCGCAGCAGTTCGCTGCTGGACTCACCGTGTGTGCAAGACACCCTGACCGACTACCTGGCTTAACGCGGAGAAAATCATGAGACGTCTCGATATTTTGCTGATTGGGCAAAGCCAGGCCTTGACCGACCTGGCGCTGGAACTCGAGCAACACGGTCATTCACTGGCACGCCTGGCGGCGGACGACGAGCAGCCGTCAGGTAACGCCGACTTGCTGATCGACGACGCCAGCCTGTCGTTCAAGGGCCTGATTGAGGTGCCACGGCTGAGGCTGAGTCTGGGGGTCGGGCGGCCAGGAGCTTCTGGGTTACCCTCGCTGGACTTACTGTTGACGTATGGCTCTAAGCCGCTCAGTCGCGTGCCTATCGCTGATGACTCCTTCGGCAACGGCCAGGCATTACGCTTGCGAGCCGTGGCGGAGTTGGTAGACCAGGCAGCACTGTTGGTCAGTCGCTTCTCGCGCGATGCCGGGTATTTTTCGTGTGCCGAGCCTACGCCGCGCGCTGATTTCGAGCGGGTGGAAAATTTGCTGTTTCTGGAACACCTGGCGTTCGTCCATCAGCTCAACTTCACGGCTGAGCAGCGGCTGCTGGACCTCGGTCAGATTCCGATGATCGAACGCCTCGAACAACGCTTTATCCAATGTGCTGAACGCCCGGCGCTGAACATCGCCGGCAGCTCCCTCAGCTATCGCCACCTCCATGCCCACAGCCGTGCAATCCAGCAGCGCTTGCAGCCGCTACTCGATCAGCATCAGGGCACGCCCGTGGTAGGGATTTGTCTGCCCAAATGCAGCGCGTTATACGCAGCAATTCTGGCGATCCTGGGCAGCGGCGCAGTGTACCTGCCGCTGGAACCGAGCCACCCAATGCAACGTCAGCAGTACATTCTTTCGAATGCCGGCGCGGTGTTGTTGCTGCATGACGGGCAACATCCGCTCGCCGACGAAATGCCAGGGCTGGACATCAGTCAGGTCGACATCCATGACGTGGATCTCGACCAACCCTTGATGCGCCAACGACCCGAACTGGATGCGCCCTGCATGGCGCTCTACACCTCAGGCACCACCGGCCATCCCAAAGGCGTGCTACTCAGCCAGGCCAACCTGGCGCACCTTACCGCGTGGTACGCCGATTATGTACAACTGACTGCGCAGAGCCGAGTGCTGCAGTTTTCGTCGCTGAGTTTCGATTCGTCGCTGATCGATATCTTTCCGACTCTGCTCCAGGGGGCCGAGCTGATCGTGCCCAACGATGATCAACGTCGCGACCCGCTACAACTGGTGGCGTTGATCCGTCATCAACAATTGAGCCACGCGTTCCTGCCGCCGGCACTGTTGAGCATTCTGCCGCTGGATCAGTTGCAGGTTGTGAATCACATCATGACCGGCGGCGATGTCTGCGAGCCTTATGTCATCGAGCAACTGACCCGTCAGGGCAACCTCTACAACCTCTATGGCCCGACCGAGGCTACGGTGTTGATCACTGCGCGACAACTGCGCACTGGCGACAGTAACCGCACGCTCGGCGCGCCGATTGCCAACAGCCAAGTGTTGATCCTGGATGAGGACTTGCAGCCGGTGGTCAACCAAACCGTGGGGGAACTGTTCATCGTGGGGCCGGGCGTATGCCTGGGTTATCTGAATAACCCACAGCAAACTGGCGAACGCTATCTGATGCTCAATCTCCCGGACGGCAAGCGTTTGCGCGCCTACCGCACTGGCGATATGGCGAAGTGGACCGCCGAGGGCATCGAGCTGTGCGGACGCCGGGACAACCAAGTGAAGATTCGCGGGTTTCGGGTCGAGCCGGAAGAGATTGAACGCTGCCTGCGAGGCAGCCAGTTGTACCGTCAGGTGGCGGTGGTCATCGACAGCCAGCGGCGAATTCTGGCGTTTCTCGCTCAGCCACAAGAGGTCCAGACGGGTAACGCCCGCGAAGCGCTGAAGGCCCACGCGGTGCAGTTTTTACCGGACTACATGCAGCCCATTGCCTGGACGGAGCTGGAAAGCATGCCGTTCGCGAGCAACGGCAAAGTTGACCGCAGGACACTGCTGTCGTTACCGGTGAATATTCTGCACGACAGTGATCGACGGCTACCCACCAGCGCCGACGAAGCACTGTTACTGCAGATCTGGGCTGAGTTGCTGGAGTTGCCGGCCAGCGATATTTCCACCGACGAAAGCTTCTTCAACCTCGGCGGTCATTCGATCCTGCTGTCGCGCATGTTGTTGCGACTGCGTGAAGAGTTTGGCCGGAGCATCTCGATCAACCGCTTTATCGAATTGCCCACTATCGTGAAGCTGGCGACGTTAGTACGCGGCTCAGGCACCGAAGAAGTGCTGAGCGCGCAGGCGATGGCCGATGCGTTCCGCGAGCTCGATTTGCAACCGCTGCCCGTCAGTCGCATGGGCGACGTACATAAGGTGATCGTCACCGGCGCCAACAGCTTTGTCGGCGTACACATTGTCGAGGCACTACTGGCCTGGGGCGCCAGCGAGGTCGCCTGCCTGGTGCGCGACGGCGGCGGCCAATCAGCAGCCGAGCGCTTTGCTCACGCCTTGCGCGAGAATCGACTCGAACATCTGGACCTGAGTCGGGTGCGAGTCTACGCCGCAGACATCGCGCGCCCATCATTAGGGCTCGCAGTGGATGTCTACGAACGGCTGGACCGGGAGTTTGGCGCGCTGGTGCATAACGCCGCCAACGTCAATCACGTCCTCGATTACGAGTCCCTGGCGCCGGACAACGTCGAGCCGATTTTCGAGTGCCTGCGTTTATGTGAAGGGCGCAGCAAGAAAATCTTCAATTTCGTCTCGACCCTCTCCGCCTCCAGCAACATTTCCGCTGATGGCCGGGTGCTTGAACTGCCGGCCGCGCAGACACCGCCCATCTACATTAAGAACGGCTACAACCTGTCCAAGTGGGTGGCTGAACGGATCCTTGAGCGGGCGCGCGAGCAAGGGGTGCAGGTCAATCTTTATCGTCCCGGCAATATCAGTTTCAACAGCCTCACGGGTGTCTGTCAGCCACATAAAAATCGCCTGATGCTGATGCTCAAGGGCTCGATTCAGCTCGGCCAGGTGCCAGAGTTCGCGCTGAATTTTGACCTGATGCCGGTGGATTTTCTCGCACGGTTCATCGCCTTCCACGCCAGCCGTTATCAACCCGCGCACGCCGTGTTCAACCTGCACAACCCAGAGCCGCTGAGCTGGGACGCTTACGTGGCGTCTTTTCGCGAAGCCGGTAGGGAGTTTTCGATGGTCAGCGTCGCCGACTGGCAGCAGCAACTGGGCCGGGTCGACAGCAATAACGCGCTGTTCGGTGTGCTGGGTTTCTACCTCAACGGCTTTGAGGAAGACATCGGCGATATCTCGATGATTGGCCACGACAACGCCCAAGCGGGGATAAAACAGATGGGCGCGCACTACCCGCAAAAGTCCCCGGCATTGCTACGGCGCGGTTGCGATTACCTCAAAGAAATCAACTTCATCTGATGCACCCCAACCAATGGAGCAAGACCATGAATATTCTGCAACCCGATACCCTGATCAAAAACCCTCACGGCTGCCACGTGGTGTCTTCGGTGGAAGTACCTGCGAACGCGGAAACCGTCTGGGCCGTGGTCGGCAACTTTGCCGGTTTCGATCGATTCATCCCCGCGCTGTCGCACATCGAGATGACCGGTGAGGGCGTTTCTTCGCTGCGCAAGAAGTTCTTCAAGGACGGCAACCAAGTGGTCGAACAACTCAACTCTAGGGACGACCAAACGCGTTGCATGACCTGGACCACAATCTATAACACCTTGGGCGTGGCCAATCTGTGGGCCGCAATGAATGTGGAGTCCTTGGGAATGGGCAAATCTCGAGCAACCTGGACCATCATCGCCGAACCCACCCAAGGCGGAGCCGAGGCGTTGCCGGGATTCAAGGATTTCGTTCAGGGGTTCGCCGACGATGCGATGAACAATGCCCTGAAACTGTTCGTATAGGGCTTTAGTACAACGGTGACTGATGCAACGCTTTCGCAAGCTTGCTCCCACAGGTTGACTGAGTTCCTTCGCAAGGAATGCCGTCGACTGTGAGAGCTTGCTCGCGATTGAACCATAAAGCTGAATCAGATCTTGAAGCTATCAACCAACTGCTTCAACCGATTCGCCTGCAACGACAGCGCATCACAATCCTTCAATGTTTCATTGAGGTTGGCCACACTCTGCTGGTTCAGCAGGTTGATCTGGTTAACGTCGACGTTGAGGGTTTCCACCACAGCAGTCTGCTCTTCCGTCGCTGCCGCCACGGACTGGTTCATGCCGTCGATTTCACCGATGCGCTTCGTCACGCTCACCAAACGTAAACCGGCTTGGTTGGCCACCTCGACAGTCTCTTCGCTAGAGACCTGACTGGCGTTCATGGTGGTCACAGCTTCGCGAGAGCCCACTTGCAGCGAGGTGATCATCTTATGGATCTCCTCCGCCGATTCCTGGGTGCGATGAGCAAGGTTACGCACCTCGTCAGCCACCACCGCGAAACCACGACCGGCCTCACCGGCACGTGCCGCTTCGATGGCAGCGTTCAGCGCTAACAGGTTGGTTTGCTGGGAGATGCCTTTGATCACATCCAGAATGTGCCCGATGTTATCGGTACTCGCGTTCAGGGTTTCGATTTGGGTGCATGACAGGCTGATTTTTTGTGACAGCTCGGTCATGGCCAGGATGGTTTTTTCCACCACTTGACGACCGTCGTCCGCCTGATCGCTAGCACCGCTGGCATGCAGCGACGCATCGGCGGCGTTACGGGCAATTTCTTGGGTCGCGGCGCCCAGCTCGTTAATCGCCGCTGCGACGCTGTTTGTACGAGCACTTTGCTCGTCAGAACCGATAATCGATGCGTTGGACGACGCCATCACCCGTTGTGACAAATCATGGACTTGACGGGTAGCCGAGGACACTTCGGAAATCGACGCGTGAATCCGCTCCACGAACTGATTGAATGCACTGCCGAGTTCACCGAACTCGTCTTTACTTTCCACGGCAAGACGACGGGTGAGATCACCTTCACCCTGCGCGATGTCTTTCATCGCACGACCCATGGTGATGAGCGGACGCATCAATACGTTAATCAACAGGCTCAGCAACACCGCGATGACGCTAACGGCGATGAACATCGCAATCAACGCCGAGGCGCGGAACTGGCTAAGAGGTGCGTAAGCCTTATCCCTATCAATCGACAGACCGATATACCACTCGGCATTCGGCAAACCAGAGACCGGGGTAAACGAAAGAATACGATCCTGCTTGTCGAGCACTACTTCCTGATTGCCCTTCTCGATATGCACGTTGGCGCCGGGGTAAATATCTTTCAGGTTTTTCATGACCTGATCTTTGTCCGGACTAACGATCACCTGTCCATCGGCGCTGACCAGGAATGCATGGCCAATACCGCCGAAGTCCACCGAGTTGATAATCTTCACCAAGGTTTCCAGGCTCAAGTCACCGCCGACTACTCCGAGCAGTTCTCCGTTCTTTTTCACCGGCATGGCGATGGTCACCACCAAACCACCGACCGCGGCCATGTAGGGTGGGGTCAGCATGGTTTTGTCAGCTGCCACCGCTTGCTTATACCAAGGACGCTGACGCGGGTCGTAGCCGTCTGGCATCTTCGCGTCTGGGCGCTGGGTGAATACACCGTTGGATTGACCGACGTATGTGAACTGAAAGTTCGAAGTGAAGGCTGGCTGATCAACCAGCCCCGGCAAATCGGCATTGGCACCTTGGTGGGCGACGTTCTGCGCGAGGTTTTCCAGCACAAGAACACGACCGCTCATCCAGTTCTGTACGCTGCTGGCAGTCAGCTCACCGGATTGCTGAACGGACGACTCGAGGTTCTGCCGGATGGTGTTTCGCTGCAGATAGTCGTTGTACAAAGTGAACAACGCGAAAGCCAGGACCACGACGCCCGAGGCGGCCAGAAGAATTTTATGGCTGAACTTAAGATTCATTTCATAGGACTTCTTATGCAGAAAGTGGGATGCGTTCCAAGTTGCAACATTCCATGTAACAGCACAGACGGCGCTCTAAATTCCGCTCTACTTTGGTGCGCGCATGTCTCACTAATCTTTCGGCACAAGCCGGAAAAATCTTAGGGCTCCGTACAAAATGTCCGGCATTGGCGAGCTATTCCCGCCGAACGGTGTACGGGAAGATCGGAATAGATCATTTCTGATGAAAGTTAAATCGCCACTAACTCGTGGTGACGACTTCGCGCCGATGCACGCTCAATTCGAGCATTGTTATTGATCCATTACCATCAGGTGATCTTGGGACTTCTATCTTGAGGTTTATGGTTCGACGCTTTGCCTACGCCAAAACGACAAAACCCCTGTCTGCATTAGCAGACAGGGGTTTCGGAATTTAATCTTGACGATGACCTACTCTCACATGGGGAAACCCCACACTACCATCGGCGATGCATCGTTTCACTGCTGAGTTCGGGATGGGATCAGGTGGTTCCAATGCTCTATGGTCGTCAAGAAATTCTGTGACCAGCGCGTTACCGCAGTAACGTGCCAGAAAAATCAATAACTTCTACTAAAACAAAACCCCTACCTGCATAAGCAGATAGGGGTTTCGGAATTTAATCTTGACGATGACCTACTCTCACATGGGGAAACCCCACACTACCATCGGCGATGCATCGTTTCACTACTGAGTTCGGGATGGGATCAGGTGGTTCCAATGCTCTATGGTCGTCAAGAAATTCGGTAGCCAGTGCGTCAGCCCTTACGGGTAACACGCCAGCGAATGGGTATGTAATAGATTTGTGTGTTTGATCGCAAACTTTCGACTTGTGTCGTCTTCACACACCGCAATCTGGTGCTTTTTCGCCCTTGGGCTCAAAGCCTGCAAATTGCTTGGGTGTTATATGGTCAAGCCTCACGGGCAATTAGTATTGGTTAGCTCAACGCCTCACAGCGCTTACACACCCAACCTATCAACGTCGTAGTCTTCGACGGCCCTTCAGGGGACTCAAGGTCCCAGTGAGATCTCATCTTGAGGCTAGTTTCCCGCTTAGATGCTTTCAGCGGTTATCTATTCCGAACATAGCTACCCGGCAATGCCACTGGCGTGACAACCGGAACACCAGAGGTTCGTCCACTCCGGTCCTCTCGTACTAGGAGCAGCCCCTCTCAAATCTCAAACGTCCACGGCAGATAGGGACCGAACTGTCTCACGACGTTCTAAACCCAGCTCGCGTACCACTTTAAATGGCGAACAGCCATACCCTTGGGACCGGCTTCAGCCCCAGGATGTGATGAGCCGACATCGAGGTGCCAAACACCGCCGTCGATATGAACTCTTGGGCGGTATCAGCCTGTTATCCCCGGAGTACCT